>NZ_JBVKAU010000007.1:0-437826 GCF_055657525.1 Streptomyces sp. NPDC107522 | reverse complement strand
TGGGTGTGAAGCTGACGAAGCTGCGTCCCGAGCAGGCCGCGTACATCGGTGTCGAGGTCGAGGGCCCGTACAAGCCGGACCACTACCGCTACTGAAGACCAGCACCACGAAGGGGGGCGGTCCGAAGGACCGCCCCCCTGGGGTGTGCGAAACGGTGTCCGAGGACGCCGTCGGTCAGGCCGCGCGGGCAGCGTCCGCGAGCACCCGGTTGACGACGTCGAGGTACTGGCGCGGGGTCTCGGCCTCCTCCAGGGCCTCCTCGTCGAGGGCGACGCCGTGGTCGCGCTCGATGGCGCCGGTGACCTGCAACAGGGCCAGCGAGTCGTAGCTGAGCTCGGAGAACGGAACGTCCAGGACATCGCCGTCCAGGTCGTAGGTGTCGCTGTCACCGGCGTTGGTGCGCAGCAGGACGACCAGATCCTTGATTTCGAGCGATTGCATCGGTGGCTCTCTCTTTCTCGTGCCGAGCACGTTCAGCGGTGAGTTGGTCGGTGAGGGGTCATCAGCGATGCCTGGCCTGGCGCGGTACCGGGCGGCGGTCCGGGGCCCGGCGGGGACGCCACGCGTATCACCGGGCCACGAGGGCTCGTGAGCCGGTCCGCCGCAGCTCGCCGTGGGGCGTGGCCAGGACGCCCGGCCCCGCCGCGGCGGCGGGACCAAGGCGCCGTACGACACGGATGGCGCGCCCGAGGAGGTGGGGCAGCGCACCTTCTCGTACGAAGAAGTGGTCGCCGGAGACCGTGCGCGTCACCACCGGGCCGGCGCTCCATCCGCGCCAGCCGTCGACCACGGAGGGCGGCGCCAGCGGGTCGCGGTCGCCGGAGACGGCGAGCAGCGGCACCGGCACCTGGCCGTTGCGGGCCGCGGTGCGGCGGGCCGCGACGCGCAGCGCGTGCGCCAGGCGCAGATCGTCGCGGAGCACCGGCAGCAACGCCCGGTGCCAGTAGTCGCCCGGCACCGCGCCGTCGGGCACGGCTCCCAGGGCGCGGAGCCGGTCCATCAGGGTGGCGTCGAAGGTGTGGGAGTTGTCGGACAGTGCGCTGGCCCGGTCCGGCGGCGGGCAGGCACCGACGGCCAGCAGGGCGGGAAGCGGGAGCCCCCGCTCCTGCAGGGCCTTGGTGAGGGTGTAGGCCACCATGGCGCCCAGGCTGTGCCCGTACAGGACGTACGACCGGTCCGGCTCGGGCCTGACGCGTTCCAGCAGGTCGGCGACGAGTGCCGACCGGTCCGTCAGACGCGGTTCACGCCGTCGGCTCTCCCGGCCCGGCAGCAGCACGGGCACGGTCTCGACGGTGGGACCGAGGCGGCGCGCCCAGCCGTGGAAGGCAGAGACTCCGGCCCCTGCGTGCGCGAAGCAGTACAGCCGTACGGGTGCCGCTTTGTCTGCCATGTCCGCCCCTCCTCGACCCTGGTTCCGCGGGCCCCATCAGCCTCGCTGACGGTGCTAGAGGCGGGCTCGAAGCGGTCACAACGGTTGAACGAGTCAGGATGTGTAGAGGTCGAAGGTCGAGCCCCGGCGGGGGCCCGCGGCAATGTCCAGCGCGGGGTCCACGCTCAGCATGGCCTGGTGCAGGCGCTGCAGCTGAGGCGACGGTTCCACGCCCAGTTCCTCGATGAGCCGTACGCGCAACTGACGGTAGACGTCGAGCGCCGCGGCCTGCCGGCCCGACCGGTACAGCGCCACCATGGCCTGCGAATGCAGTCCCTCGTGCTGGGGGTGGCGTGCGATGAGGTCCCTGAGTTCGGCGATCAGCTCGGTGTGCCTGCCCAGGCGCAGTTCCGCGTCGATCCGCCGTTCCATCGTGCCGAGCCTGCTCTCCTCCAGGCGGACCGTCTCGATGGTCAGCAGCGGTCCGACGCGCACGTCGACCAGGGCCGGACCCTGCCATAGGTCCAGCGCCTGACGGAGCGTTTCTGCCGCGTGCGCGTCATCGCCGGCCTCGAACGCCGCACGCCCCGCGGCCGAGAGCCGCTCGTAGGCGTGCACGTCGACGCTGTCGGGGGCGATCTGCAGGACGTATCCGCCGTGCCGGGTGGCCAGGACGTCCTTGGCGTTGCGCGCCGAGTTGGGCCCCATGGCCGTGCCGAGCCGCCGGCGCAGTTGAAGGATGTAGGTCTGCAAGGTGGTGAGGGCGCTGACCGGCGGTTCTCCGCCCCAGATCTCCTCCATCAAAGTCGGTACGGGCATCACACGGCCTGGGTACAGCGCGAGCAGCGCCAGGATCTGTCGCGGTTTGCTCGCTGTCGGCGCGATCGGCACACCACCGATCTCGGCACTGAGTGGACCCAGTATCTGAATCCTCATGTTTCCGATCCCCCTTCGCGTCTTTCTTCTCCTCGAGCGTGCGTTCGAAGAGCGGGTGCGCTGCATGCACCGTAACGGCCAGAAATCGGCCACACCCTGTTCCTTGAGCCCTCATCAAGTTGACCTCCACCCGCTTCGGAACGGGCCGCAGCACGGCGATGCAGCACCTTGCGAGCGGCTTTCGCCCAGAACCTGATGCCGACACGACTCTCAGCTCGACACCGGCACCTTGTCGGGACCGGCCAGCAGGATGGAGCGCTGCAGACGGCTGAGGGCCGCGGACGGTTCGATGCCCATCTCCCGCACCAGGGTGGTGCGCAGCAAGCGGTACACGTCGAGGGCTTCACCACGGCGGCCGGAGCGCTGCAGCGCCACCATGAACTGCCCGTGGAGGTTCTCGTGCGTGCGGTACTGGCTGACGAGGACGGTCAGTTCGGGCAGCAGTTCGCGGTGCCGGCCCAGCCTCAGGTCCGCCTCGATGCGCTGGTCGAGAGCGCACAGCCGGCTCTCCTGCAGGCGACGTGCCTCGATCTCCAGCTTCGGGCCCGACTGGACGTCCGCGAAGGGTGCGCCGCTCCACAGGGCCAGGGCCTCGCGCAGCAGACGTGCCGCACGCGTGTGGTCACCGGTGTCCATGGCCCGGTAACCGAGACCCGCCAGACGGTCGAACTCGCGCACGTCGCTGGTGCCGCCCCGGGTGTTCAGCAGATAACCGCCGGGGCACGTCACGAGGATGTCCTTGGCCGTCACCGGTTCCGCGGTGCCCGCGTCGAGGGCGGCGGTGATCAGCTCCCGCAACTGCAGCACATAGGTCTGCAGGGTGGTACGCGCGCTGCGCGGCGGCAGTTCGCCCCAGAGCTCCTCGACCAACGCCGAGACGGAGACGGGTTGATCAGCGTGCAGAGCCAGCAGTGCCAGCACCCGTCGCGCCTTCGGTGCCGTGGGGGTGATGGACACCCCTTCTTCTCGTACTCCGAGGGTGCCCAGTACCTGGATGTCCACGCCAATTCCCCCAGTCGTCGCTGTAAGCGCCGTCGAATCTCGCCAGGAGGGCGAGTAGAGCACCGAGTTAAAAACAGTCCATGCGGTTTGTCAATGGATGCAAGATCGACCTGCTTGCTACCGGATGTCTGTAGTGCACCTGCGACCGTGGGCCCGGTTCCACCCCCGGCGGCGGGCCGACTCGACACCGCCTTTGCATGCGCGTACGTAGCCCTCACAAACGAAGACCTCTGCGGCCGCGCGGATCAGTGCGCGATCGCAGAGGTCTTCGGCCGCGCGGATCAGTGCGCGGTGAGCCGGACAGTCGTTTCGGCGGAGTCGACCGATGTCAGGTGGCGGCCCCGGCCAAGGCCACCGGAGACTGCTGCTTCGCCTCAGCAATCACCCGGGCACCCCGGTCAGGCGCGGTGTCGAGCCGGGCGAGGACGGCCGGAGCCGCGATCGCGGGGAGCACGTAGTTGAACAGAGACGACATGCGTTCCTCCAGGTCTGCCCAGTCGGCGGCAGCCTGCGAGACGAACTGCACCCCGATCCACGCGCCGAGGAAGACCTGGGCCGCTTCCGCGGGCACCACATGGGGGAGTACTTCCCCCCGTTCCTTGGCGTCCGCCAGGAACGACGCGGTCACTTCGGCCCACGCCGGCCAGGCACTTCCGAAGACGTCCCGCCCTTGCAGGTCGGCGGAGAGCCGGACACCGGCGAGCAGCATCGGCTCCTGGGGCAGACGCTTGGCAAGGGTCATGCCCGCGTCCACCCACTCCTGTAGCTTCAACTCCCGCGGCAGGTGGTATTCCGCCGTTATCTGCTCCTGGAGCACGCCCTGGGCCAGGGCCGCCTTGGAGTTGAAGTGGAAGTACAAGGCACCCTTGGTGACGCCGGCTCTGCTCAGGATCTCGGCGATGGTGGCGGCCGCGTACCCGCGCTCCGCGAAGACGGCGGCGGCTGCCTCAAGAACAGCACGTCGGGTCCGTACAGCCCTCTCCTGCTGAGCCATGAGACCCTCCTTTGAATAAAAATTAAACCAAACATGCCGTACTTTACGGAACACTCGGTCCGAAGAACAGCGCTCGGCGACATTTGGTCCGGGAGAGGGCCGCTCACCAGGCGATGCGTCCTCCATCCACCGGGACCGTCGCGCCGGTGACGAAGGAGGCCCGGTCGCTGCACAGCCAGGCCGCTGCTTCGGCCACCTCCTCCGGATCGGCCGCCCGCCCCTGGGGGGCCGAACGGTATGCCTTCTGCTCCGCCTCCGGGTGCCGCGTGAACCAGGCGTCGACCAACTCCGAGCGGGTGAGACCGGGGGCGATCGCGTTGGCCCGGATGCCCTGGGCGGCGTACTCGACCGCGGCCGCCTTCGTCAGTCCGATGACGGCGTGCTTGGAGGCGATGTACGGCGCCGCCGTCGAGGAGGCGACCAGGCCGCCGACACTGCTGGTGTTGACGATCGCTCCTCCCCCACAGGTGAGCATGGCGGCGATCTCGTGACGCAGGCAGTTCCACACCCCGCGCACGTTGGTGGCCATGACGTGCTCGTAGGCGTCGTCGTCGATGAGGTGCAGCGGAGTCTTCTCGATGCCGACCCCGGCGTTGTTGAAGGCCGCGTCCAGTCTTCCGTACCGGGACATCGCATGCTCGACCATCACCCGGGCGTCCTCGCTGCGCGAGACGTCGGCGACGACGTAGCTCGCCGTGGCGCCCTCCTCGCCCAGCCGGCGGACGAGTTCGCGAAGCCGTTCCTCGCGGCGCGCCGACAGCACCAGGCGGGCTCCCTGCCGGGCGAAGACCCGGGCCGCGGCCGCACCGATGCCGCTGCTGGCCCCGGTGATGATCACGACCTTCCCGCTCAGCGGGCCGTCGCTGTCAGGCACGGGAGGCTCCTTCGTGGCCGAGGGCGACGGACGGGGATCCCGGGTCCTCCCAGCACGTGCCCGCGGCTGCTTCGGCGTCCACGGTCCGCAGCAGATCCTCGTCGATGTCGTGCAGGCTGCGCACCAGATGCCGTACGCCGGCCCGCCGCATCAGGGTGTGCTGGTGGCCGTGCTCGAAGTCGCCGGGACGGCCGATGAAGGGCACCCCGAGCCGACGGGCCTCCTCGGCGACCCTGGCCACGTCGTCGACGAAGAGCACCCGGTCGTACGGCAGTTGGAAGATGTCCTGGGTGATCTCGCGGAGCCCTGGTCGGAAGCGGTCGGTGCACACGTAGCCGGGGCCGTCGAAGAAGTGGGCCAGCGAGCCGAGATGGCGGTCGAAGTGCGTCTTGTCCAATCCGCCGTAGCACACGATGCGCAGTCCCATGTCACGCAGCCGGGCGAGCAGCTCCGCCGCGCCGTCGAGCACCCGCACCGGATGCCGGACGAGGTAGCGCTCGCGCTCTTGCAGATAGGCGTCCACGAGTTCCTGCGGGGACATGGTCACCTTCGCGGCCTCGGCGAACGCCTGGGCGGCCACGAGCTGGCTCTGGGAGAAGAGGGCGTACTCGACCTCGGCGGTGTACTCGCCGCCCCGCTCGACCACCATCTGCCGGATGACGGGGCTGAAGGTGTCGTTGAGCAGGACGCCGTCGATGTTGACCGCGGCGAGCCGGAGGTGCCGCACAGCGGTGGGCATGTCTTTTGTCTCCTCGGCTGCGGGGCTCACTGCGCGGCCCCGGGCGTCAGGACCACCGGAAGCTCACGGTGGCCGCTGGATATGAAGGACTCGAGCGGACGCAGCTGCCGCCGCGGCACGGCCAGCCGCATGTGCGGGAAGCGTTCGAACAGGGCCGCCAGTGCCGTGGTCGCCTCGAGCGTCGCAAGCGGCCGGCCCAGGCAGTGGTGGGCGCCGTGCCCGAAGGCGAGGTGGTCGCGGCTGGTGCTCCGGGAGGCGTCGAAACGGTCGGCGTCCGGCCCGTGTCGCCGCGGATCGCGGCCGGCCGCGGCCAGGGAGAACACGATCGGTTCTCCCTGGGCTATGCGTACGCCCGGGAGATCGATGTCCTCCACCGCGAAGCGGAACAGGATCGTGGCGACCGGTGCCTGCGAGCGCAGGGTCTCGTCCACCACCGCCTCCCAGGAGACGGTCCCCTGCCGGGCCATACGCAGCTGGTCAGGGTGCGTGAGCAGAGCGACGATCGCCTGGTCCAGCAGATTGACGGTCGTCTCGTGCCCTGCCCCGATGATCAGCAGGAGGGTGTCCACGAGTTCCTTCTCGGTCAGCCCCGAGCCGCCTTCGTCGCGCACCGCGATGAGGTCGCTGGTCATGTCCGGGCCCGGTTCGCGCCGTTTGCGGGCCACGAGTTCGCTGAGCAGGAGGTACAACTCGGCCTGGTTGGCCTGAGCTTGTTCGGAGGTGGTCGTCGTGGTGAACAGCACGTCGACCACGCGGTGCAGATCCTCACGCCCGGCCTCGGCCACGCCGAGCATCTCGCAGATCACCTTGACGGGCAGCGGGCCGGCGAACTCCTTGCGAAGATCGACCGGTTGGTCTTCCGGCAGGCCTGCCAGCCGCTCGATCAGCTCGTGGACGATCTCGGTGATCCTCGGCTGGAGCAGGGTGGTACGCCGGGCGGTGAAGGCACCGGCCACCAGTCGGCGCAGGCGCCTGTGCTCCTCACCGTAGGCGGTGAGCATGCTGCGCACGGAGACCCACATGGCAAGCGGCCATGCGTCGTCCACCTCGCCGTTGATCCAGGCGGGCCAGTGGCGATGGGCGTCCTTGGAGACCCGGGGGTCCGCCATCAGACGCTTGATCAGTTCATGCTCGGTGATCGCCCATGCGGCGACTCCTCCGGGCAACTCGACCCGGGTGGCCGGACCACGAGCGCGCAGGCATGCTGCTTCAGCGTGGACATCCCGCCCACTGGGGTCCAAGAGAGCAGGGACGGTTGGTTCTTCCATCGGTCGGCTTCCCCCTAAACGCCGGTCCCACGGTACGGAAATCGCAGTGAGCAGACCGGTGCCCAGAAGTGGTTGCTAACGCTGACGGCACCGGCGACCCCGTGATCCTAAAGGAAAATGCACGCTTTGCTACAGGATTGCTGCCTATTCGGCGCCGGAGCCGCTCATCCTGAGCCGCCGACTCCCGGACCACGGAATCCGAACGCTTGACCGATCCTTTGCCAGGCGGCAATTGAGAACCAAACCGGTAGGTCCGTATCTTACATGCTCGGACACGCTTTCAGCGCACTCACCGGGGGAATCGAGTTGTCCTTGACTTCGCTGCACACCCATGTCTTGACGCCTGACGTTCCGGGGCTGACCACCACGGTTCCGAAGGAGTACGTCCACCGCGCAAGCCTGGCCGAGGTCTTCCTCACCGGATGTGCCAGGCAGAGCGAAACCCACTTCTCGCTCTCCGGCCAGTGGCCGCGAGCGCACACCTTCTTCCAGACCGCGGACGGCAGCAGCCACGACCCGCTGCTCACCGCCGAGACGTTTCGCCAGGCCGGCCTGCTCCTGGCCCACGCCGAACTCGGAGTCCCGCTCGGACACCACTTCGTCATGTGGGACCTCGGGTTCAGCACCGAGCTCGATCAACTGCACATCGGATCCGCGCCCACCGACGTGGAGTTGAGCGCCGTGTGCACGGACATCGCCTTCCGGGGTGGCAAGGCCGCCGGATTCCGGATGGAGCTGTCCATACGGCGCGGCGGCAAGGCGGTCGGCGTCGGCGGTGGCCGGTTCACCTGCATCTCGCCCGCCGTCTACCGGCGGCTGCGCGGCAGCCGCCTGGGCTGTGACATGAGCAGTCGGCGTGGCCTGCCGCGTCCCACGATGCCACCGGCCGCGGTCGGACGCGCCCGGCCGGAGGACGTGGTGCTCTCGCCCACCGAGCAGCCCAACCGGTGGCTGCTGACGCCCGATCCGGACCACCCGGTCCTGTTCGACCACCAGGGAGATCACTACCCGGGGATGGTCCTGCTGGAGGCGGCCCGGCAGGCCGCGTGCGGGCTCGTGCGACCGTACACGATCACACCGTCCGCGATCTCCACCGTCTTTCACCGCTACGCGGAGATCGACGATGCGTGCACCATCGAGGCGACACCCGCCGCCGCGCAGGAACGCGACCTGGGAACCATCGAGGTGACGGGGCATCAGGCCGGTCAACTGGTCTTCCGGTCCCTCCTGACCGGCCCGCTCCACTGCCCGTGAGCCGTTCTCACGGCAGCACCCGGCACAACGCCTCCAACGCCCCCGCCCACGCGTGATCCGGCGGCGTCCCGTACCCCACGACCAGCGCGTCCAACGGCTCCGTCGCGGCGGTCTCGTGGCGGTAGAAGGTCAGGCCGTGGAGGGCCAGGCCCTGCCAGTTCGCCGCCTGGACGACGGACTGCTCCGTGCCCGGCGGAAGGCGGAGGACGACGTGGAGGCCGGCCGCGATGCCGGTGACGTGGAGGTGGGGGGCGTGGGTGGCCAGGGCGCGGACCAGGGCGTCTCTGCGGCGGCGGTAGCGCAGGCGGGCGGCGCGGACATGGCGGTCGTAGGCGCCGGACGTGAGGAACTCCGCGAGGGTCAGCTGGTCCAGGACACCGCAGGTGTCCACACCGCCCTTGGCCTCCACCACCTCCCGCACCAGCGTCGCCGGCAGCACCATCCAGGCCAGCCGCAGGCCCGGGGCGAGGGACTTGCTGGCCGTGCCCAGGTAGACGACGTGGTCGGGGTCCAGGCCCTGGAGCGCGCCTACGGGCTGGCGGTCGTAGCGGAACTCGCCGTCGTAGTCGTCCTCCAGGACGAGGCCTCCGGTGCGGCGTGCCCAGTCCACCACCGTCGCCCGGCGGTCGCGGTGCAGGGGTACGCCCATGGGGAACTGGTGGGCCGGGGAGAGGAGGACCGCATCTGTACCCGTAGCCGCGCCTGCACCCTGTCCAACGCCTGCCCGTGGCCCCTCCTGCTTCAACTCATCAGGGTTCGTGCCGAGTTCGTCGAAGGGGAGGGGGGCGGTGGTCAGTCCGGCCGTCGTGAGTTGTCTCCAGTGCCGCGGCAGGCCGTACGACTCCACCGCCACCGTCTGCGTCCCGCGCGCCCGCAGTGCCCTGGCGAGCAGTTGCAGGCCGTGCACGAAACCCGCGCACATCACGATGCACTCGGGGTCGGCGCGCACGCCCCGCGCGCGGGAGAGGTAGCCGGCGAGCGCGTGTCGCAGTTCGGCGCGGCCGCGCGGGTCGCCGTAGCCGAGGGCCTGGTGCGGGGCGGCGAGGAAGGCACGGCGGGCCGCCTTGAGCCACTCCGTGCGGGGGAAGGCGGAGAGGTCGGGGGTGCCGGGGACGAGGTCGTAGGCGGGGCGGGGGCGTTCCGGGCGGGGTGGGGGCGTGACGCGGGGCGAAGTGAGGGCGGTGCCCTCAGCTGCCGGAGCACCAGGAGCGCCCGATGACGCCGACGCGCCCGTCCGTGGCGTCACCGCCCGGTCGGCCACCCGCGTCCCCGACCCCTGGCGGGCGGTGAGCCAGCCCTCGGCGACCAGTTCGGCGTAGGCCTCGGCGACCGTGTTGCGGGCGATGCCCAGGTCGGCGGCGAGGGAGCGGGAGGAGGGCAGGCGGGTGCCGGGGGCGAGGCGGCCTGTGCGGACCGCCTCGCGCAGGGCGTCGCCCAGGCCGCGGCGCAGGCCCGGTCCCGCCGGTTCCAGGTGGAGGTCGATGCCCAGAGTGGCCCAAGGTTTCGGCATGGAAATGGACCATACTCCTGGGCTGCTTCCCTCCTAGGGTCGAGATCATGACGACGACAGACAGCACCGCCATGGTCACCACAGTGGAGTACGCCCCCGAGCGTCCCGCCCGGCTGAGCTGGGCCGAGCACGCGCCCGACGTCTACAAGGCGATGATCCGGCTCGACGCGGCCGCCCGGAAGGGGCTGGAGCCGAGGCTGTACGAGCTGGTGAAGATCCGCGCCTCGCAGATCAACCACTGCGCGTTCTGCCTGGACATGCACACGAAGGACGCGCTCGCGGCGGGCGAGAGCGTCGAGCGGATCGTGCAGCTCGGCGCCTGGGAGGAGTCGGCGCACTTCTACACACCGAAGGAGCTCGCGGCGATCGAGCTGACGGAGGCCGTGACCGTGCTGACGGACGGGTTCGTGCCCGACGAGGTGTACGAGAAGGCCGCGGGGCACTTCGAGGAGGCCGAACTCGCCCAGCTCATCGCCGCGATCACGGTGATCAACGCCTGGAACCGGTTCGGGGTGACCTGCCGTATGGTCCCGGGGCACTACCAGCCCGGCGGGCACCAGTGACCACCCGCACATCGGTGAGCCCACGCACACGGCTTCTCGACCCCGCCGTAGGGCAGGCCATGTCCGCGCTCAGCGCGACCGCGAAGAAGGGCCTCGGCGACCCGGCCCTCGCCGAGCTCGTCGTGATCCGGGCCTCACAGCTCAACCACTGCGCCTTCTGCCTCGACATGCACCTCGCCATCGCCCGCGAGCACGGCGTGAGCGAGCAGCAGCTCGATCTGCTTGCCGCCTGGGAGGAGGCCGAGGACGTCTTCGACGAGCGGGAACGGGCCGCGCTCGCGGTGACCGAGTCGGTCACCGTCCTCACGGACGGCTTTGTGCCGGACGAGGTGTACGACCGTGCCGCCGCGCACTTCGACGAGACCGAACTCGCCCATCTCATCGGGCTGGTCGTCGCCATCAACAACTGGAACCGGATGATGGTCGGCCGGCGCATTCCACCAGGGGGATACACACCATGACCGAGACCGTTGCCCAGACCGGAGCCGTGACCAAGGCCGGAGCTTTACGCGCACTGCACCGGCGCCGCTCCCCCGGCGACCCGCTCGTCCTGCCCGGCCCCTGGGACGCCGCCAGCGCCCGCGTCTTCGTCGAGGCCGGCTTCCCGGCACTCGCCACGCCCAGCGCGGGGGTCGCCGCCTCCCTCGGGTACGAGGACGGACAAACCCCGGCCGACGAGATGTTCGCGGCGGTCGCGCGGATCGTACGGGCCGTCGACGTGCCGGTGTCGGCGGACATCGAGGGCGGGTACGGGATCGCGCCGAAGGAGCTGGTGGAGCGGCTGCTGGAGACGGGCGCCGTCGGCTGCAACCTCGAGGACTCCGCGGACGGGGCCCTGAAGGACCCGCGCGCGCACGCCGACTGGCTCGCCGAGGTACGGCACGCCGCCGCCGACCGGCTCTTCGTCAACGCCCGGATCGACACCTTCATCCGCACGCCCGGTGCCACCGACCCCAAGCAGGCCGCCGAACAGGCCATCCAGCGGGCCGCGTTGTACGTCGCCGCGGGCGCCGACTGCGTGTATCCGATCGGCGCCCCCACCGACGTACTGCCGCTGCTGCGGTCCGGGATCCAGGGGCCGATCAATGTGCACGGCACCGTGACCGGGGACGGCCCCTCGCCCACCGAACTCGGTGAACTCGGGGCCACCCGGATCACGTTCGGGCCGGGACTCCAGCGCCGGGCCGCTCAGGCCCTGGGTGACATCGCGGCCGATCTCGCAGCCGGCCTCACGAAGTGACGGTCAGGACAGCCACGCCTTCCACGTGGACTCGTGGCTGTCCGCCCACTTCTTCGCCGCCTCCTCCGGCGACAGCTTCTGCTCGGCGATCATCAGGGAGACCTCGTTCTGGTCCTCGGTCGTCCACTTGAACTTCTTCAGCAGAGCCGCCGCCTTGCCGCCGGTCCTGGCGAAGTCCGCGTTGAGGTACTTCTGCAGCGGGGTGTGCGGATAGGCGCAGGCGACCTTCTCCGGGTCCGCGTCGCAGCCCTCCTTGTACGCCGGCAGCTTCACCTCGGTCATCGGGACCTTCTTGAACAGCCACTGCGGCTCGTACCAGTACGTCAGGAAGGGCTTCTTCTCCTTGGCGAACTGCTTGATCTGCGTGATCTGCGCGGCCTCCGAACCGGCGAACACCACCTGGTAGTCCAGGTCCAGGTTGTTCACCAGCGCCTTGTCGTTGGTGACATAGGAGGGCGAGCCGTCCATCAGCTGGCCCTTGCCGCCGCTCTCCGCGGTACGCATCTGGTCGGCGTACTTGTTGAGGTTCTTCCAGTCGGTGACGTCCGGGTGCGCCTTGGCGAAGTACGTCGGGACGAACCAGCCGATGTGCCCGGTGACCCCGAGGTCACCGCCGGGCACGATCGTCTTCTTGTCCTTGACGTAGAGCTGCTCCTCGTCGGGGTGGCCCCAGTCCTCCATGATCGCGTCGACGCGGCCCTGGCTGAGCGCGTCCCAGGCGGGCACCTCGTCGATCTGCACGGTGTCGACGCGGTAGCCGAGCTCGTGCTCCAGCAGGTACTGGGCGACGGCCACGTTGGCCTGCGCGCCGACCCAGGACTGCACGGACAGGGTCACGGACTTGGCGCCCTGGGCGTTGGCGAAGGGCGAGGCCTGCTTGGTCATGTCGGCGGCGCCGCAGCCGGTCAGCAGCAGCAACGACAGCGAGGACACACCGGCCACCGCAGCGGTCGTAGTACGAAGTCGCATGTCACGCTCCCTTCTTCGCGCGGCGCTCAGTCGGCTGGGTCACCCGGTCCAGCATCAGGCCCAGGCAGACGATCGCCGCGCCGGCCACCAGACCGGTCGCCAGGTCGCCCTGGGCGAGGCCGAAGACGACCTCGTAGCCGAGCGCGCCACCGCCGACCAGGCCGCCGATGATGACGACGGCGAGGACCAGGACGACGCCCTGGTTGACGGCGAGCAGCAGCGCCGGGCGGGCGAGCGGGAGCTGGACCTGCCGCAGCTGCTGGGCGGGGGTCGCGCCGAGCGAGCGGGCCGACTCCAGGGCGGCCGGGTCGACCTGGCGCAGGCCCTGGGTGGTGATGCGGACGACGGCGGGCAGGGCGTAGACGACGGCCGCGGCGACCGCGGGGGCGCGCCCCACGCCGAACAGCGCCACGACCGGGATCAGGTACACGAACTGCGGCATCGTCTGGAAGACGTCCAGCACGGGGCGCAGCAGCCGCTCGAAGCGGTCGCTGCGGGCGGCCGCGATGCCGGTCGCGAAGCCGAGGACCAGGGTGACGGCGACGGCCGCCAGGACCTGGGAGAGGGTGTCGAGCGACGGACCCCACACGCCGAGGACGCCGATCGCGGCCATGGCGAGCACGGCGGTCAGCGCGGTGCGCCAGGTGCCGATCAGCCAGGCCAGGGCGGCGACGATCAGCAGGACCGACCACCACGGCAGCCACTGCAGGCCGTCCCGCACGGGGTCGAGGATCCAGGTCGTGAAGTGGGCCGCCCAGTCGGCGGTGCCGCCGATGACGGGGACGCCGGAGTAGAGGTGGTCGGTCATCCAGTCGACGGCGCGGTTGACCGGCTCGGCGAAGTTCAGGGTCCAGGCGTCGGGCCAGTCGAGGCGGCCCGCCAGACGTCCGGCCACGGCTACGGCCACGGCGCCGACGAGGGCGTACGCCCAGCGTGCCCGGCCGTTCGGGTGCGGCTCGTCGCCGAGGCCCTCGCCCGCCGCGCCGGTCACCCGGTCGAGGACGACGGCGAGCAGCACGATCGGGATGCCGGCGGCGAGTGCCGCGCCGACGTCGACCGAGGCCAGCGCCTGGTAGACGCGGTCACCGAGGCCGCCCGCGCCGATGACCGACGCGATGACCGCCATCGACAGCGCCATCATGATCGTCTGGTTGAGGCCGAGGAGGAGTTCCTTGCGGGCCAGCGGGATGCGGGCGGTCAGCAGCCGCTGCCGTGCGGTGGCGCCGAGCGACTCGACCGCCTCCAGCACCTCCTTGTCGGCGCCGCGCAGGCCGAGGGCGGTGAGGCGGGCCATCGGCGGGGCGGCATAGACGACCGTGGCCAGGACGGCGGCGGGGACGCCCATGCCGAAGACCAGGACGACGGGGAGCAGGTAGGCGTACGCCGGGAGCACCTGCATGGTGTCCAGGAGAGGGCGCAGGGCCCGGTCCATACGGTCGGACAGCCCGGCGGCGAGGCCCAGCAGCGCGCCGACGACGACCGAGGCGAGAACCGCCACGACCATCAGCGCGAGGGTCTGCATGGTCGGGACCCACATGCCGAGGACACCGCAGGCCAGGAACGCCACGCCGGTACCGGCGGCCAGCCTCCAGCCCGCGACGCGCCAGGCGATCAGGGCCGCGGCGGCCGTGACGCCCGCCCAGCCGGCGGCGAGCAGGACCAGGTAGACGGCGCGTACGGAGACGACGACCGCGTTGCTGATGTGGCCGAAGAAGTAGAGGAACAGGGGGTGGCTGTCCCGGTTGTCGATGATCCAGGCGCTGGTCCTGGTGAGCGGGTCGGTCAGGTCGACGGTCAGCGCGTCCGGCCAGCTGCCGCTCGCCCAGCGGGCGTTGGCCAGCGGCACGAGGACCGCGGCCGCGAGGGCGAGAAGGACGAGCTTGGCTGCCGCCCGGTTTCTCAGGATCGCGGGGAGGCCACGGGGAGTCGGTGCGGTGATCGTTGCCATCAGACCGCCTCCTTGGCGGTCCCGGCCACCACCTCGAGCAGCGCCTCGGAGTCCACCACCCCGACGCACCGGCCCTCGTCGACGACGCGTGCGGGAGCGCCCGCCCGTGCCACCGCCTCGATCGCCTCGGACACCGTCGCGTCCGGCGCGACCGCCGGGCCGCTGCCCT
Source organism: Streptomyces sp. NPDC107522 (assembly GCF_055657525.1). Lineage (NCBI taxonomy): Bacteria > Bacillati > Actinomycetota > Actinomycetes > Kitasatosporales > Streptomycetaceae > Streptomyces > Streptomyces sp. NPDC107522. Next base: position 422,991 of record NZ_JBVKAU010000007.1, on the reverse strand, counting down.
GCTCGGACGCCGACGCGGTCCTCATGGCCGTACGAACCGTCATGACCTGTTCGCGCGGGACGTCGCGGACGAACTCGCGGACGTAGTCGTCGGCCGGGGAGCCGACGATCTCCTCGGGGGTGCCGAGCTGGACGACGGCGCCGTCGCGCATGAGGGCGATGCGGTCGCCGAGCTTCAGGGCCTCGCTGAGGTCGTGGGTGATGAAGACCATCGTGCGGCCCTCCTCGCGATGCAGGCGGACGACCTCCTCCTGCATGTCCCGCCGGATCAGCGGGTCGAGCGCGCTGAAGGGCTCGTCGAAGAGCAGGACCTCGGGGTCCACGGCCAGCGCCCGCGCGAGGCCCACGCGCTGACGCTGACCGCCGGACAGCTGGCCGGGCCTGCGGTGCTCCATGCCCTCCAGGCCGACCTTGGCGACGACCTGGGCGGCCCGCTCACGGCGCTCCGCCCTGCCGACGCCCTGGATCTCCAGGCCGTAGGCCACGTTGTCGAGGACCGTGCGGTGCGGCAGCAGGCCGAAGTGCTGGAAGACCATCGCGGCGCGGTGGCGGCGCAGTTCGCGCAGGCGGGTCTTGTCCATGGCGCGGACGTCCTCGCCGTCGATGGCGATCGTGCCGGAGGTGGGCTCGATCAGCCGGGTCAGACAGCGCACCAGCGTGGACTTGCCGGAGCCGGACAGGCCCATGACGACGAAGACCTCGCCCTTGCGGACGTCGAAGGACACGTCCCTGACCGCCGCCGTGCAGCCGGTGCGCGTGCGCAGCTCGGCGGGGGTGAGCGCGGTGAGCTCCGGGTCGGCGGGGACCCGGTGCGCCTTCGGGCCGAAGACCTTCCACAGGCCCTCGACGGAGAAGACCGGCGCCGCGGTCGGCGGCTTTCGGGTCTCGGGCATCGTGTTCTCGGTCCTCGTGTTGTCAGGCCGCGTGTTCACGGGCGTCGTGTTCTCGGTCGTCGTGTTCTCGGGCGTCGTCTCAGGGGTCGTACTCATCACGCCTCACCTCCCATCAGGTCCGCCGCCTTCTCCCCGACCATGAGCACCCCGATCATCGGGTTCACTGCGGTCATCGTCGGGAACACGGAGGCGTCGGCGATTCGGATTCCATCCAGTCCGCGGATCCGCAACTGCGGGTCCACCACGGCCAGTTCGTCGTCGGCTGCGCCCATTCGGCAGGTGCCGGCCGGGTGGTACACGGTGTGCGCGACCTTGCGGGCGTACTCGCCGAGCTCCTCGTCGCCCGTGACGTCCGGGCCGGGGCACACCTCGCGCTTGAGCCAGCCGGCGAGCGGCTCGGCCTTGGCGATCTCGCGGGCGATCTTTATCCCGTCGACCAGCGTCCGCCCGTCGTAGTCGTCCTCGTCCGTGAAGTAGCGGAAGTCGAGCGCGGGCTTCACGGACGGGTCGGCGCTGGTCAGGTACAGCCGGCCGCGGCTCTTGGGCTTGGGGATGTTCGGGGTCATGGACACCCCGAACTCCGGCCGCTCGTAGCCCAGTCGCTCCGGGTTGTCCGTGAAGGGGATCTGGTAGAAGTGGAACATCAGGTCGGGGCCCGGGTGTTCGGGGTCGCGGCGCACGAACAGCCCGGCATCCGAATCCATCGCGGAGTTGTCGGGGATCGGGCCGTTGGTCTCCCAGACGATCACCGACTCGGGGTGGTCGAGCAGGTTCTCGCCGACGCCCGGCAGGTCGAGCGCCACCGGTATGCCGAGCGCCTCCAGGTCCGCCTTCGGGCCGATGCCGGAGTGCAGCAGCAGGCGGGGCGAGTCGACGGCGCCCGCGCACAGGACGACCTCGCGCCGGGCCCGTATCAGCAGCTCCTCGCCGTCCTTGGTGCGCACGTGGACGCCCTCGGCGCGGCTGCCGTCGAGCTCCAGCTTGTACGCCCAGGTCTCCAGCAGGATCGTGAGGTTCTCCCGCTCGTCCATCACGGGGTGCAGATACGCCACCGACGCCGACGAGCGCTTGTTGTTCTCGGGGTGGTAGGCGAGGTCGAAGAAGCCGACGCCCTCGGTGAAGGGCTGCTTGTTGAAGCCCTCGACGCGCGGGACGCCGAGCGCGCTCTGGGCGGCGTCGACGAAGTCGCGGGCGATGGCGTTCCGGTCCTTCTCGTCGACGGAGACGATGTTGTTCTTCAGCCGGGCGTAGTACGCCTCCATCGGCACGGCACCCCAGCCCTTGGCGCCGGCCTCCTCCCACTCGTCCCAGTCGGACGGAAGCGGCTTGAAGGAGATGAGCGTGTTGTGCGAGGAGCAGCCGCCGAGGACGCGGGCGCGGCTGTGCCGGATGTGGGAGTTGCCGCGTGGCTGCTCGGTGGTGGGGTAGTCGTAGTCCAGCTCGCCGCCGAGCAGGCCCATCCACCGGCGCAGGGTGAGGACGTCGTCGCGGCCGACGTCGCTGGGGCCGCCCTCGATGACGGCGACGGTGACGTCGGGGTTCTCGGTGAGGCGGGAGGCTATGACGGATCCTGCGGTGCCGCCGCCGATGACGACGTAGTCGTACTCGTGAGGGTTCTTGGACATGGGGTGGTACTCCAGGGATTTGGCGCCGTGGGGGGCCTGTGGTCTTTCGGGCGCGGGTCTCTTGTGGCTGGTCGCGCAGTTCCCCGCGCCCCTTGGTTGGCTGCGGTGCCCGGGATCAGCCGGTGAACCACCGGACAGGCTTTGGCGCCAGGTTCTGATAGACGTGCTTGGTCTCGCGGTACTCGGCGAGCCCCGCGGGCCCCAACTCCCGGCCCACTCCGCTCTTGCCGAAGCCGCCCCACTCCGCCTGCGGCAGGTAGGGGTGGAAGTCGTTGATCCACACGGTGCCGTGCCGCAGCCGGCCGGCGACCCGGCGGGCCCGCCCCGCGTCGGCGGTCCAGACCGCGCCCGCGAGGCCGTACTCGGTGTCGTTGGCGAGGGCGATCGCCTCGTCCTCGGTGCGGAAGGTCTCGACGGTGAGGACCGGCCCGAAGACCTCCTCCCGTACGACCTTCATCTCGCGGTGGCAGTGGTCGAGGACGGTCGGCTCGTAGAAGTAGCCGTTCACCGGCCGCTCGGCGGACGGCTCGGGCCGCTTTCCGCCGGAGCGCAGCACCGCGCCCTCCTTGAGCGCGGAGTCGACGTACCCCTCGACCTTGGCGCGCTGCTGCTCGGAGACGAGCGGGCCGCACTCGACGCCGTCGGCGGTGCCACGGCCGAGGCGGATCTTCTGGGCCCGGCGGGCGAGCTCGGCGACGAAACGGTCCCGCACCGACTCCTCGACGATGAGGCGGGCGCCCGCCGAGCAGACCTGGCCGCTGTGGATGAAGGCGGCGTTGAGGGCCTGGTCGACGGCGGTGTCGAAGGCCTCGTCGGTGGCGCAGGCGTCGGCGAAGACGACGTTGGGGTTCTTGCCGCCGAGTTCGAGGGCGACCTTCTTGACGGTGGGCGCCGCGGCCTGGGCCACCTTGGTGCCGCTGATGAGGCCGCCGGTGAAGGAGACGAGGTCGACGTCGGGGTGCTCGGCGAGACGGGCGCCGACGGTGTGGCCGGGCCCGGTGACGATGCCCGCGACCCCGGCGGGCAGCCCGGCCTCGACCAGCAGCTCGATGAGCGCGATGGTCGTCATCGGCGTGATCTCGCTCGGCTTGACGACGAAGGTGTTCCCGGCGGCGAGCGCGGGCGCGATCTTCCAGCTGGCCTGGAGGAGGGGGTAGTTCCAGGGCGTGATCAGCGCGCACACGCCGACCGGCTCGTGGACGACCACGCTGTGGATGTCGGACGAGCCCGCGTCGACGACGCGGCCCGGGGCCTCGGCGGCGACGAGCTCGGCGAAGTAGCGAAAGGCGTCGGCGACGCAGTCGATGTCGACCCGGCCCTCTTCGACGGTCTTGCCGGCGTCGCGGCTCTCCAGCAGGCCGAGCTTCTCGCGGTCGCGCACGAGCAGGTCGGCGACGCGGCGCAGCAGGGCGGCACGCTCGGCGACAGGCGTACGCGGCCACTCGCCCTGGCCTGCGTCGAAGGCACGGTGAGCGGCCGCGACCGCCAGATCGGTGTCCTTCTCGTCACCCTCCGCGACCACGGCGAACGGCGTCGCGTCCGCGGGGTCGAGGATGTCGCGCGTCGCGCCGGAGACGGCCGCACGCCACTCCCCTCCCACGTGGATGGTGTTGCGCGCCGCGAGTTCGGTACTTTCCGCCATGATCGGTGTTGCCTTCCGTTCCTGTTCAGAGCCCCTGTGTCACACGGGTGTCACACACGGGGACCGAGTGCGCCTGCCCCCCGCCCTCGGATGCATGCGCGATCCGTGACCGAAAGTGCGCCGGGTCACTGAACATAAGGACAAAAGCGACAAAAAGGAATCCATAGACGGTGGCCCGACCTTTGACTAAAGTCAAAGAAATATGGAGCCAGTATCAACGGAGCATGTGACGGCCTTCCGCCGCTTCAACCGTTACTTCACCCGCCGCATCGGCGTACTGGACGACCACTACCTCGGCCAGGACCGCCCGCTCGGCGAGGCCCGGCTGCTCTTCGAGATCTCCGGCTTCCCGGCCGGCGCGTCCCTGCGGGAGCTCAGGAGCCGGCTCGGCCTGGACGCCGGGTATCTGAGCCGGATGGCGAAGGCGCTGGAGGCCCAGGGCATGGTCCGGCTGAGCGCGCACCCGCGGGACAACCGGCTGCGGATGATCGAGTTGACCCCGGCCGGGCGGGTGGAGGTGAAGGAGCAGAACCGGCGGGCGGGCGCTGTCGTCGCCGGGCTGCTCGAAGGTCTCAGCGAACCTCAGCGCACCGAACTGACCGAGGCCATGGCCACCACCCAGCGCCTCCTGCGCCTCGCGGGCATCAGCGTCGACCTGGTCGACGGCGCCGCACCGGACGCCCGGGCCTGCCTCGACGCGTACGCGGCCGACATCGACGAGCGGTTCCCCGAGGGGTACGACAAGGCCTGGCTCGTACGGCCGGAGGAGGTGTCCGGCGACGCCGGCGCGTTCTTCGTCGCCCATGAGGAGGGCCGCCCCGTGGGCTGCGGGGCGCTGCGGCGCCTGGCACCCGGCACCGGCGAGATCCGCCACGTCTGGGTACACCCCGACGCCCGCCGCCTCGGCCTCGCCCGCCGTCTGCTCACCGCGCTCGAACAGGAGGCGGCCGCACGGCACTTGACCGTCGTACGCCTCGACACACACGCCGTGCTCACCGAGGCGCAGGCGATGTACCGGGCGTGCGGCTACACCGAGATCCCGGCCTACAACGACGACGTGTACGGCGGCCACTGGTTCGAGAAGCGCCTAGACGACAGCGCCACCTCCACGTCCACCTCCACCGACTGACCACTCGGCCACCACGCCCCGCACCGCTGAGCGCAGCCAGGCGTGCGCGGGGTCGGCGTCGTGCCGGGGATGCCACGCCAGCCCCAGCCTGAGCGGCGGCAGCCGCAGCGGTACGTCGAAGGTGACCAGCCCCAATGCCGAGGCGAGCGGCAGACACCAGGAGCTGATCAGCCCCACGAGGTCGGTGTCCCGGATGACGAACAGCGAGGCAGGGAAGGTGCCGACCGCTCCCACCACCCGACGCCGCAGCCCGAGTTCGGCGAGCCGGGCGTCGACCGGACCGTGCAGCCTCCCGCGCCGCGAGACGATGAGGTGGTCCGCCTCCGCAGCGAACCGCTCGGGCGTCAACTCGCCCTCCAGCAGCGGATGTCCGGCCCGTACGACACCCAGCATCCGGTCCTCGCACAGCGGCTCCACATGCACCTCGGGCGCCACCGTGTCGACGACCCCGACCTCCAGATCCGCCGTGCCCTCGCGCAGGAACGGCGTGTCCACATGGCTCTCGGCGAGGAACCTGAGGCGGATGCCGGGCGCCTCCTCGGCGGCGCGGGTGTAGAGCGCCGGTCCGCAGGCGGCGGCGATGGCGTCATGACCGACGATCGTCAGCGTGCGCCGCACCGTCCGCACGTCCACGTCCCCGGCCGGCGCGAACAACGCGCGCGCCCGCTCCACCACCGCGCTCACCTCGGCCCGCACGGCGAGCGCGTGCGGCGTCGGCACCATCCGCCGCCCGGCCCGCACCAGGACGGGGTCGCCGAGCGCCTTGCGGACCCGGCCCAGCGTGCGGCTCATGGCCGGCTCGGACAGATGCAGCCGCCGGGCGGCGCCGCCCACGCTCTGCTCCTCCAGCAGCACGTCCAGGGCGACCAGCAGATTCAGGTCCAGGTTCGCCGGATGCAGGTCGGCCGGGCTCCCCGGATTCCCCGGGCTCGCGGATTGCGTCACGCGCATCGATCCCTTGCAAAGGTTGCACTGGAGTGCAGGTGGACCCCGAGCCTACGGTGACAGGGCATCCCACACCACACCGAGCTCCCGGGAGGAGCCTTGCCCTCGCACGCCCTGAAACGGTCGACGCTGCTGACTCTGTGCGCCTGCGTCCTGGTCGCCCAGAGCATGGTCGCCGCCATCAACCTCCTGATCCCGCAACTGAGTTCGTCGAGCCTGCATCCCACCCACACCGAAATCCTGTGGACGGTCGACGCCTACGTCATCGTCTTCGCCGGACTCCTCATCCCGGCCGGCGCGTTGGGCGACCGGCTCGGCCGCAAAGGGGCCTTGCTCACCGGCCTCGCCCTGTTCGCCGCGGGCGCCGCCACGAGCGCGCTCGCACCGGATCCGGCGCTGCTGATCGCGGGCCGTGGCATCTCCGGCGCGGGCGCCGCGCTGATCACACCCACAACCACCTCGATCCTGCTGCGGCTGGCGGGTCCCGAACGCCGGGCACAGGCCATGGCCTCCTGGACGCTCGCGATCGGCCTCGGCGGCCTCGCGGGCAATCTGGGCGGGGGCCTGATCGGCCAGTTCCTGTCCTGGCGCGCGCTGTTCGCACTGATGGTCCCTGTGGCAGCGCTCCTCGCCCTCGCCGTGGCGATCACGACCCCGCGCACGGAGCGCGCCCCGCACAACCACCCCGACCCCCTGGGCACGCTCCTGCTCACCGCGGGCCTGGTCGCCGTCCTCTTCGGCATCATCGAAGGCCCGGCCTACGGCTGGAGTTCGCCACGCATCCTGACGGTCTTCGCGGCCGGCGCCGTCCTGATCGCCCTCTTCACGCTGCACGCGCTCCGCTCTCGCACCCCGCTCTTCGACCCGCGCGTGTTCACCGCGCCCCGCCTGCGCGCCACCACCCTCGGCCTGGCGACGGGCTTCTTCGGCCTGTTCTCCCTCTTCTACGTCAACTCGCAGTATCTGCAAGGCGTGAAGGGCTACGGCCCCGCTCTCACCGGCGTCGCGATCGTCCCGCTCATCGTCGGCATGGCGCTGATGCCGAAGCTCGCCGCGCGCTGGACGGCGTACCCCCGTGCGGTGATCGGAAGCGGCCTCGCCCTCATCGGACTCGGCCTGCTCGGGGCGTCCACGGCGGACGCCGGCACGCCCTACCCGGCGTACGCCTGCTGGCTGCTCGTCATCTCCGCCGGCACCGGCCTGGCCATGCCCGCCCTGACCCTCGGCGTCATCACGTCCCTCCCCGCCCACCGGACGGGCCTGGGCTCCGGCCTCGGCACCTCGGCCCGCGAGATCGGCGCGGCCCTGGGCGTCGCCGCCACCGGCACGGTCCTGTCCACCCACACCGACTTCCCGCACGGGATGGGCCCGGCCCTGCGCGTCGTCGCCCTGCTGGTGCTGACGGCAACGGTCGCGGTGGTGGCCGGCCACCGAGGAGGAAGCGGCGCTTCGCGTACGGCGGCCGTGCCGAGCCGTGCGAAGGAGCCCGCGGCGTGACGTCGCCTCCGCGCCCTCAGGGGCACGAACCGCCCTGCGGGCAGAAGGAGTCGAGCGCCATGTCGAGCGGCGCGCGGACCAGGTCCGGGTCCAGGTCCTCCGGGCCGCTGGAGCGGATCGCGAAGAGCGTGCCGTCGGCGGCCTCGAAGCGGTGGTCGACGACCTGGCGCGGGCCCTTGTCCTCGTCGACGTAGCGGTACGTGAGCTCGGACCAGGTGGCGGACGAGGCCCGGTCCAGGGCCTGGTAGCCGGGCTGGTGCGCGAAGCCGTAGCCGGGGTCGTTCTCGGCGAGGCCCAGGGACTCGGCCGGGGTGTCCTCCGCGAGGGCGAAGATCTGCAGGCCGCGGCCGTCGTCCGGGGAGTCGTAGTGGACCACCGGGGCCTTCTCCCCCTCCTTCTGGCTGCGGAGCCAGCCCTCGGGGACGTGGAGGGTGTAGCCGACGGGGTCCTGGGCGCGGCGGTAGCCCACGGACGGCGAGGGTGTCGCGGAGGGAGAGGTCAGGGTGGATGCCGACGGGGTGGTGACGGCGACGCTCGGCACCGGGGTCGCCGCCCCGGTGGCGGTGGAGTCGTCGCGGATCAGGTACCAGACGCCGGTGCCGACGCCTGCGCCGAAGACGGCCGCGGCGGCCAGGACGAGCAGGAGGCGGCGGGCGCGGGGAGGCGCGGGCGAGGGCGGGGTGGGGGTGAGAACGGGAACGGGGACCGACGGGTGCGGGGGCGTCCAGAAGGTCTGCGTCCGGGCCGAGGCCCACGCGGGCGGGGTGACCGGCTCCTGTTCGGGCTCCCCCGCGGCCCAGGCGGCCTGGCCTCTCTCCTCGCTCGGCTCGTGTTTGCCGTCCCACCCGCTCATGGCAAGTCCCCCGAATCACCTGATGGTTACCACTTCCGACGCTAGCGGCGAAAACGGCCGCGGGCCCCGTCCCGGAAGAAACCGGAACGGGGCCCGCGCAAGTTCGTGACAGAACTCGGATACCGGACTCAGATGAGACCGAGGGAGCGAACGGCCTCGCGCTCCTCCTCGAGCTCCTTGACGGAGGCGTCGATACGGGCGCGGGAGAACTCGTTGATCTCCAGGCCCTGGACGATCTCGTACTTGCCGTCCTTGGTGGTGACGGGGAAGGAGGAGATAAGGCCCTCGGGAACGCCGTAGGACCCGTCGGACGGGATACCCATGGAGACCCAGTCGCCGTCGGCGGTGCCGTTGACCCAGCTGTACACGTGGTCGATGGCGGCGTTGGCGGCGGAGGCCGCGGAGGAGGCGCCACGGGCCTCGATGATCGCCGCGCCGCGCTTGGCGACGGTCGGGATGAAGTCCTCGGCCAGCCACTTCTCGTCGTTGACGACCTCGGCGGCGTTCTTGCCGGCGACGGTGGCGTGGAAGATGTCCGGGTACTGGGTGGCGGAGTGGTTGCCCCAGATGGTGAGCCGCTTGATGTCGGAGACGGTCGAGCCCGTCTTCTTCGCGAGCTGGGTCAGCGCGCGGTTGTGGTCGAGGCGGGTCATCGCGGTGAAGCGCTCGGCCGGTACGTCGGGCGCGGCGGCCTGCGCGATGAGGGCGTTGGTGTTGGCCGGGTTGCCGACGACGAGGACCTTGATGTCGTCCGCGGCGTGGGCGTTGATGGCCTGGCCCTGCGGCTTGAAGATGCCGCCGTTGGCCTCGAGGAGGTCGCCGCGCTCCATGCCCTTGGTGCGGGGGCGGGCGCCGACGAGGAGGGCGACGTTGGCGCCGTCGAAGGCGACGTTCGGGTCGTCGGTGATGTCGATGCCCTGGAGGAGCGGGAACGCGCAGTCGTCGAGCTCCATGGCGGTGCCCTCGGCGGCCTTGAGGGCCGGGGTGATCTCGAGCAGACGCAGCTTGACCGGAACATCCGCGCCCAGCAGCTGGCCGGAGGCGATGCGGAAGAGCAGGGCGTAGCCGATCTGGCCGGCCGCGCCGGTGACGGTGACGTTCACGGGAGTGCGGGTCATGGCGTTCTCCGTATGACAGCTGGCGATGGGGCGTCCCTGCCCCGGGGTGCGGGACGAGATGATCGATCTCTTGGCGTCAAGAGATCCACCCGTCAGGCTATCGCGCATCCGGGATCTCGCACGGCCGGGTCCGTGTGGCCCGTCCCACAGAAAGACGATCACTGGGGTCAAAGGGGCGCGGGCGCGTGGCCAAAGGGGGCGGGCGCATGGCCAAAGGGGGGCCGGGCGCGTTGCAAGAGGGGGGCAGGCGCGTTGCAAAAAAAGGGGGGGCGGCCGCCCTGTCCGGGAGAGGGGGACTTGGGCGGCCGCCGGGTGGGGGTACCGATTGCCGGACTCCCGTGGGGGTACGGTGCGCGTGCCCACTTTGCCGCCGCCCATTCCTGCCCGACCGAATTCTTTTTTCCGCCCCCGCCGCCCCTACCCGTCCCATCCTCCAGGGGCTCCGCCCCTTCGACCCCGGTCCTGGGGCTGCCGCCCCCAGACCCCCGCTTCGGCCCTGAAAGGGTCTCGTCCTCAAACGCCGGACGGGCTGGATGATGCAGTCCGGCGCTGGGAAGTGAGCGCCGGTCCTGTGCGGCAGACCCCCCTGCGGGTGGGTGGGGGTTCGGGATGGTGCGGCCTTGTCCTCGAACGACGGACGGGCTGAAAGTTGCCAGCCTGCGCTGCGTGGGGTCAGGGATGACTGTGCTCGTCCTCGAACGCCCGACGCTCTGGCCACAACTGGCCGACGTCGAGGGCAGGGACGGTTGACTCGGGACTCGGGCGCCGGGTGCGCTGAAGGAGGCGGTCCGGCAGCGCCCCGACAGGGGCGCGGGGAACTGCGCGACCAGCCCATGACGGCCGTTGGTCGCACAGTCGGCGTCAAGCCGCCGCGGCGGGTGCAAAGCATCGGCGGGGCCTGGGCCGGAGCCCCAGGGCTTTTCGAGCCCAGCCTCTCGAGGGACCGAGACGGGTGGGCGGGTGGGCAACCCCCTCCCGCCGCCCCCTACGGCGTACACCCCTCCTGCCCCGCCGCCAGCGTCGCGCAAGCCGTCGCCTCGCCCGCGTCCTTCACGGCCACCATCGGCGTGTAGGCGATCGTGTCCCCGGCGACAGTGATCGTCCCGGTCTGCTTCGTCTTGCCGACCGACACGACCACCTCGTCCCCCTGCGTGGCCCCCGTGATCCGCCCCCACGCCGCGCCGCACGTCTCGCTGTAGCGCACCTCGACCACGGCCGTGCCGACGGTCGCGGTCTTGGCGGTGGTCACCAGGTCCCCGCTGCAGCCCATGCTCTCCGCGTCCTTGCCGGTGCAGGAGTCACCGCTGCACTTCACCCCGGCCGGCAGATCGGCGTCGGTGGTCGCGGACGGCGAGGGCGACTTGGCGGCGTCCTCGCCCTTCTTCCCGCTGCCGCCGTCGGTGAGGTAGAACACCGCCGCGATCACGACCAGCACACCGACGACGCCCGCGAGGAACATCGTCAGCCGCCGCTTGCCACCGCCACCGCCACCGGAGGACCGGCGTCCGGGACGCGGCCCCTGCGGAGGCTCTCCGTACGGATTGGGCGCCCCGGGAGACCACCCGGAGGCCACGCCGGACGCGCCGGACGCGGACGCTCCCGACACCTCGGGCGCCCCGGACGCCGCCGAGGGCGCCGCCCCCGACCTCGCGGTACGACCACCCGACGGCGACGGACCCCGATAGCCCGCGACCCCCCACGAGTTGCCCCCGGAACTCCCCGAGGAACCGCCCTCCCGGACGTCACTCCCCGCCGAACCCCGCGCCGCGGAGTCCCGCACCACGGAGTCCTGCACCGAGGAATCCCGAACCGCCGAGTCCCGCACCTCCGGCGCCGTAGGCTGCACCGGCACGGCAGGCGGCACCGTCGGGGCCACGCCCGCCGGCCCGGCCACGCCAGGCGTCGGCGCCGCCGTCGCGCTGCCGCTTCTGCGCGCGGTCCTGCCCGCCTTCCCGCTCCCCTTGGCGTTCGCCGGCGGCGCCCCGAACTCGCTCAGCGCGGCCCGCGCCTGGGAGATGCGGATGGCCTCCATGGTCATGTCGTGGCGCATCTCCGAACGGCTCCACGCCCGTTCGGCGAGCTCCCACATCGTCGTCAGGTGGATCGGATTGGTCCCGGTGACCTCCGCGAGCGCCACGATCGCGCCCTTGGGTGCGAGCAGCCGCCCGTTCAGATACCGCTCCCAGGACGTCTTGCTGTATCCCGTGCGGTCGGCCAGCGCCGCGATGCTCAGACCGCTGCGGTCCACGAGCCGCCGCAGCTGGCTCGCGAACTCCCTGACCTGCGGATCCAGTTCATCCGGCAAGGCCCTCCAACGAGGCATTGCTTCCCCCCTCTTCCCCCCGGTTCGTGCTGGTGTTTCTCGCGTTCCCCCGCGCGTGGTGCCCTCTGCCGAGTCCCCGTTCTGGCTACCCACAGGGATGCGCCCAGTAAGGATCTCAGTTCCCGGGGTGGGGGCGCACGGGAGCGTCGGGACCGTGGGCATGCACCGTCGCACGCCCACCGAGTCGCGTCCAGTGTTCCACCGGCTCCCCTCGCCGGCCGACGCAACCCTGGCAGTAAGCCCTTACAGAACACACGGGACGCCCCGGACCGTCCCGATCGACCACGCTAGCCCGCTTGTTGGACGACTTCCTTGCAAATCCGCGAACTTGTCAACACATCGACACACAGAACGCACATAAGCGATTACCTGCGTCACGGGCGATCTATCCGGGCAAGTCCGGCACGGCAGTCTCGCCTGGCTCACCCCAGCGCGACAGTCCCGATCAGTCCCGTCAGCACCAGCACCACGACCAGCGCGACCGCGACCACCAGCAACCGGCGCGACGGCGCCTCCGGCTCCTGCGGCGGCGCGTCCCACCAGGGGAGGGTGGGATCGTCCTCGTACTCCTCGTGCTCCTCGCGTGCCTCGTGAGCGCCCCGGCTCTCGCCGGTACCGTCCGGGTTCACCGGCGCCTGCGCCGACGCCGCCGGCTTCGGCCATGCCTGCACCGCCAGTTCCCATCGCACCCCGAAGCGCTCCGCCTCCTCCTTCCCGACCCCGGCGACCCGGCACAGCGCGACGACCGCCTGCCGGGGCGGGGGCTGGGTGGCGTTGAGGTAACGCTGCCAGGAGGACTTGCTGTACGCCGTGCGCGCGCCCAGCGCGACCAGGCTCAGGCCCGTGCGGTCCTTGAGCTGCCGCAACTGCTCCACGAAGTGCCGCACCTCCGGCGGCAGATCGTCGGGCAGCGGCTGCCAGGCACCCATCGCTCACCTCCGAACCAGATCCGATCAGGTGACGACACGGGACCGCTCATCGGTTCCCGACGGAGGTTGTCGAGGGAGGTTCCCGAGGGGCCCGACGGAGGTTCTCGACCGCCCCGGCGGACCCACGTAGCGGAACGGTCACCTCCGTGCCACAGCGCGCTGACAGGCGTTGAACAGCTCCTTCACCGTGCCCGAGGGTTGACGCAGACGGCGGCCCGTCCTTCCTCGGGGGAGAGGACGGGCCGCCGTTTTCGATCAGGGCGTCAGCTGTCCACGGTGAAGTGCAGCGCGTCCTTCAGGAACGGGATCTTCAGCAGCGGATCCGGCTGCGCCATCAGCGCCAGCAGCACGATCACGAGGCCCAGCACGCCGTACGTCACTATGTCCGTGAAGCGCGACCGTACGGCGAGCATCCCGACGCTGGGCAGGAGCCACCGCAGCGCCGCGCCGGCCAGCAGGGCGCCGCCGATCACCAGCGTGCCGGCGCGGAAGACGTCGAGCGCGGTGATCAGCAGGCCGATGCCGACCAGGCCGAGGACGAGGAGGACGGGCCACTGCCGGGCGGGCGCGGGCGCGTCACCGCCCGCGGCCCGGCCGCCGCCCTCGGGGCGGGCGGTGTCCCGTGTGAACAGCGGGAAGCGGCGGGTGGTGCGCCGGGGCCTGCCCTCCGCGTCCGGCGCGCTCACCGGGTCGCGGACCTCGATCTCCTCCGCCTCGGCAGTGTTCTCCGCCCTGCCGGCGGCCTTCTCAGCCGACACTGCGCTCCGCCGCCTCGACCACGTTGACCAGCAGCTGCGCCCGGGTCATCGGACCCACGCCACCGGGGTTCGGGGAGATCCAGCCGGCCACCTCGGCGACACCGGGGTGGACGTCGCCCACGATCTTGCCCTCGGCGCCGCGCGAGACACCGACGTCGAGGACGGCCGCGCCCGGCTTCACGTCCTCGGGGCGGATCAGATGGGCGGAGCCCGCGGCCGCGACGATGATGTCCGCGCGCCGCAGGTGCGCCGACAGGTCGCGCGTCCCGGTGTGGCACTGGGTCACGGTCGCGTTCTCACTGCGCCGGGTCAGCAGCAGCGGCATCGGGCGGCCGATGGTGACACCGCGGCCGACGACCACGACCTCGGCGCCCTTGATCTCGACGCCGTACCGGCGCAGGAGGGTGAGGACGCCGTTCGGGGTGCAGGGCAGCGGGGCGGGCTCGTTGAGCACCAGACGGCCGAGGTTCATGGGGTGCAGTCCGTCGGCGTCCTTGTCCGGGTCCATGAGCTCCAGGATCCGGTTCTCGTCGATGCCCTTGGGCAGCGGGAGCTGGACGATGTAGCCGGTGCAGGCCGGGTCCTCGTTCAGTTCGCGGACGACCGCCTCGATCTCCTCCTGGGTCGCCGTGCCGGGCAGTTCGCGCTGGATGGAGGCGATGCCGACCTGGGCGCAGTCGCGGTGCTTGCCGGCGACGTACTTCTGGCTGCCGGGGTCGTCCCCGACGAGGATGGTGCCGAGGCCGGGCGTGACGCCCTTCTCCTTCAGCGCCGCCACGCGGGCGGTCAGATCGGACTTGATCGCGGCTGCGGTGGCCTTGCCATCGAGAATCTGGGCGGTCATGGCTCCCATCCTCCCGGATGACGCCCTCCGGGTTCCAATCCGGGTCTCCTGCGGCCCTCGGCGGCGCCTGCCGTGACCTCGGCCGCCGTATCTCCCCCCGTATCCCCTCATGATCAGCGATGTTGCACTTGCACAACACATAGGGAATGCGGCTGGACAAGTAAGAGCAGACTAAAGAACGATGTGACGGCAGTGCCGCGGGCAGTACCGGGGGGACAAACCGCATAGAAGACCTTCCTCCGAACCGTGCCGCGCGTCCCCGCACTCGGACAACGGAGGAAAGACCGCCATGAGTTTCGGCGACCCGAACAACCCTTACGGCCCGCCGCCCCAGGCGCCCCAGGGCCAGCCCGGCTACCCGCCGCAGCCGCCCCAGGGCCAGCCCCAGCCCGGCTACGGCTACCCGCAGGGCGCTCCCCAGCAGCCGCCCGCCTACGGCTACCCGCAGGGCCAGCCGGCCTACCCCGGCTACCCGGGCGGCAACATGATGCCGATGGAGATGCCGGGCCTGATGAAGACCGCGCGTGTCTTCCTCTTCATCCTCGCCGGCTTCGACATCCTGTTCGGCCTCATCGCCGGCATCGCCGTCGGCGCCATGCAGGACGTGTCCAACGGCGTCGGCTCGGGTGACTCCACCGACGCCCTGGCCGGTCTCGGCTTCCTGATGGCGGCCCTCCTGGTGGGCATGGGCGCGCTGTCCATCTTCCTGGGCGTCAAGTTCAAGAACGGCGGCAGCGGCATCCGCATCACGACGATCGTGTACGCGTCGCTGATGATCCTCGGCAGCATCTACAACATCGTGGCCGGAGGGACCGGTTCCGCCACCTTCGGTGGGCTGATCTCCCTCGCCATCGCCGGCATCATCCTCGCCTCGATGGTCAACAGCCAGGCGTCCGCCTGGTTCAACCGCCCGCGCTACTGAGGAACGCCCCCAGCGGGGGCTCAGTTCGCGCCAAATAGCAGCCGAGGGCCGTGTCTCACCCGTACGAGGGGGACACGGCCCCGCTGCGTCGCCCTACTCTGACCTGGGTAGCCGTCAGGCACGGGGAGACGCACCTTGTACAGCATCATCGTGGTACCTCCGCCGACCACGGAGGACGAGAACCGGCCCACCCAGATCCGGCTGGCGCCCGGCGAGCGGCTCGGCTTCGGGCGTTCCGTTTCCGACAACGGCCTCGCGATCGCGCACGAGGGGGTCTCCCGCAGAGCGGGTGAGATCACCGCGCAGGGCGCCTTCTGGATACTGAGCAACCTCAGCCGGGAACAGACGTACGTCGTGGAGAACCCGGAGGGCGCGGGCGAGCACATCAAGGTCGGGCCGGGGCGGCTGGACGCGCCGATCCCCTTCGAGTTCTCGCGGATCGTGCTGCCGGCGGCCGGTGATCTGCTGCCGATCGAGGTGTGGGCGCCGCGCCACGACTACCTCACCGCCGAGGGCGGACTGGACGGTGCCACCACCGCGCCCGCCTTCTCGGTCGACCGTACGAAGCGCTACTTCGCGGTCCTGGCCGCCCTGTGCGAACCCCGCCTGCGCGGCGAGCCGCACGCCCCGCTGCCCACGGTCGACCAGGTCGTGGACCGCCTGCGCCCTACCTGGCCCGCCGCCTCGCGCACGTCCGTGCAGTGGAACATCGACTACCTCGCCGTGAAGCTGCGCCTGAAACCCGGCCCGGAGACAGCCGACACGGGACCGCGGCTCAACGGCAAGAAGGAGTCCCTGGTCTCGCTGGCCCTGCGCTTCGATCTCGTACGGGAGGACGATCTCGTCGTGCTGAGCGAGCCGTCTCCCTCCGCCCCGGCGTCCGGCCGGCCGGCCCGGTGACCGAGCCGTACGCCGTGCCGGTGCCGAAGGGGTACCGGGTGGGCGGGTGGGAGGTGCGGGAGCCGATCGCCACGGGGGCGTTCGGGAGTGTGTACGAGGGGAGGCGTACGGACGGCTCGCAGGACCTGCCGCGTACGGCGGCCCTGAAGTTCCTGCCCACCGGCACCGGCACCCCCCGCCAACTCACCCACCTGCGCGAACTCGTCGACCGCGAGGTCGAGTTGCACCGCAGGCTGAAGCAGCCGCGGCTGATCCGGATGTACGGCACCCTCACCGTCGACGACCCGGCGAGCCCCGCCCTCGACGGCGCCACCGTCCTCGTACTGGAGAAGGCGGAGGGCTCCCTGTCCGCGCTGCTCGCCGCCCAGCCCCGGCCCGCCGCCGGTCCCGCCCTGCTCGCGCAGATCTGTGAGGGGCTGGCGCAGCTGCACCACGCCGGCTGGGTGCACGGGGATCTGAAACCGGCCAACGTGCTGCTGATGCGGGACGGTTCGGCCCGGCTCGCCGACTTCAACATGGCGGCGGAGCTGGAGGGCACGCACGCGTACACGCCCGCCTTCTCGACGCCCGACTACACGCCGCCGGAGCTGCTCTGGTCGGAGATCGGTGAGCGGGGCCGCCGTATCCGCCCCTCGGCGGACGTCTGGGCCTTCGGTGTGCTGGCGCATCTCCTCCTGACCGGTTCCTTCCCGTTGCCCGGCGCCACCCCGACGGCCCGCCGCGACGCGGCCGCCGCCTACGCCCGCGGCACCGACGACCTGCGGCTGTCGCCCGAACTCCCGGACGCCTGGCGGGAGATCGTGCGGGACTGTCTGACCCGTACGCACGCCGACCGGATCGGCACCCAGGAGCTGCTGCGCCGCGTGGAGGCCGCGGCCGGCACCGCCCGCTCGCCGCGCCTGCCGCGGGCCCTCCTCCCGCGCCGCCGCTCCGGCCGTACGACGACGCTGGCCGCCGCGACCGCCGTGGTGGCGGTGGCGGCGCTCGGCTACGGCGTCAGCGCCTGGGTGGACAACGGCACGGACGGAAGCGCGGGCGCGCCCTCGTCCGCCGGGACCACGAAGGTCACGGCCGCCACCTACGGCGCCTCCGAACTCCGTACCGACAAGGGCGTCCCGGTGGCCTACCGCAGGCTGATCGTCGACGCCGCCCACGACTGCGTGCGGCCGGAGGTCACCCCGGCGTTGATCGCGGCCCTGCTGAAGGCGGAGAGCA
Source organism: Streptomyces sp. NPDC107522 (assembly GCF_055657525.1). Lineage (NCBI taxonomy): Bacteria > Bacillati > Actinomycetota > Actinomycetes > Kitasatosporales > Streptomycetaceae > Streptomyces > Streptomyces sp. NPDC107522. Next base: position 405,399 of record NZ_JBVKAU010000007.1, on the reverse strand, counting down.
ACTTCGACCCCGACCTCACCGACCCGTCCGTGGGCGAGGAGGGCGAGTACGGCATCGCGCGCTGGACGCCGAGCCTGCTGCGCTGGTGGATCCGCGCGGACGGCGTCCCGGCGGAGGAGACCCCCAAGCCTCCCCTCACGCCGGCCGAGTCCATCCCGGCCGTGGGCCGCTACCTCTGCTACATGGAACCGCTCCTCCATCGGAAGGGCTTGTCCGGCGACCGTCAGGTGCTGCTGGCGGCCGCGTACCGGACGTCGACCAAGGTGGTGAACAACGCGGGCGGGGTTCCCCCGAAGTACCGCGACTACGCCGCCCGCGTCGCCCACTACCTCAAGGAGTACACGCCGCCCGGCAAGAAGTGACCCTGAGAGGTCCGAGGTACCGCGCGGGGGGCGTCGGCGTCACCGTGGTCGTGTCCACCAACGGGGGTGGCAAGACCGGAAGGACACCGACCATGAAGCGCATGCTCGCCTCGCTGGGTGCGGCGGCCGTACTCGCCACGGGGGCGGTCGCCCTCACGCCGACGGGCGCGTCCGCGGCACCGAACGGCTGCTGGGGCAGCGGGCCGAACAACTCCCGCTACTGCCACAACTACCAGGGCGGCAACGTGATGTTCAACGGCAACGTCGCGGGCTGGCTGAACGCGGGCGACAACTGGTTCGTCTGCCAGAAGAAGTTCCCGGGCCAGGAGAACCCGCCGGTCGGCGACGCCCGCAACGACTGGTGGCTGTGGACCCAGGCCGACACCAACGTCAGCAACGGCGGCTGGGGCTGGTTCCCCGCCAACAAGGTGTCCGGCGGCGTGAACTACGGGGCGATCCCGGGTCTGCGCACCTGCTGACCGACGCCGCTGACACGGGCGCGGCCTCCGGTCCCCTCGGGGGAGGGCCGGAGGCCGCACCCACGTTCGCCCGGGGCGGTAGCCTCTTGCGCAACTGGCGTGACACGAGCGCACGTTGTGAGAAGGCAGCACACCGGGGGACCCATGTCAGACCAACAGCCGACGCCGCCGGACGTTCCGGCGTCCGGGGACGCCGCACTGCGGCAGGCAGGGGCGAGCCCGTTGCGGTCCACGGACCCGGCGCGGATCGGCCCCTACGTGCCCCTCGGGCTGCTCGGCAGCGGCGGCATGGGCCACGTCTACCTCGCACGCCCCGCCGACAACGCCCCCGGCCTCGCCGCCGTCAAGGTGATCCGCCCGGAGTACGCCGAGGACCCCCGGTTCCGGCGGCGTTTCGAGCGGGAGGCGGCCGTGCACGCCCAGGTGCACACGCCGCGCACGCCGGGCCTGCTCGGCACCGGGTTCGACGACTCGCTGCTGTGGATGGCGACGCAGTACCTGCCCGGCCTCAACCTCGCCGACGCCGTCCGCGAGTGCGGCACGCTCGGGGCGGCCGGGGTGTGGCGGCTGGTGGCGGAGCTCGGGCAGGCCCTGTCGGCGCTGGCCGCCGCCGGTGTCGTACACCGGGATCTCAAGCCGTCCAACGTGATCCTGTCCCTGCAGGGTGCGTACGTCATCGACTTCGGCATCGCGCAGCTCGCCGACAGCAGCGCGATCACCTCGACGGGCAGCCGCGTCGGCACGCCCGCCTTCATGGCGCCCGAGTATCTGCGCGAGGGCACCTGCGACACCGCCTCCGACGTCTTCTCGCTCGCCGGGAGCCTGATCTACGCGGCCACCGGGCACGCCCCCTTCGGGGACGGTACGGGCGTCGACGTGATGCACCGGGTCGCGTTCGAGGAGCCCAAGCCGGAGATCATGACCGACCTCTCCGGCGTGGACCCCGCGCTCGCCGCCCTGCTGTCCGCCTGCCTCGCCAAGGACCCCGCCGGGCGCCCCACCCCGCGGCAGCTCCTCGACGCCGCCACGGCCGCCGGTCACGGCCGCGCGGCCTCCTGGCACGAGCCGCTGGACGCCCGGCTGCTCGCCCGACGGCAGGCGTGCGACGTACTGGAACAGGTCTCCGTCCAGGAGACGGTCCAGCTGCGTGCGCCGACGGAGCCCGCGGCGTCCCGCGCCCCCGGCCTCCCCTTCGGGCCTGCTACGCCGCCGATGCCGCCTGCTCAGTACGCCACCCCCGTGCAGACCCCGGTTCCCGAGGGCGGGGGCAGCCGGAGGAAGCGGAAGACGTACCTGGCCGTGGCCGCGGGCCTCGCCGTGTGCGCCGTGGCCGCGGGCGCCTTCTTCCTCACGCGCCCGTCCTTCGACGAGACGGCCTCGGCGGCCCCGACGGCAACCGGCGGCGCCACGGCCGACGACGCGCAGGCCTCTTCCCTCACCAGTTCTTCCGCGTCGCCCTCCGGCGCCAAGGAAAAGGGGAAGGACAAGGCAACGCCGGGTGCGGAGAGGATCGAGGCGTCGAAGAGCCCGAGCGCCTCTGCCGGCGCAGCGGGCGGAACGCAGGCGACTCCCGCCGACGAAACCTCCGCCCCGTCCGACGGCAACGGAAGCGGCAGTGACGGCAGCACCCCGGCCGCCACCCCCACCAAGACGGCCACGACCCCCGCCACTCCGCCCTGGATCTCCCAGTGCACGTACTACTCCGGCACCGAGCTCACCGACTACGGCGACAAGGGCCAACGCGTCGTCCAGGTGCAGTGCATGCTCACCAAGCGCGGCTACAGCGTGGGCAGCGCGGGCGTGGACGGCGAGTTCGGCCGGGACACCGAGTCCGCGGTCAAGCAGTTCCAGGGCGCCAAGGGGCTTGAGGTGGACGGCCAGGTGGGCCCCAACACCTGGGCGGCGCTGCGCAGTTCGACGTAGCGCCGCCAGGGTGTCGTTCCGCCTGCGGAATCAGTGGAAGAAGTGCCGCGTGCCCGTGAAGTACATCGTCACGCCCGCCTTCTTCGCGGCCTCGACCACCAGCTCGTCGCGGACCGAACCGCCGGGCTGGACCACTGCCTTGACGCCGGCCGCGGTGAGGATCTCCAGGCCGTCCGGGAAGGGGAAGAAGGCGTCCGAGGCGGCGTACGAGCCCTGGGCGCGCTCGGCACCGGCGCGCTCCACCGCCAGCTTCGCGGAGTCGACCCGGTTGACCTGCCCCATGCCGACGCCGACCGAGGCACCGTCCTTGGCGAGCAGGATGGCGTTGGACTTGACGGCCCGACAGGCCTTCCAGGCGAAGGCGAGTTCCGCGAGTTCCTCGGCGGACAGCGCCTCGCCCGTGGCGAGGGTCCAGTTGGCGGGGTCGTCGCCGTCGGCCTGGAGGCGGTCGGTGACCTGGAGGAGGACGCCACCGTCGACGGGCTTGACCTCGACGGGGTTGCCGGGGCCCTCGGGGCAGCGCAGGACGCGGATGTTCTTCTTCTTGGTGAGAGCCTCCAGCGCGCCGTCCTCGTAGTCGGGCGCGACGATGACCTCGGTGAAGATCTCGGCGACCTGCTCGGCCATCTCCTTGCTGACCGGCCGGTTGACGGCGATCACACCGCCGAACGCCGACAGCGGGTCACAGGCGTGTGCCTTGCGGTGCGCCTCGGCGACGTCCGCGCCGACCGCGATGCCGCACGGGTTGGCGTGCTTGATGATCGCGACGCAGGGTTCGGCGTGGTCATACGCGGCACGGCGGGCGGCGTCCGTGTCCGTGTAGTTGTTGTACGACATCTCCTTGCCGTGCATCTGCTCGGCCTTGGCGAGGCCGCCGCCACTGCCGTCGACGTAGAGGGCGGCGGGCTGGTGGGGGTTCTCGCCGTACCGGAGGGTGTTCTCGCGCTCCCAGGTGGCGCCGAGGAAGTCGGGGAACTGCGACTCGTCGACGGGGGCGTAGGAGGAGGCGAACCAGCTCGCGACGGCCACGTCGTACGCGGCCGTGTGCTGGAAGGCCTCGGCCGCGAGCCGCTTGCGGGTGGCGAGGTCGAAGCCGCCGTTCTGTACGGCCGCCAGCACGTCGGCGTAACGGGCGGGGCTGGTGACGACGGCGACGGAGGGGTGGTTCTTGGCGGCGGCGCGCACCATCGACGGACCGCCGATGTCGATCTGCTCGACGCACTCGTCGGGAGAGGCGCCGGACGCGACGGTCTCCCGGAACGGGTAGAGGTTGACGACGACGAGGTCGAACGGCTCGACCCCCAGCTCCTGCAGCTGCCGCTGGTGGTCCTCCAGGCGCAGGTCGGCGAGGATGCCCGCGTGCACGCGCGGGTGCAGCGTCTTGACGCGGCCGTCCAGGCACTCGGGGAAGCCGGTGAGCTCCTCGACCTTGGTGACGGGGACGCCCGCGGCGGCGATACGGCCCGCGGTGGACCCGGTGGAGACAAGCTCCACGCCCGCCTCGTGCAGCCCGCGCGCGAGGTCTTCGAGGCCGGTTTTGTCGTAGACGCTGACGAGCGCGCGACGGATGGCCCGCTTGTTGCTCTCGGCGGTGGCGGTCACTGGATAACTACCTTTCGTCCCTCAATGCGATAGCCGTTGCGGGCGAGCCGCCCCACGACCTCGACGAGCAGCCTTCGCTCGACTTCCTTGATGCGCTCGTGCAGAGCGCTCTCGTCGTCCTCGTCCCGGACCTCGACCACGCCCTGAGCGATGATCGGTCCGGTGTCGACGCCGTCGTCGACGAAGTGGACGGTGCAGCCGGTGACCTTGGCGCCGTACGCGAGAGCGTCACGCACGCCGTGGGCGCCGGGAAAACTGGGGAGAAGGGCGGGATGGGTATTGACGAACCGTCCGCCGAACCGGGCCAGGAATTCCTTCCCCACGATCTTCATGAACCCGGCGGAGACGACGAGGTCGGGCTCGTGGGCCGCGACGGCCTCGGCGAGGGCGGCGTCCCATTCCTCCCGGCTGCCGTAGTCCTTGACCTTCCGCACGAAGGTCGGCAGCCCGGCGCGCTCGGCCCGCGCCAGCCCCTCGATGTTCTCCCGGTCGGCGCCGACGGCGACGATCTCGGCGCCGTACGCCTCGGGGCCGACGGCGGCGATCTCGTCGAGGAGCGCCTGCAGATTGGTGCCGGATCCGGAGACCAGCACGACGAGGCGCCTGGGACGCTCGGCCACGGGCTTGGCGGCCACGGTGGGGCCCTTTCTCGGGGGTGCGTTCTTCGTGCGGCCGGCGGGTAGGGACGTCGACGGTCTGCGCCTTGCCCGCAGACGGCCTGTACGTTCATACGAATGCATCGCGCCCCGCGATACGGGGAAGTCTACGAAGCAGCCGACCGTCAGCAACGATACCGGCACACCGGGCGGCCCCCGTGGGACGGGGGCACGGCCGGAAGGTAGCGTCTGCGGGGAGCGGGCTCGGGAACGCGGTCGGTGTGCGGTGCGTTCACGAAGTGACAGCTCCACGCGAGACAGCCGTGGCCGACTGTCGTAGCCGGCCGGCCCCACAGCCGTGTCAGCCGTATCCAGCCGTATCCACAAGGGGAAGACGCTCACTTGATGCCGGACCGCAGTCTGCGACTCCACATGCTCCCCCCGCAGCCGGTGCAGGGGAGGGAGCACAGCGGCATGCTGCTGCGCGAGCGCCCCGCCTCACCGCCCGACGCACCCTCGGGCGGCGAGCACGGCAACGAGCGGGCTCAGGACGACCGGGGCCGCGGTGGCCGGACTCAGGACGACCGGGGTCATGGTGGCCGGGCTCAGGGCGGATCGGGCCGTGGCGGCCAAGGACAGGACGACGACGGGCGTGGCGGCCGGGCTCAGGACGGCCGGCCGGGCCGTGGCGGCCGGGCGCGGGAGGACAACCCCTTCGCACCGCCGCCGGAGGGCACACCGGACCGTCCGTGGCAGCCGCGGCGCCCCACGGGCGAGGACGGCTCGCAGGGATCGGGCGAGGGCGGCGGCCACTCGCCCTGGGGCAGCCAGTGGAGCGACCGCCAGCCGGGCCGCTCCCCGGGCGGCTTCGGCGACCGCCCCCGCGGCGGCCAGGACGGCCCCGGCGGAGGCGGACCCGGCACGGGCCTGCGCTGGGATCCCACCGACCCCGCCCAGCGCCGCGCGCGCTACGCCCTGCTGTCCGGCATGTGGGCCTTCTTCTTCGCCCTCTTCAGCTGGCCGTACGTGGCCCTGCTGCTGGGCGCGCTGGCCCTCTACTGGGGCATCACCAGCCTCCGCACCAAGCCCCGCACCCCCGACCCGAACACCCCGGCCCCCCAGCACACGGGCCGCCCCCAGACCACGGCAGCAGTGAGCGGGCTCGTCACGGCGTCCCTCGCGCTCGCGGTGGTGGCTGCCGGGTTCACGGCGCAGGTGGTGTACAGCGACTACTACACCTGCACGAGTGACGCGCTGACCAACGAGGCCAAGCAGTCGTGCAATGAGCTTCTGCCCGAGGAGTTGCGGGGGGTTTTGGGGAACGCGGGTTGAGTAGCGGGGTCTGACGAGGAGGCGGCGGCTCCGTTCTCGGCGCCGGTCCGCGTCATTCAGCCCGTCAGGTCCGGGGGTCGAGGCCGCGCAGAGCCGTCCCTAACAACCCCCACCCACCCGCAGAGGGGCGGCCTCCTCTCGACCACCGGGCTTCACCTCACGGCACCGACGGTCACGTCCCAGCGCCGGCCCGCATCTCTCAGCCCGTCCGGCGTTTGAGGACAAGGCCCCTTCAGGGCCGATGCGGGGGTCTGGGGGCGGCAGCCCCCAGGGACCGGGGTCGAAGGGGCGGAGCCCCTGGGGGATGGGACGGGTAGGGGCGGCGGGGGCGAGGAATCCATCGGCGGCTCCGCCCTGGGCCTCCGGCCGGTCACGGCTGCGATGCCGTGTCCTCAGAGCCGTCGTCGGGGGAATCCGGCTCCTCAAGGGCGCCGGCCGCATCCGAGTCCGCAACGGCACCCACTGAATCCGCGTCCACGATGGCCGCGCCCGACGACTCCGAGTCCTCAAGGACCTCCGACGGCTCCGACACCTCTTTCATCGCTGCCCAACGCGCCGCACGGGAGGCGTCATCGTGCCAGGGCGACGCCGATGGTGACGGCGCGGACGAGGGCGAGGGCGGCGGCCCAGCCGGCGGCTCGCTGGACGGAAAGCCGTACGGCTCGAAGGTGGTGTCGTGGTCGTACTCCACGTACGGGATTTCCTCGTCGCGAGCCTCGTTCAAAGCCTCGGAGTCACCCTCCGCGACCCGAGCATCCAGATCGTCACGCCCCTGAAGCGGCACAGCCTGCTCCTGCCCCGACACCGCGTACGGCGCGTCCTGGTCGTAAACCATGCGCCCCGACCCCGATTCCGCAGCCGCCCCCTCACCCACCTCCGACTCCGCCCCCCGCGACCACCACCGGCCCACCAACGGCAACCGCTCCCGCAACCGCCGCCCACGGACAGCACCCGAGCCGTCGACACCCGAACCAGCACCCGCCCCGGCAGCCCCCACACCCGAGCCGCTCCCCCCGGTCACCCCCACCCGAGGCCTACCGATCCCGATCCCCGCCCCCTGCGCCTCGCTCACGACCCCCTCCGCCACACCCCGCCCCGCCCGGCACCGCCACGCCCGCACCACCACAGCCACCGGCACCGCCGTCACCAGAACCCACCCCAGCGTCGCCGTCCCCACCTGCCACCACACCGGCCCGAACTGCGCCAGCACCCCCACCCCCAGCGGCCCACCCGACAGCGCGGCCACCACAGCGAACACCGCCCCGCAGAGCACGGCAGCCTGCGCCGCAACCCCTGCGGTGCGCCCGCTCGACCAGACCACAACAGGAGCTTGCGCTTGCACGCGCCCGGCCCGAGACCCGTCCGCCGCAGACGCTCGCCCGCCCTTGGTCCACCCCTCCTCGGCCCCCCGCCCATCCTTGGTCCGCACTCCCTCAGTCACTCCCCCACTCCTGGACCGCGTCTCCTCGGCCCCCTGCCCACCCCTGGTCCGAAACCCCGCCCCAGCCTGCCCCGAAGCCTGCCACCCATCGCCCCAACCGCCCGCCCGAGCCACCAGACCATCCCCACCACAAACCGCCACCCGCGCCACAAACCACCCCACCACCACGCCGGCCACAACCGGCACCGCCCCAACCCCCCACTGCACCGGCCCCCCAACCCCCGCCCCCGGCACCGCCTCCAGCAACGGAAACGGCGGCAGCAACGGCGCGGGCGCCGAGGACACCGGCCCCACCACATGCCCCGCCCCGAGCACGAACCCCGGCCCAAGGGCATACGACGCCGCCCACACCGCCGCGTTCGGCACGAGCGCCGCACACAGCAGCAGCACCGCGAACCGCCCCGACCAGCCCTCCGTCAGCTGCAGAAAGGACGCCCGCGCCGCGGCCCCGTGCCACACCAGCGACCCGCCCACCAGCACCGCCCCACCCCCGACGAGCACCGCGACCCCGGCGCCCGCGGCCCGCCCGGCGACTCCGAGCCGGGCCCGCGCCGTCACGCCGGGCACCAGCCGCCGCACCCTCCTCGGCAATGCGACCAGCACCCGCTCCACCACCTCGGGCGGCCGACCGCACCCCGTCCACACCCCCACTCCCGCCGCCACGATCACGACCACCGGCACCCACACTCCGGCCCACCACCACGCCGGCCGCAGATCCCCCCGCGCGGCGTACACCGCGGCCGCCGCACCGACCCCGAGGTACCCGAGCACGACGCCCGCCCACGCCGTACGCCCCGGCACGAGCGGCGCCCCCTCACCCCCGTCCGCCGCCGTGTCCCGCGCCGCCCGGTGCACCAGCAGCACCGGCAGCACGAACAGCAGCAACGGCGTGACACCGACCGGCGCGGGGACGCCGGAGAGCGTGTCGACGCGGACCAGTTCTGCGCCGTGCGCCAGCAGCCACAGCACGGCGGCGATCTGCAACGCACTGCCCGGCCCACTGTCCGGATACGGCGAACTGACCCACAGCACCATCACCAGCACCGCGAACACACCCAGCCCCAGCCCCGCCGCCACCGCACCGGCCATGAGACTGGCGGCCAGCCCGGGCGTTCGGCCGTGCCTGCGCGTGTGCGAGGAGAACGAGGACGTTCGACGAGCGGTCGTTTCGATCACGCCCGCCATGCTCCCAACGACACGCGCTTTCCCGTCGTAACAGGCGAACCTCCGATGTGTCGCTCAATATATGTTTATGTACCTTTTCACACGGAAGGGCGCCCGGTGACGCAGACCCCTGCAACCCCGCTCCCCCCGCCCGAGGAGCGCCGACACCTGCGTGAGGCCGCTTCATTGACGCAGGCTCAGGTCGCGGCACAGGTGGGCGTCAGCCGCGAGACGGTACACGCTTGGGAGAACGGCCGTACGACACCACGCGGCCTCAGGAAGGAGGCCTACGCCCAACTGCTCAGGTCGCTCGCATCGCAGACGGCGGCTCAGGACGGGGTGATCGACGCCGAAGTGACACGACGTCAGCAGTCGACGCGTCCCCTCACCCCCGCCCAGGCCTTCGACGCGCTCTACGCCTTCTGCGCCCCCGCCCTCGTACGGCAGACCTACCTGCTCACCGGGCGCCGGGAACTCGCGCGTGAGTCGGTCGAGCGGGCCTTCCAACTCGCCTGGCAGCGTTGGCCGGAGGTGGCCTGCGACCGGGACCCGGCGGGCTGGGTGCGGGCGACGGCGTACGACTTCGCCCTCTCCCCCTGGCACCGGTTCCGCCCCCGCTACCGGCACCCCGAACCCCCGCCCGCCGACGCGTCCGACCGCGCGCTGCTGGACGTACTCCTCAACCTCACGCCGCCACAGCGCCGCGCGCTTCTCCTCTACGACGGTGTGGGCCTCGACCTGCCCGAGACGGCAGCGGAGTCGGAGGCGAGCACTCCGGCGACCGCGATGCGCCTGCTGCACGCCCGCGCCGCTGTCGCCGACCGTCTCCCGGCCCTGTCCGACCCCACCGACCTCCACCGCCGTCTGGCCGAACTGGCCTCCGCGGAGCGCTTGCGCGCGGCCAAGCCGCCGACGGTGCGTGACAGCAGCGAACGCCGGGCCCGTTTCTGGACCCGGGCGGCGATCGCGTTCACGGTGGCCCTCATCGGCACGACGGCGCTCACGCTGCGAACGGCTCCGACCCGGTACGAACCCCCCGTGTCCCCGGGGCAGACGGTGCTCGGCGTACCGCCGAAGGTGGCGCCGGGGCCGTTGTCGGAGAGGGAGGTGAAACTGCGGGAGAAGTTGCGGAAGGCTGCGGCAAGCGGCCCAGTGAGGCTTGTACCGGAGACCAGATGAGAGGTGCGGCACTCCGCCGTTGCAGCTACGGCCGTCTCCCGACCGCGGGCCCGTCGCGGTGCGCGGCCGGCGACAACGCCGTGGGCCCGCCCCCACCCCGGGGAACGGGCCCACCAACGTTCAGCTGACAGCCGTAACTACCCTCAGCCGCCGAGAATCTCGCGCGCCAGCTTCGCCGTCTCCGTCGGCGTCTTGCCGACCTTGACGCCGGCCGCCTCCAGCGCCTCCTTCTTCGCCTGGGCCGTGCCCGACGAACCGGAGACGATGGCGCCGGCGTGACCCATGGTCTTGCCCTCCGGCGCCGTGAAGCCCGCGACGTAGCCGACGACCGGCTTGGTCACGTTGTCCTTGATGAAGGCCGCGGCCCGCTCCTCGGCGTCGCCACCGATCTCACCGATCATCACGATCAGGTCGGTGTCGGGGTCGGCCTGGAACGCGGCGAGGGCGTCGATGTGCGTGGTGCCGATGATCGGGTCACCACCGATGCCGACGGCCGTGGAGAAGCCGATGTCACGCAGCTCGTACATCATCTGGTACGTCAGCGTGCCGGACTTCGAGACCAGGCCGATACGGCCCGGCTTGGTGATGTCGCCCGGGATGATGCCGACGTTCGACTGACCCGGGGTGATGATGCCGGGGCAGTTCGGGCCGATGATGCGGGTCTTGTTGCCCTTCTTGCCGGCGTACGCCCAGAAGGAGGCGGTGTCGTGCACCGCGATGCCCTCGGTGATCACGACGGCCAGCGGGATCTCGGCGTCGATGGCCTCGACGACCGCGTCCTTGGTGAACTTCTCCGGCACGAAGATGACGGAGACGTTGGCGCCGGTGGCCTCGATGGCCTCCTTGACGGTGCCGTAGACCGGAACCTCGGTGCCGTCGAAGTCCACGGTGGTGCCCGCCTTGCGCGGGTTCACGCCGCCCACGACGTTGGTGCCGTCGCCCAGCATGAGCTTGGTGTGCTTCATGCCCGTGGCACCGGTCATGCCCTGGACGATGACCTTGCTGTCCTTGTCGAGCCAGATAGCCATGGTGTGTTGTGTCCTCGTCCTGAGTGCTTACTTGGCGGCGTGGGCCAGCTCGGCGGCCTTGTCGGCCGCGCCGTCCATGGTGTCGACGCGCTGGACCAGCGGGTGGTTGGCGTCGGTGAGGATCTGCCGGCCGAGCTCGGCGTTGTTGCCGTCGAGACGGACGACGAGCGGCTTGGTGACGTTCTCGCCGCGGTCCTCGAGGAGCTTCAGGGCCTGGACGATGCCGTTGGCGACCTCGTCACAGGCGGTGATGCCACCGAAGACGTTGACGAAGACGGACTTGACGTCCGGGTCGCCGAGGATGATCTCGAGGCCGTTGGCCATGACCTGGGCGGAGGCGCCACCGCCGATGTCCAGGAAGTTGGCGGGCTTGACGCCACCGTGGTTCTCACCGGCGTACGCGACGACGTCCAGGGTGCTCATGACGAGACCGGCGCCGTTGCCGATGATGCCGACCTCGCCCTCGAGCTTGACGTAGTTGAGGCCCTTGGCCTTGGCGGCGGCCTCGAGCGGGTTGGCCGCGTCCTTGTCGTGCAGCTCTTCGTACTCGGGGTGACGGAACTCGGCGTTCTCGTCGAGCGACACCTTGCCGTCGAGCGCGATGACCTCGCCGGAGGCGACCTTCGCGAGCGGGTTGACCTCGACGAGGAGGGCGTCCGACTTGATGAAGGTGTCCCACAGCTTGATCAGGACGTTGGCGACCTTGTCGGCGACCTCGGCCGGGAACTTCGCCGCAGCGACGATCTCCTGGGCCTTGGCCTCGTCCACGCCGTCGATGGCGTCGATCGCGATCTTGGCGACGGCCTCCGGACGGGTGGCCGCCACCTCCTCGATCTCCATGCCGCCCTCGACGGAGGCGATGGAGAGGAAGGTGCGGTTGGCACGGTCGAGGAGGAAGGAGACGTAGTACTCCTCCAGGATCTCCGGGGCCGTCTCGGCGATCATCACCTTGTGGACCGTGTGGCCCTTGATGTCCATGCCGAGGATGTCGGTCGCCCGGGCGACGGCCTCGTCCGCGGTCGCGGCGAGCTTGACGCCGCCGGCCTTGCCGCGGCCGCCGACCTTCACCTGGGCCTTGACGACGGACTTGCCACCGAGACGCTCGGTGGCTGCGCGGGCCGCCTCAGGCGTGTCGATGACTTCACCGGCCAGCACCGGTACATCGTGCTTGGCGAAGAGGTCCCTCGCCTGGTACTCGAACAGGTCCACGCGCTTCCGTCCCTATCAGTGATCTCGCGGTTCGTTGGATGCGTGGGCGTGCCGCGAAGGGCAACGTGACGGTCCGCCTGTGTCACAAGGGAGGCGCACACGGTGTCCGAGCGCGCGGCATGTCCGTCTCGCAGGTTATCGCTGCTTGCAGGAGGCCCCTAAATCGAGGGTCACACCTGAGCGGTGATACCTGTCACATGATGCCGCGATCAGCAAAGATCTCTGGCACGGCGTGCCGACTGTGAGGAATCGGGAACACGCCGGACCACAACGCGGAAGGACCTCACCGGGTTGGGGTTGACCCGGTGAGGTCCTCTGAGCAGCCCGAAGGGGCACGAATGGGCCGCCCCTGTGGGCTTTGGGCGGGCGATCCCCACCCCAATGGGGATCACCCGGCCCTTCCGCGGGGTTCCGGTCGGAACGGCCGACGGCTTTCGGCCGTCCGGGGCGTCTGCCCCGCGGAGTCGGTCGGTCGCCGCGGCGGGCGCGGGGGCGCGGATGCGGTGGTGCGTGCGTCCGCGGTCGCGGATGCGGTGGTACGTGCGTCCGCGGTCGCGGATGCGAGTGGTCCTGCGTCCGCTGTGCGCCCGCCGTGGCGGCGGGTGCGTCGTACGTGGCTCCGCCGGAGGCAGCCGTACGACGCGGGGTGCTGCGGTCAGAGGTGGTACGTGCCGCCCTGGTGGAGGTCCTGCGCGTAACCCGGCGTGACCGACCGGGCGACCCCGTGCACGCCGCCGACCGCGTTGCCGGCCAGCGGGTCGGCCGAGTACTGGACCGTGCCGGTCAGGTCCTCGGCGAAGGGCGCGACCTGGCCCGCGACGCCGTGGGCGAAGGGGTCGACCTCGCCGACGACGCCGCCCGCGAAGGGCTGCACATCACCGACGACGCCGTACGCCAGCGTCGTGGCGCTGCCGCCGACGCCCTGCACGACCGGCTGGACGGCGTCCACGACCGTGTCGACGACGGGGTGCACGGTGCCGGTGACGCCGTACGCGAACGGCTGCACGTGAGCGGCGGCACCCTCGGCGAAGGAGACGGCCGGTCCGGCCACCCCGTGCACGAAGGGGTCGACCTCACCGACGACGCCGCCCGCGAAGGGCCGCACGTCGCCGGTCACGCCGTACGTCAGCGCACCCGCGTCCGCGACGGCCTGCCCGGCGACCGGCACGACACCGTGCACGGCGGTGCCGGCGACGGGCGGCAGGACCGTGCCCGTGCCGTCCGCGGCGACCTGGCCGACCAGACCGGTGGCGTACGGCGGTACGTCCGCGGCGACGCCCTGCGCGACCGGCTGCACGTCGGCGACGGCGCCGGAGGCGATGGGCCGGACGTCGGCGACGGTGCCGTAGGCGAAGTCCTGGACGTCGCCGACCGCGCCGTGGGCCACCGGCTGCACGCCCTGGACGACCCCGGCGACGACCGGCTGGACCCCCTGGACGGCACCCGCCGCGACCGGCTGGACGCCCGCGACGGCGTGGGCGGCCACGGGCTGGACGTCGTTCACGACGCCGTACGCCAGCGCCGTCGCGGCGTCGACGGTGTGACCGGCGGTCCGGGCGACCCCGGCCACGGCGCTCTGGGCGACCGGAACGACGCCGTCCACAGCCTGGCCGACGACCGGCTGCACACCGGCCACCGCGCCGCCGGCCACGGGCTGGACGCCGTCCACCGCGTTTCCGGCGACCGGGGTCACCCCGGCCACGGCGTGCGTGGCGGCGGGGGCGACACCGGCGACGGCGTGCTGGGCGGCCGGGACGACGCCCGCGACGGCGTGCCCCGCGACGGGCACCACACCGCCCACGGCCTCGGTGACGATCGGCGGGACGACCGCGTCGGCGGTCTGCTCGACGACCGGGGTGACGGTGCCGGGGACGGTGCTGACCGTGCCGACGACCTTCTGCTTGACGCCGCCGACGGTGCCGGTGACGTGGCTGGGGACGGCGGAGACGGAGGCCTCGGCGGCCGACGTGGCCGAGGTGGCCTTGCCGGTGGCGGTGGACCGCGCGTCGGCTGCCGTGCCGGTGGCCGTGGCCTGCACGTGGCTGACGGCGGCGTGGGCGACGTCCTGCGCGCCCACTCCGGTGCGGCCCGCGCCCGCGACGGCGTACTGCGCCTTCGTCCGGACGGCGCCCTCGACGCCCTGCGCCTGCGAACGCGCCGCCGCCTGGGTGCCCTGGAGCTTCGTCTGGGCGGCGGCGAGCGCCTGCTCCAGCTCGGGGGCGAAGGCGGCGAGGGGGCCGAAGAGGTAGTCGATGGCGTGGGGGAGGTGCGGGGCGTCCTGGTCCCTGACGTCGCCTGCGATGTCGGCGGCGCCCTCGGAGACCTTGGCCTGAGCCTGACCGGCGGCCTTCAGCGCCGCCTTGTCCGCGCGGGCGGCCTTGGCGCCCTGGATGACCTGGGCTGCGCCCTTGGCCTTGGGGGCCTTGGCCGCGGACGGGACCGTGAGGTCGGCGTCGACGTAGCGGCGGGCCTGGTCGGCGGTGCTGACGGGAGCCGTCTTGGCCGTGCCGACAGCCGAGCCGGCCGTGTCGGTGACCGTGTCGGCGGCGCCGTCGGTGATGCCGGAGACGGTGCCCGTCACGTCGGAGACGACACCGTCGACGGTGTCGGTGACCACGCCGAGCAGGCCCGTGGCGTCGGTGCCGTCGGCCGTGACGTTGACGTCGGCCGCGTCAGTCGCGTCGGTGGTCGTGTCCGGTACGGAGAGGGTGGATGCGGGCAACTCGTCCGCGCTGGCGGCGGTCGAGCCGAGCGCCCAGGCGCCGGTGACACCGGCGGCTATGACGATCGAACGGCGGATGTTCTTGTTCATGCGTGCGTCGGATCCCTAGATCTCGGGGCTCCGAAGGCTCCCGGAGGAACGGAGTTGGGAAAGACTCCGGGGCTTCGGACGGTTTGGGGACATTCCGGTGCCTGTTTCGGTCGCGGTCCGGGGAGTCGGGGACCAGCGGGACCGGGTACGGCTCCGGCGGCTTCCGTCCGGGGGATGTCGGGGACATCCGGGAACTGGGGGGTCCGGACGGGCGGGCAGACCTGTTTCCGCCCCCGCGCGGCAGGTCTACGGCGGGGAAGGCCGGCCTACTGGCCTATGCGGGGGAAACGGGAATGTCCCCGTGCCGGTCCTGGATCTTGTCCGACACGGTGCGCGCGGCGGCGCCGGGCACCAGCCGCAACGGCGCCCGTCGGCTCAGCGAGACGGCATGCGCGTCCCCGTGCCGTGACGTGTTGTTGTCGCCCGCCGAACGGCTGCCCAGCACACCGTCCGGGTGATCGGCCGGCGCCTGGTGGACGGGGGCGTAGCCGGAACGCGCGACGCGGTGTGCGTCGCCGGCTGCCGAGGTGCCGGCCGCCGCGGCACCGGCGACGAACCGCGGACCGTAGGTGCCGGAAGCGGCGGTGTCCGAACGGCTCTCCTCGTCGCGTACGCCACCGGCGGCGGGCGCCTCCGATCCCGGTCGCGGCGTCGAGGTGACGGGCGCGGGCAGGGTCTGGGCCGGGACGCCGGGGAGAGCCGGCGCTCCGGGAAAGTCAGGGGCCTCGGGCAGGCCGGGGATCTCGAACCCCGGCAGGCTCGGCCAGGCCGGCGACTCCGGCGCCGTCGGCAGCACCGGCAGCGCGGGCAACGACGACAGCGGCGGCGCCTCGGCCAAGTCCGCGGTCACCGACTCGACGACGTCCCCGACCGGCTCGAGGACGCGCTCACCGACGCCGCCTGTGACGGGGTCGGTCACAGGGCGGAGGACTTGGTCGCCGCTGCCGTCGGTGTTGCCGGTGTCGTTGGTCCCGGTGTTGCCGTCGGTGTTGTCCGTGTCGGAGGCGCTGTCGGTGGAGTCGTCGTCGGTGCCGTCGATGGGGTGCGTGGCCGGCGCGCTGGAGGCCGGTAGCTGCGGAGTTGCCGGGTCGGCCGGGGCTTGCGGGCCGGGCTTGCCGGGGGCCGGCACGCCGGCCTCGGCCGCGTCGGTCACCAACCGCTCGACCGACGAAGTGCCCGTGTCCAACGGCACCCCGTCCGCCGCATACGCCCGCTCCCCGCAGAGGAACCCGAGCGCGAACAGGCCGCCCACCACCAACCCCACCTGCAGCGCACGCCGTCCGGCCGCCGTGCGCAGGACGCGCAGAGCGGCTAGCGGCAAGGCGGCTGGCCAGGTCAAGGCGAGGTGGGTCCTCCCGTGCGGCGGAACGAAGTACACGTGACGAGCAACGAGTCGGCGCGACGCGGTACGGACGAGCGGAGCGCGGCGCACCGCTGAAGAGGCGTCGATCCTCGCACGCCCCTCCCGATGTCGCGCAAGCCCCCCGTTACCGATGGGTACTCATGTCCGTTTTGCTGGGCCAAGTCGGTCGTCACCAGGTCGACAAATCACCCGCGGATCCGCGCCATTGCCCTCCTCACCCCGCCTCCTCGATCTCTCTGCTCATCTGTCTCCCCTGGCGGCGTCCGGCACCGGAATCGGCCGCTTCTCGACCGCCGCCGCCATCACCTCCGGGAACAGGTCGGGCGTACAGGCGAAGGCCGGTGCGCCCAGCGCCGCCAGCGCGGCCGCGTGTTCCCGGTCGTACGCCGGCGCCCCCTCGTCCGACAGGGCGAGCAACGCAACGAACTGCACCCCGGACGCCTTCATCGCTGCGACCCGCTTGAGCATCTCGTTCCGTATGCCTCCCTCGTACAGGTCGCTGATCAGCACGACCACCGTCTCGGCGGGCCGGGTGATCTGCGACTGGCAGTACGCGAGCGCCCGGTTGATGTCCGTGCCGCCCCCGAGCTGGGTACCGAAGAGGACGTCGACCGGATCGTCCAGTTGGTCGGTGAGGTCGACGACGGATGTGTCGAAGACCACGAGCCGCGTGTTGATGGACCGCATGGACGCCAACACGGCCCCGAACACCGACGCGTACACCACCGACGCCGCCATCGACCCCGACTGGTCGATGCAGAGGACGACCTCTTTCTTCACGGACTGCGACGCCCGCCCGTACCCGATGAGCCGTTCCGGCACGATCGTCCGGTACTCCGGGAGGTAGTGCTTGAGGTTGGCCGCGATCGTGCGGTTCCAGTCGATGTCGTGGTGGCGTGGCCGGGTGACGCGGGCGCTGCGGTCCAGGGCGCCGGTGAGGGTGGCCCGGGTGCGCGTGGCGAGCCGCTTCTCCAGGTCCTCGACGACCTTGCGCACGACGGCCCGTGCCGTCTCCTTCGTGGTGTCCGGCATCGCCCTGTTGAGCGAGAGCAGCGTGCCGACGAGGTGCACGTCCGCCTCCACGGCCTCCAGCATCTCCGGCTCCAGCAGCAGCGTGGACAGACCGAGCCGGTCGATGGCGTCCCGCTGCATGACCTGGACGACGGACGACGGGAAGTACGTCCGGATGTCCCCGAGCCACCGCGCCACGGCCGGCGCCGACGCTCCCAGCCCCGCCGAACGGTCCTGCCCCGACTGTGCCTTGCCCCCCTTGCCGTAGAGAGCGGTCAGTGCCCCGTCCATCGCGGCGTCCCGGCCGGAGAGCGCACACCCGGTGCCGTCGGCGTCGTCCCCGCCCAGCACCATCCGCCACCGCCGCAGCCGCTCCCGCGCCGGATCCATCGCCTCGGTCGTCATCGGCACGCTCCCTCACGAGGCCGCTCCCACAACGGGATCACCGGCACGGTTGTCGTCGTGGGCCTGCCTTGCGCCGGGAACCCTTGCGGTTGCCCGACGGCTCCCATCGCCGCGGCCCCCGCCCTCGGTTCCCTCATTCCGTCAGTAGTCATCCCGTCGCCCCCACAAGGTTGTTCTGGCCAGGGCTGCTGTCGCCCAGGCGGTTGTCGTTGAGCTTGCGCTCGACGTCGCCTTCCCCTTGCTCAAGACCGAGGAGCAACCGCACCACCGGCACCACGGCATCCGCCCGCCCGGCGTCGAGCCCGGCGGCGAAGCCGGGTATGCCGGCGCCGCCGGCCCCCGCGCTCCCCCGCTGCCCCCGCCCCCGCCCCCGCCGGACCAGCTCCCCCAGGGTCCGCCGCACCCCCGGCTCATACGCCGAGAAAGTGCGCCTCAGCAGCGGGAGCACATCCGTGAACGCCTCCGCCGACACCCCCGTCAGCCACGCATCGACCAGCCCGAGCAACCGCTCGTCGTGCACGAGCAGCATCCCGCCGCCGGATCCCCCGCCGACGAACCCCTCGATCCACACGGCCGCGTCCGCCGGCGGCGTCCCCGGTGACAGGGCGAGCCCCATCAGCCGCGCCGCCTCGTCCTGCACCAACTCCCCGTCATCCAGGAGCAGCCGCACGGCGCGCCCCCGGATGGCGCCGGGCACGGTGTCCCGCCCGGACAGCACCCGGAGCACGCCATGCCAGCGGTGACGCAGGTCCCCTTGAGTGCGGTCCCCGGCAACGACGGCCTCGTCCCGGGCACCCCGCCCCGCCCCCACCGCGTCGCCCAGCAGACCCACCGCTCCATGCACCGCGTCCACATGCCGCCGCATCTCCTCGGCCGCGTCCGCGTCCAGGGCGGCGCAGGCCGGGGGCAGGCCGACGAAGATGCGCTCGGCGAGGCCCGCGGCAACCTCCGCGAGCGCCCCGGTGTCCGTGCCGCGTACGTCGCCGTACCGCAGGGAGCGGACCAGTGCGGGCAGGGCCTGGGCGAGGTGGCCGACGTCGGCGTCGAGGGCGGCCCGGTCGGCGAGGATCCGCATCACCGCGGGCAACGCGTCCGGCAGTTCGGCGAGCAGGCAGCGCTCGGCGAGTGCGGTGACGTCGGCGAGGCTCTGCGCGGCGACGCCGTCCGCCTCCGCCTTGGCGGTCGCCGCGGCGAACACGGTGGTCCCCCACACCCCGGCCTCCGCGACCCGCACGGACAGCTCGGGCTCCCACCGCAGCCGCCACGTCTCCCGGAACGTCCCCGTACTGCCCCGCGACGCGACCGGCTCCCCCCACCGCACGCCGAGCAGCCGCAGCCGGTGCAGCAGCCTGCTGCGATCGGCGTCGTTCTCCTTGCGCAGGTCGAGCTCCAGCTCCCGCTCCAGCGCCTCCGGCTTGAGCCGCAGCCGGCGCTGGATCCGGTCGAGGTCCCGCTGCAACGGCACGGCCGGCGCCGACTGCGGCACCTCCCCCAGCACGTCCCCCACCACGAGCCGGTCCTGCACCAGCGCCAACGGCACGTCCGAGCCCTCGCACATCACCGCCCGCACCGCGTCGGTCGTCTCGCTCAGCCCGGGCAACGGGCGCCCACGCATCGCCGCGAGCGTCTCCGCCAGCCGTACCGCCTCGATGACGTGCGCCGAGGACACGATCCGGTCCTCGTCCCGCAGCAACCCGGCCACCTTGGTCATCCACCGCTCGATGGGCCGGTCCGGCGCGCCGAAGAGGTGCCCGTACCAGCCCGGCGAGTCGATCCCCGCCCCGTATCCGCTGGCCCGGGCCAACCGGCGATACGTCCACGGCACCCAGGTCATGTCCGCCTTGACCTTGGGCAGCCCCTTCAGCAGCGCCTTGTCGGCGCCCACGGTGCTCTTCTGCCGCAGCGCGGGCACGTGCCACGCCCCGCACACGACGGCCACCTCGTCGCCGAACTCCCTCTGAGCGGCCCGAAGCTGGAGCCGCATATACGCCTCCCGCACGAGATCCCGCTCATGCCCGCCGCTCCCGTACGCCTCCCGCAACGCCCCCATGGCCTCCTCGAGCCCGAGAAACGGCACGAACGCATCCCCGTCCCCCACGCCCCGGTGCTCGACGACGTCCTCCCACCAGCGCTCGGGGTCGTCGTAGCCGGCGGTTTCGGCGAGCACGGCGAGAGGGTCGAGCCGGACGTCGGCACGAGGATCGCTCTCGTCCGGCCTGTCCCTTTCGGCCGAGCCCGGTGCGGGCACAAGGCCTCCCGCCCCATCGGCGTCAGCCGGCTCGCCGTCCTGGACGCCGCCCTCGGCCCCCGGCTGAGCCTCGGCATCCGGCTCGCGCCTGTCACCCGACTCCGCATCGAGCGCGGCCTCATCCTGCTTTCCCCACGCCAGCGTGTGCGTGGCCGGCAGATCGATGAAGCGGGCCGGGACGCCATGTTCCAGAGCCCAGCGGATCGCGACCCACTCCGGGGAGAACTCGGCCAGCGGCCAGAAGGCCGAGCGTCCGGGCTCGTCCACGGCGTGGGCGAGGAGGGCGACCGGCGGCCGCATGGCCTCGTCGGCGGCGAGCTGGATCAGGGCATCGGCCTCGGGCGGTCCTTCGATCAGCACGGTGCGCGGCCGGGCCGCGTCCAGCGCCGCCCGCACGGCCCGCGCCGACCCCGGCCCGTGGTGCCGTACGCCGAGCAGCAGCGGGCCCGGGGGCTTCGGCATCGGGCCGGGCGCGGCCGAGGCGCCCGCCTGCGCCCGTGCATCACCCAGTGGACGGGCGCCCGTCTCCGAGTCGCCGCTCCCCGCCCTGTCAACGCCTGTCACACCGAACCCCCTCGCCTCCGCGGTTACCACGTGTCCTCATCGCACGCCCTCCCGAGCCCGACCTCGCAGTGCCACACGGCCACAGACCGCACCACCGGCCCGCCGCTTACCGACTCGCCTTCGCATCCACGGCCCACGCCGCTCCGCACCACCTGGCCGCGCCCTGCCCCCGTCCACCGAACCGCCCCAGTCAGAACGTCCGTTGACGTCCTTCACGGGCCGGCCCAGTCAAGACCGCCACTGACGCCCCGCACCGGCACTCCCGTCATGACCACCACGGTCGCGCGTGAATTTCACGCCGCCGACCCGACCCGGACGCCAGCACCAGCCCTCCGGTCCCGAGCGCCACGGACGCCCCGCACCGGCCCTCCGGTCCCGAGCGCCACGGACGCCCCGCACCGGCCTTCCGGTCAGGACCACCACGGATGCCCCGCACCGGCCCTCCGGCCAGGACCGCCCTGGCGTCGCTCACCGGCCGCCCACGCCGCCTCGTCCACTCAAGGTCGCGGCACCGCCCCCGTAAGGCGCCCGGTCACGGACACGCCCGGCTTGGATCCCCCCGTCTTGGACCCGCCATTGGGACGGCCCCACCCCAGGTCGTCGTTCACGCGCTCACCTCCCGGCACGCCCGGTAGAAGTCCGTCCAGCCGTCCCGCTCGCGCACGACCGCCTCCAGGTACTCCTGCCAGATGACCCGGTCGGCCGCCGGATCGCGGACGACGGCGCCGAGGATGCCCGCGGCGACGTCGCCGGGCCGCAGCACCCCGTCGCCGAAGTGGGCGGCCAGAGCGAGGCCGTTGGTGACTACGGAGATCGCCTCGGCCGTCGACAGCGTGCCGCTCGGCGACTTCACCTTGGTGCGGCCGTCGGACGTCACCCCGTCACGCAGCTCACGGAAGACGGTCACCACGCGGCGGATCTCGTCGATGCCGTCGGGCGCGGCCGGCAGGTCGAGGGAGCGCCCGATCTGGTCGACCCGCCGGGAGACGATGTCCACCTCCGCCTCGACGCTCTCCGGCAGCGGCAGCACGACCGTGTTGAAGCGGCGGCGCAGGGCGCTGGAGAGGTCGTTGACGCCGCGGTCGCGGTCGTTGGCCGTGGCGATGAGGTTGAAGCCACGGACGGCCTGCACCTCCTGCCCCAACTCCGGTATCGGCAGTGTCTTCTCCGACAGGACCGTGATCAGTGTGTCCTGAACGTCGGCCGGAATACGGGTCAGCTCCTCGACCCGGGCGGTCATCCCCTCCGCCATGGCCCGCATGACCGGGCTGGGCACGAGGGCGTCCCGGCTCGGCCCGTGCGCGAGCAACTGCGCGTAGTTCCAGCCGTACCGGATCGCCTCCTCGGGCGTGCCCGCCGTGCCCTGCACCAGCAGTGTCGAGTCGCCGCTGACGGCGGCGGCCAGGTGCTCGGAGACCCAGGTCTTCGCGGTCCCGGGCACGCCGAGCAGGAGCAGGGCCCGGTCGGTGGCGAGGGTGGTGACGGCGACCTCGACGATGCGGCGCGGCCCCACGTACTTCGGCGTGATCACGGTCCCGTCGGGAAGCGTGCCGCCGAGCAGATACGTGGCCACGGCCCACGGCGACAGCTTCCAGCGGGCCGGGCGCGGACGGTCGTCCTGCGCGGCCAGTGAGGCCAGTTCATGGGCGAAGGCGTCCTCGGCGTGCGGTCGCAACGCCGCGGACGGCTCCGTCTCCCCTGCTTCGACGGACGTCGGTTCTACGGACACAGGCATGGCAAAGTCCCCCTCCAGCTCGGCCGGTTCAGCCGCCGTTTCGGATCTGGCATCCACGTTGCACCACGCCACTGACAATGCGTTCCGACCTGCGCAAACGCGCTCGCAGAGCCGCTCGCGGGTTCTCCGCCCCGGCCGATTGTCAGTGGTGGGATCTACCTTCGATGGCATGACTCAGCAGGGGGTGCGCTGGACCGCGGACCAGGTGCTGGCACTGGCGCCTGACGCCGCGTCACGCAAAGCGGGAAGCAAACTCGGAGCGGCGGGGCCGTGGTCCGAGGCGGGGAGTTCCGACGAGGGGACGGTGTGGGGGCTGTGCAAGGGCAGTGGCAGCAAGCCGTATCAGACGGTCATCGACATCGCGGACGCGTCCGGCCCCGCGTACAAGTGCAGTTGTCCGAGCCGGAAGTTCCCGTGCAAGCACGCCCTCGGGCTGCTGCTGCTCTGGGCGGGCGGAGAGGGTGCGGTGCCGCCCGGGCCGCCGCCGGACTGGGCGGAGCAGTGGATAAAGGGGAGAAGGCAGCGCGCGGAGGAGAAGCGGACCGCGGGCGCGTCCGGTTCCTCGTCGGGGACCGGTGACCCGGAGGCGGCGCGGCGCAGGGCGGAGCGCCGGGCCGTGCGGGTCACCGCGGGGGCGACGGAGCTGGAGCAGCGTTTGACGGACCTGCTGCGCGGCGGCCTGGCCGGCGCGGAACAGGCGGGGTACGGCCTGTGGGAGGAGACGGCGGCCCGCATGGTCGACGCCCAGGCGCCCGGACTGGCCGCCCGGGTACGGGAACTGGGTGCGATCCCGGCATCGGGACCCGGCTGGCCGGTGCGCCTGCTGGAGGAGTGCGCCCTTCTCCACCTCCTCGACCAGGGCTGGCTGCGCCGCGAGCGGCTGCCCGACGGCCTCGCGGACACGGTCCGCTCGCGCATCGGCCTGCCCGCCTCGGCGGACGGCCCGCCCGTGCGGGACCGCTGGCTGGTCCTCGCCCAGTACGACACGGCCGACGTGAAACTGACGACGCGCCGGATATGGCTGTACGGCGCCGACTCGGGCCGTACCGCGCTGCTCCTCTCTTATGGGGCGGCCGGACGGGCACCCGAGCTCGCCCTGCCTGTCGGTCTGACCCTGGAGGCGGAGGTGTCGGCGTATCCGGGCGCCGGACAGCTGCGGGCTGCCCTGGGCGAGCAGTTCGCACCGCCCGCTCCGTCGGCGATACGCCCGCCGGGCGTGACGACGGCCGAGGCCACGGCCCGTTACGGCGAGGCGCTCCGCGACGATCCATGGCTGGACTCCGTCCCGGTGACCCTGGACCGGGTCGTACCGGCCCCGGACGGCGACTCGTGGCAGCTGGCGGACGCCGACGCCGACACGGCCCTGCCGCTCACCCCAGCCGCCCGAGCCCGCCCGGGCCTGTGGCGCCTGGTCGCGCTGTCGGGCGGCGCCCCGATCAAGGTGTTCGGGGAGTGCGGCCACCGCGGCTTCACCCCGTTGACGGCCTGGCCGGCGGGCGCGGGCGAGGCGGTGCAGCTGTGCTGACCGGCACGATCGTCGCGGCAGCCGTGCGGCACCTGCCGCCCGACGCCCAGCGCCCTGGCGGCACGCCCATCCGTCACGCCGGCCACCCGACCCAGACACCCCTTCACCCACTCCACGACACCCGGCACGAAGGCAGAGCAGGCAAAGAAGGCAGAGAAGGCCCACACGGCATCGACGGCGCAGGCACAGACGGCACAGAAGACAGAGAGGAAGGACCATCATGAACAGGCCCTCCGTTCCTGTGGATTCGCCGACGCCGAGCACCTGGGAGGAACTCGTCACAGCCGCCCTGCTCGGCACGGACCGGCGCACGCCCCCGGGCTGCGAGCCGGGCCGGGAGGCGCCCGCGGCGCTGCTGGACGCGGCGGCCGTGGAGACCGTACGGCGGCGGGCGGGGCTTCGGCCGGCGCGGGCGGCGCAGCGGCCGCAGCCGGCTCCCGAGGATCCGCGTCCCGCGCTGCCCCCGGCAGCGGCCCGCAGGCTGGCGATGCTGCTGGCCGACCGTGCGGGCGCGGCCGGTGGCGGCCGCAGAGGCACGGCACCGGACCTCATGGAGCTGCTCCCCCAGTGGCTCGCGACGGCGAACGACCGCGGTTTCGCGCCACCCCCTCAGGCGCTTCCCGCGCTGCTGGACGCGGCGCGGGGGCGTACGGATCTACGGCCTGCGGCGCTGACGTTCGCGGGCCCACGGGCGGTGTGGCTCGCCCGGCTGAACCCGGACTGGCGCTTCGCCCTGCGCGCGGCACCGGGCGGCGGCGCGGCGCTGCCGCACCTCGAGGACGCGGCCGGGGTTCAAGCGCTTTGGCAGGAGGGGTTGTTCGCCGAGCGGGTCGCGCTGCTCTCCGCGATACGGGCGCGTGAGCCCGCCGCCGCGCGCGAGCTGCTGGCCTCCACGTGGGCGACGGAGCGGGCCGAGGACCGGCTGATGTTCCTCGACTCGCTGCGGACGGGGCTGGGTCCGCCGGACGAGCCGTTCCTGGAGCAGGCGCTGGCCGACCGGAGCCGTAATGTCCGGGCTACGGCGGCGGAGTTGCTGTCGGCGCTGCCGGGTTCGGCGCTGGCTGCGCGGATGGCGGCGCGCGCCGGGGCGTGCGTGGCGCTGGACCACACGCAGCAGACGCCGACGATCAGTGTCGAGGCCCCGCACGAGTGCGATGCGGGCATGGAACGCGACGGGGTCGTGCCCAAGGCTCCGGCAGGGCGGGGTGAACGGTCCTGGTGGTTCGGCCAGTTGGTGGAGTCGGCACCGCTGGGTGCGTGGCCGGGGCGGCTCGGGGGGCGTACGCCTCGGGAGATCGTGGAGCTTCCGGTGGCGGACGGCTGGCAGAGCGAGCTGCACGCGGCCTGGTGCCGGGCGGCGGTACGGCAGCGGGACGCCGAGTGGGCGCGGGCGCTCCTCGGGTCACCCTCGGCACCCGAGGCCGGCGGCCCGGGCGCGGTGTCCCTGGCCGAGCGGGCGAAGCTGCTCGGCACGCTGGGCTCGGCCGAACGGGCCGAGTGGGTCGCCGGGTTCATCGGGACGCACGGTCTGTCCGAGGCGTTTCAGCTGCTCGGGGTGTGCGCGGTGCCGTGGGCGGCGCCGCTCGGGCGCGCGGTGGTCGACGCGCTCAACATCGCGCGGGACGCGGGGAGTTATCCATGGAGTTTCAGTGGCGTGATGGGCCTGGCCGAGCGCTGCCTCGACCCGGCCGAGGCGGGCCGCCTCGACGGCCTGCTGGCGGTACCGGACGAACCGGAGGACGCGTCACCGGGAGCAGGCTGGTACTGGGCGGAGGCTTTCCAGCGCCTCGTCACGACGTTGCGGTTGCGGGCGGCCATGATCGAGGAGCTGGAGCCGGCGCTCACCCCGGCCCACCCGCACCGCACGACGGTCTATGCTCCCGCCGGCTGACGGACGTTCGCCCGCACCCAGTCCACGATCGCCTGCGTCGTCGCCCCAGGCGTGAAGATCTCGGCGACGCCCTTCTCCTTCAGCGGCGGAATATCCGCTTCCGGAATGATTCCGCCACCGAAGACCAGAATGTCCTCCGCGTCCCGCTCCTTGAGGAGGTCGATCACCGCGGCGAAAAGGGTGTTGTGGGCTCCGGAGAGGATCGACAGGCCGATCGCGTCGGCGTCCTCCTGGATCGCGGTGTCGACGATCTGCTCGGGTGTCTGGTGGAGCCCGGTGTAGATGACCTCCATACCGGCGTCACGCAGCGCCCGCGCGATCACCTTGGCTCCCCGATCGTGGCCGTCGAGCCCCGGCTTGGCCACCACCACGCGGATCGGACCGGCTGCCACACCCATCACTGCCTCCATGAAGCGACTACATCCATCCGTACCGACAAGTACTGCCCATATACGAGTTATGCCGCACACGGCGCACATGTCATACATGGTGCGCGTATCGCGCGTTTCCGCCGCTCACCGCGCCGGACGCGCCTCCACGGCACGGACGCCCGGGCCACACCGCCCGGGGAAGTGAACGAACGTTATCTCCAGCATCCCGCAACCGGCAGTTTCGCGGTGCAGACCGAGGGGGAAATCACACGGTGGGACACGTTCGCCGCGCACCGTCCGACATCACTGCGGCACACGGGCCGCAGCACCTGCGGTACACGCGTCGCAGCGGGACCACGCGCAACGGGAGCCGCAACGAGGTCGCCGCACCACCGCGCCACAGGGCCGCGAGACGTGGTGGTGCGGCGCATCGACGGTGGTACGAAGGGCACGTAGGACAGGTAAGGCACGACAGCGGGGAGCCTCGTCGCCACACCGGCAGGGAGCCTCGTCGGGTCACCGGCGCACCACGGCCGACCGGGCCGACTCGCGTCACGTGCCTCGCCTGCCCCATACACCCTCCGCTAGCCCCGCCGACCACCTCCGCCGCGACTTCCCACGAGGGCACACGGGGGCCGGAGCCGTCCTCCTGCGTGCCGCAAGGAGGTCGGCCATGAAGGTCACCGGGGCAGCACTCCCCTTTCTCCCGCTCTGCCGGCGCCTGCTCCCAAGCAGGCTCGCCGGTCTCTCCCTGGCCCTGCTGAAGGCGACCGCCCTGGAGATCGCGATCCTCGCCGGACATCTGCTCCTCTATCCCTCCGGCATCACCCAGGAACGCCGGCCCACCCCCAAGCTGCCCGCGCAGGGCTCCCCGGAGGCCCGGAGCACCACCCAGCTGCCGACGGAGACCAGCCCGCCGGTCGTCCTGCTGCACGGCTTCATAGACAACCGCTCGGTCTTCGTCCTGCTGCGCCGCAGCCTCGCCCAGCACGGCAGGCACCAGATCGAGTCGCTCAACTACTCTCCGCTGACCTGCGACATCCGCACCGCGGCCGAGCTGCTCGGCCGGCACATAGAGGAGATCTGCGAGCGCACCGGGAGCCGGCAGGTCGACGTCGTCGGCCACAGCCTCGGCGGGCTCATAGCGCGTTACTACGCGCAGTGCCTCGGTGGCGACCTCAGGGTCCGCATGCTCGTCACGCTCGGCACGCCGCACTCCGGCACCAGTGTCGTCCCGCTGGCGAACGCGCACCCGATCGTCCGTCAGATGCGCCCCGGTTCAGCGGTCCTCGAGGAGCTGGCCCGCCCCGCACCCGGCTGCCGTACGCACTTCGTGAGCTTCTGGAGCGACCTCGACCACCTGATGGATCCGCTGGAGACGGCCTGCATCGACCACCCGGACCTGATGGCGCAGAACATCCGCGTGAGCGGCATCGGCCACCTCGCCCTGCCGGTGCACCCCGCCGTGGCGACCGGAATACGGCAGGCCCTGGACACAGCCATGGCAGGAACGGAAGCCGCCACCCAGGCCGACGGTCTCACCGTGGCGTGACCGCCACCCCTCGCCGGCCCCGCCGACGCTGCCCCAGCGACACCTTCCGCATCCGCCTCAACACCTGAATCACACCCGCCGCACAGCCTCGGGACAGCCGAGCGACATCGAACAACCTTCGAACACAAGGCCAAACTCGCGCCCGCAGTCCGCCAAAACACGGCCGAATGCCCGTTTCCTGCGCGCGCGAAACCTGCCGAAGATTGTCGCGCCCGCATACCGCCGGGTACAGTCGCCGCACTGCTCTGGCAGCCCCTGTTGTCGAGGCGAGAGAGAAGTTGGTGAACGATCGTCACCCGTCGGGGACCATGACCTCCCCGGCTCCGGCTTCCGATGCCGCCTCGGCGCACTACGCGTCGTACGGCGCCCAGGAAGCCCACTACGGTGACTCCACCACGTACGGCACGTACGGCACCACCGGTTTCGACGCCGCCGGCCACTCCACCACGACCTTCGACGCGGACCCCCTGTTCGGCTGTCTCCCCGGCGAGAGCACGGGCGCGTACGACGCCACGCAGTGGTCCACGGGCAGCCACCAGACGCTGAACTACGACGCCTACGCGGCCCAGCACCACGCCGCCTACGACACCGGCGCGTACGACACCACCGCCTGGGCAGTCGATCACCAGCAGCTGCCCTTCGTCCCGCACCAGGCCACCGGCCACGACGCCTCCGGGCAGTGGGACGCGAGCGCCTGGGTCCAGCCCGACCAGTCCGGCGCCCCGGCCGACCAGACCCAGCACTGGGAATGGGGCACGCAGACCTTCGAGACGGGCACGTACGACGCCACGCAGTGGAACGCCGACGGCGGCACCGCGCAGACGGCCGCAGAGTACGAGCAGTCAGCAGAATCCTTCGATCAGCAGGCGACCGCGCACTTCGAGCAGATCGAGCACCACGCCGCCACCGGCTACGACGACCCTGCGACCGGCTACGACCACGCCGCGCAGGGCGACACCGACCTGAGCGCCACCGGTGAACTCCCCGAAGCGGCCCCGCTCCTGGACGACCAGGAAGAGGCCACCCCGGCCCCCTCCCCCTCCCCGCGAGCCGCCTCCCGCAGCGGGTCCCGCTCCCGCCGCCGTACGCCTCCCAAGCGCTCGGCGCTGCTGACGGTCGCCGTGCCCTCGGCGTGTGTGATGGGCGTCGCGGGGATCGCCGCCGCCTCCGTCGGCACCCTGACCGGCGACAAGGACACGTCGACGACGGCCTCGGACGGCGAGGCCGTGAAGCCGTCCACCGCGAACAACAAGCTGGACGCCCAGCTCGAGACCCTCGCCGCCGGCGCCGACGACTTCGCCGACCGGGCCAGCCGTACGCAGGAACGCATCGACCTCAAGGCTCAGCAGGCGGCCGAGAAGCGGAAGGCCGCCGAAGAGGCGGCCCGCAAGGAGCGGCTGCGCCCGAAGTTCGCGATTCCGGTCCTGAACCACGGCCTCAGCGCCTACTTCGGCCAGTCCGGCATCAACTGGATGTCCGTGCACACCGGGATCGACTTCCCCGTCTCGTACGGCACGACGGTGATGGCCGCGACCGACGGCACCGTCCGCACGCAGTGGAACAGCGCCTACGGCAACATGATGATCGTGACCGCGAAGGACGGCACGGAGACGTGGTACTGCCACCTCTCCAGCTACCGCGTCGCCTCCGGTACGACGGTGAAGGCCGGCGACCCCATCGCGTACTCCGGCAACTCCGGCAACTCCACCGGCCCGCACCTGCACTTCGAGGTCCGGCCGGGCGGCGGTTCGGCGATAGACCCGCTCTCCTGGCTGCGCAGCCACGGCCTGGACCCGACGTAAGGCAGCGCACGCGACTCACCCTGTGAACCCCCGCCCTTCCAGCGGGGGTTCACTGCACGGGCAAGCTAGAGCTTCTCCACCGGCGCATACCGCAGCAGCAACCGCTTCGGCTTGGTGTCCCCGAAGTCGATCGTCGCCTCGGCGTTCGCGCCTGTGCCCTTCACCGCCATCACGGTGCCGAGCCCGAACTGGTCGTGCGTGACCCGGTCCCCCACCGCGAGCTGGACGACCGGCTTCTCCGACGTACGGCGCGTGGCGAAACCGGATGCGCCCGACGCCGAGGAGCGCGAGCGGGACGAAGACAGCGAGGCCGCGACGCCGGCCGCGGGACCGGAGGACATGGGCGCGGTCGCCCCCGTCCGCTTCCAGTCCACGTGCGCCGCCGGGATCTCCTCCAGGAAGCGGGAGGGCGGGTTGTACGACGGCTGCCCCCACGCGCTGCGCATCGACGAGCGCGTCAGATACAGCCGTTCCCGTGCGCGCGTGATGCCGACGTATGCCAGCCGCCGCTCCTCCTCCAGCTCCTTGGTCTGGCCGAGGGCGCGCATGTGCGGGAAGACACCGTCCTCCATGCCGGTGAGGAAGACGACCGGGAACTCCAGGCCCTTGGCGGTGTGCAGGGTCATCAGGGTGATGACGCCGGAGCCGTCCTCCTCCTCGTCCGGGATCTGGTCGGAGTCGGCGACGAGCGCGACCCGCTCCAGGAAGTCCGCGAGCCCGCCCGAGGCCTCTTCCTCACCGGATTCCTGCTCGAACTCCAGGGCCACGGCCGCGAGTTCCTGAAGGTTCTCGATGCGGGTCTCGTCCTGCGGATCGGTCGATGCCTGCAACTCGGCGAGATAGCCGGTGCGTTCGAGCACGGCCTCCAGGACGGTCGCCGGTCCCGCGCCGGACTCGACGATCGTACGGAGCTCCTCCATCAGCGTGTTGAACCGCTTGACGGCATTGGTCGACCGCGCGGCCATGCCGTACGCCTCGTCCACGCGCCGCAGCGCCTGCGGGAAGCTGATCTTCTCCCGCTGCGCAAGGGCGTCGATCA
Organism: Streptomyces sp. NPDC107522; assembly: GCF_055657525.1. NCBI lineage: Bacteria > Bacillati > Actinomycetota > Actinomycetes > Kitasatosporales > Streptomycetaceae > Streptomyces > Streptomyces sp. NPDC107522. The sequence continues at coordinate 374,766 of NZ_JBVKAU010000007.1, read as the reverse complement.
TCGCCTCGGCGCGCTCGCCGATGCCCCGCTTGGGCACGTTCAGGATCCGCCGCAGCGGCACGGAGTCCTCGGGGTTGGCCAGCACCCGCAGGTAGGCCAGTACATCCCGGACTTCCTTGCGCTCGTAGAACCGGACCCCGCCGACGACCTTGTAGGGCAGGCCGACGCGGATGAAGACCTCCTCGAAGACACGGGACTGGGCGTTCGTCCGGTAGAAGACGGCGACGTCCCCGGCCTTCGCCTCGCCCGCGTCCGTGAGGCGGTCTATCTCGTCGGCGACGAACTGCGCCTCGTCGTGTTCGGTGTCCGCGACATAGCCCGTGATCCGCGCCCCCGCACCCGCGTTGGTCCACAGGTTCTTGGGCCGACGCGACTCATTGCGCTCGATCACCGCGTTGGCGGCGGACAGGATCGTCTGCGTCGAGCGGTAGTTCTGCTCCAGCAGGATCGTCGTCGCGTCCGGGTAGTCCTCCTCGAACTGGAGGATGTTGCGGATGGTGGCGCCGCGGAAGGCGTAGATCGACTGGTCGGCGTCACCCACGACACACAGCTCGGCGGGCGGGATGTCGTACTCGCTCGGCGGCACGTCCACGGGGTGCTCGCTGGTGCCGACGAGCTCGCGCACGAGCGCGTACTGGGCGTGGTTGGTGTCCTGGTACTCGTCCACCAGGACGTGCCGGAAGCGGCGGCGATAGTGCTCGGCGACGTCCGGGAACGCCCGCAGCAGATTGACCGTCGTCATGATCAGGTCGTCGAAGTCCAGGGCGTTCGCCTCGCGCAGCCGCGACTGGTACATGGCATAGGCCTGGGCGAGGGTCTTCTCGAAGCCGTCACTCGCCTGCGCAGCGAAGTCCTCCTCGTCGATCAGCTCGTTCTTCAGGTTGCTGATCTTGGCGCTGAAGGACTTGGGCGGGAACCGCTTCGGATCAAGGTCCAGGTCCCGGCACACGAGCGCCATCAGCCGCTTGCTGTCGGCGGCGTCGTAGATCGAGAACGACGACGTGAACCCGAGCTTCTTGCTCTCCCGCCGCAGGATCCGCACGCACGCGCTGTGGAAGGTCATCACCCACATCGCGTTCGCACGCGGGCCGACGAGCTGCTCGACGCGCTCCTTCATCTCGCCCGCGGCCTTGTTGGTGAAGGTGATCGCGAGGATCTGCCCCGGATGCACGTTCCGCTCGGCCAGCAGATGGGCGATGCGATGGGTGAGCACCCGCGTCTTGCCGGATCCCGCGCCGGCCACGATGAGCAGCGGGCTGCCGGAGTGGACGACGGCGGCGCGCTGGTTGTCGTTCAGCCCCTCCAGGAGCGCGGCCGCGTCGATGGCCGGGCGCGGGGCGCCGTCGCGGTAGTAGGCGTCCCGGTCCGGAGGCACGTCGAACTTCCCACCGAACAGATCGTCCGGAACCGGTTCCGGAGCGTGATCGTCCTCGGGCGGCGGCGGGGGTTCCTCCTCGTGGGCCCGTGGGGCCTGGAGGTCCGCCAGGAAGCTGTCGTCAAAGAGGCTGCTCATCGCTCTCCGAGTCTAGGGCGCTCCACTGACAGCCCGCCGCCACCCCGAGAACATCACCTGTTTCAGGCCTCGATGATCTCCGGAAACCGGCCCACCCGACGGAACCTCACCCTCCAGAACCACCCCACCACGACCCGTGATCGAGGCCCTCAATATGAAGGAAGCGGCCCAAGCACCCACACACGCCAACAGTCAGCCCAAACAGTCCAAGTCCACCCAAACCCGCCGTCACCCACCGTGATCACCAAGGCTCTGACTCAAGGTCACGAAAATGTATCGGGCATATCGAACATCAACCTTCACAGGGGCCACACGAGTTGGCTACCGTGCCGGGCAGGCCGTACGACCCCCACCGGCGAACGTCGCCGGGCCGCACGGCCTCCGCCGAGTCCGGTACGCCGCGCTGCGACCGGAGCCGGGGACCCACCGAACCCGGGGTGAATCGGCCGGACTTCCCTCCCGGGACCGGCCGTAGGGCAACCCTTCCGGAACCACCCGCCCGAACCCGACAGCTAACTCGGTAGGCGGAGCACGGAAGGAGTCGCCTCCCTTGGCGTCGCACCGCAAGTCGCGTCCCGCAGGGACACGCGTAGCAGGCATACGGACCCCCGCCCTCGCCACGGCGGCCCTCACTTCCGTGGCCCTGCTGTCCCAGACGGCCAACGCGAGCCCCTCGACGGACGACAAGCCGAGCCTCGAAGAGGTCGAGAAGAAGGTCGACGACCTCTACCGCCAGGCAGAGTCGGCGACCGAGAAGTACAACGCGGCCAAAGAGAAGACCGCGAAGCAGCGCAAGCGCGTCGACACCCTCCTGGACGACGTCGCCAAGCGCACCCAGGAGCTCAACGACGCGCGCGAGGAGCTCGGCCGCAACGCCGCCGCCCAGTACCGCACGGGAGCCGCCGCCCCCGACACCGCGACCTTCCTCCTGGCGGACACCCCGCAGGACTACTTCGACCAGACCCAGCTGATGGACCGTATGACCGGCCGTCAGAAGGAGGCGGTCGACGACTACTTCACGCAGCAGTCCACGACGATGAAGAAGCGTCAGGAGGCCACCAAGAGCCTCGAGACGCTCACCGAGTCGCAGAACGACCTGCAGCAGGCCAAGTCCACGGTCCAGCAGAAGCTCTCCGACGCACGGGAACTCCTCTCGAAGCTGACGGCGGAGGAGAAGGCACGCCTCGCCGCGATCGAGAAGCGCAAGCAGGAGGAAGCCGCGCGCAAGGCCGCGGAGCTGGCCCGGCAGCAAGCGGAGGCGGAGCGCCAGCGCCAGGAGGCCGCCCAGCAGCAGGAGAGCACCGAGCAGCCGTCCGCCCCGAGCACCTCGGACCCGTCCGCGACGGACTCCTCGTACGCCACCAAGGCCGAGAAGGCCCTGGCCTTCGCCCGCGCCCAGATAGGCAAGCCGTACGTCTGGGGCGCCACCGGCCCCGACTCCTACGACTGCTCCGGCCTCACCCAGGCCGCCTGGAAGGCCGCCGGCGTGGACATCCCCCGCGTCACCTACGACCAGGTCAACGCCGGCACCACGGTCTCCCTGTCCAACGCCCAGCCCGGCGACCTGGTCTTCTTCTACGACGACGTCACCCACGTGGGCCTCTACATCGGCAACGGCATGATGATCCACGCCCCGAAGCCCGGCGCGTACGTCCGCGAGGAGTCGATCTACTACGACGGAGAGTCGTCGATCCACAGCGTGGTCCGCCCGGCCTGACGCGCATGTGACGCCCTGCTCTCCACACGCGCGCGTGGCGCCCTGTCTCCGACACGCGCGCGTGTCAGTCATTTCCGACACGCGCGCGTAAAGGAGCCCCTTGGCGGCGCGCCCCCACGCACCCGCAGTCGCGTACGGCGGGAAGGGGACGTGCCGGGGGGTGTCCGCCCGCAGTGGCCGGCGTCAACACGCAGCACGTCCCGGCCCAAGGTGACCGCCGGTCCGAGGACGGACACCTCCCGGCGCGGCCCCGACCCACAACGGACCCGCAGCGCTACGCGCACCCCCACTCAGCGACACGGGCCGCCGCAGGCATCAACGCGCACGCGGATCCGGTTCCGCCCCCGGAACGGCCCCCGAGACCGAGGTCACGTCCACAGAACGGCAATAAAAACGTTCGCCGCGGTCAGCAGCCCCACTAGCCCGAACAGCCCCTTCTCCACCTCCTCCTCGTCCCGCTTCACATAGACGAGCCCGAGGATCACGATCAGCAGCGCCAGCTTCACACCGATCTTGATGTTGTTGACGGACTGGTCGTCCGCCTGGTTGAGCCCGACGAGGATCACCCCGGTGACCAGCATGGTCACGGCGCCGTGCAGCATCGCGGGGACGAACCGGGCGGTGCCCTGACCCATCGCCTTCATCTGCGTGAAGAAGCCACCGAGCAGCGCGGCGATACCGATGATGTGCAGGCCGACGAAGAGATGGATGAGTACGTCCATGAAGCCGGAGCCTAATCCGCTGCATATATGCGCCCCATAGCACCCCCCGTTCCCCGCGACCCCCGAAACCGCCACATCGGTCATCACCCCGCGTCGACCCGACGCCCCCCTTCGGGGATCACGCTCACTTACGGTCATCCCCCGGTCCGCTCCCGGCACTTCCGCACAACGCGTCACCGACCCGACACAGTGAGGTTTAGCGTCCTCCACCAGGTGACCGGCTCCCCACCGCCGCCCGGGCCAGGGGCGGCAGTCGGACACCACCGCCGAGAAAGGTCCGGCGGCGGCCCGCTCCCCCTGTGTGGGCCGCCGCCGGACGCGTAACCCGCCCCGGGACGGTCGTACGTCCGCTCCCCCCAGGCGCTCATACGCCGCCGTTCTCCCGGGGCGGTGATGCGTCCGCCGCTCCGGCAGACGCAGCGGGACCAGGCGGTCGCACGAAGGGACGTCCACGTGGCAGCGCATCGAAAGCCCCGTCAGCGCTCGGTCGGCGGCAACACGGCCCGCACGGCATGGACGATCGCCCTGGCGGGCGCGGCGAGCGCGACCGGATTCGACGGGACCGGACATGCCGAGCCGCAGCTGACACCGGCGCAGGTCAAGGCGAAGGTGGACAAGCTGTACCAGGAGGCGGAGGTCGCCACCGAGAAGTACAACGGCGCGAAGGAGAAGGCGGACGCGGCCGAGCGGCGGATCCGGACCCTGCAGGACGAGGCCGCGCGCAGGACGGAGAAGCTCAACTCGGCGCGGGACGCGCTGGGTTCGATGGCGGCGGCACAGTACCGCGACGGCGGTCTCGACCCGGCCCTCCAGCTCGCGCTCTCGGCCGACCCCGACCGCTACCTCGACGGAGCGGAGTTCGCCGAACGCGCCGGCAACCGGCAGGCGGCGTCCGTCGCCGGTGTCCGCGAGCAGCTGCGGGAGATCGAGCAGCTGCGCGGGGCCGCGCGTATCGAACTGACCTCGCTGAGGTCCCGCCAGGCCGAACTGCACCGGCACAAGGGCGCGATCACCGGCAAGCTGGACACGGCCCGGGGCCTGCTCGCCCGGCTGACCGCCGAGGAGCGCGCCCAGCTCCAGGGGGGCGCGGACCGCGCCGCACGCTCCTCGACGGGCACCCGCGACGCCCTGACGGCCCTCGGTTCCGCCACGGCACAGGCCCCCAACTCACGGGCGGCGGCCGCTATTTCGTACGCCTACTCCAAACTCGGCAGCCCCTACGTCTGGGGCGCGACCGGTCCCGACGCCTTCGACTGCTCCGGCCTCACCCAGGCCGCCTACCGCGCGGCCGGCCTCTCCCTGCCCCGCACGACCTACGCCCAGATCGACGCCGGACGCCGTGTCTCGCGCTCCGAACTCCTCCCGGGCGACCTGGTGTTCTTCTACTCCGGCATCAGCCACGTGGGCCTCTACATCGGCAACGGCCAGATGATCCACGCCCCGAACCCGTCGGCACCGGTCCGGGTGGCCCCGCTCGACGAGATGCCGTTCGCGGGCGCCACCCGGGTGGTGTGAGCGAGCGGGCCGGGACCGGGCTCAGACCAGGCGCCGGGCCGTGGCCCACCGCGTCAGCTCGTGCCGGTTGGACAGCTGGAGCTTGCGCAGGACCGCCGAGACATGGGACTCGACCGTCTTGACGGAGATGAAGAGCTGCTTGGCGATCTCCTTGTAGGCGTAGCCACGGGCGATCAGCCGCAGCACCTCCCGCTCGCGCTGGGTGAGCCGGTCCAGGTCCTCGTCGACCGGCGGCGCGTCCGTCGACGCGAAGGCGTCCAGCACGAACCCGGCGAGGCGCGGCGAGAAGACGGCGTCGCCCTCCTGGACCCGGAAGATGGAGTCGACCAGATCCGTGCCGGTGATCGTCTTCGTGACGTAGCCGCGCGCACCGCCCCGGATCACGCCGATCACGTCCTCCGCCGCGTCCGAGACGGAGAGCGCGAGGAAGCGGACGGGCTGCTCGGTGTCCGCCATCAACGCGGCGCAGCGGCGCAGGACTTCGACGCCACCGCCACCCGGGAGGTGCACGTCGAGGAGGACGACCTCGGGCCGGGTCGCGGTGATGACGGTGACCGCCTGGTCGACGTCCGCGGCCTCGCCGACGACCTCGACGCCGGTCTGCTCGGTGCGGCCGATCTCGGCCTGGACTCCCGTACGGAACATGCGGTGGTCGTCGACGAGGACCACGCGCACGTGCCGCTCGCCCGCGCTCCCGCCGGTCGACTCCACAGGCTCGTTCGCCTCGGTCGGGTCGCTCATGACGTCTTCTCCGCCCTCTCCATCTCCAACTCGACCTCCGTACCACCATCGGGCACCGCCCTGAGCCGGGCCGTGCCGCCGTTGCGCTCCATGCGGCCGATGATCGATTCTCTGACACCCATGCGGTCGGCGGGTATCGAATCGAGATCGAAGCCCGGACCGCGGTCCCGGACGGACACGAAGACGGTCTTCCCCTCCACCTCGGCGTAGACCTGGACGGCGCCGCCCTCGCCACCGTACTTCGCGGCGTTCACCATCGCCTCGCGCGCGGCCTGCATCTGTGCGCCGATCTTCTCGTCGAGCGGGCAGTCACCGACGACCACGACCTCTATCGGAACGCCGTGCTTGTCCTCGATCTCGGCGGCGTTGCGCCGGACCGCGTCGGCGAGGTTGGTGGGTTCGTCGGCCTCGTCCTTGCCGGTGCCCTCGGGTTTGTACAGCCAGGTGCGCAGGTCGCGCTCCTGGGCGCGGGCGAGGCGGCGGACCTCGCCGGCGTTCTCCGCGTTGCGCTGGATCAGGGTCAGGGTGTGCAGCACCGAGTCATGGACGTGCGCGGCGACCTCGGCGCGCTCCTGGGCGCGGATGCGCATCAGCCGCTCCTCGGAGAGGTCCTGGGTCATCCGGACCAGGTACGGCCCCGCGAGGAGCGTTATGCCGACGAGGACCGCCAGGGCCGCCTGCAGGACGGAGCCGAGGTGGGCGGCGGAGCCCTGCAGCACGAAGATGCCGGAGACACCGGCCGTGACCAGGACGACGCCGCCCGCGGCACGCAGCAGGGTGAGGGTGCGCCGCCGCTTCCCGGCCTCCATCCAGCGGGCCCGGCGGGCGTTGTCCGCCTGGCGCCAGACCAGGGCGACGCCCGCGCCGACGAGCACGGCGGGCAGGAGGTAGGCCTTGGCACCATTGCCCAGGTCGACGCTGCCGACGAAGACCATCGCCACGACGACCATGAGGAGCAGCGCGACGATCTGCCCCTTGTCCGGCTTGCGGGCGACGAGTCTGCGGCGGCCGTCGGCCGCGGTCTCGGTCGTGAAGGGGGACGGCCGCTGTGCGTCGACGCCGCCGACGCCGAGCGGCACGAAGAACCAGAACGCGGCATACAGCAGTGCGCCGAGGCCGTCCGCCATGAACAGGCCGACGAAGACGAGCCGCACCCAGATGACGGGCAGGCCGAGATGTCCGGCGAGCCCCCGCGCCACGCCCCCGAGCCAGCGTCCGTCGCTGCTGCGGTAGAGCTTGCGCGGCGGCCGCGGTTCGGCGAGGGGCGCTGCTGCGGCTTCCGGCATGCCAACGATGGTCACACGCCCGGACGACCGGGGCACCAGGGTCGACCCCCTAGACTCCCCTGATCTTCGCGGCCCGCCGCGTCGAACGCATCCCGGGCCCTCGCCTCAGGGCCGATATCAGGGTCCGACCAGGGTCGTTCCGACTCCCGCCACGCCGACCCGGCCGTCACCATGGACACATGACAGATCACCAGCACGCCGCGGACTCCGTGCCCGAGCCGGACGCCGTGCCCACGGGCACCCCGTCCGACGCGGCGTCCGCGCGCGCCGCGGGTGAGGAACCGCGCGCACACGCGGGCGCAGAAGCAGGAGCGCCGGCCGAAGCGGTACTCGACCCGCCGCACCGGTTCCGGCGCGACCGACGGCACAAGATGCTGGCCGGCGTGTGCGCCGGGCTCGGGCGGCAGTGCGACATGGACCCGGTGATCTTCCGGATCACCCTCGCCGTGCTCTCCGCGACCGGCGGCATCGGCCTCATCTTCTACGGCTTCGCCTGGCTCTTCGTCCCGTACGACGACGAGGACGAGAACGAGGTGCGCAAACTGCTGACCGGCCGTGTGGACGGCCAGGCGCTGACAGCGGTGCTGTTCGCGCTGGTCGGCTGCGGTGTGTTCCTGACGCTGCTGACGAACGGCGGCGTGCTGACCTTCGCCGTGGTCCTCTCCCTGCTCCTCGCGGGCGCCGGTTACTGGTCACGGCACCGCACCGCCACCGACCCCGACCCGCTCGCGGCCCAGGCCGTCGCCGACGCCCCACCGGAGGCCCAGGCACCGCCGGTCCCCGCCGCCTACCCCTCCTGGTGGCGCGACCCCATCGTCAAGGACGGCACCCACGAGGGCGGCACGGGCTACCTCTGGGGCCCACGTGACTCCCGGGCCCGCGACATCGCGGCAGCCGTCAACATCAGCCTCGGCACGACCTGGGGCAGCCGCGAGGACATGCGCGCCCGACGCCCTCAGCAGTCGAAGCCCCGTGGCCCCCGCTGGATCGGCGGCTGGGTGTTCCTGCTGGCCGTCCTGGCGGGCGCCCTCGGCACGGGCGCGACCTGGGAGGACCACGCCCTGGGCACCAGCCTGCAGACGGGCCTGTCCTGCGCACTGCTCGTCCTCGGCCTGGGCATAGCGGTCAGCGCGTTCCTGGGCCGCACCGGAGCGGGTTCCATATTCCTCGCGGTCGTCACCGCGGGCCTGCTGGCCGCCTCGGCAGCACTGCCCAAGGACATCAGCACCCACTGGACCGAACGGAACTGGCGCCCGGCGACCGCAGCGGACGTACAGCAGCAGTACGACCTCGGCACCGGCGTCGGCACCCTCGACCTGACCCGGGTGAAGTTCACCGAGGGCCGGACCGTGACCACCAGGGCCGACGTGGGCGTGGGACAGCTGAAGGTGATCGTCCCCAAGGGCGTGACGGTGAAGGCGAGCATCGACGTGGGCGTGGGGGACATCCAATTGCCGGGCGAGGACAAGGGAGACGTGGACGTGGCACCGGGCAAGCACAAGGAGCTGACCCTGACACCGGCCACGGGCACCAAGCAGTCGGGCACCCTGGACATCGACCTCAGTGTCGGCGTGGGACAGGCGGAGGTGAGCCGTGCTACGTCATGAGTTCCAGCCCGGCCGACTGGTCGCCGGCGCCTTCCTGACCCTCGCGGGCATCCTCTACGCCGGTGACGCGGGCGACGCCTGGGAGACGCCGTGGTTCGTGGTGATCCCGCTGGTCGTGGGCGGCCTGTTCCTGGCGGTCACGGTGGCGGCCGTGACCCGAGGCATACGCAGACGCCGCCGATCACCCCGCACCCCCACCACCACACCCCCGGACCCACAGCCGGACGCACCCCACTGACGACTGACTTCGGGCGGCCCGACCTCCGCCACCAGTACCCCCGCCGACAGCCCGCCGACTTGAGCCACCTACCGGTAGCCCCCTGCCCGCTGTCGTCGCCGTGCGCGCAGGGCGGCGTCGACGGAGAACATGGGGGCGCCCGCGAGGACGAGAGGCAGCCAGGCCATCAAATAGGCCAGGTCATTGCCGTAGTAGTACGGATCGGAGGCCCAGCTCACCGTCAACCACAGACTCAGCGAGATGAGCGCACCGCCGAGCGCCGCCAGCCGTGCGAGCAGCCCGATGAGCATGCCGATGCCGACGGCCAGCTCACCGAAGGCGATGGCATAGCCGAAGCCGACGGGATTCTTCAGAGCCAGGTCCACCAGGGCCGGAATGGCCGATGAGTCACGAACGGCACGCATCATGTCGCCGATCGACCCCGAACCGGCGTCCTTCATGAAGGCGCTGTCGGTGAGCTTGTCCAGGCCGGCGTAGATGAACGTGACGCCGAGGAAGACCCGGAGCGGGAGCAGTGCGTAACGGGTGGCGGTATCCCTCCAGTCCCGGCCGCCGTCGAGGTAAGGGAGGTGCGTGTCCGTGTGCATACCGTGAGTCATCGCCAGTAGCCGCCTCTCGCCCGCCGCGCCGTGACCCCTCAAAGGACCATACGTACGCAATGACTGCGCGGCTCAATCCTGTACGCCCCGCACTTCCCGATCCAGCCCCGTGACTGCGTCGGCTGGACCGCACTACCACGCGCCGCGACTTTCTGACACCGGCGTCGCCGCGGGCCCTGCTGCGGCCCCCAGACCCCCGCTTCGGCCCTGAACGGGCCTCGTCCTCAAACGCCGGACGGGCTGAAAGATGCCGACCGGCGTTGAGAGGTCACCGGACGACGGGCAGGGCATCCCGGAGCGGAGGCGCGTATCCCCACGGGCCCGCAGTCGCCCATGGCGGGAAGGGGACGTGTCGGGGGGTGTCCGCCCGCAGTGGCCGGCGTCAAGAAACAGCACCTCCCTGCCCGACCCCAGCCGCCGGTCCGAGGACGGACACCCCCCGGCACGGCCCCGACCCACAAACCGACCGCAGGCGCTACGCGCACCCCCACCCAACCCGCACAGGCGCCGCAGGCATCAACCCGCACCCCCACCCAGCCGCACGGCACCCCGGCCCCACTGCCGGAGGCACCGTCACTCGGTCACATCAATCGCGTACCGATTGGTCTCCACCCCCGCCGCAGTAACCACCTGCACCTCCACCCTCCCCGGCTCCACATCCGCCGGCACAGGCACCGTCAGCACCGCGTCCGTCGGATTGCTGAACCCCCCGGCCACCGGCACCAACGGCACATGCACATGCACCGCCCCGATCCGCACCACCATCCGCGACAGCCGGTCCGCCCCCTGCGCCCCGGGCGGCACAAACCCGGCCCCCCGGATCTCGATGTCGTCCCCGGTACGGATCGGCCCGTCCAGATCCCCGGCCTCCCGCGCCCGCACTACCGAAAGGATCACCGGCCGACCTCCCTCCGCGTACTTCCCGGCCAGATACGTCGCCGCCGAGATCAGCACAACCACCGCCAACCCCCACGGAAGATCCGGCAACTGATCCGGCCGCCGCCCCAACCGCACCGCCGCGAACAGCAACGCAACCCCGCCGATCACGACGTACTGGATGTCCGCGAACGTCCCCCGCCCCGCATCGTCCGTCAGCAGATCCGCCGCCCGAGGCCGATCCGCCCGCACCTTCTGCAGCCGCTGCCCGAGCACCCGTACCCCTACGACCCGCCGCACCAGCACCGCGATCGCCGAGACAACGGCCAGCACCGTCACCACCCCGGCGCCCCGCCCGAGCTCGAGACCCGAGATCAGCGCATCGCGCTCGGCGTGCCCGGACGCCGCCGCCAGACGTCCCGCCAGCACGAGCACGGCGTACGCGACGAACAGCACCCATGCCCCGGCCACCGCACGCGACGTAGACAGCCGGTTGTCCTCACCGATGACCGGCGCGAGCGCCCCGCCCCCTGCCCGGTGGAACCAAGAGGCCGCGGTGAGCGCCCCGGCGGTCACCAGCGCCGCCAGCAGCCCGGCCGTACGCGCCGCCGTCCACCCCGCCCCGATCGCCGTGAGCGCCTGCACCAGCAGCAACACCACGACCAGGCCCCAGACCACGCACGCCGTACGCCACCACAGCCGTGCCAGCCATGCCGCACCCTCGGCCCGCCCGCGCTCGGCGACCAGTTCCGCCGACTGCGTCAACTCCTCGGAGACCCACTGCCGGGAGGCGGAGGCGGAGTGGGCCACCGCGGCCGGCAGGCCCAGCCCGGCCGCGAACTCGTCCCGTTTCAGCAGGAATTCGGCGACGGCCCGCCGATGCCCCGCACGCGCCCCGTGCGGACAGTCCCCACAGGCGCAGCCACCCCCGTGCACGCCCCCTGCCGCGCCGCTCTGCCCAGCCTCCTGCACCGCCACGCCCGACGCCCGCCTTCCCTGCGACCTCACGTCTTACAGCCCTCACGGCCTTATAACCTCACGACCGCACGATCGGCAGCCCGTCTCAGATACCGGCCACGACGACCGCCGCCCCAATGCCCGACCGACGACCGCCGGGCCACCACCGAGCCCGCGACCGCCCACCACCGCACTACCCGCAACTCCCCCACGCCGACAGCGAATTGTGCCCTACCTCACCACCCCACGCCCCACAGCACCCTCACCCCGGGTGACGAACGACCCCCGTGTTGACCCGGCTGCGAGAATTTCCCTATGGCCGAGATCATCCAGCGCGACGGGACCTGGGCCTTCGACGGCACAACGGTCCGGATCACGCCGGGACTCCACCGCTCCGTGCCGCTGTTCCGGCAGACGTACGGAGAGATCGCCGTACCCCTGGAAGCCGTGTCCGGCATCGTCTTCGAACCCGAACGCAAGCGCGGACGCCTGCGCATGCGGCTGCGGGAGGGCGCCGACCCTCTGCTCCAGGCGACCGGCGGCCGGCTGCCCGACACGGCGGATCCGTACCGGCTGACGGTGGACATCGACCGTTCCGGGGTCGCCGAGTACGTCGCCGAGGAGATCCGCCACGCCCTGCTCCTGGACCAGATCCCCAAGGAGCCGACCAAGACGTACCTCCTCCCCGGCCCGCCCGTCCCCGTCTCGGTCCGCTCCTCCGACGGCATGGTCTCCTTCGACGGCAGCCAGGTGCGGATCGACTGGTCGGACACCTCCGACCGGGTCAAACGGGCGACCGGCCCGAGGATCATCGACGTCGGCGACCTCGTCCAGGTCGAGTGGCTGCCCAACTCCGGCTACGAGGACGGCTTCCTGCGCTTCGTGACCCGCGAGACGGTGTTCTCCAAACTGCCGCCGGAGAAGGACCCGTACGCCCTGGACCTGTGGGGCAGCACCCGCCGCGACCTGCTCACCGCGCTGGTCGCCACCGCGGTCACCGCCCGCCTCCCGCACCCGTCCACCCGCGCCGGAGTCGACCACGCCGACCACGCCGACCGCCCCCAGCCGGCGTCCGTCCCGCCCCCGGCCGACCACCACGACATACTGCTCCGCAGACTGCGGGAGTTGGGCGAGCTGCACCGGGACGGGGTGCTCACGGACGAGGAGTTCGCGATGACGAAGGCGGTCGTTCTCCGGGGTTTCTGACCGCAAGCCCTCAGCCGTCCCCCTCCTCCCCAGGAGACCCGTCAGCTCAGCAGATCCGGTTCGCTCCGGCTGATGTCCTGCCACAGCGGCTGGTAATTGATCCACGCGACCAGGTCGCCGCCCAGCTGCTCGCGGGTGGCCACGGCCTGCTTGTGGTCGATGAGGACCGGACGGCCCGCCGCCCGTGCGGTCAGCTGCACCTGGCAGGAGCGTTCCATCGACAGGAACCACCAGGCCGCCGCGTCCACCGAGTCGCCGACGGTCAGCAGCCCGTGGTTGCGCAGGACGAGCGCCTTGTGCGAGCCGAGCGCGGTCGCGATCCGGCGGCCCTCCACGGCGTCGACGGCGACCCCCGAGTAGGCGTCGTAGAGGGCGTGGTCCTCGTAGAAGGCGCAGCTCTCCTGGGTGATCGGGTCCAGCAGCTCGCCCAGCGCCGCGAGCGCACGTCCGTGCACCGAGTGGCAGTGGGCGACGGCGACGACGTCCGGGCGGGCGGCGTGGACCTGGGAGTGCACGGTGAAGGCCGCCTGGTTCACGTGGTAGCGGCCGTCGATCACCTGTCCCTCGGAGTTGGCGAGCACGAGGTCGCTGACGGTGACGTGCTTGAACGGCATCCCGAACGGGTTGACCCAGAAGCAGTCGCTGAACTCGGGATCGCGCGCGGTGATGTGCCCCGAGACCCCGTCCTCGAATCCGAACCGCCCGAAGATCCGCAACGCACCCGCGAGCCGTTCCTTGCGGTGCCGGCGCTCCTCCTCGACCGAGTCGTGCATCGGCGGCATAGCGAACTGCAGCCGGTCGGTCGGCAGCGGCGTGGGCGGAGTGGGCCCGAGGGGCGTCCCGTGCATGTGTCCTCCAGCACTGGGGTGCTTTACGGGGCGGAAGTTACCGTCGGTCAGCGCAAGAGAACAGACATGTTCCGTGAAGATGACGCACGCAACCCTTGCCCGGGCTCATGGGTCTGGTGTGCGGAACCAGAAATTCAGTGTCACTGATCAGCAATTCAGCGGCACTTTTCAGCCGGGAGTCCCCGTGAGCCTCGCCGACCGCCGCGTCACCGCCCTCATGCGTCAGATCGCCTCCCAGGACGTCGTCGAGATCGTCCACCCGTACGCCCGGCTGCAGACCCTCGGCGCACTCGCGTACATCGCCGAGTGCTACGGCTTCCGGTACGCGGACGTCCGCCGGGTCGGGGAGAACAAGACCCTGCACGTGTACCTGGTCCGCGACACCGACCCCCGGGCACAGCAGCGCGCGGCGGCCGGCGCAGCCGCGTTCCCGCAGGCGGGCGCCGGCGGCCCGGTCCCCGGCATGCAGCCGGGTTCGCTCACTCCCGTCCCCGAGGCGCAGCCGGACGTAGCCCTGATCACCGCGCTCATCAAGTACGACTCCCTCGGCGCCGTGGGCGATCGCAAGCGACTGCTCGCCATGGCGTGGGGCTCCGCGGTCCTGTTCCCGCTCCTGGCCCTGCTGACCGCCAAGCCCGCCGTCCTGCTCCCGCTCGCCGTCCTGATGCCGGCGCTCCTGCTGGGCGGTCTGCGCCTCAACACGACCCGGCGCGCGAAGCTGGCCCAGCAGCTCACGGCCGCCGGATGCACGCCGGTCCGGGACGAGGCGGGCCGGGAGAGATACGTCCGCCCTGTGCCGTACGCGGCATGACGCCGGGACAGGGGACGACACCCGGGCCGGATACCAGACAGCGGATGTCGGGTATCGGCGCGACACTCACCGTATGACCACGCACACGGCAGCGAACTGGGCAGCCTTCACCGAGGCGGAACCGGACCTCGCCCGCATCACGGAGGAGCGCTTCGGCGCCTTCACCCATCACGTCCTCGCGACCCTCCGCAAGGACGGCTCCCCGCGCACCACCGGTCTGGAGGTGCGCTTCCTGAACGGCGAGCTGTGGCTCGGCATGATGCCGGACTCGCTCAAGGCGCTCGACCTGCGCCGCGACCCGCGCTTCGCGCTCCAGGCGAACCCCGGGGAGGGGCAGAGCATGGGCGGCGGTGACGTGCGGATCAGCGGTCGGGCGATCGAGATCGACGATCCGCAGACCAAGGCCGCATACGGCGAAGAGGTGGAACCGCCGGAGCCGTTCCACCTCTTCCGCACCGAGCTGACGGAGGTCGTACGGACCTACGTCGAGGACGACAAGTACCTGGTCGTCCAGGTCTGGAAGCCCGGTGAGCCCGTGCGCACGATCAAGCGCACCTGAGCTCTGAAAAGCGGGCTCACTCCCACTCGATCGTCCCCGGCGGCTTCGAGGTCACGTCGAGGACGACACGGTTGACGTCCCGCACCTCGTTGGTGATCCGGGTCGAGATCCTCGCGAGGACGTCGTACGGCAGCCGCGACCAGTCGGCGGTCATGGCGTCCTCGGAGGAGACGGGACGCAGGACGATCGGGTGGCCGTAGGTGCGGCCGTCGCCCTGGACGCCGACGCTGCGGACGTCCGCGAGCAGCACCACCGGGCACTGCCAGATGTCACGGTCGAGGCCGGCCGCAGTCAGCTCCTCGCGGGCGATGGCGTCGGCCTCGCGGAGCAGGTCGAGCCGCTCCTTGGTGACCTCGCCGACGATCCGGATGCCGAGGCCCGGGCCCGGGAACGGCTGGCGCTGGACGATCTCCTCCGGCAGGCCGAGCTCCTGGCCGACCATCCGGACCTCGTCCTTGAACAGCTTGCGGAGGGGTTCGATGAGCTTGAACTCGAGGTCCTCCGGCAGCCCGCCCACGTTGTGGTGAGACTTGATGTTCGCCGTGCCGGTGCCGCCACCGGACTCGACCACATCGGGGTACAGGGTGCCCTGGACGAGGAACTCCACCGCCGGACCCTCGTCCGCGATGATCTCCGCCTGGGCCTGCTCGAAGACCCGGATGAACTCGCGGCCGATGATCTTCCGCTTCTCCTCGGGGTCGGAGACCCCGGCGAGCGCCTTGAGGAACCGCTCCTCCGCGTCCACGACCTTCAGCTGCACGCCGGTCGCGGCCACGAAGTCCTTCTCGACCTGCTCGGTCTCGCCCTTGCGCATCAGGCCGTGGTCGACGTAGACGCAGGTCAGCTGGGAGCCGATGGCCTTCTGCACCAGCGCGGCGGCGACGGCGGAGTCCACACCGCCGGACAGCCCGCAGATGGCGCGCTTGTCGCCGACCTGCTCGCGGATCGCCGCGACCTGCTCCTCGATGACGTTGCCGGTCGTCCAGCTCGGGGTCAGGCCCGCGCCCCGGTACAGGAAGTGCTCCAGCACCTGCTGGCCGTGCGTGGAGTGCATGACCTCGGGGTGGTACTGGACGCCGTACAGCTTCTTCTCGTCGTTCTCGAAGGCGGCGACCGGGACGACGTCCGTGGAGGCCGTCACGGAGAAGCCCTCCGGGGCGGCGGAGCAGGCGTCACCGTGCGACATCCACACGTGCTGCTCGGCCGGAGTGCCCTCGAAGAGGGTGGAGGACGACTTCGAGACATGGAGATCCGTACGGCCGTACTCGCGGGCGCCGGTGTTGTCGACCGTGCCGCCGAGGGCCTGTGCCATCAGCTGGAAGCCGTAGCACATGCCGAAGACGGGGACGCCGGCCTCGAAGAGCGCGCGGTCGAGGCGGGGGGCACCCTCCTCGTAGACCGACGAGGGGCCGCCGGAGAGGATGATCGCCGCCGGGTTCTTGGCGAGCATCTCCTCGACGGGCATGGTGCTCGGCACGATCTCGCTGTAGACCCGGGCCTCGCGGACGCGACGGGCGATGAGCTGGGCGTACTGCGCGCCGAAGTCGACGACCAGGACGGTGTCGGGGGCGGCGGCAGCGGGGGTCGCTGGTGACACGGGAGCCTTCCGGCGGTGGGGCGGGGTCTCTGTGCTGGCCAATTCTACCGGGGTGACTGCAGGCACGGTCCCGCCTGCTGGGCGCTGCCGCCCCAGACCCCCGCTTCGGCCCCGAGAGGGCCTCGTCCCCGGACGGGCTGGTTATACTCGCCGCATGCTCAAGATGGCGACCTTCCTCTTTACCTATGGCACCCGGCCCGCCGGCTGCCATGGTCGTGCTGCTTGAGCAACTGACAAGCGACTTCCCAGGCGCCCCGGGCCGACAAGGTCCGGGGCGCCTGGCGTTTTCCGGATCCTGTCGCTCCGGGGCATCCGCCCTTCCCCTCCACGAGGAGCCCCGAAATGACCGCCATCGACGTGACCGGCGCCCGTACCACCGAGGCCGCGGACGTGATCACCGGTGCCCGTGAACGCATCGACGCCCTGGACGACCGGATCATCGGGCTGATCCAGGAACGCATGGCCGTATCGGCCGTCATCCAGGAGGCGCGGATCAATTCCGGCGGCCGGCGGGTGAACCTCTCGCGTGAGATGGAGGTCCTCAGCCACTACAGCGAGGCGCTGGGCAAGCCGGGCACCTCGCTCGCCATGACGCTGCTCGAACTGTGCCGCGGTCGCATCTGAGTTCGGGGCCCCTCTCACCCGTACGGCGCGTGACGCCTCCCGCAGCCCTTCGTTGGTACCGGTGTCCGTTCCAGCCAGGGGCGGGCCCGAAGAACCACGCGTGGCTCGCTGGAGCGATGAGGCGTACGGGATCGTGCCGTGCGCCGTGGGACCTCGCTCCAGGTGAGTGACCGGACGGCAGGGGACAGCAGCCCGGTCACCCAAGAGAGGTCGGCTCCGGGGACGCCCGGGGCCGGCCGGCGGAAGTGCAAGAAGGATCTACGAAGCACAAGAAGGCGTACAAGGCTGGGTCGAGCGGTTGCGGTGGCCGCATCCATCCAGCACGATGCGTAGAAGCCGACGCGCACCGCTGCGCGACGGCACTGCCAGAGGTCGAGACCTTCCGTGCGCCCCCCCCGTGCGCCGGGGCGCCGACCCGCGGCACGAAAGGCCTGACCGTACCAGCGGCGCAACCCCCCGGCGCCGCTTCCCAGGCACCGATGCTGCCCTGACGTCGGTGCTGACGAAAGAAGGGCCCCGCGGCTCCTGCCTGCGGGGCCCTTCTCTTGTCCGCTGTGCTGTCTGCTGTGCAGGCATGCCTGCTGCTGTCATGCCTGCCGGGCTGCCACCGCCCCGTCATGTGCGCGAGACGGTTCCGCACTCCTTTCCGGCACCGCCCAGTCCCCTGCTGCGGTCGTAGGGATCGACCACGTCGCCGGACGGCTCGGCGCCGGCGTACAGGTCGGACCGGAACCTCGGACGGATGAAGCCGTCACCCTGTCGGCAGGCGTCGTTGCCGATCTGGCTGCTGACGTCGAGCAGCCAGATGCGCCCCTCGGTCGCCTGGTACTTGACGGGGTCCACCACGTCCACCTGGATGACCCGGCGGACGATCGCGCGGGTGACCTCCTCGCCGCCACCGGCCTTCGCCACCGGATACACGAAGGTGTAGTCGGCCTTGACCAGCGCTCTTCCGTCTCCGCTCTTGCCGCGTTCGACGGTCATACGGCCGCGCACCTTGACCTCGGTGCCGACGAGCTCGATCTCGTCCGGATCGAAGCGGGTGAAGGTCCATTTGGGGTCGTTCTCGACGCTGGGGCGGCGCAGGCCCGCCCGTAGCTCGGCGAGGTAGTCCTTCGCCAGCGGGTCGATGAGTGCCAGCGCCTGCTTCGGTTCGGCGGCGGACAGCACGTCGCGGTCGAGGTTGGAGGCGACGAGGAACTTCTTGGTGAGTCGCAGGGCCGTCTCGACCCGCGCGGCGGAGACCCCGTCGACGGCCTTGGCCTCCGGCACCTCGACGGCATCCGCGCCCGCGGCCCAGCGCTCGGCCGGGGAACCGGCGAACGGCCGCTTCCGGGTGGGCTGACCTGCGGCGTCGGCGGGCGCACCGCTGGGCCGGCTCGTCTCCGCCGTCATCGGTGAGGCCGACGGCGTGTCCGAGACGGCGCCCGAACCACCCGGCAGCCAGGACAGCGCGGCGGACGGCTTGAGGGCGATCACGGCCACGCCGACGGCCAGCAGCACGCCGACAGCGCTCCAGACCTTGCGCCGGCGCCCGGACCGGCCGTTCATCTCCTGCCAGGCGGGGCCGGTGCGCCAGCCTGCGGGCAGTTCCCCCCGGGCCTCCTGCTGTCGCAGGCGCTCGGTGACCATGCGGGCGCGCGCGGAGGGTTCCTTCGGGGCGGAGGCGGCTTCGCGCTCGGCGTCCTGGACGAACTTCTCCCATGCCTCGTCCGGTATGGACGACTCCTCGGACGGCTTCTCGGTCACGGCGGTGTGGGCTTCCTCTCAGCGGGCTGTCGGCCGGCTGAGCGTACGTCAGCTCCGGGCCGCCGAGCAGAGCCTCCCCGACTGTGATGCAGGCCACATAAGAAACCTGTTAGAGGGTGCACAACCTTTCACATCCGTCGCCGATCAAACCCTGCGAATCACGGGCCACACCCGCGCCCCACACGCGGAGGCCTCCTTTACTCGCGTGTTGCGACGTCGCAGCACTCCGGACTTTCTGAGGTCTTCATGAAGCTTCGCCGTGCCCTGGCCGCCGCAGCCACGACGGCTGTCATAGCGCCGATCGCGCTGCTGTCCGCGCCGGCCGCGTTCGCCACGGACGAGCCGACGTCGGCGTCCACCGAGACCGTGACCGAGACGCCGACGGACACCCCGACGAGCGACGCCCCGACCGACACGCCGACCAGCGACGCGCCGACGGACACCCCGACGAGCGACGCGCCCACCGACGCGCCGACGACCGACGCCCCCACCGAGTCCGCCGCGCCCACCGCCACGGAGAGCAGCCCGGCCCCGGAGGAGAGCACCACCGCTCCCGAGGAGTCCGAGACCCCGGACCCCGAGCCGTCGGCGTGCGAGGACTCCAAGGTCGACGTCACCTTCACCGGCCTGCCCGGCAAGATCGCCGCGGGCAGCGGCTGGCACAAGTTCTCGCTGAACGTGCTCAACAACTCCGACTCGACCCTCCAGGACCTGGACTTCTTCGCCGGGGCCTCCCCCGACGCCGAGGGCATGGAGCTGTTCCAGAGCAAGCAGGTCGAACTGCAGGCCTGGGACCCTGACGCCGAGGCCTGGGTGACGCTCGACGAGGAGGGCTTGGCGGTCGGCTACGTCGGCTACACCGACGAGCTGAAGCCCGACTACGAGGTCAACATCCCGATGCGGCTCAACGTGAAGTCCAGCGCCCCGGTCGGTGCCGGCTTCACGCTCGGCGCGACCATTTACGGCGACGCCGACGACGAGTGCGTCGGCTTCGGCGAGGTCGCCTACAAGTTCCAGATCGTGCCCGCCGGGACGAACACGGACGGCACCAAGCCGCAGGAGGGCGGCAAGGCCCCCATCACGGACAAGGAGCCGAGCAGCGACACGCCGGAGGTCACCGGCAACCTGGCCGAGACCGGCTCCAGCTCCAACCTCCCGGTCATCGCGACCGTCGGTGGCGTCGCCATCGTCGCCGGTGCGGGTGTCGTGTTCGCCATGAGGCGCCGCAAGGTCGGTGCGGAGGCCTAAGCCTCACCAGAGCTCTACGCAAGACGGAGAAGGACCTGCGCTCGGAGGGGGGTGCAGGTCCTTCTTTGGCGTTCGTCCGGCAGCGTCGCCTTACTTGTGCCGCCGCACTTCTGTCGCCTTACTTCTTCGGCGGCACCGCCGGCATCCCCAGGAACGGCAGCCTCAACGCCCCGAACGCCTCCGCCGGGACCGCCGGTGACTTCGGCTCGACCGGCTTGAGGCGTTCGTACGCCGCTCCCTGCTGCGGGCGCGGGTCCGCCTCGCCCTTGTTGGGCCAGTAAGACATCGCCCGCTCGGCCTGCGCGGTGATCGTCAGGGAGGGGTTCACGCCCAGGTTGGCGGAGACGGCGGCGCCGTCCACGACCGAGATTCCGGGGTGGCCGTACAAGCGGTGGTACGGGTCGATCACGCCGGTCTCGGGCGAGTCGCCGATCGGGCAGCCGCCGAGGAAGTGGGCGGTGAGGGGGGTGCCCATGAGTTCGCCGACGTTGGAGCCGGCGAAGCCGTTGATGTCGGCCGCGATGGCGGACGCGGCCTGAGAAGCGGCCTTGATCTGCTTGGGGTTGGGGGACCCGTGGCCCTGGCGTGCCGTCAGCAGGCCCTTGCCGACGCCGTCCGGTTTCAGGTACGTCGTCAGAGAGTTGTCCAGCGACTGCATCACCAGGCCGATGATGGTCCGCTCCGACCAGCGGCGGTTGGAGAGGGAGCGCAGGACGAGGAGGGGGTGGCGGGCCGCGCTCGCCAGCCAGGCGCCGACCCTCGACCGGCCTTCCGCGTACGGCACCTGGAGGATCGACAGGCCGCCCATCGAGTTGGAGCCCTTGCCGTAGCGGACCGGCTCGATGTGGGTGTTCTCGTCGGGGTGGATGGACGAGGTGATGGCGACTCCACGGGTGAAGTCGACCTTCGGCTCACCGGTCGCCTTGCGGTAGCGCCGGTTGTCGGTCTGCGCGCCGACCAGGGCCTCCGAGTTGGTGCGGGTCAGTTCGCCCAGCTTCGGGGAGAGGTACGGCAGTTGGCCGCCCGCCTTCATGCGGTGCAGAAGGGTCTGGGTGCCGTACGTGCCGGCCGCGAGCACCACCCGGCGGGCCTTGAAGATCCTGCCCTCGCCCTTCTTCCTGCGGTCGGTCGGCAGCGTCGCGACCGCGTAGCCGCCCTGCGAGTCGTCCGTGACGGAGACGACCGTCGTCAGGGGGTGGACGACCGCGCCGGCCTTCTCGGCGAGGTAGAGGTAGTTCTCGTTGAGGGTGTTCTTCGCGCCGTGGCGGCAGCCGGTCATGCACTCGCCGCACTCGGTGCACGCCTTGCGGGCCGGGCCCGCCCCGCCGAAGTAGGGGTCGGACACCTCTTCCCCCGGCTCGGCCTTGGCATCCCCGCCCGCGTCCTTGCCGTCCCCGAAGAAGACGCCGACCGGCGCCATGTGGAAGGTGTCGCCCACGCCCATCCGCTCGGCGGCCGCCTTGAGGTGGACGTCGGACGGGGTCATCGTCGGGTTGAGCCGTACGCCGAGCATGCGCTGGGCCTGGTCGTAGTACGGCTTCAGCTCCTCCTGCCAGTCGGTGATGTCCCGCCATTGGGGGTCCTCGAAGAACGGCTTCGGCGGTACGTAGAGGGTGTTGGCGTAGTTGAGGGAGCCGCCGCCGACGCCCGCTCCGGCCAGCACCATGACGTTGCCCAGCAGGTGGATGCGCTGGATGCCGTACATGCCGAGCTTGGGGGCCCACAGGTAGTTCTTCAGGTCCCAGGAGTTCTTCGGAAGGGTCTCGCGGGTCCAGCGGCGGCCGGCTTCGAGGACGCCTACGCGGTAGCCCTTCTCCGTCAGACGGAGCGCCGTTACCGACCCGCCGAAACCCGACCCGACGACGATGACGTCATAGTCGTACCCGGAGCCGTCGTCCTGTTTCTGGGCAGAGTTCTCCTGTGACACGTGCTCTCCTCGCTGAAAGCTGTGGTGCGGCGGGCTCGAAAGCGGGCCCTAGCGGAAACGGAACGCCTTCATCACCCGCAGGCTCCGGCTCATGAACTGCGCGTACTTCTCGTCGTCCATCCCCAGTGACGGCGCCATCGGCAGCAGCCGCTGCTGGGCGACCGTCTGGGCCTCCGTGTACTTGAGGATGCCCTCCGAGCCGTGGCGGCGGCCGAGACCGGAGTCCTTCATGCCGCCCATCGGGGACTGGACGCTGCCGTAGGCGGGGGCGTAGCCCTCGTTGACGTTGACCGTGCCGGTGCGCAGGCGGGCCGCCACCTCGCGGCCGCGGCGGCCGTCCTTCGTCCAGACCGACGAGTTGAGGCCGTACGGCGTGGAGTTGGCGAGCTCGATCGCCTCGTCCTCGGTCTTGAAACGGTAGATGGAGACCACCGGACCGAAGGTCTCCTCGGCGCACACGGTCATCTCGGACTCGACCCCGTCGAGGATCGTCGGCTCGAAGAAGTACGGGCCGATGTCGGGGCGCGCCACACCGCCCGCGACGAGCTTCGCGCCCTTCGCGACGGCCTCCTCCACATGCCGGGTCACGGTCTCCAGCTGCCGCTCGCCGACCAGCGAGCCCATGTCGGCGCCGTACGCCAGGGACCTGCCCAGCCGCATCGCCTTGGTGCGGGCGGCGAAGCGCTCGACGAAGGCGTCCGCGACGGACTCGTGGACGTACAGCCGCTCGATGGAGATGCAGAGCTGGCCGGCGGAGGAGAAGCAGGCGCGGACGGCGCCCGCGGCGGCCTTCTCCACGTCGGCGTCCTCCAGGACGAGCATGGCGTTCTTGCCGCCGAGTTCGAGGGAGACGCCGACCAGGCGGGCGGCGGCGCCCTGGGCGACCTCGCGGCCGGTGCGGGTGGAGCCGGTGAAGGAGACGTAGTCGGCGTGCCGGACGACCTCGGGGCCGATGACCGGGCCCTCGCCGAGGACGACCTGGAAGACATCGGCGGGCAGGCCGGCCTCTATGAGCAGGTCACGGGCCCACAGCGCGGTGAGGCAGGTCTCCGTGTCGGGCTTCATCACGACCGCGTTGCCCGCGACGAAGGCGGGGAGCGCGTCGCCGACGGAGAGTTCGAGGGGGTAGTTCCAGGGGGCGATCTGGCCGACGACGCCGCGCGGATGGCGCAGTTCGGTGACGCGCGTGAGCGTGGGCATGGCGCCCGCGTGCCGCTTCGGCTTCAGATACGACGGTGCCTTACGGCCGTAATGGCGGGCCGCGACGGCGACGGCCTGCACCTCCTCGTGGGCGTGCAGGCGGGCCTTGCCGGTCTCCAGCTGGATGAGGTCGAGGACCTCGGCCTGGCGTTCGAGCACCAGGTCGTGGAAGCGGAGCAGGACGGCGGCACGCTGCCGCACCGGGACCTGGGCCCAGACGGCCTGGGCCCGGCGGGCCGCCTCGAAGGCATTCTGCACGTCCTCGGGCGTCGACTCGGGCAGGTCGGCCAGCTTCTCGCCGGTGAACGGCGTGTGGTTGGCGGTACGGCCCGAACCGGCCACGCCCTTGGTGAGCTGGGCGACCAGCTCGGGGGTGACCACGTCGGCGGCGGTGCGGGCGCCCTCCGGGGCGGGGGCGAGGGGGTTGGTGCCGGTCTTGGCCGGGGCCTGCGCGTCCGTCATGAGGCGCAGGGTATGCCGGAGCGGGGCCTTTGTGTACCCGTCGGTAACGCGGATTCACCGAGTGCTCACATGCCGCCAGTGTCCACTGGCAACAAACGCGCTGATCAGGGCGTTGCCGACGATGATCGGGTGCCGGTCAGTCCGGTCCGATCTCGAGTCGGTCACGGGCTCCCTTGAAGACCGCAGTGCCCTTCTTCTCCGTGGGCGTTCCCTTGGGCATGTCGACGCGCAGCTCGTACATGCGGTCGTCGGCGGTGGCCACGAACAGTTGCATGCAGCGGGTCGGGGACTCCTCCTTGTCGTAGGCGGTGTCGACGAGGACGGCGTCGTAGCCCTTGAAGGTTGTGCGTGTGTACTGGCCGCTCGCGTCGTGGTTGTAGCTGTTCCAGGTCTCCTGCGCCTGCTCGGCCTGGTCCAGCAACGGGCCCGGCGACTTGTCCCACTGGGTGAGGCGCACCTGGACGAGGCCGGCCTCGATGTCGTAGACGACGAGCCGGGGCTGGTCGGTGGCGCTGCCCTCCCGCGCGGCCTCCTTGTAGTCGGCGGGGAGGGAGAGGACGGCGTTCATGTCCTTCTCCGTGTGGGCGATCCAGGTGCCGCCGCCGGGGGTGGGTGTCGGGGTGGTGGGGCTGGGGGTTCGGGCCGGGGCCGAGGGGGCCGAGCTGTAGGTGGGGTTCGTCTCCTTGACGTCGTCACCCTTGTCGACGAGGAAGGAGGAGGTGGTGAACCAGGTGCCGGCCACGAGGAGGGCGCCCAGCACGGCGACGGGGACCGGGCGGAGGAGGAAGCGGCTCCTGTGCTTGAGGGACGGGGACGCGGAGGGGGATGGGGTCACGGTGGGGGACGTCGCGTCGGACGACGACTCGGACACCGGCTTCGGTGTCGCCCCGGCAGTCGACTCCGGCGCCCCTCCGGCAGCCGCCCCGGGCCCCGGCTCACCCGCCGGTCCATCCGCCGCCGGTCCCCCCGAAACCGCCGCGCCTCCCAGCCGTACCGTCCCCGAATCCTCCGCGAACTCCCGCAAGCCCGAAGCGTCCTGCGGCCCCGCCGGTGCCGAACCCCCGGAGGGCTCCGGCACCGGCCACCCCTCCGCCACCGCCTCCAGAACCGCGCCCGTCTCCTCCGCGCGGGGTCGCCGTTCGGGATCCTTCTCCAGGAGCCGTACGATCAACGACCCGAGCGGCCCCGCCTGTTTCGGCTCGGGCGGATCGGCGGAGAGGATCGCGGCGAGCGTGGACTCCAGGGTCGTACGGCGAAACGGCGACCAGCCCTCCACGGCGGCGTACAGGAGCACGCCCAGCGACCACAGGTCCGAGGCGGGGCCGGCGCCGCGGCCGGACATCCGCTCGGGGGCGATGAACTCCAGGGAGCCGATGAACTCGCCGCTGACGGTGAGGGATTCCTCGCCCTGGATGTGGGCGATGCCGAAGTCGGTGAGGACGACGCGGTCATGGCGGCCGAGCAGGACGTTGGCGGGCTTGACGTCACGGTGCACGATGCCGACGTCGTGCGCGGCGCGCAGGGCGCCGAGGACGGCGAAGCCGATGCGGGCGGACTCGGCGGGCTCGAGCGGCCCGCGCTGGAGGACCTCGTGCAGGGACTCGCCGCGGACCAGTTCCATGACGATCCAGGGCAGCCCGTCCTCGACGACGACGTCGTGGATGGAGACGGCGGCCGGATGGTCGACGCGGGCGGCGGCGCGGGCCTCACGGTAGAGCCGGTGGGCGGCGCGCTGATGAGTCGCGTCCTCCGGGTCGCCGGGCAACCTCGGCTGCTTGACGGCGACTTCACGGTCCACCAGTTCGTCGAGCGCCCGCCAGACGGTGCCCATGCCGCCGGAGCCGATGCGCTCGACCAGCCGGTAACGTCCGCCGATCACACGCCCCTTGCGGCCGGGGCCGCCCCCGTCGTTGGTCATGTCCCATGCCTACCTTGAGGGACAGGCCCTTGGCCAGTTCAGAGCTCGCCGACGTCCCAGCTCTCGACCGCGGCCCGGGCGATTTCGCGGCCCTCGTCGGTGAAGTGGCCCTTGCCCGGATAGTCGATCCAGAGCCGGTACATGTCGCCGTTGTCCGCCCGGTAGTAGAGGACGCGGGCCTCGCGCAGGCGCGGGTTCGTTGTGTCCGTGCTGGTGTAGACGACGGTGTTCTCGGCGGCCCTGCGTTCCTTGTAGGTGGCCTCGTGCGGCTGGCCCTTGGGGGCGGGGTCGGTGGCGATGCCCCAGCCGTACTCGCCGTCCTTGACCAGCTCCCAGTCGTCGTACGCCTTGTCCAGCGCGGAACCCGGGATCTCGTCGTCCTTGTCGTCCTTCTTGATGTCGCGGTCCACACTGATCCAGACCGCCCCGCTCGGGTCGTTGAAGTACACGACGGTGCCGTCCGTGTCCTCGGGCACGCTCTTCACGAACCCGCCGGGCACACCGACGCTCGAGCCGACCTTCGTGCCGAGGTCCTTCTGCTCCCACCCGTCCGGCAACGGCCCCGCGAACGGGTCCGCCAGCAGCAGATACGCCGCCACCGCCCCCGCGACCACCGCCGCCCCGAGTCCCATCAGCGCCTTGCGCCCCAGCCGTACGCCTCCCTTCGCGTCCTCGCCGACCCGCACGACCTGCGTGGCGGCGACCGGCGCCGGCGGATTGGCCGCCTGTTCCAGCAGCGCACGCGTCTGCGCGGCGTTCGGGCGGCGTGCCGGGTCCTTCTGGAGCAGGCCGTTGATGGCCTCGGCGAGCGGGCCCTGGGCGGAGGCGGGCGGGGCGGGAACGGCGTTCAGGACGGACTGGAGGGTCGCCGGGGTGTTGCTGCGGCGGAACGGCGAGACGCCCTCCGTCGCCGCGTACAGCACGACGCCCAGGGACCACAGGTCGCTCGCCGGACCCGGCCGCTGGCCCAGCACCCGCTCCGGCGCGATGTACTCGGGCGAACCGACGAAGCCGCCGGTGTCGGTGAGGTTGGTCTCGCCCTCGATCTGGGCGATGCCGAAGTCGGTGAGGACGACGCGGTCATGGCGGCCGAGCAGGACGTTGTCCGGCTTGACGTCACGGTGCAGGATGCCCGCCGCGTGGGCGGCCTCCAGCGCGCCGAGCACTTCGAGGCCGATTCTCGCCGCTTCACGGGCCCCGAGCGTGCCCTCCTGCAGCGCATCGCCCAGCGAACGGCCCTGCACCAGCTCCATCACGATCCAGGGCCGTCCGTCCACGACCGCCACGTCATGGACGTTCACGACCGCCGGGTGGTCGAGCCTGGCCGCGGCGCGTGCCTCGCGGCGCATCCGCTCGAAGACGTTGTCTCGTTCGCGTTCGGGAAGATGGTCCGGTACGCGGGGCTCCTTGACGGCGACCTCGCGGTCCACCGTCTCGTCCTTGGCCCGCCAGACCGTGCCCATGCCGCCGTGCCCGAGCTTGGCGAGCAGCCGGTAACGGCCGGCTATCAGACGTCCGGTGCCGGGGTCCGGGGTGGGCGCGGGGGGCTGGGCGGGCGCGGGGGGCTGGGCGGCCGGGGCCTGTTGGGGTACGACCTGGGTCGGCGCCGCATACGGGTTGTCCGGGTGCGGCACAGGCGCGGACGGGTTCGGGTTCGGCTGCGGCGGTTGCAGGCCGAAACTCGTCGGCTCGTCGGAACGGTAAGGGGCTCCCCCGTTGCTGCTCATGGCTCAATCCATATCGCGGCAAGCGGTCAGGCATCCAGCGGGAATGCTTTCCGGTCACAGAGCCGTGACTCAGGTCGCGACTTATCTCCCCTTTATTCAGAGTTGGTGGGTACGGGGCTCGAGGTGGTGGGTGAGGGGGACACGCCAGGCGTGCTGGGTGTGGCCGATGTGCTGGGTGTGCTGGAGGAACTCTCGGTACCGGGTTTCGTCGAGGGGCTCGTCGGCGCCGAACTGGTCGGCGCGACACCCCCGTTCCCGTCTCCGTTCACGAGCAACGCCGCCGCCGACACCCCCGCCACCGCCATCGCGGCGACCAGCACCGCGGTGGCCAGGATGCTGCGCGGCGAGTACCGCTGCTCAGCCCTGCCGAACCGTTTCGGCACAGGTGCGGACACGGGCGGCTGCCCCGTCTCCAGGAATTCCCGCAGCAGCCGCTCGGCCCCCGCCGCATCCAGCCGCCGCCCCGGATCCCGCTCCAGCAGCCCCTGCACGACGGGCAGGATCGGCGCCGCCTGCGCCGGCGGACGTATCTCCTCGGACACGACGGCGAGCACGGTGCCGCTCAACGAGTCGCGCCGGAACGGCGATTCACCGCTCAGGGCCGCACACAGCAGCGCGCCCACCGACCACAGGTCGGAGGCGGGACCGGTCCTGGACCCGGACATCCGCTCGGGCGCGGTGTACTCGGGCGAGCCGACGAAGGACCCGGACTCGGTGAGCGTGGGCGTGCCCGGCACCTGGGCGATGCCGAAGTCGGTGAGGACGACGCGGTCGGTGCCGTTCTCGATGACGACGTTGGCCGGTTTGATGTCCCGGTGCAGGACGCCGGCCGCGTGCGCCGTGCGCAACGCGTTCAGCAGGTCGGCGCCGATCCGGGCGGCCTCCGGCGCTTCGACGGGCCCGTGTGTCGCGATCCGGTCGGCGAGGGAGTCGCCGTCGATCAACTCCATGACGATGTAGGGGCGTTCGTCGTCCTCCACGACGTCATGGACGACCATGACGTTCGGGTGGCTGAGCTGTGCGACCGCCTGGGCTTCGCGCAGTGTGCGTTCGCGCTGCAGCCGGGCCTCGGCGGCGGAGAGCGTCTCGTCGAGGGGGAGTTCCTTGACGGCCACCGCTCGCCCCAGCAACTGGTCGGTCGCCCGCCACACGACGCCCATGCCGCCGCGACCGAGCCTCGCCTCGAGACGGTAACGCCCCGCGATCACACGGAAGTTGTCCCCCTCGGTCCCCATGGGCCTCATCATGCCGCACCGGACGAACGCCTTCCGGGGCGGTGACCGGCCAAGTAGCAGGCCTTGGCGCGGACCATGCCGGAACGGTGGCCAGGGGCGATCGTTTTCAGCCATGGCCGGCTTTTGAATGATTGCAAAGCATGGCAAATAAACAGGCGATACGCACCATTCCGGGCAATACGGGTGGCTGGAATCTTGCTGCCAGGTGGATCATGGAAGCCTTAACATTTCTTTATGGGAAACACATTGAAGCGCCTTTCCGTCACGAGTGTCGCGGCGGTGGCGATATTCGCCACGACCACAGTGACCAATGCCAGCGCGGCGAGCGGCGGAGCCGCGTGCTCGGTCACCGGCGCCTCGGGGAGCATGACGTTCACCAACTGGTCAGCCAGCTATGTGGACATCAGCGGTTGGGTCAAGGACACCGCTGCAGATGGTCACCATGTGGCCATTCGATTCAGATCCATTGACCACGGCACTGGATGGGTGACGGACTGGCCCTGGCGTACCGAATACGACGGAAAGGATGCGACTACCAGCTTCACCACGTATGCGGCACCGTCCGGCGATGATCTCGACTCCATCGGCGTCCAGGTCGCGGTCAGGGAAGGGAGCACGATCGTCCGTTCTTGCACGGACTGGGCCTGAGCTTCCCGCGCGACAACCGCTGTGAGACAGTGACGTATCGGCCCACGCAACGTCCGGTTGGGCCGATACGCGACCGCCTTCCGTGAAGTCGTCGTCCACAGAAGGTCACGACGTTCTCGATCAACCCTCCTGGAAGCCCCGCAGGATCCAGTCGAACTGCTTTCTGGTGGTGGCCCAGTCGTCGGCCGGTGAGGCCGCGTAGATGGCGTACTCGGTGCCGTCACTGTCCATGTACCCGATGTCGATCGCACGGTAGGGCCCCGGGAAGTGGTGCGGCGCGTCCTGGGCCAGCGCGTTCCACGTGTACTCCCAGCGGGCGCCCGGCTGGTCGCGGAAGAGCTCCTCCTTGAGGCTCAGCCGCTTGTAGTCATGCAGCCGTGAGATCCGCTGTTCCAGGTTGCTCATGTGCTCGTACGAGGTGCGGAAGTCCGGCGCGGTGTCGACGGCGACCCGCACGAGGTGCTTGCCCTTGTCGGGCGAGTAGTCGACCTGCCGGAGGCCGTCCTGGTCGATGGAGACGGACCGCTCCCATCCCTTGGGCAGGGAAATGCTGAAGCCCATTGGGTCGTTGCGCCGTTCCCAACCGGCGGGAACCATCCCCTGACCGCCCTCGGCACTCGGCGTGGCACTGGCGCTCGGAGTCGACGACACAGAGGGGGAGTCGCCGGGGCTGCCCGTGCCGAACTGCTGCAGCGCGACCGCGGCTCCCGCGCCGATGACCGCGGCAAGGGCGACGACGAGGGCGGCCGTTCGCAGACGGCGCCCCCTTTTCGGCGGCACGGCGGACCGGCCGACCTGGGTGACGGCGGCCTGGTGCAGCCTCGTGACACCAGTCCCCGGCTGCTCGTGGGTCCCCTGATGTCCGTACGACCCGTGCCACGTCGGCACGTACGCCTGCGCCGAGTTCGGTCGCCGTCCCTCCGCCGCCTCGGCCAGCATCTGCTCGGCCTCCGCCGCGCCGGGCCGGGTGGCCGGATCCTTGCGCAGCAGGGCGGTGATGACGGGCCCGAGCGGGCCGGCGTGCTGCGGTTCGGCGGGCTCCTCGTCGACGACCGCCTGCATGGTGCCCAGCGGCGAGGTGCGGCGGAAGGGCGAGCGGCCCTCCACCGCCGTGTACAGCGTCGCGCCGAGCGCCCACAGGTCGGAGGCGGCGCCCGGGTCGTGGCCGCGGACGCGTTCGGGGGCGAGGTAGTCGACCGAGCCGACGACCTCTCCGGTGCGCGTGATGGCGGTATCGCCCTCGATCTGGGCGATACCGAAGTCGGTGAGCAGCACACGGCCGTCCTCGGCCAGGAGAACGTTGCCGGGCTTCACGTCACGGTGCAGGACGCCGGCGGAGTGCGCGGCACGAAGCGCCCGCAGCACCCACAGTCCGATGCGGGCGGCCTCGGTCGGCTCGAGACGTCCGCGCTCCTTGACGGCGTCGGCCAGCGAGTGCCCCTCGACGAGCTCCATCACGATCCACGGCCGGCCGTCGTGGTCGAGCACGTCATGCACGGTGACGACGGCGGAGTGGTTGATGCGCGCGGCGGCCCGCGCCTCGGCGCGGGTACGGGCGAGCAGCCGCTCCTGGTCACTCTCGGAGACGTAGAGCGCGGCGGTCAACTCCTTGATCGCAACGGCCCGGTGCAGCACCTCGTCGTGCGCACGCCACACACGGCCCATACCGCCGCTGCCGATCGTGTCGGCGAGCCGATAGCGCCCCGATACGAGCTGGCCCTGCATCTGATTCACGTTGCCCCGCAATGCTCTTGACAGGGTCAGACTAAGGACCGGCCGACGAGCGGGGAACCACGGGGGTACCAAGGAAACCGCACTGTGATGGTTGTCGCCGACAGTAAGCGCTCAACGGTCACTCGGCGTCTAGGAGGCGCGTTCAGCCCGTCACCTGGTACGTCGCCGACGCCTGCTCGAACAGCCGCGTCACCTCGTCCCGCTCGGCCTCCGGACCGCGCACCTGCACCACGTGGTACCGCCCGTCGATCAGGATCGCGAGGTTGCGCACGAACAGCTCGCGCCCCTCGTCGTCGGTCCAGGTGAACTGCCCCTCGGCCATGGCCCGCTGGCCGACCTGGATCGTCTTCAGCCCACTGGACGAGGCCCAGCTGGAGTCGCGGTACGGCTGCAGCTCCCGTTCGTGCTCCCGCTGGTAGACCATCGGGTCGCTGCCGTACTCGTCCGCGGTGTCCCGCCCCGGTACGACGATGAGGTCGAAGTCGCCGTGGGAGTACACGACCTGTCCGCGGCCGTTCTCCGGTGTGCGGTTCCAGCCGTTGGCGACGGCGACCTGGAAGCCGGCCGCGTCCTTGCGCAGGGTGAAGCCGTCGGGGACCTCGGGCCCGGTGGTCTGCGTCTCGGTCGAACCGGCCGACTCCGAGGGGCTGTTGCCGGAACCCGGGGAGGTCTGGTCGGGCCGCGGTTCGCTGCTCGCCTCCGCGGACTGCTCGGGCGCCGGATCGGCCTGGCCCGCGGCGCCGGTGCGATCGGCGTCCGCCGTGGCGCCGCTGCCCTGGTCGGCCTTCGGCATGAACAGCATGGCGTACGCGATCGCGGCGGCCATGCCGAGCAGGACCAGCACCAGCAGCGTACGGCCGAGCCGCTTCGGCGAACGCGCCTCCTGTTTGGCCCGCTTGTGCCGCCCATGATGCGCGGGCAGTCCGGCCCGCCGCCGGCGCACCAGCTCGCCCCGGCGCCGCACGATCGGCAGCCGGTTCGGGTCGACCGGCGGCGCGGCGACGACATGGACACCGGCATCCGGCTCGGGCGCCGACCGCACCAGCGACCGCAGCCAGCCCCTCAGCTCCTCGAAGTCGAGGCGCTCGGTGGGGTCCTGACGCAGCAGCGACTCCACGACCGGCCTCAGCGGCCCGCACTCCTCGGCGAAGGCGGGCGGCTCCGCGCACACCATCTGCACCAGCTCGGCCGTCGACTCCTCCGGATACGGCGCATGCCCCTGCACGGCCCGGAACAGCAGCGCCCCCAGCGCCCACAGGTCGGTCGCGGGCCCGATCGGCGCGGCCAGCTGCCAGTTCTCGTGCACCGGCCCGGCCTGCTCCGGCGCCCACCGCTCGGTCACCGGCCCGACCACAGCCATCCGCGCCTGCCGGGCCCGCTCCGCGGCGAGCGCGGTGGTGGGGCCGCGGTGGGCGGGGGTGTGGGAGACGAGGTCGTCCCAGCGGGTCGGGGGGTGGGGGGAGTCGGGGGCGAGGGGTGGAGTGCCTTCAGCAGTCGAGGCTCCGGCGGGGGCGGGGATGCCTCGGGTGGGGGAGCCGGTGACGCCAGGTGCGGGTGCGCCGTGCACGGGGGCGCCTGGGGCGCCGGGACTGCGGACGCCCTGCGTGGGGAAGCCGCCGGCGCCGGGAGCGGGGACACCCGCAACAGGGAACGCCCCGTGGTCGGCAGCGGGAACGCCGCCCGCCGGGGACCCACCGACGCCCGGTGCGGGCTCGCGCCCGGCGCCCCGTGCGGCCGTGTCGGGAGGTGTGCCGAGGCCGGACTGGGAGCCCGGGCCCGCCGGGGGAAGTGCCGTGCGGCCGCGGCCCTCGTCCGTCGGAGCACCACCGACCGCTCCGCTTCGGGGCGCGGCACCATGCCAGGGCGTGGCCTGCACGCCGTAGGGGTCGGCTATCCGGCCCGGGGGCGTGGCGATGCCGTTGCCGGAGGGATACGGCTGGGAGGGATACGGCTGCTGCGCCGAGCCGTTGGACTGGGTGGCGGGGTCGCCTTCCGGCGCCGGGCGGGCCCCGGGCAACGCGGCCCGTCCGTTCTGCTGCGACTCCTGGACGCGGGCCGCGGCCCGGGCCCCCGCCCGATACGCGGCGATCGCTCCGGCCCGCGCGGCCCTGATGTCGCCGCCGGTTTCGAGGGCACCGCCCGGTGCCGCACCGGCCGCCCCGGTCCCGTCGCCTGCATCGCCCCCGGGCACCGGCAGCCCCCCGGCCGCACGCGCCTCGATGGCGGCACGCCGGGCGGCCTCGGGATCCGCACCGCCGGGCCCGCCGGGACCCGCCCCGCTCGCCGCACCGGCTCCGGGCACCGGCAGTCCGCCCGCCGGACGCGCCTGGATCGCGGCACGCCGGGCGGCCTCGGGATCCGTGCCACCGGCGCTGGGCGCGCCGATCCCCTGACCGGCACCGACTCCGACCCCGCCGACCCCATTCGCACCCGGGAGCGGGCCGGGCCGGCCCACGTCGGCCGCCTCGCCGAAGCCACCGCCCGAAGCAGGTCCGCCACCGAACGCCCCGGCCCCGGAGCCGCCGTGGCCGTCACCGTCCTCGGCCGGCACCGGGTCATACCCGCACAGTGCCTCCTCCGCGGCCCCGACCGCGAGCCCCGTCAGCATCACCCGGCCGTCGTCGCAGACGAGCACCGTGCGCGCGGTGATGTTCCGGTGGACCCAGCCATGCCCGTGCAGCACGCGCAGTGCCATGAGGACGTCGGAGGCGACCTCGGCCGCCCGGTACGGCGTCAACGGCTTCTCGGCGAGCAGCGCCGCCAGCGGACGCGCGGCCACCAACTCGCTCACTATCCACAGCGACCCGCCCTCGGCGAACACGTCGAAGACCTGGTCCAGCCGCGGATGGTCGGGGATCCGCGCCGCGGCCTGCGCCGCCTCCACCGCCCGCCGTACGGCAGGATCACTGGGCCGGCGCGTACTCGAACGCGCCGCGGTCCGCCGCCCCGCACCCCGGTCCCACGCGTCCCGTGCGGTGAACCCGTCGGGCAGCCCCTCGGCGTCGAGCACCTCCGCCTCGACGACCTCCGGCAACGGCACCTGCCGGACGAGGACTTCCTGCCCGCTGTAGGTGTCGAAGGCCCGGGTCTCGGTGAGTTCGTACTCGTCGGACGGCGGCAGTGGCAGGCGGTAGCGGTCGGCGAGCACCCGACCCGCATAGTCGTCCACGTTGCCTCCCCCGGCCGTCCGGTTGGTCAATCCCGCTCGTCTTGCGTCCCGTTCCGGACGCAGGACTGGATGCGTACGGTCCGCAATCATTCACGATACGTGCCGGAGGCAACTCGCAAAGAGGGGTTGCCGTATCTCACGGCTCAAACCCGGCCGTCGCAACCCGGAACCGAGACCCGCTCAGCTCACGACTTCGGCTTGAACGAACCCGTCAGCGTCCGCCATGTCTCCTTGCGCAGGTCACTGTCCCAGTTCGCACTCTTCGCGGTGTACATCAGCGCATATCCGAGATGGTCGTTCACGACGAACCCACGGTCGATCGTCCGGTACTTCGTCCCGCCCTCGACATAGGTGAACTCCCAGTCGGCCGTGTTCCAACTGCGGTAGTCCACCGCCTCTATACGGATCATCTTGTACTGCGAGCGAGTCATGTACTGCTCCTGGTTCTTCCAGTCCGCCACCGGGTCGCCCTTCGGCGTGGACGTCCAGGCGACGAGCAGCTTCTGCCCGTCGGGCCCGGTGAACCGGTCCCCCGCCGAGCCCGTGGACTGGAACTTCCATCCCTTGGGCAGCCCGATCGAGTACCCCTGGCTGCCCTTGTGGGTCGACGCGGCCCCGCTGTCGCTCCCGGATCCCGCCTCGGCACCACTCCCGCCGCTCGCGCTCGCCCCCGCGCTCGGCGTACTGCCGGCCTTCTCCCCGGTGCCGGATCCCGCTCCGGTCGACGCGGACGTCTCACCGTCCGTGCGCGTACCGCCGTTCTTGTCCTCCTTGGTGTCGGCGCTCGCACTGGCAGAGGACTTGGCGGCCCCGCCACCGCTCGCCGACGCCTTCGAGTCGTCGTCACCGTTGAGCGCGATGGCCAGCACCGCCCCGATCACGGCGAGCGCGACGACCACCGCGATGATCACCAGCGTCCGCTTTGGCACCACATCGGTGAGCGGCGCCCTCGGCACGGGCCGCGGCGGCAGATCCGGCGGCGGCACCACGGGCCATCCCGAACTCCGGCCGCTGTCCTGCCCGTTCCCGTTCCCGTTCCCGTTCCCGTTCTCCCGCTCGCCAACGCCGGCACTGGCACTGGCACTGGCAGCGGTACCGGCAGCCGTCTCGGCGCCGACCCCGGACGACCGGCCCGAAGCCCCCGCCCCTGACGACGCCTTGGCCGCACCCGCTCCAGCAGACGACCCGCCGACCGCACCACCGCGCTCCTGCGCGCCTGCCCCCGAAACAGCGGTCTCGCTCCCGGACTTGGTACGAGCAGCAGCCGCCCCGGCCGCCCCCGCGGCCACCGCTGCCTTCCGCACGGACCGCAGCGCCCCGCGCAGCCGCTCCCCAGCCTCCTCGCCCCGCTTCCCCCCGGACCCGGCACCCGAACGGCCCTTGCCCTCAGGCGCGCCGGGCTGTGGCGGCAACGGCACGACCTTCGTCGCGTCCATCGGCTCCGGCTCGGCCTTGGGCTCGGGCGCGTGGATGACGGCGTTGAGCATCGCCCGCGCACCGGCGTCGTCGAGCCGCTTGGCGGGATCCTTGGTGAGCAGGCCGTAGATGACGTCCTTCAGCGGTCCCGCGTTCTTCGGCTCCTCCAGGGGCTCGGTCATCACCGCCGTCAGCGTGGCGATCGCGGAGCCCTTGTCGTACGGCGGCACACCCTCGACCGACGCGTACAACAACCCGCCCAGCGACCAGAGGTCGGCCGCGGGGCCGGGCTTGTGGCCGCGGGCCCGTTCCGGGGAGATGTAGGAGGGCGCGCCGACGAGCATGCCGGTCGAGGTGATGGACGGGTCGCCCTCGACCTGGGCGATGCCGAAGTCGGTGAGCACGACCCGGTCGGTGTCGGATTCGAGCAGGACGTTGGACGGCTTGACGTCGCGGTGCAGGATGCCCTCACGGTGCGCGGACCGCAGCACGTCGAGGATGGCCAGCCCGACCTCGGCCGCCCGCTTGGGCTCCAGGAGGCCGTCCTCCCGGATGACCTCGGCGAGCGACTTGCCCTCGACGAGCTCCATCACGATCCAGGGCCGGTCGTCCTCCTCGACGACGTCGAACACCGTCACCGCGCTGTTGTTGCGGATCCGCGCGATCGCCTTGGCCTCACGCAGGGTGCGCGTGATCAGCCGCCGCTTCTCCTCCTCGTCGATGTTCGAGGGGAACCGCAGCTCCTTGACGGCGACCGTCCGCCCCAGCGTCTCGTCCTCGGCGCGCCACACCGTGCCCATGCCGCCTCGGCCGAGTACTCCTCCCAGCCTGTATCGCCCCGCGAGGAGACGCTCGTGATCGTCCTGACGAGTGTCCTGACGAGATGTCCCCGCCCGCTCCGCCTCCGACATGCGTCCCCTCATACAACCCGCCCTGACAGAGCCTCCATTGTCTCTCACCCGACAAGTGCCCAGCGCCCAGGGTGCCCCTGGCGTCACCGCGCCGCCGCACGGCCCGGACCTCCCGGCCACCACACACCCGAGCCCCGCTGAATCGCACATTCCGCCGCCCGGCATGATGGTCCGCGACAAGGGAAGGAACCCTCATGGCACGACCGGCGACGCCGCTGTTCCGCACGCTCGTGGGCGTCCCTGTGTGTCTGTCCCTCGCAGGTCTGATGTCCGTGGCACTCCTCGGCCTTGCCCCCATCGCCTCGTCGGCGTCCCCGGCACGAGCTACGGGCTCCCTCCTTCCCCTGCTCGTCACGCGGGGCGAGGCCCCCGCCGCGGCCCTGCTCGCCCGCGACGAGACCGGCACCCGCTACGCCCAGGCCGGCCAGGGCATCGCCCTCACCGACCACTTCCGCGCCGGCAGCATCACGAAGACCTTCATCGCGACGGTCGTCCTGCAACTTGCCGCCGAGGGGCAGCTGTCCCTCTCCGACACGGTGGAGCGGCATCTGCCGGGCCTGCTGCGCGGAGCCGGGGACTACGGGCGCGCGCTGACCCTTCGTTCCCTGCTGACCCACACCAGCGGCCTGCACGACTTCACCGCCGAGACGGGAGGCACCGTCCCCGTCACCCCGCTTCAGGCCGTACGCATCGCACTCACCCACCCCCCTGCCGAACCCGGCAGCTACTCCTACTCGAACACCAACTACGTCCTGCTCGGCCTGGTCATCGAGCAGGTGACCGGCCGTTCGTACGCCGCCGAGGCCGAGCGGCGCATCATCGCCCCCCTGGGTCTGACCGGCACCTCCTTCCCTGGCTCCCGCACCTCTCTGCCCTCCCCGCACGGCCGCGCCTATGCCACCGGCGGGACCGACGTCACCGAGCTCGACCCGCGGGTGGCCGGCGCCGCGGGAGAACTGGTGACCACGCTCTCCGACCTCGACCGCTTCTACGCAGCACTGCTCGGCGGCCGACTGCTGCCCCCGCACTGGCTGCGCGAGATGCTCGACACCCGTGCCGCACACGGCTCGTACGGCATGGGCATCTTTCCCGTGAAACTGCCCTGCGGCACCGTCGTATGGGGGCACAACGGGCGCATCTCCGGCAGCTACGTGCGCTCAGCAGCCACCATGGGCGGTCGTCAAGTCCTCACCTTCCGGGTGAACACGACGGCGATCGCAGATCCCGGCCTCGAACCCCGGCTGCTCGCCGCCGAGTTCTGCCCTCGCACCTGAAAGAACGGACGGGGTTCGAGCAGAGATCCCGACTTCCGCCACTCGATCGGGTGACGTTCCCCGATGTCAGCGGCGCAACATTCAGCCCGCCCCCGCCGTCCTACAACGGCACGATGTCCGGCGCCCCCAACCGTGCCGCGTCCGCCGTCAGATCGTCCGGCTGCCGCTGCGACTCGCGCTCGGCCTCCACCCGCTTGCGGTAGTGCTCGATCTCGCGCTCGATGTGGTCCTTGTCCCAGCCCAGCACCGGCGCCATCAACTCGGCCGCCTCACGCGCGCACCGCGTCCCCCGGTCGAACGTCTCGATCGAGATGCGCGTGCGCCGCGTCAGCACGTCGTCCAGATGCCGCGCCCCCTCGTGCGAGGCGGCGTACACGATCTCGGCGCGCAGATAGTCGTCCGCGGAGTGCAGGGGCTCGCCCAGCGTCGGATCGGCGGCGATGAGGTCGAGCACTTCCTCCGCCAGCGACCCGAACCGGTTCAACAGGTGCTCCACCCGCACCACATGAATCCCCGTCCGCGCCGCGATCCGCGCCCGTGCGTTCCACAACGCCCGGTATCCCTCGGCCCCCAGCAGCGGGATGTCCTCCGTCACGCACTCGGCGACCCGCATGTCGAGACCGTGCACGGCCGCGTCCACGGCGTCCTTGGCCATCACCCGGTACGTCGTGTACTTGCCGCCGGCCACGACGACGAGTCCGGGCACGGGGTGCGCCACGGTGTGCTCGCGCGACAGCTTGCTGGTGGCGTCCGACTCACCCGCGAGCAGAGGGCGCAGTCCGGCGTACACGCCCTCCACGTCGTCGCGGGTCAGGGGCACCGCGAGCACCGAGTTCACGTGTTCCAGCAGGTAGTCGATGTCCGCGCTGGACGCGGCCGGGTGGGCCTTGTCGAGGTCCCAGTCGGTGTCGGTCGTGCCGACGATCCAGTGCCGGCCCCAGGGGATGACGAACAGTACGGACTTCTCGGTGCGCAGGATCAGGCCCGTGGTGGAGTGGATGCGGTCCTTGGGGACGACCAGGTGGATGCCCTTGGAGGCACGGACGTGGAACTGCCCCCGCTCCCCCACCATCGACTGGGTGTCGTCGGTCCACACACCGGTCGCGTTGACGATCTGCTGGGCGCGGACCTCGTACTCCCCGCCCGCCTCGACGTCCTGCACCCGGGCCCCGACGACACGTTCGCCCTCGCGCAGAAACCCGGTCACGCGCGCGCGGTTGGCGACTTTCGCGCCGTAGGCCGCCGCCGTACGCACGAGG
The DNA here is from genome assembly GCF_055657525.1 of Streptomyces sp. NPDC107522. Lineage (NCBI taxonomy): Bacteria > Bacillati > Actinomycetota > Actinomycetes > Kitasatosporales > Streptomycetaceae > Streptomyces > Streptomyces sp. NPDC107522. The sequence continues at coordinate 335,473 of NZ_JBVKAU010000007.1, read as the reverse complement.
GTGGCCACATAGCGGGCGTCGTCCATCTGCGCGTCGTAGTACTGCAGCGCGCCCACCAACGCGTCCTTCTTCAGGGCGGGGGCGACGCGCAGTGCGCGACGGCGACTCAGATGGCGGTGCATCGGCAGGCCCCGCCCGTGGCCGCGGGCCATCGACATGGCGTCGTAGAGCGCGACGCCGGAACCGGCGTACAGGCGCTCCCAGCCCTTGTGCTGCAGCGGGTACAGGAACGGCACCGGCTTGACCAGATGCGGGGCGAGCCGCTCCAGCAGCAGGCCGCGCTCCTTGAGGGCTTCCCGTACGAGCGTGAAGTCGAGCATCTCCAGATAGCGCAGGCCGCCGTGGATCAGCTTGCTGGACCTGCTGGACGTGCCGGACGCCCAGTCACGGGCCTCGACCAGGCCGGTGGACAGTCCGCGGGTCGCCGCGTCGAGGGCGGTGCCGGCGCCCACGACGCCGCCGCCCACGACCAGTAGGTCCAGCTCGCGCTCGGCCATTGCTGCGAGTGACTCGGCGCGCTCCGCCGGCCCCAGTGTCGCTGTCCTCACCGCTGCCTCCCGCTGATCGGTCGCGTAGGCCGCACCCGTCGGGCGAAGCCCGGTTCGTACCCCCCATGCCAAATTCTGACCGGGTTGCCCGACTTCAGCCACCACGCGCCCCCAGCCTGTGGACAACACTCAAGGAAACGCGATCATTCAATCCCGCAAATCGGTCATATTTACTCCTAGTCTGACATTGCGCTCCCTCATCCTGTCCACAGGACTTGCGCAGCTGCCCCGCTTCGGTTACTGGGAAGGACGGCCCAACGCCATGCCCGCAGATCTCGCCGTCATCGGACTAGGCCCGTACGGCCTGCCCCTGGCCAAGGCCGCCGTCGCCGCCGGCATCCACACGCTCGGTTACCGGACCGGACCGGAGGCCGCCTCCCTCAGCCCCGCCGAACTGCGCCGGATGCTCTCGGGGGGCTTCCGGCACGCCACCAACCCCGCCGAGCTCGGCCGCGTACGCACCGCCGTCATCTGCCCGCCCACCCCGCGCGGCGCGGATGGCGGCCTGGACCTGAGCCAGGTCGAGGCCGCCGCCCGCACCCTGGCCGAACGACTGCGCCCGCACACCACGGTCGTCCTGGAGTCGCCCGTGCCCCCGGGCACCACGGAGAACATCCTGCGCCCGCTCCTCGAAGAAGGCTCAGGGCTGCGCGCGGGCCGCGACTTCCACCTGGCGTACTCCCCCAGCCGCGTCGACCCCGGCAACCGCCACTTCACGCCCGCCAACACCCCCAAGGTGATCGGCGGCCTCACGCCCGCGTGCACCGAGTCGGCCGCCGCCTTCTACGGCCGTCTCACCGACAAGGTGGTACGCGCGCGTGGCCTGCGCGAGGCGGAGACCGTGCAGGTCCTTGAGACCAACTTCCGGCACGTCAACATCGCCCTCGTCAACGAAATGGCCGTCCTCTGCCACGACTTGGGCGTCGACTTCTGGGACGTCATCCGCTGCGCGGAGACCAAACCGTTCGGCTTCCATGCCTTCCGCCCCGGCCCCGGCGTCGGCGGCCACGCCGTCCCGCAGGACCTCACCGGCTCCGCCGGCCGCACCCTGCGCATGGTCGAACTGGCCGAACAGGTCAACAGCCAGATGCCCCGTTACGTCGTCCAGCGCGCCGCCACCCTCCTCAACGAGCACGGCAAATCCGTACGCGCCGCCCGCATCCTCCTGCTCGGCGTCACCTACAAGCCCGATCTCGCCGACCAGCAGTCCACGCCCGCCCACGAGGTCGCGATCCGCCTGCTGGAGCTGGGCGCCTGCATCAGCTTCCACGACCCGTACGTCCCATCCTGGAACGTCCTGGACCGGCCGGTGCCACGCGCGGACGCGCTGTACGAGGCTGTGGCGGAGGCCGACCTGACGATTCTGCTTCAGCAGCATCGGACGTATGACTTGCAGGGGCTGTCGGTCAAGGCGCAGCTGTTGCTGGATACGCGGGGGGCGGCGCCTACGGGGGCGGCGCATCGGTTGTGATGGGGGGCGCGTGGGCGGGCGGGCTCCTGCGGCTGGTGGCATGCGGGGCGCGGCGCGGGTACCTTACGGAGACAGGCGGGGTCGGCCGCAGCAGGCACTGCGGCAGGCTCGCGGATGGATCAGGGAGTGTCCGCCCCTAGTTGTCGTAGGGACGGCCGCTCACCATCCCGCCAATAAGTGGAGCCCACCGCAGGGGCTACTGCAGCGGGCTCCTAGCTAGTTCGCAGGTGTCCGCCCCCACTCTCTTTGGGGGCGGCCGCTCACCAGCTGTTAATCCACAAGATGCACCTCCTGCGGAACTTCACCAGCCGAAGCCAAGTGCGATCCCAGTGGGTGGGCTTGCGGTGACGGCCCATGGGCGCGCCCCCTTCCACGATGCCGCCCATATGCCCGGTAGGCGGTCCGTCTGGAGCTCGGGCCGGGCCCCGAGGGCCGGGGTCCGGAACATCTCCTTGGAAGGGGGCGCCCCAGAGAGCTTGGGTCGCCGATCACGGACACTACCGACTCCCCTCGCCCGTTCAGCCCACATTCGCCCCAAACGCAACCATGCGCCCCCTGCCCCACAACGCGCCCCCACCCAGCCCCACTTGGGCACACAAAAGGGCCGGTCACCCACCAGGAGTGACCGGCCCTTCCCTGACGCCAGACGCCGACGGAAGCGGCGTACCCGCGTAACGCCTACCGCGTGTGCTGCGAATCCGCCACCGCAACCTCGACCCGCTGGAACTCCTTCAGCTCGCTGTACCCGGTCGTGGCCATGGCCCGTCGCAGCGCACCGAAGAAGTTCATGGAACCGTCCGGCGTGTGCGACGGCCCCGTCAGCACCTCCTCGATCGTGCCGACCGTCCCGAGGTGCACCTTCTTGCCCCGCGGCAGCTCCTCGTTCACGGCCTCCATGCCCCAGTGGTGGCCCCGGCCCGGCGCGTCCGTGGCACGCGCGAGCGGGGAGCCCATCATCACGGCGTCCGCACCGCAGGCGATCGCCTTCGGCAGGTCGCCGGACCAGCCCACACCACCGTCCGCGATCACGTGCACGTACCGGCCGCCGGACTCGTCCATGTAGTCCCGGCGGGCCGCCGCCACGTCCGCGACCGCCGTCGCCATCGGGACGCGGATGCCCAGCACGTTGCGCGTGGTGTGCGCGGCGCCGCCGCCGAAGCCGACGAGCACGCCCGCGGCGCCCGTCCGCATCAGGTGCAGGGCCGCCGTGTACGTGGCGCAGCCGCCGACGATCACCGGGACGTCGAGCTCGTAGATGAACTGCTTCAGGTTCAGCGGCTCGTGCGAGGACGACACGTGCTCCGCCGAGACCGTCGTACCGCGGATGACGAAGATGTCCACGCCCGCGTCGACGACCGCCTTGGAGAACTGGGCCGTGCGCTGCGGGGAGAGCGCGGCGGCCGTGACCACGCCGGAGTCGCGCACCTCCTTGATGCGCGCGCCGATCAGCTCCTCCTTGATGGGAGCGGCGTAGATCTCCTGGAGGCGGCGGGTGGCGGCCTCCGTGGGCAGCTCCGCGATCTCGTCGAGCAGCGGCTGCGGGTCCTCGTACCGCGTCCACAGACCCTCGAGGTTCAGCACGCCGAGGCCGCCGAGCTCGCCGATGCGGATCGCGGTGGCCGGGGAGACGACCGAGTCCATGGGGGCGGCCAGGAAGGGCAGCTCGAAGCGGTAGGCGTCGATCTGCCAGGCGATCGAGACCTCCTTCGGGTCCCGCGTACGGCGGCTGGGGACGACGGCGATGTCGTCGAAGGCGTACGCCCGGCGGCCGCGCTTGCCGCGCCCGATCTCGATCTCAGTCACGTCTGTGGCCTTTCCCTGATGCGTTTCAGCGTCTACCAGTATCGCCGACGGGTACGACAAGGGCGGCCCCGGATGCCTCCGGGACCGCCCTCACCAAGCCCTCACAGCGCCTCACGCGCGCGTGCGCGTCACTTGCTGCTGTAGTTCGGCGCCTCGACCGTCATCTGGATGTCGTGCGGGTGGCTCTCCTTGAGGCCCGCGGAGGTGATCCGGACGAAGCGGCCCTTGGACTCCATCTCCTCGATGGTGGCGGCGCCCACATAGCCCATGGTCTGGCGCAGACCGCCGACGAGCTGGTGCAGCACGTTGGCCAGCGGGCCGCGGTAGGGCACCTGTCCCTCGACGCCCTCGGGCACGAGCTTGTCGTCGGAGGCGACCTCCGCCTGGAAGTAGCGGTCCTTGGAGTACGACCGGCCCTGGCCGCGGGACTGCATGGCGCCGAGCGAGCCCATACCGCGGTACGACTTGAACTGCTTGCCGTTGATGAAGAGCAGCTCGCCGGGCGACTCCTCGCAGCCCGCGAGCAGGCTGCCCAGCATCACCGTGTCGGCACCGGCGGCGAGCGCCTTGCCGATGTCGCCGGAGTACTGCAGGCCGCCGTCACCGATCACCGGGATGCCGGCCGGGCGGGCCGCGAGGCCGGCCTCGTAGATGGCGGTGACCTGCGGGACGCCGATGCCGGCGACCACGCGGGTCGTACAGATCGAGCCCGGGCCCACGCCGACCTTGATGCCGTCGACACCGGCGTCGATGAGCGCCTGCGCGCCGTCGCGGGTCGCGATGTTGCCGCCGATCACGTCGACGCTCACGCTGGACTTGATCTTCGACATCCAGCTGAGGGCGTTGCTGTTGTGGCCGTGCGAGGTGTCGACGACCAGGAAGTCCACGCCGGCCGCGGCCAGGGCCTGGGCGCGCTCCAGCGCCTCGGGGCTGGCGCCGACGGCGGCACCGACGAGGAGGCGGCCCTCGGCGTCCTTGGCGGCATTGGGGTACTTCTCGGCCTTGACGAAGTCCTTGACCGTGATGAGGCCCTTGAGGATGCCCGCGTCGTCGACCAGCGGCAGCTTCTCGATCTTGTGCTTGCGCAGCAGCTCCATGGCCTCGACGCCGGAGATGCCGACCTTGCCGGTGACCAGCGGCATCGGGGTCATGACCTCGCGCACCTGGCGGCTGCGGTCGCTCTCGAAGGCCATGTCACGGTTGGTGACGATGCCGAGCAGCTTTCCGGCCGGGTCGGTGACCGGGACGCCGCTGATGCGGAACTTGGCGCACAGCGCGTCGGCCTCGGCGAGCGTCGCCTCCGGGTGCACCGTGATCGGGTCGGTGACCATGCCGGACTCGGACCGCTTCACCAGGTCGACCTGGTTGACCTGGTCCTCGATGGACAGGTTGCGGTGCAGCACGCCGACGCCGCCGAGGCGGGCCATGGCGATCGCCATGCGGGACTCGGTGACCTTGTCCATGGCGGCGGACAGCAGGGGGATGTTGACCCGGACATTGCGGGAGATGCGGGACGAGGTGTCGACCGCGTTGGGGAGCACCTCGGATGCACCCGGCAGCAGCAGCACGTCGTCGTAGGTCAGCCCGAGTGTCGCGAATTTCTCGGGCACTCCGTCGACGTTGGCAGTCATGACACCTTCCCCAAATGGCCTTGATCGGTGCGGATGTCCATGCTAACGGGAAGCAGAGGTGGCACATTCCACGGTTCAGACCCGCTCCGGGCTTCGTATGTTCGTACGGAATCGGCGCAGCGGCCGTTCAACAGAGCAACTACTGCTCGGCCAGCGCCCGCAGGCGGCTCAGCGCCCTGTGCTGTGCAACCCGAACCGCACCGGGTGACATTCCCAACATCTGACCCGTCTCCTCCGCGGTCAAGCCCACGGCGATGCGCAGCAGCAACAGCTCCCGCTGGTTCTCGGGCAGGTTGGCCAGCAGTTTCTTGGCCCACTCGGCGTCGCTGCTCAGCAGCGCCCGCTCCTCCGGGCCGAGGGAGTCGTCCGGGCGTTCCGGCATCTCGTCGGACGGGACCGCCGTGGATCCCGGGTGCCGCATCGCCGCCCGCTGCAGGTCCGCCACCTTGTGGGCGGCGATGGCGAAGACGAACGCCTCGAAGGGGCGGCCGGTGTCCTTGTAGCGAGGAAGCGCGAGCAGGACGGCGACGCAGACCTCCTGGGCGAGGTCCTCGACGAAGTGCCGGGCGTCGCCCGGGAGGCGGGACAGCCTTGTGCGGCAGTAGCGCAGGGCCAGGGGGTGGACGTGCGCGAGCAGATCGTGCGTGGCCTGCTCGTCCCCGTCCACGGCGCGGTGGACGAGTGCACCGATCGCCCCTGCGGCAGTGGCCGCCTCGTCGTCGCGCATCGGTCCATGGTGCCTTGCGGCCGTGTGGTCCGTGGCATCGCGCCCGATGTTGTGCACCGAAGCGTTATGAGCAGGTGCGCCGGCACTCATCCCCTGCGCCCTCCCCTTCCGCTCGACCGACTCGTCCCCGAGAGACTCCACATCTCAAGGATGCGGCATCCGCGCCGAAACGAGCAGCGGGCACCCGGCGGGCCCCGTTGCCACCCCCGCTCACCTTGCGGTAAGCACGCCGACCCGCCGTGGGAAAAGCAGCCCCGCCCACCACTCGGCGGGCGGGGATCCCCGTTCCCCCGCTGAGGTCCACCTACCGGACCAGGCCCCACCGGAACCCGAGCGCCACCGCGTGTGCCCGGTCCGAGGCGCCGAGCTTCTTGAACAGCCGCCGGGCGTGGGTCTTGACGGTGTCCTCGGAGAGGAACAGCTCGCGGCCGATCTCGGCGTTGGAGCGGCCGTGGCTCATGCCCTCCAGGACCTGGATCTCACGCGCGGTGAGGGTCGGCGCGGCGCCCATCTCCGCGGAGCGCAGCCGACGCGGGGCGAGCCGCCAGGTCGGGTCGGCCAGCGCCTGCGTCACCGTGGCACGCAACTCCGCGCGCGAGGCGTCCTTGTGCAGATAGCCGCGGGCACCGGCGGCGACCGCGAGGGCCACGCCGTCCAGGTCCTCGGCGACGGTGAGCATGATGATGCGCGCACCGGGGTCGGCGGACAGCAGCCGCCGCACGGTCTCGACGCCGCCCAGGCCGGGCATGCGTACGTCCATCAGAATCAGGTCCGAGCGGTCGGCGCCCCAGCGGCGGAGGACTTCCTCGCCGTTGGCCGCCGTCGTCACACGCTCGACGCCGGGCACGGTCGCGACCGCGCGGCGGAGCGCCTCTCGGGCAAGCGGGGAGTCGTCGCAGACGAGGACGGATGTCATGGCCGCCCTCCGCAGCTGATGCACGTCACCTTGAGCCTCCAGGCTGGTACGAAATCGTCACCTGTGCGGTCGACCGTCTCGGACGCCTGCCCGAGCGCTTGTTGCTTCAACCGCCTCCGCCCTCTCAACGACGGTCACTCGAAAGAGTTACGGGGCCGTGTGCCATCTTCGGCACTCTACGTGAGGGGACGGACACGGGGCAGACATGCACGACGGACCCTCAATGTTTCATCACAACCCATGCCCCATTCAGCCCTTTTTCTTCCCGTTTGTTGGCGATTGGGGCTAGATTCGCAATGAGTCATATTTTCATCTCCTTAGATCGTAGATGTACGGTCGTGGACACCGTATCCGCCCAGAACGGCTACAAGGGGTCACGCAATGGCAGATTTCTCCCGCCTTCCCGGACCGAACGCGGACCTGTGGGACTGGCAGCTGCTGGCTGCCTGCCGCGGGGTGGACAGCTCGCTCTTCTTTCATCCCGAGGGTGAGCGCGGTGCGGCTCGGAGTGCTCGTGAGAACTCGGCCAAGGAGGTCTGCATGAGGTGCCCGGTGCGCGCGCAGTGCGCGGCGCACGCGCTGGCGGTCCGCGAACCGTACGGCGTCTGGGGCGGCTTGACCGAGGACGAGCGCGAGGAGCTCATGGGGCGGGCGCGCAACCGGCTGGTCTCGGCGTCGACGACCAGCGGGGAGGCCGGTCCGAACAACTGAAGGAACGTTTCTGCAACCGGGCACGCGCACGCGTGCCCTTGTTTTTGGCCACCGGTGCCTTCCGCTACCGGGCAGCGGCCCGCGCGAGCTGCTCGAGCGTCGCCGCCACCGCCGGCACCTGCGCCAGGTCGGGCAGGGTGAGCGCGACGATCTCCCGCCGCACCGCCGGCTCCAGCGTCACCATGCGCACCCCTCGCGGCCGTACGGACTCGACGGCGAGCTGGGGCAGTACGGCCACGCCCAGGCCGGCGCCCACCAGGCCGACGACCGCCGGATAGTCGTCCGTGGCGAAGTCGATGCGGGGCGTGAAGCCGGCGCTCTCGCACACTTCGATCAACTGTCCTCGGCAGCGCGGGCATCCGGCGATCCACGGCTCGGCGGCGAGTTCCCCGATGGCGAGGGACCCTGCGGCCGCGGTGCGCGCGAGCCGATGCCGTTCGGGTACGAGGGCGACGAGCCGGTCGGTCAGCAGCGGGCGTACGACGAGGTCGTCCCACTCCCCTTCCGGTGCGCCCGCGGCACCCTCGTACCGGAAGGCGAGGGCCACGTCGCAGTCGCCCTCGCGCAGCAGCTCGACGGAGTTCGGGGGCTCGGCCTCCTCCAGGGAGACGCGGGTGCCGGGGTGCGCGGCGCGCAGGGCGGCGAGGGCGGTCGGGACCAGCGTGGAGCTGCCGCTGGGGAAGGAGACGAGGCGGACGCGGCCGGCCCGTAGCCCGGCGATGGCGGCGACCTCCTCCTCGGCGGCGGTGAGTCCGGCCAGGATCCCGGCGGCGTGCCGGACCAGCGCCTCACCGGCCTGGGTCAGCCGCATCTCGCGCCCGCTACGGACCAGAAGGGGGGTGCCGACGGATGCTTCCAGGGCCTTCATCTGCTGGCTGACGGCGGGCTGGGTGCAGCCCAGTTCGCGTCCTGCCGCGGAGAAGGAACCGGTGGCGGCGACGGCGCGCAGCACTCGGAGATGACGGGCCTCGATCACAGTTCGAGCATAAGGGAGCCTTGGATCTCGCGCCGAATAACGCATGGACGCTTTGACCAGCGGTCGCCTACCGTGCCGCCATGAAGCTTCTTTCAGTGAACCTGGGCCGCCGGACGCATGTGCCGTACACGGATCACCCGGAAGGCGTGACCGGGATCGACAAGCAGCCGGTGGGGGGACCGGTGCGGGTGGCGGCGCCCGGCCCCAAGGGGATCGGGGCCAGCGGGGTGGCCGGGGACGAGGTGTGCAGCACGCGCTATCACGGCGGGGACGACCAGGCCGTGTACGCGGTGGCGCGCGAGGACCTCGACGACTGGGAGCGCGAGCTGGGGCGGTCGCTGGCGAACGGCGGGTTCGGCGAGAACCTCACGACCGAGGGCGTGGACGTCTCGGGTGCGCTGATCGGCGAGCGCTGGCGGATCGGGTCCGAGGTGGTGCTGGAGGTCACCTCCGGGCGGATTCCCTGTCGTACCTTCCAGGGCCATGTCGGTGAGAAGCAGTGGGTGAAGCGGTTCACGGCGAAGGGGGCGCCGGGGGCGTATCTGCGGGTGATCGAGCCGGGCGAGGTCCGTGCCGGCGATGCGATGGAGGTCGTCCACCGGCCCGATCACGGCGTGACGGTGGCGCTGCAGTTCCGGGCGGTCACGACGGAGCGGACATTGCTGCCGCGGCTGCTGGCGGCGGGCGAGGCCCTGCATCCGGAGTCGTTGGAGGCGGCGCGGAAGTACGTGGAGAAATACGGCTCCTGACGGGGGCTCGGCCGGGAGCAGGGCCTGATGGCGTTCAGCGCGGGATCACCCAGCGCGGCGTCCAGGTTCCGGCGGCGTCGTGGCCGGCCGCTGTGGCGGCGAGGTGGGCGCGGAGGGTGGCCAGCGCCGGGTGCGGGTTGTCGCGGTGCCAGAGGAGCGAGTGCGGGTAGACGGGCGTCGGGTCCGTCACGGGGATGCGGCGCAGGCCGTGGCCGGCGGGCCAGATGAGGCGGGTGTGCTCGCCCATGAAGGTGGCCAGGGCCGGGGTGTCGGCGACGGTGTCGAGGAGGGCGTCGGAGCCGAAGTTGGGGCCGGTCGACTCGATGGTGAGGCCGAACTCGGCGACGAGGTCGTCGTAGTAGGCGGCCCATTCGCTACCGGGGACGAGGCCGGGAATCCAGATCCGGTGCCCGGCGAGCTGGGCGACGGTCACCCAGCGGGCGCCCGCCAGCGCGTGGGCGGGGCCGGTGAGGAGCTGGAGCGGCTCGTCGAGCACGCGGACGGACTCGATGTCCTCGGGAAGGGGACGGCCGGGCGCGGCGACGGCGCGGAACGAGGCGTCGATCGAGCCGGAGCGGATGGCGGTGACGGCCGGCTCGATGTCGAGCAGCATCAGCACGTCGAGCGCGATCTCGGGGTGGGCGCGGTGGAATCCGCGCATCAGACCGGACGCCGCGCCGCGCGAGGCGATCACGTCGACGCGCAGCGGACGGCGGCCCGTGTGCACGGACGCGACCGCGCGCTCGGCGGCGCGCATCAGCTCGCGCGCGTGGGGCAGGAACGCCTGACCGTCGATGGTGAGCTCGGCGCCGCGCGGCGTGCGCGTGAACAGCCGCACGCCGAGGTTGCGCTCCAGCGCGGCGATGCGCTTGGAGACAGCCTGCTGGGTGATCGACAGATCGGCGGCGGCCTTCTGGAACTGGCCCGCTTCCGCGACGGCGACGAAGGTGTGTACTGCTTCGAGATCCACGCCGAGTCACCTTAGGGAACAACGCATGGTTGTGGGTCTGTGGTGGTTCGGTTGTTTGACCTGCTGCCGTGCTGCTCGATTTGCTCTCACCGGTCAACGTCGGTTTGTTCGGGTGGGGTATCGAGGGGCGCGCTGAGCGGTGGTGGGCAGGAGACGGCTGGGCCGGCGGTTCGGCTGGCTGTGGGCGGCGTACGCGGTGAGCGCCTACGGGTCCGGGCTGGGGTTCGGGGCGTTGCCGCTGATCGCCGTGATGGTGTTGCACGCCGGCCCCGCCGAGGTGTCCGCGCTGTCCGCGGTGGGGCCCGCGGTGGGCGCGCTGATCGCGGTGCCCCTCGCGCCGTGGGTGGAGTTCCGGCGCAAGCGCCCGGTGATGATCGCGATGGACCTGACCCGGTTTGCCGTCATGGCGACGATCCCGGTCGCCTACGCCTTCGGCTGGCTCGGTTTCGTGCAGCTGCTCGTGATCTCGGCCGTCGTCGCCGCGGCCAAGATCGCCTTCAACGCGGCCGGCGGCGCCTACCTCAAGGCCCTCGTCCGGCCGGACGACCTGCTCGTGGCCAACGCGCGGTTCGAGTCGACGAACTGGAGCTCCATCGCGGTCGGGCCACCGCTGGGCGGGGCGGCGATCGGCCTGTTCGGGCCGGTCACGACCGTCGTGGCCGACGCGCTCAGCCATCTGTTCTCCGCGCTGGGCATCACCGCGATCGGCGGCCGGGAAGAAGCGCCGCCACAGAAGGCGATCGGCAAAAGCCCGGTGCGGGCAGGCGCATTGCTCGACGGCTGGCGGCACATCATGGGCCATCCCGGTCTGCGGGCGCTCTACCTCAACAACATGCTCGTCGCCGGTCTGATCATGGCCACCGAGCCGCTGCTGGCCGTGCTCCTCCTTCGCCAACTCGGGTTCCCGCCCTGGCAGTACGGCCTCGCCTTCGCCGCCCCCTGTGTCGGCGGACTGATCGGCTCCCGGCTGGCCCGCCGTGTCCTGGCCCGCTACGGCCGGCACGGGGTCTTCCGGACCGTCGGCACCCTGCGCGCCATCTGGCTGATCGGCCTGGCCTTCGTCCGTCCCGGCGTCGTCGGCCTCGTCACCGTGATGGCTGTCGAGCTGGCGATCATCATCAACATGAGCCTGTACACGCCGGTGCTCGCCACCTACCGGCTCGAGCGGACCCCCAAGCACCTCGTCGCCCGCACGCTGTCGGCATGGTCGATCGGCCAGCAGGCGTCCGTCGCCGTCTTCACCGCGCTCGGCGGGCTGCTCGCCGACGTCACCAGCCCACGCACCGCTCTCACGGTCGCCGGACTGCTCATCCTGACCACCCCGCTCCTGCTTCCCCGACGCGATCAGACGTCCCCGACGCCTCCGGACGTCGCGGCGCGAGCCGGAACCGGCCCGTAGTCACTCATGGCGGCCCGCGACTCGCCGCCGTAGGCCATGGGCCGTGGGCCGTGGGCCGCAGCTGCCCGCCGATGCCGGAAGGCGGGGACCGCAACGCTGTGCTCGTTCGCGTGGAAGGGGGCCGGGGGCTGATCCGCAGTCAGCCGAGTCGGCCAGAGGCGGGTTGGCGGTCAGTCAGGGGCCGGTCGGCGGTCGGACGAGGGCCGGTCGGCAGTCAGCCGGGGGCCGGTCCCCGGTCAGCCAAGGGCCGGTCGGCGGTCGGACGAGGGCCAGCGGCGAGCGTCGGCGGTCGGCCAGGTGCCGCACGGCTCCTAGGGGGAAACCCCGTACGAGCGGCGGGGGTTGGCTCGGGGTCGGCAGGGGGACGACCCGGATGTTCGGCGGGCGGCGATCAAGGACGCTCGAAGCATGTCCCGCTTCAAGCGCGTCCTCATCGTCCTCGGTTCCGTCGTCACGGTCGTCGTGATGGCGGTCGGCGGCCTGTTCGCCTGGCTGTGGACCGGCGCCGACGTGAACACGGTCGGCAAGGCCTCGTTCGACAACGCGCTGGCGATACCGCCCCTGGCCGAGTCCACCGTCGACAAGGACGGCACGCGCGTCTTCGACCTGCGCATGCGCGCGGGCGAGACGGAGTTCGAGGACGGCCTGAAGACTCCGACCTGGGGATTCAACGGCTCCTACCTCGGCCCGACGCTCCGCGCGGCACGCGGCGAAAAGGTCCGCGTGCGCATGGCGAACGGGCTCGAAGAAGCGTCCAGCGTGCACTGGCACGGCATGCACCTGCCCGCACGGATGGACGGCGGCCCGCACCAGATGATCGCCCCCGGCGGCACCTGGGCTCCGCACTGGACCGTGGACCAGCCGGCCGCGACGCTCTGGTACCACCCGCACCCGCACGGCGCGACCGAACGGCATGTGCGGCGGGGCCTGGCAGGCCTGTTCATCCTCGACGACGAGAAGTCCGGGAAGCTCGCCCTGCCGAAGCGGTACGGCGTCGACGACCTGCCCGTCATCGTGCAGGACATGCGCTTCGACGGCGCGAAGCTCGACGACGGCCACAGGATCATGCAGAACGTGGGTTTCCTCGGCGACCGGACGATGGTCAACGGCACGCTGCGTCCCTTCCGGGAGGTCGGCGACGAGCTCATACGGCTGCGCCTGCTCAACGCGTCGACGGCGCGGACGTACGCCTTCGGTTTCCCGGACGGCCGCGCCTTCTCGCTGATAGCGACGGACGGGGGTCTGCTGGAGCGGCCGGAGTCCATGGACCGGGTCCAGTTGTCGCCGGGTGAGCGCGCCGAGATCGTCGTGCGGATGCGGGCGGGTGAGCGGGCGATGCTGCGCAGCTTCCCGCAGGACAACTACGGGGACGCCTGGAATCGGCGGTTCGGTGGGGGCGACGACTCCTTCGACGTACTGGAGCTGCGGGCGGCCGGCGAGCTCCGGCCGTCACCCGCGATACCGGCCGCACTGGCCGAGTCGGAGACACCGGACGGCGCGGATGCGGTGCGCGGGCGGTACTTCGATCTGAAGCGGTCCGGTATCAACGGGCGGGCGATGGCCATGGGCCGCGTCGACGAGACGGTCACGCGGGGGACGACGGAGGTGTGGACGGTCCGCAACAGCAACGGCATGCCGCACAACTTCCATGTGCACGACGTGCAGTTCCGGGTGCTGGAGGTGAACGGCGAGGCGCCGCCGGCGGCGCTGCGCGGGCCGAAGGACACGGTGTTCCTGCCGAACGGCACGACCATGAAGCTGGCGCTGCGCTTCACCGGGCCGGCCGATCCGGACACGCCGTACATGTACCACTGTCATCTGCTGTACCACGAGGACCAAGGGATGATGGGCCAGTTCGTGGTGGTGGAGAAGGGGCAGCGGGCGCAGGCACCGTCGCGGCATTCGGACCGGTCGGGGCACGAGCACGGCTGAGACGGGAGCGGAAGCGCGTAGTCCGGGGCCCTAACCTTGCGCCATGACAACGGCACTGATTACGGGATCGACCGCGGGCATCGGCGCCGCGTTCGCGCGGCGGCTGGCCGGTGACGGGCACGACCTCGTCCTGGTGGCCCGGGACACCAAGCGGCTGCGGGAGCAGGCGACCGAACTGCACGACCGGCACGGCATCGAGGCGGAGGTGCTGACGGCCGACCTGGCGGAGGACACCGGCATCGAGACGGTCGCCGCCCGCCTCGGCGACCGCAGGAACCCCGTCGACCTGCTGATCAACAATGCCGGCTTCGGCAACAAGGGCCGCTATCTCGACGTCTCCATGGCCGACGAGCTGAAGATGCTCAAGGTGCACTGCGAGGCGGTGCTGCGCCTGACGTCGGCGGCGACGGAGGCGATGCGGGAGCGGGGGCGCGGGGGCGTCGTCAACGTCGCGTCGGTCGCGGCCTTCGTGCCGCGCGGAACGTACGGCGCGTCCAAGGCGTGGGTCGTGCAGTTCACGCAGGGCGCGGCGCGGGATCTGGCGGGGAGCGGGGTGCGGTTGATGGCGCTGTGCCCGGGGTTCGTACGGACCGAGTTCCATCAGCGGGCCGGGATGGGGACGGACAACATTCCGGGGTGGATGTGGCTGGATGCGGACAAGCTGGTGGCGACGGCGCTCAACGACCTGGCGCGGGGGAAGACCCTCTCGATTCCGGACCCCCGCTACAAGGTGCTGATGGGAGCGGCGAAGTTGGTGCCTCGGGGGGTGCTCGGGGGGATCAGTTCGCGGACGGGGCGGAAGTACGGGCCGCAGTAGGGACGCTGGTGGGTGCCGGCGGCGGACGCAGCGCCTCGATGATGACAGGTACGACGCTCGGCTCCAGGCGTACGAGGGCGGGAATCGCGTCGACCCAGTCGCCCTTGCCCAGCATGTGCACGGCCAGCCGACGAGCAGCGGCCGGTTCCATGACGGGGGCCAGAGCCGCCACGGCCCGCACGCTCGCGCGGGCGGGATCGTCGACGGGACCCGCCAGCCGCGCCGCCCGCTCGACCTCACCGGCCGCGACGAGTTCCTCTACCAGCGCGTCGTTGGCATCACCTTGCTGACCGGCGCCCGCGGCGTCGGTGACATACCTCTCGGCGCGCTCGTACCAGCCCGTGGTGACAAGCGCGTTGAGGACGGTTTCGTGCCCCGTCCGGCGCTGGACCGCCACCTCCGCCGCCGCGTCCATCTCCCTGAGCGCAGCGGCGTCGTCGCCCAGGGCATGCCAGGCCCGGAAGAGGTGAGTGCCCCTCGTCAGGACCTGCCACCCGTCGGCCACCGACTGCGGGTCCTCTCGCTCCGGAAACCCGTCCAGCAGAGCGCGGGCTCGTTTCTCCTGGCCCGACAGCGCCAGGGCCGCGGCGATCCCCGCGCGGGCGCAGACTCGGTCGAGGCGATGCCCGATCCGGTCGGCCAGGGCCAAGGCACGCTCCACCTCGCCGGCTTCGGCCAGCTTCGGTGCCATGTCCCCGTACAGGAAGTCGCGAAGGGGCGGCTCGTGCCTCCTGGCGATCTCTTCGGCACTTTCATAGTCGCCGGCTGCGATCCGGTCGAGGGCGATCGCGGACCATGTACCTCGCAGTTGATACGGCTCGAAGGCCCTGTCGGCCAGTTTCTCCGCCCTGGACCACTCCCCCGCCCGGGCCAGTTCCTCCGACACCCAGCCGAGGAGCGAGTCATGTGCGTAGACGTCGGACTCCCACAGTCCGTCGCGTGCCGGAGACGGCGGGACGAGGGCTTCCACGTCCTCGAGCAGGGACAGAGCGAGTGTGCTCTCGCCGGCCTCCCGGAGGGCCTGCGCCACCACGGCCCGCAACCAGGCGTCCCGATGCCTCGGTACCCGTGTGCGCACCGCCGTCTCGACACGAGCCAGGAGCCCGATGGCTTCGTCCATGTGCCCTTGTCCGGCCCAGGAGACCACACCGCGGGCCAGAGCGTCGGCGACCCCCTGTCCGTGGTGCAGTTGCCCCGCGATGGTCTCGGCCCGATCGAACTGTCCGTGAGCGGCGAGTACTTCGACCATCTCGGCCAGCGCGTCCTCGTGGATGTCCTCGTCCTGGATCTCGGCGGCGAGCGCCTCGGCCTCGGTGATCCGTCCGTCCACCGCGAGTCTCGTCACCAACTCGGCTGTCGCCAGGGACCGGTCGTACTCGTCCTCGATGCTTTCGACGTATGCGGCCGCGCGCCCGAATTCACCTCTGAGCGCGAGAGCCGCGACCAGCCGCTGAACCCCTGGGCCGCCGTCATCGTCCATGCCGATCCCGCGTTCTTCTCCCAGCTCCCGGGCCTCGGCCAACACGGCTTCGGCTCGTGCTTTCTCCCCGGCGCGGGCGAGGACCGAGGCCAGGCGGGTCAGTGCCGCGGGTTCGAAGGCCGGCCCCACCGATCTCGCCAGGGCCTCCGCCCGCTCGAACCGCCCGGCGGCGGCCCATCCTTCGACCATGTCGACGAGGGGTTCCCCTCGCTCGATCTCCAACGGCATCCGCCTGACCACCTGTTCGAGACGGTCCGCCAGGCCTTCCGCGCCGACCGCCGCGAGGACCCCGACGACGCGCGCCGTGCACAGGGCGCCTTCGCGGTCCACGAGCAGGCCCGCCAGATCCTTCTGGGCATCGATGGCGACCTCGAAGGCCCGTCGCCGGTCACCGTGCGCACAGAGAACCGCGGCGACCTCTGCCATCGCGGCCGCCCGGACGCGAGGCGACGGGATGGACCGGGCCATCGCCTCCGCCCGCTCCGTCTGGCCCAGCCGGGCCCGGGCCCGGCACAGTTCCACGGTGATGCCGAGGCTGCGGTGCTCCACGTCCGTCCGATGCACGGCCAGTCTCAGCAGGTTCGGCAGGTCGGGGTCCGCGGCCTGCACGAGGCGGTCCCCGGCAGCGCGGATCTCCGTGAGCGCGGCCGTGTCCCCACCCGTCCTGTCGAACATCCGGTCGTGGCGGGCCTCGTCCATGGCCAGGGCGGTCATGCGGTCCACGTCGCCCACTGCGCTCAGCATCCGGAAGTACCCGCGAAGCAGGTACTCCGGTGTCGTCGCGGGCCAGCCCCGGTCGCGCCAGTCGTCGGCCCAGTCGTGGAGCCTGCGCCGGTGGCGGTCGAGTTCGGCCGGACCGAGGATCTTCTCCGCGAGGATCTGCAGTTCCTCGTGTCCGAGCAGGTACGCCTTCACCCGGAGGCCGAACGTGCGTCCCGCGTGCGTCGCCAGGACTTCTTCGACCTCGTACTCCGACGCCCCGGTCAGCGCGGCGAGATCCTCGGCCGTCAGACCGCCTCCGGCCGCCGTGACCAGGGCCAGCAGGTCGCGTTCCAGTCCTCCGGCCCGGTGCAGGAGCTTCAGCTCGCTCTTCGCGTTCACACGTACGACGTCGGCGTGCGGAGACACCGAGAGGATGCGGACGATCGCGGGGTCGTGCAGAGGATGGTCCGCCGGGACGTCCTCGGGAAGCGGTGGATTCAACCGGCCGGCCACGATCACCCGCATTCCGGCCGCCGGCCTCCTGGGCAGCAGGCTCGCGATGCTGCGGGCGTCCGGTCCTGTGGTGACGCCGCGATCCTCGTCCAGCCCGTCCACCAGCAGGACGAGACGCTCTCCGCGCCGGGCGCAGGCCTGTGCCGCTTCCTTGTAGAGGCGCAGCAGTTGTCCGTCACGGGCCGTCGGCTTCAGGTCGGCCGGAAGTCCCTCACCCACCAGTTCGGCAAGCTGCTCGAGTACGACCTCGGCGTATGCGTCGACGTCGTTCTGTGCGGCCAGCCGGGCGGTGACGAAGAATGACACGACTCGCACGCCTCGTGGGGGTCGCAGTGCGAAGCTCGCCATCAGAGCGGTCTTGCCGGCCCAGGCTCCGGCCCGCCACCAGGCGTACGCGGGACCGGAGTCGGCGGTGCAGAAGGCGGCCAACTCGGCCAACTCCCGTTCTCTGTCCAGGATCGCGAAGGGGGCGATCAACTGCACTACCTGCTCCCGGTAGGCCGAGCGTGCCGGGGGCGCCACGACGATCTGGTTATGGTCCCCGGTGACCGCCACCCCGATGTCCCGTCCCGCGGCCACCGACCGCTGCTTCCCCCACCAGCGCATGCCGTCATGATGCCAAAGCGCCGACAGGCACAGCGCCTGCCCGGCGTGGACAATGGTGCTGTCCAGGCGCACCCAGGGGGGCCCGGGAGGCGACGACGCCATGACCTTCGTACAGCTCATCGACTGCAGGACCAGCCGCTTCGACGAGATGAACCGGCTGATGGACAGGTGGGTCGAGCAGACCAAGGGGAAGCGGACGGCGACGCACGACATCATCGGCAAGGACCGGTCCGACGCGTCGCACTTCATCGAGATCGTGGAGTTTCCGTCGTACGAAGAGGCGATGCGGAACTCCAACCTGCCCGAGACCGACCGGATCTTCCAGGAGATGGTCGCGCTCTGTGACGAGACGCCGACCTTCACCGATCTCGATGTCGTACGGGACGAGCAGCTGAACGTCCTGGCCGCGCAGGCCTTCTTCACGGCCATGGGCAGGATGGAGCCGGGGCGGATCGGTGAGCACCTCACGGACGACTACGTGGATCACGATCCGTCGTATCCGCAGCCCGTGCAGGGCATCGACGGGGTGCGCGAGCAGTACGCGGGGTGGCGTGCCGCCTTCGACTTCACGTTCCGGATCGACGATCAGCTGGCCCAGGGCGACCAGGTGTGCACGCGGTGGACCTGGACCGCACGGCACAAGGGCGAGTTCCTGGGGATCCCGGCGACCGGACAGGACGTGACCATGCAGGGCATGACCTGGCAGCGGTTCCGGGACGGGAAGATCTGCGAGAGCCACTGGCTCTACGACCGGGCGGGGCTGCTGGAGCAGCTGGGGGTACTCGGTCAGTGACCCGGCCGCGAGAAGGCCGGTGAGAATCGCCCGCGAAGGGAGAAGCCCCCCGTTGCGACAGCAGCGGGGGGCTTCTTCGGGTGGTGCGTGAGGTGGTGCGTGCCTCAGTGGGCGTGGCCGTGGCCGTGACCAGCGGCGGCCGGCTCCTCCTCTTCCTTCTTCTCGACGACCAGGGTCTCGGTCGTGAGGAGGAGGGAGGCGATGGAGGCGGCGTTCTCCAGGGCGGAGCGGGTGACCTTGACCGGGTCGATGACGCCGGCCTTGACCAGGTCGCCGTACTCGCCGGTGGCGGCGTTGTAGCCGTTGCCCTTCTCGAGCTCGGCCACCTTGGAGACGATGACGTAGCCCTCGAGGCCGGCGTTCTCGGCGATCCAGCGCAGCGGCTCGACGGCGGCGCGGCGGACGACCGCGACACCCGTGGCCTCGTCGCCGGTCTTGTCGAGGTTGCCCTCGAGGACCTTGACGGCGTGGACCAGCGCGGAGCCACCACCGGAGACGATGCCCTCCTCGACCGCGGCGCGGGTCGCGGAGATGGCGTCCTCCAGACGGTGCTTCTTCTCCTTCAGCTCCACCTCGGTGGCGGCGCCGACCTTGATCACGCACACGCCGCCGGCCAGCTTCGCGAGGCGCTCCTGGAGCTTCTCGCGGTCCCAGTCGGAGTCGGTGTTCTCGATCTCGGCCTTGATCTGGGCGACGCGGCCGGTGACATCCTCGGAGTTGCCGGCGCCGTCGACGATGGTCGTGTCGTCCTTGGTGACCGTCACGCGGCGGGCGGAGCCCAGCACGTCCAGGCCGACCTGGTCGAGCTTGAGGCCGACCTCCTCGGAGATGACCGTGGCGCCGGTGAGGACCGCCATGTCCTGCAGCATCGCCTTGCGGCGGTCACCGAAGCCGGGGGCCTTGACGGCGACCGCGTTGAAGGTGCCGCGGATCTTGTTGACGACCAGGGTCGACAGGGCCTCGCCCTCGACGTCCTCGGCGATGATCAGCAGCGGCTTGGAGGCACCGGCCTGGATGACCTTCTCCAGCAGTGGCAGCAGGTCGGCGATGGAGGAGATCTTGCCCTGGTTGATGAGGATGTACGGGTCCTCCAGGACGGCCTCCATGCGCTCCTGGTCCGTCACGAAGTACGGCGACAGGTAGCCCTTGTCGAAGGCCATGCCCTCGGTGAAGTCCAGCTCCAGACCGAAGGTGTTGGACTCCTCGACGGTGATGACACCGTCCTTGCCGACCTTGTCCATCGCCTCGGCGATGAGCTCGCCGACCTGCTGGTCCTGGGCGGACAGCGCGGCGACGGCGGCGATGTCGGACTTCTCGTCGATCGGGCGGGCCGAGGCGAGCAGCTCCTCCGACACGGCGGCGACGGCGGCGTCGATGCCCTTCTTCAGCAGCGCCGGGGAGGCACCCGCGGCGACGTTCTTCAGGCCCTCGCGCACCAGCGCCTGGGCGAGCACGGTGGCGGTGGTCGTACCGTCACCCGCGATGTCGTTGGTCTTGGTCGCCACCTCCTTCACCAGCTGCGCGCCGAGGTTCTCGTACGGGTCCTCGACCTCGACCTCGCGGGCGATGGTGACACCGTCGTTGGTGATGGTGGGGGCGCCGAACTTCTTGTCGATGACGACGTTGCGGCCCTTGGGGCCGATCGTCACCTTCACCGTGTCGGCCAGCTTGTTGACGCCGCGCTCGAGGGCGCGACGGGCGTCCTCGTCGAACTTCAGGATCTTCGCCATGACAGCGGGAGCCCTCTCGGAATCTGTGGGTTCAAAAAGACACTGCGCCCCGGGCGCCCGGCTTCTTATGTGGTCGCGGGGGCCAGGGGCGCAGCTGGAAGCAAATGCTTCGAGGTGGTCTTACTTCTCGATGATCGCGAGCACGTCGCGAGCCGAGAGGACGAGGTACTCCTCGCCGTTGTACTTCACCTCGGTGCCGCCGTACTTGCTGTACAGCACGATGTCGCCGGTCTTGACGTCGAGCGGAAGGCGCTCGCCGTTCTCGAAGCGGCCCGGGCCCACGGCCAGGACGACGCCCTCCTGGGGCTTCTCCTTGGCGGTGTCCGGAATGACCAGGCCAGAGGCCGTGGTCTGCTCGGCGTCCAGCGGCTGGACCACGATGCGGTCCTCGAGCGGCTTGATGGCAACCTTGGAGCTGGCGGTCGTCACGATCCGACCTCCCCCTTCGGAGATCTCACGGGGTTAACTGTCTGAGGTGGCGACCAGGTCGATCCGTCGTCGCGGGTGCCGGACCTGCCCGTCGCGTTGTTGGCACTCTCCTCTGTCGAGTGCCAGAGCCGAGACTATGACCGGGATTAGCACTCGGTCAAGCGGACTGCTAATTCGCGGCGCTGGCTGAGCCGGGTTGGGTGACCGGCGTTGGCGTGACCGTCACTGGGGGCTGCCGCCCCCAGACCCCCGCTTCGGCCCCGAAAGGGCCTCGTCCTCAAACGCCGGACGGGCTGAGATTGCCTGACCGGCGTCGAAAAAGATCGGTCAGACGTAGTCCTCCAATCGGCCCACCGTCAGCCCCCGCCCCTGGATCTCCCGCAGCAGCCGTGTCGTCCGCTCCCTCAGGCTCAGTCCGGTCGGCTCGCCCGAAGGGACGGAGATGATGTCGCCGGCCCGCAGCCGGGCGGGGCCCTTGGCGTACGTCAGTTCGCCGTCGCCCTCCATCGCCGCCCGCCACAGCACCACCGCCGTGACCCCGCAGTGGGCGGCGGCGCGTACCGTGGTGGCGTCGTACGTGCCGTAGGGCGGGCGGAAGAGGCGGGGGCGGATGCCGAAGCGGGCGCGGAGTTTGTTCTGCTGGCCGCAGATCTCGGCGCGCTGGCCGGCGTACGGCAGACCGCGCAGAGCGGCGTGGTCGAGGGTGTGGTTCTGGATGGACGCGCCCACCGAACGCAGGCGCGCGAAGTGGCCGTAGCCCGGGCCGACCACGCTGTCAGTGAGGAACATACTGACGGGCAGGCGCAGTTCACGGACCATGTCGACGAAGCGGGGGTCCTTCTCGGCGCCGTCGTCGTAGGTGAGGAAGACGACCTGGTCGCGGGTGGGGACGTGGTCCACGACGGGCAACCGGTCGCCCGCGCGCGGCGGCTGCCACCGGGCGGGCGGGGACGAGGGCGCGGGCAGTGGGGCGGTCAGGCCCCAACGGCGGTACGGCTGTGCCGCCTGCGTCGGGCCTTTCGCCGACCGTGCGTCTCGGTCCGCCTTGCCGCCTTCTCGGGCCGCATTGCCGCCCGGGCCGCCGCCGAAGCCGGCGGAATCGGCCGACTGGGTGCAACCGGCCAGCAGCACGCAGGACAGGACCACGGCGGCGACACCCCGCGGCCCCGACGCCGACCTCACAGGTAGTCCTCCAGCCGGGCCACCGCGTACCCGTCGGCCGTCACCTTGTTCAGGAACCGGCGGATCATGTCGGGCATTGTGCCCTTCCAGTCGTCCCTGCCCCGGAAGTGCGTGAGGACGATGTCACCCGGCCGGATCCTCCGGTCCCACTCGCGGAACTCCCAGTGGTCGACGAAGACCTCCTCGTTCCACAGCGGGACGTACCTGATGCCGCAGTACTTCGCCGCACGCAGGGTGTTCCTGTCGTAGTTGCCGAAGGGCGGGCGGAAGAGCAGCGGGCGCTTGCCGTAGCGCTCCTGGAGCACCTGCTGCATGCCGCAGATCTCGCGCTTCTGCCCGAGGTAGGACAGGTTCGGGAGGTAGGGGTGGCGGAGGGTGTGGTTGTTCAGGACCACGCCGCTGCGCTGCATCCGCTTGAAGTAGCCGTAGTCCTCCTTGATCAGGTAGTTGCTGAGGAAGGCGGTGTACGGCACCTGCAGGTCGCTCATCATCCGCAGGAACGCCGGGTCCTTCTCGGCGCCGTCGTCGATGGTGAGGAAGACGACCCGCTGTTTGGTGGGGACGGTCGTGAAGACCGGCGGGAGGCCGAGTTCCTTGTGCCCGTCCACCTCGAAGCCCTTGCGGGTGGTGATCTTCGGCTTCTTCGCCGGGGGCGGCGGGGGCGTGAGCGGGACTCTTGCCAGACGCCAGTGTCTCGCGGCGGCGACGCGTGCGGCGTGGGCGGCCCGGGCGGACTTGAACTTCTTGGCGGGCGGGGCGGGCGGGGCTTCGGCGTGCGGATCCCGGGTGCCCGGGGTGGGGCCCGGAGGCGGCGCCTTGAGGGGCGGCCGGCTCGGGGTGGGGCGTTCGGCCTCGGTGCCGCCTCCGCCCGCCGGTGCGCAGGCCGAGGCGATGGCGGCGACGGTGAGCAGGGTGATTCCGCCGCGGACCCGGGAACGGCCGGCTGCCGGACGCCGACGTCCCGCGACTCCCCCATTAGGGGCACTTTTGTCATTTTGTACTACTAGTCGCATGGAGCGGGATCTTCGCAGGCACTCGTCCCGTAGCGCGGCCGACACCGCCGCCGGGGACGGAGCATCCACCGACTGGCCGATAGGGAGCGGACGGTCCACCGGCCGACGGGGAGGGAGCCGGGGGGCCCGGGCCGGCAGGGAGCCGGGAGGTCCAGGGCCGGCAGGGAGCCGGGAGGTCCAGGGCCGGCAGGGAGCCGTGGGCCCCAGGCCGGCAGGGAGCCGGGAGGTCCCAGGGCCGGCAGGGAGCCGGGGATCCCGGGCCGGCGGGGAGCGGACAGCGCACCCGCTGTCCGACAATGACCCGGTGAACGACCTCGCCTCCTTCGCCTCCCTCCTCACCCCCGAGGGCCGCGCCCTCCTCGACGCCGTGCGCGACTTCGACCCCGCCGATGAACTCGCCGTCGCCACCCGTCTGCGCCGCGAGCACCCCGCCGAGCTGGTGTCGGCGGCGCTCGGGCAGGCGCGACTGCGGCAGCGGGCGGTGGCCAAGTTCGGGGCGGCGGACGCTGGGCGCATGTTCTTCACGCCGAACGGGGTCGAGCAGTCGACGCGGGCGAGTGTCGCGGCGTATCGCGCGGAGCGGATGAAGGAGCTGGGGGTTGGCTCGGTCGCCGACCTGTGCTGCGGGATCGGGGGCGATGCGATCGCGCTGGCGCGGGCCGGGATCCGGGTGCTGGCGGTGGACCGGGATCCGGTGACGGTCGCGGCGGCGCGGGCGAATGTGGCGGCGCTGGGGCTCGGGGAGCTGGTCGAGGTGCGGGAGGCGGATGTCGTCGGGGTGGACACGGGCGGTTATGACGCCGTGTTCGTGGACCCGGCGCGGCGGGGTGGACGCGGCCGGATCTTCGACCCGGAGGCTTACTCACCGCCGTTGTCCTGGGCCGTGGAGGCGGCTCGCAAGGCGCCGCGGGCCGCGCTGAAGATCGCGCCCGGGATTCCGCACGAGGCGATTCCCGACGATGCCGAGGCCGAGTGGATCTCGGACGGCGGGGATGTGAAGGAGGCGGTGCTGTGGTTCGGGACGGAGCCCGGGGGCGTACGGGCCACGCTGTTGCCGGGGCCGAGGACACTGGTCTCCTCCCAGCTTCCCGACCCTGAACTGCGGCCCGTGGGGCGGTATTTGTACGAGCCGGACGGGGCTGTCATCCGGGCGCATCTGGTCGCCGAGGTGGCGCGGCAGCTGGACGGTGGGCTCGTCGACGCGACCATCGCGTACGTGACGGCGGACGAGCTGCGGCCGACGCCGTATGCGACGGCGTACGAGATCACCGACCAACTGTCCTTCAACGTGAAGAAGTTGAAGGCGCTGCTGCGGGAGCGGGGGGTCGGGATCCTGACCGTGAAGAAGCGGGGGTCGGCCGTCGAGCCGGAGGAGCTGCGGAAGAAGGTCAAGCCGCAGGGGCCCAACTCGGCGACGGTGTTTCTGACCCGGGTGGCGGGGGCGCCGACGATGCTGGTGGGGCGGCCGGCTTAGGGGCGGGAGAGCGGGACGATTCTGTGGTTGGGGAGGACCCGGACTCGGGCTCGGCGGCTTACTTCGTAGGCGGCGGAGTATGCGGCGTTACGGGGAAACGGGAAGCGACGATATTGCTTGGCGAGTTGCAAGAGCCCGGCGACGGTTTCGGCATCGTCCGCGATCTTGGCTACCGCGCTGAGCAGTTGCCCGTTGATGAGGTCGACGAAGGTGAGGCTCCTGAGCACGGGTTCCTGGGTATAGCGGATGACGGCTCGTACCCGTGAGCGCGGAACCCGTGACGGAATGTAGTCGGGATAGGAATCGTCCCGGTGCCTCAGATGGACCAGAAACGCGTCCACCGCGACTTCCGTGTCGAACGCATCGATCCACAAGCGCGCAGCCTGGGTCAATTCGTTCTCGTCTACCGAGGCCGCCATGTCGTAGAAATGCTGGACCACACCGATGTCTCCGTACGGGGCCAGTACCGTGCCCAGGCGCCGGGAGATCCTGGCCCCCCAGCTCCGCAACAGAGGCGGGTCCGCTTCGTTCGACAGGCCCGGCGAAAGGCTGCCGCCCAGGATCGCGGTACGGATGGTGTCGAGACGGGGCGGTGTGCCCCAGGCCGCCAAGGTGGCGGCCGCGGCCACCTGGACGCGGACGTCGGGGCTTTCGAGGAGTGGTGCCAGCTCCGTGGAGGTGCCCGGTGTGTGGTCGAGGCACTCGCACGCCAGCCAGCGGAGCTGCCATGCCACGGTGTCATCGCCTGCGAGCGCGAGCAGGGCGGAGCGGTGCGCCCACCCATGCCCCTTGCCGGTGAACTCCACGAGGGCGCCCATCAGCGGCATCTTCTGGAAGTCCGTTGCCCGGTCCGACCGCACGAGGTCGAGGAGAGCGTCAGCTCCGCGATCACCGGCGATGTCCAGGTAGGCCTCGGCCAGGGTCTGGCGCTCGTGGAACCAGTGGTTGTCCTGCTTCAGGAACTCCAGCAGCCGCTGCTCCATGCCGGGGTCCCTCAGCTCGGTCAGGGCAGCGGACACCCCACGGACGACCGACCAGCTGTACCTCCACCCCGCGACGACGTCGAGCGTTCGCAGGAGAACGTCGACGGCCCCTCCCGCGGCTGCGAATGCTCTGACCAGCGTGCCCACGTGATCGTCCACCCTGTACCCCTCGGCACTTCCGTCGGGCAGCCGCCGCGTGCTCAGCACCTCTTCCAGTTCTCCGCGCAGCGCGGGAACAGCGGGGGCCACATGGAGCACTCCGAGCGCATTGATGATGCGGTCGCGCAAGCTGTCCGGTTGCTCGGACTGCAGAGTGAACACCCCGAGCAGCCGCTCGCCCGCCTTCCGGCCACCGTGCACCGCCAGCGCGTCCACGAGCGCCAGCCTCACGTCCTGGTCCTGGTCGACGTCGGCGATACAACCGATCACCTCGTCGAGCTGCTCCTCCGACGCCAGCACACCCACGATCGCCTGAGCCGCCCGTTGCCGATCCTCGGTGTACGGCGTCGACTCCAGCAGCTCCCACACGGTCCGGATGATCTGCCGCCGCAACTCCACATCCGCCACCCGCGGACTCCCCGTCAGACACCGTGCGGCCAGCAGCAGATCGGTATGGAACAGATCGTCGTTCGGCAGCCGCAGCAGGTCCGCACCGCCCCGCCGGGTACGTCGCCGCCCGGGCTTCAGCTGAAGCACCCCCAGCAACAACGGCGTCGCATCCGGCAACGCCCCCGCCAGCAGCATGATCACCTCCTCCCACCACGGGTCGAACCGCGCCGCCACCGCCCGCTCGATGCCCGGCGCCCCCTGCTCCAGCAGGGCCGTCGCCGCGAAGTGCTCCTGGAGGGTCAGGTGGAGGAAGCCGTACCAGCCGTGGGCCTGTGCCTTGAGTAGGCCGTACTGGGCGGCGATCTCGTCGAGGATGGCGCGGCTGTCGGCGCGGGGCAGGTCGATCGTCGGGAGGAAGTCGGCGATCAGCTCCAGCAGGTCGTCCTCGCGGAAGTACCGCTGTCCCCGCTGGTGGTAGTGCCAGGCGATCTGTTTGAGGAGGTCCTGCTTGCGGTCGGTCGTGAAGCGGCTGTAGCGGGTGACCTTGCGGTGCGCGTCCCACTCACGCAGGAGGACCTCGACGCACCGCCGGTACAACGCCGCTCTGCGCTCGGGAAGCTCCAGGTCCCGCTCGTAGACGATCGCGATCAGGCTGAGCAGCAGCGGGTTCGCGGCGAGGGTCTGCAGGCGGGCGTTGGTGGACAGCGCGCGGACGAGAGCACCCCGTCGGGGGTCGCGCTCGCCGAACCAGTTGGCGATGAAGGTCTCGATCTGCGGCCACTCGAAGTCCAGGGCCTCCAGGACCTGGAACTGCTGCAGCCCGCCCTGCCAACCGTGCCGGCGGCACGTCGTGGCGATCAGTGCTCTCGGGAAGCGGGTGGCCAGCCGGGTGATCTCGTCGGTGACACGGCCGTAGGCCCCGGCCGCGTCCTCCGCGCTCTCGCCGCCGAGGACCTCGTCCAGGCCGTCGAGCAGCAGGGCCGCCGAGCCGTCGGCCAGCTTCTGCTCGACATACTCGCGGGCGTCCGTGAAGTCGTACTGGTCGGCCCAGTGCTCGGCGAGGTAGTCGAGCAGCGAGTCGTGGCCGCTCTCGGTGAAGCGGAACAGCTCGACGTACGCGGGGAGTTCGGGGAGCTCGGCGCCCTCCGTCCGGGCGGCCATGAGCAGGGCCAGGTGCCGGAGCATGGTGGTCTTTCCGGCGCCCGGGTCGCCCACGACGACGATGCGCTGGTAGCGCTGGAGGGCGTCGATCGGGGCGTAGGTGTGGGCCGCCGCCGTCTCCGGGGCGAAGGCCTCCCGCCGGGTGTCGGGCCGGCCGCGTTCCTGGTCGAGTTGCTCCTCGCGGACGAAGCGGAGGGGTTGCTGTTCCTGGACGCGGACCTGGACGTAGAGGCGGTCCAGGCGCAGGGGGCGGGACATGTCGAGGATCTTCAGCGTGGACAGTTCCCGTGCGAGCTTCGCGCAGTAGGCCGCCGCCTCCGCGACCAGGCTGCTGGGGAGGGCGGCCGGCGGGTCGGCCACTCGGGGCCGGGCCGGCTCCGTCTCCTCCTGGGCCGCGCGTCTGCGCTCGCGCTCGGAGACTCGCCGTTCGTGGGCCCACTCCTGTTCCTTGAGACGCAGGTCGGCGTTGAACTGAAGCTGGATCTTCTCCCTCTCCAGCCTCATCTTCTCGTTCTCCAGCCGCCGGGTCCGCTGCGTCTGCCAGACGGTGACCGCTCCCGCGATCAGCGCCACGATCACGGCGCCCAGGGCGGTGATCATCGACGCCTCGTCCAGCGCGAGGTTCTCCCGCGACACGGCCCACTCCCCCGAATCCCCCGAGCTCTCAGCGTTCTGCGGTGTTCCGACTTCTCCGAGTTCTCCGAGTTCTCGGAAGTCCCGCGTCGATTCTGGCAGCGGTCGAGGCGCTACGGGGAGGCTTCGGCGGCAGCGAGGCACACCGGCGCCGAGGCGCTACCGGGAGGGCTCGGCGGCGGCCGCCCGCTCCAGCAGCATCTCCCGCTCCCGCGCGTTGCGCGTCAGCTCCGCGGCCCGTACGAACTCCGCCCGCGCCTCCTCCGTACGCCCGAGGCGCGCCAGCAGGTCTCCGCGCACGCTCGGCAGCAAGTGGTAGTCCCGCAGGGCGGGTTCGGAGGCGAGGGTGTCGACGATCGCCAGTGCGGGTTCCGGTCCCTCCGCCATCGACACGGCGACCGCTCGGTTCAACTCGACCACGGGAGAGGGGGACCGGGCGGCGAGCAGGCCGTACAGGACGGCGATCGTCTGCCAGTCCGTCTCCTCGTACGTGTACGCGTGCGCGTGGCACGCGGCGATCGCGGCCTGGAGTGCGTACGGGCCGGGGGCGCCCGTGGCCGTGGCGTCCGCGCGGGCCAGCGCCTCGATGCCGCGGGCGATGAGCATGCGGTTCCAGCGGCTGCGGTTCTGGTCCTTGAGGAGGATCGGTTCGCCGGACGGGCCGGTGCGGGCTGCCGTACGGGACGCCTGGAATTCGAGGAGGGAGGTCAGGCCGTGGACCTCGGGCTCCTTCGGCATCAGTCCCGACAGCACTCGGGCCAGGCGCAGCGCGTCCTCGCACAGCGCCGGGCGCAGCCAGTCGTCGCCTGCGGTGGCGGCGTACCCCTCGTTGAAGATCAGGTAGATGACGTCGAGGACCGAGCCGAGGCGGGCCTCGCGGTCGGGGCCGTACGGGACCTCGAAGGCGATGTTCTTCGTGGCGAGCGTGCGCTTGGCGCGGACGATGCGCTGGGCGACGGTCGCTTCCGGGACCAGGAACGCCCGGGCGATCTCCGGTGTCGTCAGGCCGCCGAGGAGGCGCAGGGTGAGGGCGATGCGGGCCTCCGGCGACAGGACCGGGTGGCAGGTGGTGAAGACGAGGCGGAGCAGGTCGTCGTCGATGTCGTCGGGGTCGTAGTGGGCGGCCGGCTCCTGCGGTGGTGCCGTCGTCTCCAGGTCGCGGCCGATCTCGGCCAGCTTGCGGGCGTAGTTCTCGCGGCGGCGGATCAGGTCCACGGCGCGGTGCCTGGCGGTGGCCATGAGCCAGGCGCCGGGGTTGTCGGGGATGCCGTCCCGGGGCCACTGCTCCAGCGCCGCGACGAGCGCGTCCTGCGCGAGCTCCTCGGCGATGCCGACGTCGCGGACGAGGCGGGCGACGGCGGCGATGACACGCGGGGACTCGATACGGAAGACGGTCTCGACGGTACGGCGCGCATCGGCGGCGGGGTCGCTCCGGTACGGGTCGACGGCGGGCTGTGGTTCCACAACCCACCATCGAACACCCCGCGTGGCCACAGGCCAAGGAAGGCTCAGCCCTCCGCGATCTCCCGCACCTCGCAGGTCACCGTCCAGAACTCCTCGTGCACCTTCAGGAACCGCTTGGTCCACTCCAGCGCCTCGGCCTTGTCCTTGCACTGCATGATCGCGTAGCCGCCGACGACCTCCTTGGCCTCGGTGAAGGGCCCGTCGGTGACGGAGATCCTGCCGCCCTCCCAGTGCAGCCGGGTGCCCTGCGCGGACGGCGTCAGTCCGGCGGTGTCGAGCATGACGCCGGCCTTGGTGACCTCCTCGATCAGCTCGCCCATGCGCTGCATCAGCTCGGGGCTGGGGCCCTCGGCGGGCATGGTGTTCTCGTCGATCTTCACGAGCGACAGGTAGCGGGGCATGGTGACTCCTCGGGTTCGGGTCGGTTCGGTTCCGCTGGGATCGGCCGGATCCTTCCCGGCCTCTCACCCCTGCGTCGAACGGGAGACCCCTGGATCGACACGCTCCCCGGATTTCCTGGAACTTTTTCTCCGGCCGGCGTTTCCGCAGGCAGTACCCGCTACGAGCGGTCCTTCACCGCAACGACTCCCACAGCTCGCTCGCCTCGGGCTCGTTCGCCACCACCCGGTTGTGGTTCGAAGCCGCCGGCACCACCGGCATCGTCACCGTCCGCACCGCATCCGACGACAAAGCCCTCAGGCTCTGCCCCAGCCCCATCAGCTCACTCAGCGAGTCCAGTCCCGTGTCCGTGGTGAGGCTGCCCGTCACCGCGTCGGCGACGCGGTAGAGCCGGGCCGGGTCGGTGAGGAGGCCGGCGGTGGAGATCTGGTCCAGGAGGGCCTTCACCAGCTTCTGCTGGAGGCCTATGCGGCCCAGGTCGCTGCCGTTGCCGATGCCGTGCCGGGTGCGGGCCAGGGCCAGGGCCTGCTGTCCGTCCAGGTGATGGGTGCCCGCGTCGAGTTGAAGGTGGCTGTCCTCGTCGTCTATGTCCTCGTCCGTCGTGACCGTGACGCCGCCCAGCGCGTCCACCAGCTTCGCGAAGCCCGAGAAGTCGATCTCGATGTAGTGGTCCATGCGGATGTTCGTGATGGACTCGACGGTTTTGACGGCGCATACGGGGCCGCCGACCGCGTACGCGTTGTTGAACATCGAGTTGTACGCCACTTCCGTCGAACCGCCCGACGGCAACGGGCAGGACGGGCGGGTGACGAGGGTGTCGCGCGGGATGCTGACGATCGTGGCCCCCGTGCGGCCGGCGTCGAGGTGGACCACCATGGCCGTGTCCGAGCGGGCGCCGGTGCTGCTGCCGCCGCCGAGCTCCTGGTTCTCCTCACCGCTGCGCGAGTCCGAGCCGAGGACGAGGATGTTCAGGGACTCCGTGGGCAGAGGGGACGCCGATGCGGAGGCCGACGGCGACGGTGTCGTGACCGCCTTCGCGGGACGGTCGTCGCCGAGCGCGTTGTTGATGTCGACGCTCTGGATGTTGTCGTCGAGGTGCCAGTAGGCCCAGCCCGCCGTGCCCACGCCCAGCACCACCGCGCCCGCCAGGACGATGCCGACGGTCTTCAGTGCTCTCGACCGCCGGCCCACTCGTCTGCCGTCGTCCCCGTTCTCGTCTCGTCCAGTCACAGGGAGGAACGTAAGTCCGAATTATTACGGGCAGGAACGCCAGACCGGGTTTTCTTCGGAAATTCTCAGACTTCCCGGCCCGAACGGCCCGGCCGACTGACCAATTGGCCGACCGGCCCGGCCCGCATCCCGCGCTCAGCCCAGGCTCACCGCCGGCACCGGATTGCTCCCGTTCCACGACCCGTTGAACCCGAAGGACACCGAACCCCCGTCGGGAACCGTCCCGTTGTACGAGGCGTTGGAACAGGTGACCGTCGCCCCCGACTGCGTGCAGCTCGCGTTCCAGGCCTGCGTGAGCTGTTGCCCCGCGCCGAACGTCCAGCTGACCTTCCAGGACGACAGCGCCGCCCCCGAACAGGCGATCCTGACCTGCCCGGTGAAGCCGGTGTTCCACTGGTTGGGGACGCTGTAGGTCGCCGTGCACGCATCCGTGGGTGGCGGAGTCGTCGTGCCGCCGCCCAGCGACTCGGCGATCGCGTGGTACGCCGGTTTCGGCGCGTAGTTCTCGTCGTACGGCGTCGCCGCGCCCTGCCCCGGGAAGGTGCCGGGGATCCAGGAGTCGGAGTCGGTGAACCCCCAGACCGTGACGCCGGCGCACCGCGACACCGCGAGGCAGGCGTTCATGACCGCCTTGTAGTCCGCGGCCTGCCGGGTCAGCTTGGCGCTGTCCGCGGGCAGTTGCATACGGATGTCCAGCTCCGTGATCGCCACGTCGACGCCGAGATCGGCGAACCGCTGGATGTTCTGCTGCATCGTGGACGGCACCTGGCCGAGGATCAGGTGAGCCTGCAGTCCCACCCCGTCGATCGGGACTCCGCGCTCCTTCAGCGACTTGACCAGGTTGTACAGGGCGGTGCTCTTCGCGTTGAGACCCTCGACGTTGTAGTCGTTGATGTACAGCTTGGCGCTCGGGTCGGCCGCGCGGGCCGCGGTCAGGGCCTGGGCGATGTAGTCGGCGCCGAGGCCGTTGTACCAGAGGGTCTGCCGGTAGGTGCCGTCCTCGTTGAACGGCTCGTTGACCACGTCCCAGGTCGCCAGCCGGCCCTTGTAGCGGCCGACTTCCAGCGCGATGTGGTCGTTCATCAGCTGGCTCAGCTGGGCGGACGTCCAGCTGCCGTTCGTCAGCCAGCTCGGGTTCTGGCTGTGCCAGACGAGAGTGTGGCCGCGCACCTGCTGGCCGTGCGTTTCGGCGAAGGCCACGATCTGGTCGGCCTCCGCCCAGTTGAAGCTGCCGCGCGTCGGCTCGACCGACCCCCATTTCATGGCGTTGCCGGGGGTCAGCGCGTTGAACTCGCGGCCCGCGATGTCGCCGTAGGTGCCGGTGAGCCTGGAGCCGGTGACGGCCGTGCCCATGACCTTGCCCTTGGCGGCGGCGAGGTCGCGGAGGGGAGTGTCGGCGGCGTGCGCCGCGGGCGCGGTGAACAGCGTCACGAGGCAGGTGACGAGTGCTGTCAGGGATAAGCCGGTTCTCAGAGATCTCATGGCGGGTGCCTCCGAAAGTTTCGGTCGAACAACCGATTGGCTTCGGTGCAGTGTGGGGCGGCACGCAACACCCGTCAATCAGCAACCCTTGTGCGCTGCTGAACCGCGCCGCTAAACCGCCGGAGGCGTCCCCGTGCTGCTGCGCACCACCAGGCTGGTCGCCAGCTCCACCCGCGTCGCCACCGGCGCCCCCTCCTCCCGCGCCAGGTCGAGGACCAGCTTCGCCGCCGCCTCCGCCATCTCCGTCAGCGGCTGCCGTACGGTCGTCAGCGGCGGCCCCACCCAGCGCGCCACCGGCAGATCGTCGAAGCCGACCACGCTCAGGTCCTCCGGAATCCGCAGGCCCAGCTCGCGCGCGGCCTCGTACAGCCCGAGCGCCTGCAGGTCATTGCCGGCGAAGACGGCGGTGGGCCGGTCCGGGCGGCGCAGCAGCTCCAGGCCCTGCCGGTAGCCGGTCTCGTGGTGGAAGTCGCCGGGCCGGACCAGGTCCTGGTCGACCGGGAGCCCGGCCGTCTCCAGGGCGGCCCGGTAGCCGTCGATGCGGGCGCGGCTGCACATCATCCGGGAGGGTCCGGTGATCGCGCCGATGCGCCGGTGCCCCAGCTCGACCAGGTGCCGCGTGGCGGCGAGTCCGCCCTGCCAGTTGGTCGCCCCGAGGGACGGCACGTCGGCGCCCGGGTCGCCCGCCGGATCCATCACCACGAACGGGATGGACCGGCTGGTCAGCAGGGCGCGCTGGGACTCGTCGAGGCCGGACAGCACGAGGACCACACCGTGCGGGCGGCGGGCGGCCACCTGGTCGGCCCACGTCCGGCCGGGGGTGAGCCGGCCGGCGCTCTCGCTCAGCACGACGCTCAGGCCGGCGTCCCGGGCCACGTTCTCCACGCCGCGGATGACCTCCATCGCCCACGCGCTCTCCAGCTCGTGGAAGACCAGGTCGATCAGCGGCGAGCGGCCGGCCTCGGCGCGCCGGCGCCGGTAGCCGTGGGCGCGCAGCAGTTCCTCGACCCGGGTGCGGGTGGCCGGGGCCACGTCCGCACGTCCGTTGAGGACCTTCGAAACAGTCGGCGCGGACACGCCGGCCTCGCGGGCGATCTCGGCGAGCGTCGCGGTCTGTGCGGACCGGCCTGTCGTCCCGGTTCCACGCGTTGTCGTCCGGGTTTCAGCGGACTCCGAGGGTTTCATGGCGGCGATCGTATCCCTGCGCGACCTCTTGACGAACCCTTCTCACCACGCCTAGGTTCCCGGAACATTCGAGGTGACCAACGAAACATTCGCGAGTGGGCCCCGCCCCGACAGGAGTTTCATGACCACCGCCCCCTGGCGCGACCCCGCCCTGCCCGCCGCCGACCGCGTCGACGCCCTCCTCTCCCGGATGACCCTGGAGGAGAAGACAGCCCAGCTGTACGGCGTGTGGGTGGGCGCCGCCACGGACGGGGACGGAGTCGCCCCGCACCAGCAGGACATGACCGCGGTCTCCGCCGACGACTTCGCCGAGCTGATCACCCACGGCCTCGGACAGCTCACCCGCTCCTTCGGCACCGCCCCCGTGGACCCGGCGCTGGGCGCGCAGGCACTGGCCCGCGCCCAGCGCCGGATCGCCGGAGCGAGCCGCTTCGGCATCCCGGCGGTGGCCCACGAGGAGTGCCTGGCGGGCTTCACGGCCTGGCAGGCCACGGCCTACCCGGTACCGCTGGCGTGGGGAGCCGCCTTCGACCCCCCGCTCGTCGAGGAGATGGCCCGCCGCATCGGCCAGGACCTGCGCTCGGTCGGCGTCCACCAGGGCCTCGCGCCCGTCCTGGACGTCGTACGCGATCCGCGTTGGGGCCGCGTCGAGGAGACCATCGGCGAGGATCCGTACCTGACCGGCACGATCGGCACGGCCTACGTCCGGGGCCTGGAGTCGGCCGGCGTCATCGCGACGCTCAAGCACTTCGCCGGGTACGCGTCCTCGGCGGGCGCCCGCAACCTCGCCCCCGTGCGGGCGGGCGTCCGGGAGGTCGCGGACGTCACGCTGCCCCCGTTCGAGATGGCCCTGCGCGAGGGCGGGGCACGTTCGGTGATGGCGGCGTACAACGAGACGGACGGCGTCCCGGCCTCCGCCGACCCGGCGCTGCTCACCGAACTCCTCCGCGAGGAGTGGGGTTTCACCGGAACGGTCGTGGCCGACTACTTCGGCGTCGCCTTCCTGCAGACCCTGCACCGCGTCGCCGGTACGCCCGCCGAGGCCGGGCACGCGGCGCTGGCCGCCGGTCTCGACGTGGAGCTGCCGACGCTGAACTGCTACGGAAAGCCGCTCCTGGAGGCGGTGCGGGCAGGCGATGTGCCGGAGGAGCTGGTGGACCGCGCGGCCCGCCGGGTCCTGCTCCAGAAGTGCGAGCTGGGCCTCCTGGACGAGGACTGGACCCCGGAGCCGGCGGCGACCCACATCGACCTGGACTCCCCCGCGAACCGCGCGCTGGCCCGCCGCCTGGCCGAGCAGTCCGTGGTCCTGCTCGACAACCCGGACGGCGTGCTGCCCCTCTCCCCCGACGCCCGTATCGCTGTGGTGGGCCCGCGCGCGGCCGACGCCCTGGCGATGCTGGGCTGCTACTCCTTCCCGTCCCACGTCCTCACCCACCATCCCGACGTCCCGATGGGCATCGAGATCCCCACGGTCCTGGAGGCGCTGCGCGCCGAACTCCCCGACGCCAAGGTGACGTTCGCCGAGGGCTGCGGGGTGTCCGACCCGGACACGGCGGGCTTCGAGGAGGCCGTGGCGCGGGCGTCGGAGGCGGATGTGTGCCTGGCGGTGCTGGGCGACCGGGCGGGGCTCTTCGGGCGGGGCACGTCGGGCGAGGGCTGCGACGTGACCGACCTCCAGCTTCCCGGAGTACAGGGCGAGTTGCTCGACTCACTGGTCGCCACGGGCGTCCCGGTCGTCCTGGTTCTCCTCACCGGCCGCCCCTACGCCCTGGGCCGCTGGCACGGACGCCTGGCCGCGGTGGTCCAGGCGTTCTTCCCGGGGGAGGAAGGCGGCCCGGCGGTGGCGGGGGTGCTGTCGGGCCGCGTCAACCCGTCGGGCCGCCTGCCGGTGAGCGTGCCGCGGGTGCCCGGGGGTCAGCCGTGGACGTATCTCCAGCCGCCGCTGGGGCTGGCGGACGAGGTCAGCAACCTGGATCCGACACCGCTGTACGCGTTCGGACACGGACGGTCCTATACGTCCTTCGTGTGGGAGGACGGCACGGGCGGCGACGACACGACGGACACGGCGGAGATCGGCACGGACGGTTCGTACGACGTGTCGGTGAAGGTCCGCAACACGGGCGACCGCGCGGGCGCGGAGGTGGTCCAGCTGTACCTGCACGATCCGGTCGCGTCGGTGACCCGGCCGGACGTGCGGCTGATCGGCTACCAGCGGGTGGAGCTGGAACCGGGCGAGGCGAGCCGCGTCACCTTCCACTTCCACGCGGACCTCTCCTCCTTCACCGACCGCACGGGCCGCCGGATCGTCGAACCGGGTGTCCTGGAGCTGCGGTTGGCGGCGTCGAGTGCCGACGTACGGCATACGGCCCGGGTCGAACTCAGGGGGCCGGTACGGGAGCTGGGACCGGACCGGCGGCTGGTGTGCGAGGTGGAGGTGGCGCGGGACTGACCGGATCAAGGCGTGCCGAAGAGCAGCCGGCACTTCCCCGGCGCCCCGCTAGCCTTCCTCTACTGCCTCGAACCGCCACCGATGCACCGCGCGCGTGACCAACTCACCGTCGGGCTCGGGGATTTCGGGAAGTACGGCGTCGTAGTCCGCGTCCCACCAGGTGATGACGAGGACCCGGTCCTGCGGGGCGCGGAAGGTCTCCCGGCGCAGCGGCCGTACGGCCAGTTCCTGCGCCCGGGCCCAGGCGAGCAGTTCCTCGCCCCGCCCGGGAACCGCCCGCGCCTCCCACATCAACGCGACCGTCACGAGTAGAGGTTCTCCTTGCCGACCTCGTGCACATGGTCGTGACCGTGGTGGTGGGCATGACCGTGGCCGTGGCCCTCGTCGCCGAAATCCCCGGGCACATGAGGATCCGTCACCGGCAACGACGAGTCCGCCGAAAGGTCCCAGCTGGACGCGGTCCGGTTACGCGCCACCATCTCCGCGCCCAGCGCGGCCACCATCGCCCCGTTGTCGGTGCACAGCTTCGGCCGGGGCACCCGCAGCCGGATCCCGGCCGCCTCGCACCGCTCCTGGGCCAGCGCCCGCAGCCGGGAGTTGGCGGCGACACCGCCGCCGATCATCAGGTGGTCGACGCCCTCGTCCTTGCAGGCGCGGACGGCCTTGCGGGTCAGCACGTCCACGACGGCCTCCTGGAAGGAGGCAGCGACATCCCGCACCGGCACCTCCTCGCCCGCCGCCCGCTTGGCCTCGATCCAGCGGGCCACGGCGGTCTTCAGCCCCGAGAAGGAGAAGTCGTACGCCGGGTCGCGCGGCCCGGTCAGACCGCGCGGGAACGCGATCGCCTCCGGGTCGCCCTCGCGCGCGTACCGGTCGATGACCGGACCGCCCGGGAAGCCCAGGTTCAGCACACGGGCGATCTTGTCGAAGGCCTCGCCGGCCGCGTCGTCGATGGTCGCGCCCAGGGGCCGCACGTCGGAGGTGATGTCGGCCGACAGCAGCAGCGACGAGTGGCCGCCGCTGACCAGCAGCGCCATCGTCGGCTCCGGCAGGCTGCCGTGCTCCAGCTGGTCCACGCAGATGTGGGAGGCGAGGTGGTTGACGCCGTAGAGCGGCTTGCCCAGCGCGTAGGCGTACGCCTTCGCGGCCGAGACGCCGACCAGCAGCGCGCCGGCCAGCCCCGGACCGGCGGTCACCGCGATGCCGTCCAGGTCGCGGGCGCTCACCCCGGCCTCCTTCAGCGCGCGGTCGATGGTCGGGACCATCGCCTCCAGGTGCGCCCGGGAGGCGACCTCCGGCACGACACCGCCGAAACGGGCGTGCTCGTCGACGCTGGAGGCGACGGCGTCGGCGAGCAGGGTGGTGCCGCGGACGATGCCGACGCCGGTCTCGTCGCAGGAGGTCTCGATGCCGAGGACGAGTGGTTCGTCAGCCATTGATCTCGGTTCCTTGTACGGGAGTTCCTGGTACGGAAGTGGAAGGGTCGGTCAGTCGCATCACGAGGGCGTCGACGTTGCCCGGCTGGTAGTAGCCGCGCCTGAAGCCGATGGCCTCGAAGCCGAAACGCTCGTACAGCTTCTGCGCGCGGACGTTGTCCACGCGGCACTCCAGCATGACCTCGGCGCACTCGAAGGCGGTCGCGGCCCGCAGCAGTTCGGTCAGCAGCCGCCCGCCGAGCCCGGTCCCCCAGTGGTCTCGGGCGACGGCGATGGTCTGGATGTCGGCAAGGTCTCCGGAGGAGACGAGGCCGGCGTAGCCGACGATCCGCTCGCCCTCCTCGGCGACGAGATAGCGCCGCGTCGCCTCGGGCCCCCGCGAGTGGGCCAGCTCGGACCAGAACATGCCCCGGGACCAGGCGTCCTCGGGGAAGAGGTCCTTCTCCAGCTCCAGGACGGAGTCGATGTCCCACCAGCGCATCTCGCGCAGCACCGCTTGCACTTGTGTCACTTGGGGGTGACCACCTTGTAGTTCTTGGGGACCTGGGCGTCGGGCCGGCGCAGGTACAGCGGCCGGGGCGCGGGGAGTTCCTCGCCCGCCGCCAGTCTCCCGGCGGCCAGTGCGGCCAGCGCCGCCGCCGACACGTGCTCGGGCTCGTGGGCGCTGGGGAACGTGTCGGGGTACAGCAGCGCGCCCGCGCCGACGGCCGGCAGTCCGGCGACCTCGTCGGCGATGTCGGCGGGCCGGTCGACGGCCGGGTCGGTCAGGCGGGTGCGGGAGTCGGCGTACTTCGCCCAGTAGACCTCCTTGCGCCGGGCGTCGGTCGCCACGACGAAGGGGCCCTTCTCGATGTCGGCGGCGTACGCGAGGCCGTCGAGCGTGCACACGCCGTGCACGGGGACGCCGAGGACGAGCCCGAAGGTGTCGGCGGTCATCAGACCGACGCGCAGTCCGGTGTAGGGGCCGGGGCCGATGCCTACGACGACGCCGGTGACGGCGTCGAGCGTCACACCGGCCTCGGCGAGGACCCGGTCGACGGCCGGCAGCAGCAGCTCGCCGTGCCGGCGCGCGTCCACCTGGCTCGACGAGGCGATGACGTCCGTACCGTCGTGCAGCGCGACGGTGACGGCGGGGGTGGCGGTATCCAGAGCGAGCAAGAGCACGCAAACAGCCTACGGCGCTCACAGCCCCGGAAGCGCCGCCCCGACCCGGCGCTTGACGGCTGCTACGGTCGGACTTGATCACTCCCTACGGCTCGAACACTGAGGTGGGCGACGGTGGCAGGCAGCAGCTCCGGATTCGTGGCGTTGCTGACGGCGGCTGCCCTCGCGACCGTCGGATTCCTCGGCTACCAGGCCTCCGCCGGCGTTACGGCCGACCTGGGCAAGCCCCGTGCCAACGGCTCACCCGAGGTGAGTACCGCCAAGACCGCCCGCCACGGGAAGGACCCGGCCGCACTGCCCGTCGGCTCGGGTACGGGTGTGCGGGTCGTGTACTCGGTGGGCGGCAAGCGGGTGTGGCTGGTGGGCGAGGGCGACACGGTCAAGCACACGTTCCGCGTGACCCCCGGATCGGTCGACCCGGCGCCGGGTGTCTACACGGTGACGTCCCGCTCCAACACGGTCACCGGCTCCGACGGCCGCCCCGTCGAGCACGTCGTCCGCTTCACCACCGTTCAGGGCATCACCATCGGTTTCAGCGCCGCCGTCGACGGCACGACGCCCCCACCCGACCCCGCGGTGAAAACGGGCGGCATCCGCGAGACCCGAGCCGACGGCAACGCGATGTGGGAGTTCGCGACGATCGGCCGAACGGTGGCAGTGATCCCGTAGGCAGGTCAGGGAGCGGTCAGGGCAACGCCCTAAAGGGGCGCGGGGAACTGCGCGACCGGCCACGACGGCGCCGCACCCGCCGGACGACACATCGCGACACCCCCTGTCGCGGCATTTCAAGCCCAGCGCTCACGCAGCTTTGCTGTGACCGTGCCCGGCGGACGGCCGAACCGCCTCCGGCTCAGGCGACCTCGGCGGCGTGGAGATCACGCTCGCCGCGACACCGGCCGCCAGCAGATCACGCATGGACACCCCGGCAACCACATGCGGCTGCTGGACCTTGTTCTCTGAGGCCGACATGGACGCCTCCTGGGACCGGGAGGGACGTAGTTAGGTACACCTAACTACGGACTGGCTACCATGTGACCACGCGCAAGACCGCGAACGCAACATCTTGCCGACGTCTTGTCGGAATGTTCATGCAGGCAAATGCGGCCGCTGCCCCCTCACGCGGACAGCACGCTCAGATCCACCGCCGCCCACCGCTCCCCGAGCCCGGTCACCGTGACATGCCGCACCTCGTCGGTGGTGTCTCCGACGGCCCGGTGGATCACGACCTGCAACCGCTCCTCGGTCAGCTCCTCGACCTTGCCCTCGCCCCACTCCACGACGATCACCGACTCGGGCAGCGAGACGTCGAGGTCGAGGTCCTCCATCTCGTCGAGCCCACCGGACAACCGGTACGCGTCGACGTGCACGAGCGGCGGCCCGTCGCCGAGGGAGGGGTGCACACGGGCGATCACGAAGGTCGGGGACGTGACCGCTCCCCGCACCCCCAGCCCCTCGCCGAGCCCCCGCGTCAGCGTCGTCTTGCCCGCGCCGAGCTCCCCGCTGAGCATCACGAGGTCGCCGGCGCGCAGCACCTTGGCCAGGCGGCGGCCCAGCTCCCGCATCTGGTCGGGAGAAGTGACGGTCAGCTCGATGTCACCCGCGTTGTGCGGTGCTGCTGGTGCTTCCATAGCCACTTACGGTAGCCCCTGCGGGCACGGCACCCGCACGGGTGAGCAGGTCGGCCAGCCGGTCGGTGACGACTTCCGGGTGCTCCAGCATCACCAGGTGCCCGGCGTCCGGCACGAGCACCAGCTCGGCGTCCGGCAGCAGGTCGGCGATCGCCTCGCTGTGCTCGCTGGGCGTGACGAGGTCGCCCACCCCGGCCAGGACGAGCACCGGCAGGTCCGTGAAGTGGGCCAGCGCCTCGGTCTTGTCGTGGTCGGCGAAAGCCGGGTAGAACTCCGCGACCACGTCGATCGGCGTCCCCTCGATCATCCGCTCGGCGAACCGCGCGACGGCAGGGTCGACGTCCCGGGACGAGAACGAGTACCGCTTGATGATCCCGGCGAACAGGTCGGCGGTGGCCCGGCGCCCCTTCTCCACCAGCTCGGCCCGCTGCCCCAGCGCCCTGAGCACGCCCGGCAGCACCCGCCGAATGGCATTCACTCCTGCGACGGGCAGTCCGAAGTTGACCTCGCCGAGATTCCCGGACGACGTACCGACGAAGGCGGTGGCGACGACCCGGTCACGGATCAGCTCCGGGTACTGGTCGGCCAGCGCCATCACCGTCATCCCACCCATGGAGTGCCCGACCAGCACGAGCGGCCCCTCCGGCGCGGCCGCGTCGATGACGGCCTTCAGGTCGCGCCCGAGCTGCTCGATGTCGACGTGGATGCCGTCCTGCGTCTGGGCCACGCCCCGTCCGGACCGGCCGTGGCTGCGCTGGTCCCAGTGCACGGTGCGCACGACGCCCCGCAGCGCGGCGCGCTGGAAATGCCAGGAGTCCTGGTTGAGGCAGTAGCCGTGGCTGAAGACGACGGTGACGGGGGCGGGAGCCTTGCGTCCGAAGAGGCGTCGACGGCGCGGGGTGAGGGCGGGGGCGGCGTCGGGGTCGATGTCGTCGACCTCGTAGTACAGCTCCGTGCCGTCGTCGGCGTGCGCCTTGCCGGGCGTGCCGCGCAGCGAGCCGTACGGTCCCGCCGAGTCCAGGGCGAGCCGGGCCTTCTGCCGCATGCCGCGGCCCACGGTCATCCGCTCTATGGCGACGCCGGCGGCCGCGCCGGCCGCGATCACGCCTATCGCGGCACCGGCGATACCCGTCGCCCTGCGCCAGTTCGCGGCCGCCCCCGTGGCGGAGGCGACGGCCGCGACCGCGGCCTCCGCACTGCTCTCGCTCACGTACCGCTCCTCTTCGCTGGGTGATGCCCGTGGTTCAGTCCGGTGCCGCTACGGGTTACCCGTCTCGTTCCTCATTCACATAACCGCATTCGGACGGACGCATCACATTGCCCGCGTCACATAGCCGCATCACGAAGACGCATCACATGGACGCATCACTCGGACGCATCCTTATAGACGCGTGGAACGCGCGTTCCGATCCGTGTGACGATTTCGTACACGATGGTGCCCGCGGCCTGCGCCCAGTCCTCGGCGGTGGGCTCGCCGCGGTCGCCGGGCCCGAACAGCACGGCCTCGGCGCCCGGCTCGGGCTCGTCCCCGCCCAGGTCGACGACGAACTGGTCCATGGCGATCCGTCCCGCGACCGTACGCCACTTGCCGCCGACCAGGACAGGCCCCGCCCCCGAGGCGTGCCGCGGGATGCCGTCGGCGTAGCCGAGGGGGACCAGGCCGAGGGTGGTCTCGCCGGGGGTCATGTAGTGATGGCCGTAACTGACGCCGTGGCCCCCCGGCACGTGCTTGACCAGCGCGAGGGACGCCGACAGCGTCATCACGGGCCGCAGCCCGAAGTCGGCGGGACTGCCGAGCTCGGGGCTGGGTGAGATGCCGTAGGTCGCGATGCCGGTGCGCACCAGGTCGAAGTGGCTGTCGGGGACGGTGAGCGTGGCGGGCGAGTTGGCGATGTGCCGCACCTCGGGCCGCACGCCCCGCGCCTCGGCGTACGCGAGCATCTCCCGGAATTGGGAGAGCTGGGCGGCGATGGACGGATGGCCCGGCTCGTCGGCGCAGGCGAAGTGCGACCAGAGCCCGGTGATCCGGATCAGCCCGTCGGCCTCGGCCCGCAGCGCCTCACCGACCAGCTCGGCCCAGTCGTCACCCGGCTGGCAGCCGTTGCGCCCGAGCCCGGTGTCGGCCTTGAGCTGCACGCGCGCGGGGGCGCCGGCCTGCCGGGCGGCCTCGGTGACCTCCCGCAGGGCCCACATCCCGCTCACGGAGACGTCGAGATCGGCCTCGATCGCCTCCCGCCAGGGCCCGCCCGGTGTCCACAGCCAGCACATGATCCGTACGTCGTCCAGCCCGGCGGCCCGCAGCACGAGGGCCTCCTCCGGCGTGGCCGTACCCAGCCAGCCGGCGCCCGCGTCCACGGCCGCGCGGGCACACCGCACCGCCCCGTGGCCGTACGCGTCCGACTTCACGACGGCCATCAGGGCCGCGCCCGGCGCATGGGCGCGCAGGCTCCGCACATTGGCCCGCAGGGCGGCCAGGTCGATCTCGGCGCGGGCACGCAGGGGGGCGGTCCGCAGGGCTGCTGTCTCTGTCATCGCGCCCCCAGTGTCTCAGAGGGGTACGACAGCGCCGCCGCGCCGGGAGCCATCACCTACTCCTCCGACGACCTACTCCTCCACCTTGCGTCCCCACACGTACACCCGGTCGCCCTTCTTCAGCACCCGCCACAGCTTCCGGGCGTCGCCCAGGGTCATGTTGACGCAGCCCATCGAGCCGACGGGGGTGAAGATGTTGCCGTAGATGCCGTGGAAGGCCTGGCCCCCGCTGAAGAACTGGGAGTAGGGCATGGGGCTCTTGTACAGGGACGACACATGGTTCTTGTGCCGCCAGTAGACGGCGTGCCACCCGGTGCGCGTCCCGTACCCCTCCCTTCCGCTCCGGATGGGCACGGGCCCGAAGACGACGTCCTTGCTGTCCTGCACCCAGGTCAGCTGCCGGTCGAGGTCGACACAGGCGACCCGGTACCCGCGCACCGGGCACTTCTTGGCGGCGTTCGGGTTGTTCCCGGCGGAGAGGAGCTGCATGGTGGCCCATGTCACAGGCCCGGCGTACCCAATGGCGGGTTTGATCCTGTGCTTCTTCTGAAAGGCGCGGATGGCCCGGCAGTCGGCGGCCGACTGTTCCCCGTCGACTCGCAGCTTCAGCCAGCGCTCGACCTCCCGCTGCTTCACCCCCGTCTCCTCGCTGCACTTCACGCCCCCGAGGGCGTCGATGGGATCGACGTACTCCACGCGGTCGTCCGCCCCCTCCGGCGCGTCCTGCGGCTCGACGGCGTCCTCCTCGGCGCTGGGCTTGTACACCTTCGGCTCCAGGGCCTGGTCGGGCGTGTCCATCTGCCAGGCCGGGAACA
Source organism: Streptomyces sp. NPDC107522 (assembly GCF_055657525.1). NCBI lineage: Bacteria > Bacillati > Actinomycetota > Actinomycetes > Kitasatosporales > Streptomycetaceae > Streptomyces > Streptomyces sp. NPDC107522. Next base: position 291,791 of record NZ_JBVKAU010000007.1, on the reverse strand, counting down.
GGTTCAGGGGGATTCCGGGCACGAGCTCTGGGGTCTCCGGTCCGGAGGCCGGGGGTGCGGGCTCGGCCTGCGGTCCGGAGGCGGGGGGCGCAGGGTCGGCCTGCGGTCCGTACGCCGGAGGTACGGGGTCGGCCCGCGGAACGAAAGCCGGAGCCGCGGGCTCGGCCTGCGGTCCCGAAGCCGGGGGTGCGGGGTCCACGGGTTCCGCCGTGGCGCTACCGACCGGCAGCAGGGCGGCCCCGGCGAGCAGTACGGCGATGCTCCCGCATGCGATACGTCCGGTGATCATTGGCTCAGGGAAGCGTGCGGCCCTGCCCGTGCGGGAGGCGCCGCGCGGCGGGGTCACTCTTTCGAGGAGCCACTTTCCGAGGACCCATAGGGTGCTCGGCATGAGCATCATCGGGGTCGGCATCGACGTGGCCGAGATCGACAGGTTCGAGGCGGCGCTGCACCGCACACCCGGGCTGGCGGAACGGCTGTTCGTGGCGAGCGAGTTGCTGCTGCCCAGCGGCGAACGCCGGGGCGTGGCCTCCCTCGCGGCCCGGTTCGCGGCGAAGGAGGCCCTCGCCAAGGCGCTGGGCGCACCGGCGGGCCTGCTGTGGACGGACGCGGAGGTCTACGTCGAGGACAGTGGCCGCCCACGGCTGCGGGTGACGGGGACGGTGGCGGCGCGGGCGGCCGAACTGGGCGTGGAGTCCTGGCATGTCTCGCTGAGCCATGACGCCGGGGTGGCGTCGGCGGTGGTGGTGGCGGAGGGCTGAGCCACACAGGTCGGGGTCGAGCCTCAGCCACCGTATGCCCGGCCGGCGGCGGCCGGCTCAGCAGATCGACTGGCTGCTGTTCACCCGGGTGATGTTCCGGAACGTGGTGTTCTCACCGCAGGGGCTCTCCCTGATCGACGAGTTGGTCACCGTCAGGTTCTGGACGGTGATGTCCCGGTTGTTCGGGAACTCGGAGCGCGCCGCCAGCCGCAGTTCGCCGCCGCCGGTGATGGAGCCGCTCTGGGCGGCGAGGCTGACGTTGTAGCAGTTCTCGATCAGGACCGAGTTGTTGCCGGTGTGGGAGAGGGTCACCCGGTCGATGACGGCCCCGCCGCTCTCGGACACGCAGAACACGCCGCGCCCGCCGCCCCGCGCGACGACCTCGCCCACCCGGATGTTGGCCGGGTAGGAACTGCCGACGCGCCCGTTGCGGTTGGCCATGCGGAAGGCGGCGTAGCCGGTGCCCGTCCCCGCGTTCTCCGCGTCGACCTTGTTGACGGTGGCGTTGATGGTCTGGTTGAGCAGCAGGCCCGACTCGCCCACGTTCCGCGCGGTCACCGTCCCGATGGTGAGGCCGTCGACGCCGTACGTCTCCACGGCGTGGCTGGAGGCCCCGGAGACATGGACGTTGTCGATCCGGACGTTCCGCGTCCACTGGCTGGTGTCCCCGCGGTTGTCGATCCGCACGCCGAGTCCGCCGGAAAGACGCATGTCGAGCTGCCCGAGCACGGCATGCTGAACATTGCGCAGGAAGACGCCGTACAGCGGGCTGCCCGTGAGGTTCAGGTGCTGGACCTCGACGTCCCGGGTGCCGCGCGAGTAGACGGGCGCCTGGTCGCCGGAACCGCTGCCGGTGACGTTGATGGTGCCGCAGACGTCGAGCACGGTGTAGCTGGGCAGGGAGATGCGCGACCCGGCGGACATGGCTCCCGAACCCCGCACCACCACGCGCTCCTTGGCGGTACGCCCCGAGGTGAGGCTGTTCACGGCCGCCTGGACGGCGGCCCGCAAGTCACCGCCCGAGTAGACGGTGCTGCTGCCGCGCCGCGCGGTCCAGGTGCCGCCGCTGAGCACGGCCTCGGCCTGGTAGGAGCCTTCACCGCAGGCGGCGGCGACGGCGGGGGTGGGGGCGGTGAGAGTTCCGACGGCGGTGAGGAGTGCGGCTGTGCGGCCTTTCAGTACGGCTCTGCGTGCCATGAGGGGGCTTCCTCTCATCGAACCGGTCTCATCGAACGGAATTCATCGACCGATCTCGTCGAATCCGTTTCGACTGAATCGATTCACCCTGTGGGGGCCGGCGAGTTTGGCAAAGGCACGGCAAAGCGTCAATGGATGCCACGGGGTTCGCCGCGCACACAAGCGCGTGCGGAAGACTCGGTCGTATGCGGAGTGCGTACAGCGTGGAGACGGTAAGGGCGGCCGAACGGGAGCTGATGGCACGGCTTCCGGACGGCGCGCTGATGCAGCGCGCGGCGGCCGGACTCGCCGCCGCCTGCGCGGATCTGCTGGGCCGGGTGTACGGCAGCCGGATCGTGCTGCTGGTCGGCAGCGGCGACAACGGCGGCGACGCCCTGTACGCCGGGGCCCGACTGGCCAGGCGCGGGGCGGGCGTCACCGCCGTGCTGCTGACGCCCGAGCGGGCGCACGCAGGGGGGCTCGCGGCGCTGCGCCGGGCGGGCGGCCGGACGGTCGGCACGGGCGCCGCCGGGGAGTCGGCCGAGGAGTTGATCGAGCGCGCGGACCTGGTCGTGGACGGGATCGTCGGGATCGGCGGCAAGGGCGGGCTACGGCCGCAGGCGGCACCGCTGGCCGCGGCGGCCGAGCGGTCGCGGGCCGCGGTGGTCGCCGTCGACCTGCCGAGCGGCGTGGACGTGGACACGGGTGAGGTGCGCGGCACGGCGATGCGCGCCGACCTGACGGTCACCTTCGGCACGCACAAGCCGGGCCTGCTGATCGATCCGGCGCGGGAGTACGCCGGGGTGGTCCGGCTGGTGGACATCGGGCTCGACCTGCCGGCCCCGGCGGACCTGGAGGCGCTCCAACACGCTGACGTGGCACGGTTGTTGCCCTTGCCGGCGGCCGAGACGGACAAGTACCGCCGAGGAGTTGTCGGCATCGCGGCGGGCTCGGGGAGGTACCCGGGCGCCGCCGTGCTCGCGGTCGCGGGGGCGCTGCGGGGCGGCGCGGGGGCCGTACGGTACGTCGGCCCGGCCGGGGACGCGGTGATCGCCCGGTTCCCCGAGACGCTGGTGTCGGACCGGGGACCGAAGAAGGCCGGGCGCGTCCAGGCGTGGGTCGTCGGCCCGGGCGCCGGGGACGACGCGGCGACGGTGGCGGAGGTGCTGGCGACGGACGTCCCGGTACTGATCGACGCGGACGGGCTGCGGCTGGCGGACGCGGAGGCGGTACGGGGCCGTACGGCACCGACCCTGATGACCCCTCACGCCGGTGAGGCGGCGGCGCTGCTCGGTGTCTCCCGCGAGGAGGTCGAGGGGGCTCGGCTGGCTTCGGTACGGGAGCTGGCGGGGCGCTATGCCGCGACCGTGCTGCTGAAGGGGTCGACGACGCTGGTGGCCGACGCCGGGGGCGCCGGTCCGGTCCGGGTCAATCCGACGGGGACGTCCTGGCTGGCCACGGCCGGGAGCGGCGACGTGCTGTCGGGGTTGGCGGGATCGCTGCTGGCGGCGGGGCTCCGGGCCGTGGATGCTGCGAGCGTGGCGGCGTATCTCCACGGCCTGTCCGCGAGGTTCACGGCGGACGGGGCACCGGTGGGGGCGCATGACGTTGCCGAGGGGATTCCGGGGGCTTGGCGGGATGTACGGGGTTGAATTCCGGGCGCTTGACGGGATGTACGGGGCCGAATTCCGGGCGCACGACACGATGAACGGGGCCGAACTCCCGGCGCACGACACGATGTACGCGTCTGAGGGAGGCGCGATACGACGGCCCCCGCACCTGCGCGCGCGGCCACCGAGGCGGCCCGCCGCACCGTGCCGCGACTCCCGCCCGCGCCTCCTGCCGCCGAGGCAGCCCGCCCCGCCCTGCAGCGGCTCCCGCACGCCTCCCCTGCCACCGAAGCAGCCGGTGCGGAGCGCGCCGCCGCGCGGCTGCTGCCACCTCCGCCCCTCCCCCTCCCGACGGCCCCGCCTCCCTCTCCGCTCACACGCCCTCGCGCCTGTCGCCCTGGCGCCTTCGTGCGACTGCGAGGCCATGACATGAGGGCGATCGTCGTCGGAGCCGGCATCGGAGGACTGGCGGCCGCCCTGAGCCTGCGCCGCGCCGGGTGCGAGGTGACCCTCGTCGAGCAGACCCCCCGTTTCACCGAGGTCGGTGCCGGGATCCAGCTCGCGCCCAACGCCACGCGGGAACTGCGCCGGCTGGACGTGCTCGGCGCGGTCGCCGCACAGGCCGCCCGCCCGTCCCACGTGAGCTTCCACACCTGGTCGGACGGGGCGGAGATCTGCCGCTACGCGCTGGGCCGCGAGGCCGAGGAGGAGTTCGGGGCGCCGTACCTGCTGCTCCACCGGGCCGATCTGCACGGCGCGTTGGCCGCCGCGGTGCCGCCCGAGTCGGTACGCCTGGACACGACCGTCATCGGCATCGACCAGGAGGACGACTCGGCCCACGTGATGACGGCGACCGGCGAACGCCTGAACGCGGACGTGGTCGTGGCCGCGGACGGGATCCGCTCCCCGGCCCGCCAGTGGCTCTTCGGCAAGGACGAGGCGGTGTTCTCGGGAACCGCCGCCTACCGAGCCCTGCTCCCGTCCGACGAGGTGGCCGACCTGGACCTGCCCCCGCTCGCCGCCTGGCTGGGCCCGGACCGCCACTTCGTCCACTACTGGGTGCGCCGCGGCGAACTGCTCAACGTGGTGGCCGTGTTCAGCACGGAGACGACGGCGCAGGAGTCGTGGACGGCCAAGGCGGAACCCGGAGGGCAACTGCGCGAGTTCACCGGCTGGGACCCCCGGGTCCGCACGGTCCTCGAACGCGCCGGCCAGGTCCTCCGCTACGGCATCTACACCCGCACCCCGCTCCCCCGCTGGAACCTCGGCCGAGTCACCCTCCTCGGCGACAGCGCCCACGCGATGGTCCCGTTCCAGGCCCAGGGCGCGGCCCAGGCGATCCTGGACGCGGCAGTACTGGGCGACGTCCTCAAGGACGCGACCCCGGCCGACGTACCCGACGCGCTCGACCACTACGCCCGCCGCCGCATCTCGGCCGCCACCAGCATGCAGGCCGCCTCGGCCCAGGCGGGCAAGGACTTCCACCTGCCGGACGGCCCGCAGGCCCAGGCACGCAACGCCCGCATGGCGGCGTACGCGGCGGAGCACAGGTTCCTGCCGCAGGCACCGGCGTGGAGGGCGGACGTCCTGGCCAGGCAGCCGGAACCGTGAGTGCGGCACGCGCCAGGCCGTTCCTTCGGATCACCGCCGGGCCGACGCTGGCCCCCGTGGCTCGTCTCGCGGTGGACCGTTTCGGACGTGCGGCCCACTCGCCCTACTCCAGCAGGCGTTCCGCGTCATTCGGTACCCCCGAAAAGGGGACGTCGGGCCACCGTGTGGCGGCCCACGCGTCCAAGCCGACCTCCAGAACGGCGTCGATGACGACCTGCGGCGGGCGGTAGCCGTGGGCTGGCTCGATTTGATAGGCAAGCGTTCACTTGCCTATCCTGGGGGTGTGCCCGACGACCTCTTCAAAGCCCTGGCCGACCCCACCCGCCGCACCATCCTCGACGAGCTCACGGAGAAATCCGGACAGACGCTGTTCGAGATCTGCTCGCGGCTGAGCATGAAGCATCAGCTCGGCATCTCACGCCAGGGCGTCTCCCAGCACCTCGCCGTACTGGAGGCCGCCGGACTCGTCGAGACCAGACGGGAGGGCCGCTACAAGTTCCACGACCTGAACACGGCCCCGCTGCGGCAGATAACCGAGCGATGGCGCGTGCCCGAAACCGCATCAGGACCCGAGGAGAGCACCCCATGAAGATCCACCTGACCAGCGTCTTCGTCGACGACCAGGCCAAGGCCGAGCACTTCTACACCGAGATCCTCGGCTTCGCGAAGAAGCACGACGTCCCCCTCGGCGGCGGGGCCCGTTGGCTGACCGTCGTCTCCCCCGACGAGCCCGACGGCACTGAACTCCTCCTGGAGCCCGCAGGCCACCCGGCCGTCAAGCCCTACCGCGACGCACTCACCGCGGACGGCATCCCGCTCGCCCAGTTCGCCGTAGACGACGTACAGGCGGAGTACGACCGCCTGCGCGCCCTCGGCGTCCACTTCACCCAGGAGCCCCTGGAGATGGGCCCCGTCACCACCGCCGTCCTCGACGACACCTGCGGCAACCTGATCCAGATCGCGACCAAGCCGCAGTAGCCGTGGGCGTTCACGCCGCCGACGTCAGCTCGCACCACACGTATTTGCCCCGATTGCCGTTCCTGGTCAACGGCTGCCAGCCCCACAGATCGGAGCAGGCCCGCACCAGCGCGAGCCCTCGCCCTTCCTCGGCCTCCCCGAGCCCCTCCAGCTCCCGTGGAGGCTCCGGAGGTTCGGGGTCCGCATCCCACGCTCCGATCCGCAGCACCCCGGCCGACCAGCGGACCCGTAGTGCGGCGGGCCCTTTGGTGTGGCGTACGGCGTTGGCGACCAGCTCGGCGGCCAGGAGTTCGGCGGTGTCGACGAGGCTGATGAGGCCGTGCAGGGTGAGGATCAGGCGGAGGGTGCGGCGGGAGACGGTGACTGCTCGGACGTCGTTCGGGATGTAGAGGGTGTACTCCCAGGGTTCGGTTTCGGGCATGGGTGAACTCCGTTCGTTTGATGGGAAGTTGCGGTCGTCGTCAGGCCGGTGTCATTGCCGCAGCCGTCATGGCAGGACGGGGCGGTGCGCTTCCGCTGCGTGTGCGACGCATCACTGACGGTACGGCTTACATGCAATACGGAGCAAGCCGATCCCGTAATCTGACCCCGAACGAGCCGCATCGGCGGACGTGTTGAAACAAGGAGCAACTGATGGTTCTGAGGCGCGAACCGACTGCACGTCAGATGCGCCTGGCGACGGAGTTGCGCAAGATGCGAGAGGCGGCAGGGCTCACCACCATCGAGGCAGCAGCACTGCTTGGGGTGAATCGAGTCCAGATCAGCCAAATCGAGTCCGGGGTCGCGGGCGTGAGCGAACAGCGACTGCGCCGCCTCGGGTCTCACTACGCCTGCACGGACGAGGAGTTCATCAACGCACTGGTCGCCATGGCCACGTACCGAACACGCGGCTGGTGGGAGGATTTCCGGGGCTTGCTACCCACGTCGTTCCTGGACCTTGCGGAGCTGGAGCACCACGCCACATACCTGCACGAGGTTGCAATCCTGTACGTTCCAGGCCTACTTCAGACGGAGGACTACGCCCGCGGCGTCTTCTCCTCCAGAGTGCCTGAACTCGCCGACGACGAGCTTGAGTTGCGCCTGCGACACCGAATGCGACGCCAGCAGATCAACATCCCGTACGAGTTGGTGATCCACGAGTGCGCCCTGCGCATCAGAGTCAGCGACCGGGCCGCCGCCCGGGCCCAACTCACCAAACTCGTGGAGTTCTCCGAAACCGACAACATCACCGTGCGTGTCATCCCGTTCGACCTGGACGATTTCGGCAGAGCAGCCAGCACCATGACGTACGTCGGTGGCCCCCTCCCCAAGCTGGACACCGTCGTGCGCGACGTGCCCCACGGCTTGGCCTTCATCGACTCCGAAGCACAGCTCAGCGCCTTTCGAACGCGCTTCCGTAAAGTGGAAGCTGTATCACTCGACCCCGAACGGTCGCGTGACTTCATCAACCGTCTGGCGAAAGAGCTGTGAGGCACCCCGTGGAGAACTGGCGGAAGTCGTCCTACTCAGGCCCCGACGACGGCAACGCCTGTGTGGAAATCGCGAACTCAGTCACTCAGGTCGCCATCCGCGACTCAAAGGCCCCGGCCAGGGCAACCCTCACCTTCCCGGCCGGAGCCTTCACCGCATTCCTCGACGCCCTAAAGCCGGCTCACTCCACCGTCACCGACTTCGCCAGGTTCCGAGGCTGATCCACCTCGTTCCCCCGAGCGGTGGCCAGCTCACAAGCGAAGACCTGAAGCGGCACCGTAGCGACGAGCGGCTGCAACAACGTCGGCGTAGCCGGAATCCAGATCAAGTGATCCGCATACGGCACCACCGCCTCGTCCCCCTCCTCCGCGATCACGATCGTCCGCGCACCCCGAGCCCGGATCTCCTGAATGTTGGACACGATCTTGTCGTGGAGAACCGACCGCCCCCGAGGCGAAGGCACCACCACGACCACCGGCAGATCGTCCTCGATCAAGGCGATCGGCCCGTGCTTCAACTCGCCCGCCGCGAACCCCTCGGCGTGCATATAGGCGAGCTCCTTGAGCTTCAGCGCCCCCTCCAGGGCGACCGGATACCCCACATGCCGCCCCAGGAACAGCACGGTGTTCTTCGAGGCGAGCCCCCGCGCCAGCTCCCGCACCGGCTCCATGGTCTCCAGCACCCGCTCGACCTCGCCCGAGATCTGCGACAGATCCCGAATGACGGCACCGATCTCATCACCCCACTTGGTGCCCCGCACCTGCCCCAAATAGAGCGCGACGAGATAACAGGCGACGAGCTGCGTCAGAAACGCCTTGGTCGACGCAACCGCGACCTCAGGCCCGGCATGCGTGTAAAGCACCGCATCCGACTCACGAGGAATCGTCGAACCGTTGGTGTTGCAGATGGCCAGCACCTTGGCGCCCTGCTCACGGGCGTGCCGTAGCGCCATGAGGGTGTCCATGGTCTCGCCGGACTGCGAGATGGCGATCACCAGCGTCTGCTGATCCAGGATCGGATCCCGGTACCGGAACTCACTCGCAAGCTCCACCTCGCACGGAATCCGCGTCCAGTGCTCGATGGCGTACTTGGCGATCAACCCGGCGTGGAAGGCCGTACCGCAGGCAATGACGACGATCTTGTCGACCTCCCGCAGCTCGGAGGCGCTGATCCGGACCTCGTCCAGCGTCAGTGAGCCGGCGGTGTCGATGCGCCCCAGCAACGTATCGGCGACCGCCTTGGGCTGCTCGGCGATCTCCTTGAGCATGAAGTAGTCATAGCCCCCCTTTTCCGCGGCGGCGGCATCCCAGTCGACGCGATACGACCGCACGTCGGCGGGACGACCGTCGAAGCCAGTCACCGTCACACCATCCCGGCGCAGCTCCACGACCTGATCCTGCCCCAGCTCGATCGCCGACCGCGTGTGGGCGATGAACGCGGCGACGTCCGAGGCGAGAAAGGCCTCACCTTCCCCAACGCCCACCACCAGCGGCGAGTTCCGCCGCGCGCCGACAACGACATCGGGCTCGTCGGCATGCACGGCAACAAGCGTGAACGCCCCCTCCAGCCGCCGGCACACGAGCCGCATTGCCTCGGCGAGATCGTCACAGGCCGAGAACTCCTCGGCAAGGAGATGAGCGACCACTTCGGTATCGGTCTCGGAGGCCAGCTCATGCCCCCGCTCCTCCAACTCGGCCCGCAGCCCGGCGAAGTTCTCGATGATCCCGTTGTGCACGACGGCGACGCGCCCGGCGTTGTCGAGATGCGGATGGGCGTTGGCATCCGTCGGCCCCCCGTGCGTGGCCCACCGCGTGTGCCCGATCCCCGTGGTCCCGGTCGGCAGCGGCCGCTCGCCCAGCTCCTTCTCCAGGTTCTCCAGCTTCCCCGCCTTCTTGGCCCCGGCCAGCCCCCCGTCCGCCAGCACGGCAACACCGGCCGAGTCGTACCCCCGGTACTCCAGCCGCTTCAGCCCGGCCATCACGATCTCAAGTGCCGACTGCGACCCCACGTATCCCACGATTCCGCACATGCGGGGCAGCCTACGACCGAACTCCGTTCAGAAACGGCCGAAGCGTGCCCGATTTCGGAAATTCCCGCGGCAGTACGAACACCCCGACGACCGCATCCCTCACGACCGCCACCCCCAGCACCGCCCTGCCGCGGTGCATAACATCGGCCCTGCATCCGCCGTCCTCGACCTGCCTCGGCCCGCTTGCCCAAGCCCCGTGGAGCTGCACGTGAGTTACGACATCTACGTGTGCCGGTTCGTGAACGGTAAACAGGCGTCGCTGGATCACAACATGGTCCACGAGGTCCATTGCCCGTACGTGGCGGCACAGCACCCTGAACACGGCTTCCTCCAGCTCAGGTCACCCCTCACCTCTGCCAACAGCATCACGATCAGCCACTTCGGCGGAGACGGGATCATGAACGTCACCTCCGATCTGATGCGCCACCTTGAGGCAGTTCTCATCCTTCCGGGCTGAACGGTGATCGTGAACCGGTACGAAGACCGTGACCACCTGGCGCAGACTCTCAGGGGCGAGTGGTCTGTCGTCATCGCGTCGACGCGTGCAGAGATCACGCAGGCGATCCGCGCGCCCTGACTGCACGGGAGGGTCCAGATGAGCCGCGATTTGTGGATCCACAAGTTCATCGACGGGGAGCCCGCTTCCCTGGACTTGGCTGCGGTCCGGGAGGTTCTGGCACCCCACGATGCAGATCCTGAGAGGGTGGCCGAGGACGAAACGGAATTCGAGATCCGTGCCTCTGACGGCGGGGGCGCCGACGTGTTCGCCGACGAGGACGGCATCCGGGTCGAGCGCCCGTCTGTCGGCGGCATCCTCGACATCCTTGCCGAACTGGTCATCCGACTAGGAGCGGTGCTCATCGATCCGAGAGACGGCTCTTTCATCTGTAGGCCGGAAGAACGAGCCCATCTCCCCGCCCAGTTCCAACAGGATGCGGTCGTCATCGAGATGACTGGCCGGGCGATCGGAGGTCGAGGTGGAGCAGAACGACATGGACCTGCTGGGACTCCTGTGAAAGCGAGACAGCCCTGACCGGACGCCGCCGCTCCGAGACAAGTGGTCAAGGTCGTTTCAGGCAGGGGCAGGTGTAATGAGCTACAGCCTGAGCTTCTACAGGTTCGCGGATGGTGCGTTGGCCGAGCCCGACATGGACGCGGTCCGGGAGGTCCTTTCTCCCTACGCTGCCGCGCCCGAGAAGACGACGGACGGCGGTACGGAGTTCCGGGTCCGTGCCGCTGACGGCAGTGAGGCCGAGGTCGCCGTCTTCGGCAACGTCATCGGTGTCGAACGCCCGCAGGTGGGCGACGTTTGGAAGGTAATCATCGAGCTGGCGGACCGGCTCGGTGCCGGGATCCTCATTCCCAACGGGACGTTCTTGTGCCGCGAGGACATGCGGGCGCACCTTCCCGAGGGCATGGAGAGCGATGCCGTTTCCGTTCCGGAGATCACCCTCGAAGTCTTCGAGAGGGTCGCGGGTCCGTTCGCGTATCCGCTGACCAGGCCCGCCGTGCACCAAGTCACGTCTTCGCCCGATAAGCCCTCATCGCCAGCGGATAGAACACCACCGCAATCCCCGCGGCCCACACCAACGACCACAACACGGGCTCAGCCACCGCCCCACCCAGCAGCAACCCCCGGAACGCGTCCGACAGATGGGTCACCGGATTGACGTCGCTCCATGCCTGCAGCCACCCCGGCATCGTCTCCACCCTGACGAACGCGCTGCTGGTGAAGGTGATCGGGAAGATGAGGGTGAAGGCGAAGGCCTGCACCTTCTCGACGTCCCCCGCCAGCATCCCGATCAGCACAGCGCTCCACGACACCGCCGCCGCGAACACCACCAGCAGCACCGCCCCGAGCAGGAACCCGTCCACTCCCCCGGTGATCCGGAAACCGAGCAGCAGACCGAGGCCGATCATCAGCAGCATCGCCCAGACGTGCTTGGCGAGGTCCGCGGTGATCCGGCCGATGAGCGGGGCGGAGCGGGCGATCGGCAGGCTGCGCAGGCGGTCGAAGACGCCCTTGGTGAGGTCGGTGTTGAGTGCCATGGCCGTGTACATCGTCATGAACAGGGTGTTCTGCACGATGATCCCGGGCAGCGCGTACTTCAGATACGCCTCGGGCGACCCGGCCATCTGCCCGCCCAGCACGTACGTGAAGAGGAACACGAACATGATGGGCGTGATGCTGTAGTCGACCAGCTCCAGCGGGTTGTGCTTGACCGCGACCAGACTCCGCCAGGCCATCGTGAAGGTCTGCCGCAGCCCGTCGAGCGGCCGTACACGGCCCGACTTGCTGATCGGGGCCGTGACGGTCGTGGTGGTGGCGGTCATGGCCGCATCACCGCCTTGTGAAGCTCGGAGCTGTCGTCGTCCCGGACGGACGCACCGCCGTTGCCCTCGGGTGCGCCGGGTTCCGCCCGGTGCCCGGTCAGCGCCAGAAAGACCTCGTCGAGCGACGAACGCCGCAGCGCGAGCTCCCCCACCGCGATCCCCTCACGGTCGAGCGCACGCACGACGGCCGGCATCAGCTCGGGATCCTTCACCGGGGCGGTGACCGTCTCGCCCTCGATCCGGGCCTCCGGACCCGCCGCCCCGGCCACCAGCGTGTGCGCCCGCGCGAGATCCCGCGCCACCACCGGCCGCAGCTCCAGCACCTGCCCGCCGACCTGCGACTTCAGCTGGTCCGGGGTGCCCTCGGCGATCACCCGGCCCTTGTCGATCACCACGATGTCGTCGGCGAGCACATCGGCCTCGTTCAGATACTGCGTGGTCAGCAGGGCCGTCGCACCGTCCGCGACCAGCCCCCGCAGCAGGTCCCACAGCTCACCACGACTGTGCGGGTCCAGACCGGTGGTCGGTTCGTCGAGGAAGAGGATGCTGGGACGGCCCACCAGGCTGGCCGCCAGGTCCAGACGCCTGCGCATCCCGCCCGAGAAGGTCTTCACGGCCCGCCCGGCCGCGTCCGTCAGCTGAAACCGCTCCAGCAGCTCGGCCGCCCGCGCCCTGGCCTCCCTCCTCGACAGACCGAGCAGCCGGCCGATGAGCAGCAGGTTCTCCGTGCCGGTCAGGTTCTCGTCGACCGCCGCGTACTGCCCGGTCAGCCCGACCATGGCACGTACGACCCCGGCCTCCCGCACCACGTCATGACCGGCCACGTGCGCCCTGCCTCCGTCGGGCCGGAGCAGCGTCGCGAAGATCCGCACCGCCGTCGTCTTCCCCGCGCCATTGGGGCCCAGCAGCCCGAGGACCGACCCTCTGCGGGCCCCTAGGTCGACACCGGCCAGCGCCTCGGTCTCCTTGAACCGTTTGACCAGACCTTCCGCTTCGATCGCATACGTCATGGGTCCCCCTCGGGGGCTCGGTTCAGTGGACCCCGGCCCGGGCCCACCTCTCCCACAACTGTGACGCACGGCACTGACATTCCCCGCCTTGTCCTATTTCCTCCCGAAAATGAGCGGAACGCGGACCTGCGTGACGGATCCCACCCCACCGTCTGTTCGTACGCCCGTAACAATGGACTGTGATCTCTCCGGTCTCCTCGATGCCCCGGAGCGCCCACCGGCAGCGGCCGGAGGCGACTCCCTACGTCGACCTCACCCGCGCCGAGTGGAGCGCACTGCGCGACAAGACCCCGCTGCCGCTCACCGCGGAGGAGGTCGAGAAGCTGCGCGGTCTCGGCGACGTCATCGACCTCGACGAGGTCCGCGACATCTACCTCCCGCTCTCCCGCCTGCTCAATCTCTACGTCGGTGCCACGGACGGCCTCCGAAGCGCGCTGAACACCTTCCTCGGCGAACAGGGCTCCCAGTCGGGCACCCCGTTCGTCATAGGAGTCGCCGGCTCCGTCGCCGTAGGAAAGTCCACGGTCGCCCGCCTCCTCCAGGCCCTGCTCTCCCGCTGGCCCGAGCACCCGCGCGTCGAGCTGGTCACCACGGACGGCTTCCTCCTGCCCACCAGGGAGCTTCAGGCCCGCGGCCTGATGTCGCGCAAGGGTTTCCCCGAGTCCTACGACCGCCGCGCGCTCACCCGCTTCGTCGCCGACATCAAGGCGGGCAAGGACGAGGTCACGGCCCCCGTCTACTCCCACCTGATCTACGACATCGTCCCTGACCGGCGGCTCACGGTCCGCCGCCCGGACATCCTGATCGTCGAGGGCCTGAACGTCCTCCAGCCCGCCCTCCCCGGCAAGGACGGCCGCACCCGGGTCGGCCTCGCCGACTACTTCGACTTCAGCGTGTACGTCGACGCGAGCGCCGAGGACATCGAGCGCTGGTACCTCAACCGCTTCAAGAAGCTGCGCCAGACCGCCTTCCAGAAGCCGGACTCGTACTTCCGCAAGTACACCCAGGTATCGGAGGAGGAAGCCCTCGACTACGCCCGCACCCTCTGGCGCACCATCAACAAGCCCAACCTGGTGGAGAACATCGCCCCCACCCGCGGCCGGGCCACCCTCGTCCTGCGCAAGGGCCCCGACCACAAGGTGCAGCGGCTGAGCCTGCGCAAGCTGTAAGGCGGTAACGCGAGCCTGTCAAAGAAACGCGGGCCTGTTAGAAAGGCGTCATGCTGCATCTGCGCCTGATCACCCCGGCCGACAAGACCGACGACGTGGTCCGCCTCATCGAGAAGACGGTCGGCACGACCCACCTCGCGGTCCTGCCGGGCGCCGCCCGCAACCCCGCGGGCGACCTGGTGCTGTGCGACGTGGCGCGCGAGGCCGGCGACGAACTCCTCACCGGGCTGCAGCAGTTGGGCCTCGACGAGCAAGGCTCCATCGCCGTCGAGACCATCGACCTGTCGCTGTCCAAGCGGGCCGACAAGGCGGAGGCGGAGGCTCCGGGCGAGGGCGCGGACGCGGTGCTCTGGGAGCACCTGACCGACGCCACGCACGAGGAGTCGACCCTCTCCATCACCTACGTCGCCTTCATCACGCTCGCCACGATGATCGCGGCCTGCGGTGTGGTGCTCGACAACGCGATCCTGATCGTGGGCGCGATGGCGGTGGGCCCGGAGTTCGGGCCGCTGGCGGGCATCTGCACGGCCGTGGTGCAGCGCGCCCCACGCCTGGCCCTGCGGTCGCTGATCGCCCTGCTGGTGGGCTTCGCGGTGGCGATGGCGGCCACGGTCGTCTTCAGCCTCTTCATGGACTCGGTCGACCTGTTCAGCAAGGACCTGCTGGACGACACCCGGCCCAATACCGGCTTCATCTACGCCCCGGACTGGTTCTCCTTCATCGTGGCGGTCCTCGCGGGCGCCGCCGGCACGCTCTCCCTGACGTCCGCGAAGTCGGGCGCGCTGGTCGGCGTCGCCATCTCGGTGACGACCGTCCCGGCCGCCGCCAATGCCGCCGTGGCCCTCAGCTACGGCGACACCGAGCAGACCTGGGGCTCGACGGAGCAGCTGCTGCTGAACCTCCTGGGCATCATCCTGGCCGGCACGCTGACGCTGCTGGCCCAGAAGTGGCTCTGGGCCAGGCAGCGCGAGCGTTCGGCAAAGGCCGCCGGCGTCTAAGAGATGTAACGCGCTTCGCAGAGCGAGCCGATCACGTCACCGGGGTTGGCGAACACCACGTCGGAACCGGGGCCACAGGTGGACACGACGTCGTTACTGGGCGTGTCGTCGTCCACGCCGATCGTGTCGTTGCCGCTGCCGGTCGCCACGGTGTCGGGGCCCGAGCCGGCATCGACGACGGTGCGGATCCCGATGCCCGTCCCGTCGAAGGTGTCGCGCGCGTCACCCAGCCCGACCGAGAGCCGGCTGACGGGAAGGGGACAGTCGACCGTGTTGAAGTCCACCTGAGTGCACCCCGGTCCCGCCGAGACGCCCGTGCTGTCCATGAGCCTCAGCCGCTGGATGCTGTTGATGGTGACCAGGGTGGCCGTCACGTTGTTCATGAAGCCGGCACGCGCGCTGAGCCCGACGTTGCCGAAGACACGGAATGCAGTGGAGCCAGGGGTCTGGGCCGCGGCCGGGGTGGCGAACACAGGGACGAGAAGACCGGCGGCCAGAACCGGCACGGCCGCTCGCTTCAGGGTGCTGCTCACGATCTTCATGCTGTGCGTCTCACTTTCGTCGAGGCAGGGCGCCACGCAGAGCCCCCCTCGACGAAAGTGAAACAACGAGTCATCGGCCGTGCACTCTTTGTACGTACGTTCAAGTGACGAGTAACGAGCGACGATCGACGAGCGACGAGCGACGTACGCCGGTGAACTAACCCAGCGCCGACTTCACCGCATCGGCCAGCCGCCCGGCAACGGACCGGGCCTGATCGATGTCGGCCGCCTCGACCATCACCCGCACCAGCGGTTCCGTACCCGACGGACGCAGCAACACCCGCCCCGTCGAGCCCAGTTCGCGCTCCGCGTCGGCGACGGCGGCAGCGAGGTCGGCCGAGGTCTTCACCCGCGCCTTGTCGACGTCCGGCACGTTGATCAGCACCTGCGGCAGCCGCTCCATGACCGAGGCGAGGTCCTTGAGCGTACGACCGGTCTGCGCGACCCGAGCCGCCAGCAGCAGCCCCGTCAGCGTGCCGTCACCGGTCGTCGCGTGATCGAGGATGATGACGTGCCCGGACTGCTCGCCGCCCAGGGCGAAGCCGCGCTCCTTCATCTCCTCCAGCACATACCGGTCACCGACGGCGGTCTGCACCAGGGCGATGCCCTCGCGCTCCATGGCCAGCTTGAAGCCGAGGTTGGACATCACGGTCGCCACCACGGTGTCGGCCCGCAGCACGGACCGCTCCCGCATCGCCAGCGCGAGCACGGCGAGGATCTGGTCGCCGTCCACCTCCTCGCCGGTGTGGTCCACGGCGAGGCAACGGTCGGCGTCACCGTCGTGCGCGACACCGAGGTCGGCACCGTGCTCGATGACGGCGGCCTTCAGCTTGTCGAGGTGGGTGGACCCGCAGCCGTCGTTGATGTTGAGGCCGTTCGGCTCGGCACCGATGGTGACGACCTGGGCCCCGGCCCGCGTGAAGGCCTCGGGCGAGACGCCCGCGGCGGCGCCGTGCGCCTCGTCGAGGACGATCTTCAGCCCGTCCAGCCGGTTGGGCAGCACGCCGAGGAGGTGGGCGACGTACTCCTCGAACCCCTGGTCGTACGACCGCACCCGCCCGACGGCCGCGCCGGTCGGCCGCTCCCACGGCTCACCGTGCCGGTGCTCGTCGTAGACGGCCTCGATACGGTCCTCCAGCTCGTCGGCGAGCTTGTGGCCGCCCCGGGCGAAGAACTTGATGCCGTTGTCGGGCATGGCGTTGTGGCTGGCGGAGAGCATGACGCCGAGGTCGGCGCCGAGCGAGCCGGTCAGGAAAGCCACCGCCGGCGTCGGCAGCACACCGACCCGCAGCACGTCGACACCCGCGCTCGCCAGACCGGCCACCACGGCCGCTTCCAGGAACTCCCCGGACGCACGCGGGTCCCGCCCGACCACCGCCTTCGGCCGGTGGCCCTCGAAGGTGCCCGCCTCGGCCAGTACGTGCGCCGCCGCCACGGACAGACCGAGCGCCATCTCGGCCGTCAGATCCGCGTTGGCGACGCCGCGCACGCCGTCCGTGCCGAAGAGTCGTCCCACTTGTCCTCCTGAGGAAACATCAGTTCCGAAAGCGGAGCCGGCGTGCGCTGTGACGCATGTCGCCGGGGGCTCCCGCTTCCAGGCATTCCATGCCCGGGCCATCGGATCACACAAGCCTTTGAACGCCTGAGCATCCGAGCGTCTGAACGTCTTGTGCCGTTATACGCCCGAGCCCGGGGATAAAACGAACGCCCCGGCGGCACTGTGGCGTGCCGCCGGGGCGTTCGGAGTACCGGAGTACCAGCAGAGGCAGCGAGCGATTAGCGCTTGCTGTACTGCGGGGCCTTGCGGGCCTTCTTCAGACCGGCCTTCTTGCGCTCGACCGCACGGTCGTCGCGGCGGAGGAAGCCGGCCTTCTTCAGCGGGCCGCGGTTGTTGTCGACGTCGGCCTCGTTCAGCGCGCGGGCGACACCGAGACGGAGCGCACCGGCCTGACCGGAGACACCGCCACCGGCGATGCGGGCGACGACGTCGTAGCGGCCCTCGAGCTCGAGAACCTTGAACGGCTCGTTGACTTCCTGCTGGTGCACCTTGTTGGGGAAGTAGTCCTCAAGGGTGCGACCGTTGATCTTCCACTTGCCGGTGCCCGGGACGATCCGGACGCGGGCGATGGCGTTCTTACGACGGCCCAGGCCGGCGGCCGGCTGGGGCTCACCGAAGCGCGAGGCGAGGGACTCGGAGGTGTACTCACCCTCCACCGGAACCTCGGACTCGGTGGTGTAGCTGTCGATGTCAAGCTCTTCGAGCGGCTGCTCGGCAGTGGTCTCGGCCACGATTCTCCTCAGATTCTCTTCAGGCTTAGGGGGTGGCCGGACTTACTGCGCGACCTGGGTGATCTCGTACGGCTGCGGCTGCTGCGCGCCGTGCGGGTGCTGGTCACCCTTGTAGACCTTCAGCTTCGAGAGCATCTGACGGCCCAGCGTGTTCTTGGGGAGCATGCCCTTGACGGCCTTTTCGATGGCCTTCTCGGGGTTCTTGTCGAGGAGCTCGTCGTAACGGACGGAGCGCAGACCACCCGGGTAGCCGGAGTGGCGGTACGCCATCTTCTGGGTCCGCTTGTTGCCGGAGAGGTGCACCTTGTCGGCGTTGATGATGATGACGAAGTCACCGGTGTCGACGTGGGGCGCGTAGATCGGCTTGTGCTTGCCCCGCAGGATGGAGGCGGCGGTGCTGGCGAGACGACCCAGGACGACGTCCTGAGCGTCAATGACGTGCCACTGGCGCGTCACATCGCCGGGCTTGGGGCTGTACGTACGCACGGTTCGTAGCCTTCGCTTCGAGTGAATGGTCCTGACAAGGTCACCGAAACGATCACGACAGCCTTGACCGCATGGCGGCGACGCATACCGCGTACATGGGGTCGCTGGTCATCGGCCCGGTGGACCGGTGTAAGGGCCCGTCCCGTGAGAATGAGCAAGCCAATACACAACGAACATGCAGGATACCTGCGACGCCGCGGCCGGGTCAAAACGGGCCGGAGCTGCCGCCCCGCGTCTCAGCCCGTCCGGCGTTTGAGGACGAGGCCCCTTCAGGGCCGAAGCGGCGGTCTGGGGGCGGCAGCCCCCAGCGGGGTCGAAGGGGCGGCGCCCCTGGAGGACGGGAAGGGTAGGGGCGGCGGGGGCGGGGAAACCGGGCCGGAGCGGAAGCAGCGCACAGCCAGCGTAACCGCCAGGACACACAGCGTGACCGCATCCTTGAAGGCCCGCCGCTGCACTGCCTCCAGAAGGGGCCAGCTCACCCCAGGCAGCTGCGGAACGAACGCCACCCAGAACCAGACCCCCCGCGCAGCCGCCCCCTCACACGGCAACCCCGCCACCAGCACCGGCACGACAACCAGCAGATAGTGGTCGTACGACGGCCGGGAGACCAGGAACGCCGAGAGCATCAGCATCGCCGCCGTCTCCGCCAGCCTCAGCACCCCGGGACCCCCCACGCCCCCAGCACTCCCGGCACCCCCACCCCGCCACCGCCGCCAAGCACACCCCACCCCCACCCCCGCAGCCACCCACCCGATCCCCCCGGCCACCACCCCCGGCACCCCCACCCGCGGCAGCACCGCAACCGGCGACGCCTCATACAGCCGTACAAACCCGTCGTCGCCGCGCAGCAGAAACGGCAGGGTGCGAGTGAAGAACCCCGCAGGATCCGGCAGCACCAGCGCCGCCCCCACCGACGCCACCACCGGCACCCCGACCATCACCACCAGCCCCCGCCACCGCCCCGCGAAGACGAACAGCAGCCCGACCGGCGCCAGCAACGGCTTCAACGCGACCGCCGCCCCGAACACCACCCCCGCCCACACCCACCGCCCCCGCCCGGCCAGCAACAACCCCAGCGGCAGGGCGAACACCGCCGTAGCCGTCCAATTGCCCAGCAGAACAAGGTGGGCGAAGGGCGCGAACCCCACCGCGAGCCCGATCAGACCGAGGGCCGCGAAGCGGCTGCGCACATCGACGCCGTACAGACGCAGCGCGCAGACCCAGCCCCCCACCAGACACCCGGTCACCACCACCGGCACCAACACACCCAGCACACCCCGCGGAACCAGCACCTGAGGCGCCGCCGCCAGCACCGCGCTCGGCAGATAGAGGAAGTGGGGGTCGTCATACGGCGATTCCCCGGCCAGCCAGACCCGCGCCGCCCGCACGACGATCGCGTTGTCCATCCCTCCGTCCGAGGTCACCCGCGCCGTACGCACCACAAGAGCCCCGAGCACAGCCCCGAGCACCACCCACAGATGCCAGGTCGCCCGTCGCACCAACCACCCGGAGATGTCGCTTTTGTACTCGCTCATCGACTGAACGCTAGGGGCCCATGGGCCTCTTGGGGCGGAGCGGCACACCCGCGACCCGTCTAAGATGCGCCCCATGAGCTACGGGCAGCAGGGGGGACCCCAGTCCCAGTGGGATCCCTGGAAACCGCATTCCCAGCAGCCGTGGAACAGCGGCGCCGACCAAACCCCTGACTGGGCAGCGCTCGCCGAGGCCTCCGAGTCGCGCAACAAGCGGCGCCGGCTGCTGTTCATCGGCGGCGGCGCCCTCGCCACCGTCGCGATCGGTACCGCCGTCGCCGTGGCCGTGGTGTCGGCGAACGACAACTCCGGCTCCGACCAACCGGCTTCCGGGCTCCCGGCGACCGCGGACCTGCCGGGCCAGACCACCGGCGCGGCCCCGTCGTTCGAGTCGACGAGCGCTCCGCCGCCGCTGGATCCGAAGGACTTCATCTCCAGCAAGAGCAAGGACACCGCCCCGCTCGGCGCTCAGATCCTCTTCCCGGGCAAGCAGCTGACGGCGGGCGACACGGTGTACAAGAAGGGCCCGACGGACGACACGAAGAACTGCTCCGCGGTCAGCAAGGGCAAGCTCCCCAAGATCCTCACGGACAACGGCTGCACACGCCTCATGCGCGTGTCGTACGTCAAGGACGGCATCGCGGCGACGATCGGCGTGGCCGTCTTCGACACCGCGGCGCAGGCCACCAAGGCCGCGGGTCAGGTCAACACCAAGACGGACATCATCAGGTCGCTCTCCGGCCAGGGCGTCAAGGACCACTGCACCGCCGCCGTCTGCCTCTCGACCGTCAACGCCTACGGCCGTTACGCCTACTTCACCATCAACGGCTTCACCAACGGCAAGGACGTGACGAAGAAGGACACGAGCGTCTTCGAGGTCAGCGAGAACCTGAAGAGCTTCACGCGCGATCAGATCTACAAGCGGGGCGCGGCGCAGGCGTCGGCGGCGGCCAACGAGTAGAAGAGGCCTACGAGCAGTCGTAGCCGAGGAAGAGCGGAGGACGACGCGCAGTCGGCCTCCGCCCTCGGACTCACCGGTGCTTCAGGCGCAGCCGGATCGGCACGACCGCCGACTCCAGCTGCGTCCTCAGCGTCATCTTCGACACACCTTCGGTCCGCTCCTCGAAGCGGATCGGGATCTCCACGGCACTGTGCCCGGCCCGTACGGCCTTGTACTTCAGCTCGACCTGGAAGCTGTAGCCCGCGCTGTCCAGGGTGGCCAGGTCGATGTCCCGCAGGGTGGCCGCCGACCACAGGTTGAAGCCGGCCGTGATGTCCCGGATCTTCGTGCCGAGCACGGCCCGGGCGTAACGGTTGGCGAACCGGGACAGCAGGACTCGGTGCATGCCCCATTCCTCGTCGAGCGAGCCGCCCTCGACGTACCGGCTGCCGACGACCAGCCCCACCCCCGAGGCCACCGCCGTCCCCAGCATCCGCGGCACCGCCTCCGCCGGGTGGCTGCCGTCGGCGTCCATCTGGACGACGTAGGCGGCGCCCTCCTCCAGCGCGGCGCTCATGCCGGCGACGTACGCCCGCCCCAGGCCGTCCTTCTCGGTGCGGTGCAGCACGCTCATCCGGCGCCGCCCGTCCCAGTTGTACTTCTCGGCCAGTTCCTCGGCGATCCGCCCGGTGCCGTCCGGGCTGGAGTCGTCGACGATCTTCAGGTGCAGCCCGTCGACCGGCAGCCCGAGCACCAGCTCGGCCATCCGCGGCAGGTTCGCGGCCTCGTTGTACGTCGGCATCACCACGGTGACCGGTACGCCCGGGTATCTGCCGTGGCTGTCACGTCCGTCACGTCCCGTCATGGCTTTCTCTTTCCCTCCCCTAGGAGCCCCTACCGGGGCTCCTCCCCAACGGGCGCGGGCCTTCCCAGCGCCCGGAAACGCCAGCCCGCCGCGGTCCAGCGGTCCGCGTCGAGCACCCCCCGCCCGTCCACGATCCGCGGACGGGAAACCAGCGACCGGGCGCGCTCCGGGTCGATCTCCCGGAACTGCGGCCACTCGGTCAGATGCAGCACGAGATCGGCGCGGTGCAGCGCCTCCTCTGCCGACAGCGCGTACCCGAGGAGCGGGAACGCCTTGCGGGCGTTGTCCATCGCCTCGGGGTCGTAGACCGTGACGTCGGCGCCGTCGAGGCGCAGGCGTGCGGCGACATTGAGCGCCGGCGAGTCACGGATGTCGTCGGAGTCCGGCTTGAACGCGGCCCCGAGTACGGCGATCCGGGCGCCCAGCACCGCTCCCCCGCACATCTCCCGCGCCACCTCGACAACCTTGTCGCGGCGCCGCATGTTGATCGCGTCGACCTCGCGCAGGAAGGCCAGCGACACCCCCAGTTCGTCGGCGCGGTGCGCGAAGGCGCGGATGTCCTTGGGCAGGCAGCCGCCGCCGAAGCCGACGCCGGCCCGCAGGAACTTGCGGCCGATCCGGTCGTCGTACCCGATCGCCTCGGCCAGCACGCCGACGTCGCCGCCCGCGGCCTCACAGACCTCCGCCATCGCGTTGATGAAGGAGATCTTGGTGGCGAGGAAGGCGTTGGCGGCCGTCTTCACCAGTTCCGCGGTCGGGAAGTCGGCGGTGACGAGCGGGGTCCCCGCGGCGAGGACAGAGCCGTACACCTCCCGCAGAATCGTTTCGGCCCGCTCCGAGCCCACCCCGAACACCAGCCGGTCCGGCCGCAGCGTGTCCTCGACGGCGAAGCCCTCGCGCAGGAACTCCGGGTTCCAGGCGACCTCGACACGGTCATGCTCCGCCGCGAGCCGCCCCGCCGTCCCCACCGGCACGGTGGACTTCCCGACCAGCAGCGCGTCCGGCGCGGCATGCGCCGCGATCGCCGCGAACGCGGACTCCACGTACGTCAGATCGGCGCCCTCGGAGTCCTTGCGCTGCGGCGTGCCGACGCACACGAAGTGCACGTCGCCGAAGGCCCCGGCCTCCTCGTAGGAGGTGCTGAAGCGAAGCCGCCCACTGGCCGTGTGCCGGGCGATCAGCTCCGCCAGCCCGGGCTCATGGAACGGCACGCGCCCGTGCCGCAGCGCGGCGACCTTGTCCGGGTCGACATCGACCCCGAGCACCTCGTGACCGAGCTCCGCCATACAGGCGGCGTGGGTGGCACCGAGGTAGCCGGTGCCGATGACGGTGAGCCGCATGGAGTACGGCCTTTCATGTACAGGGTGGAGAAGGAGGAGAAAGAGGAGAAGGAAAGGAGGAGATGAACGGCGGGCTCAGGACGTCTTCGCCCAGATCTTGTAGGAGCCGGTGCCGCCCCCGCTGAGCTCGAAGGGGATCGTGCCGACCATGCGGTAGTGCCCGCTGGTGGTCACCTGCTGCTCGAGGTACTTGTCGAGATCCGGCGTAGCGACGCCGTCCAGTACGACGAGGTCGAAGTAGCCGGCCTCGATGGCCAGGCGGTAGCCCTCCCGGCCGTGGTGGATCTTGCCGTTCTTGTCCGAGTAGCCGATGCCGTACGTCGAGGTCCACTGCGAGTGCTTCGTCTTGTCCCGCAGGTAGTAGACCGGCACCTCGTACGTCGCCCCGAGATAGCGGGCCTTGGGCTTCATGTACGGCTCGATCGCCTTGACGAGCGGCCTGGAGTCGGGCCACAGCCCGAATCGCCACTCCGACTGCGAGACACCGAGGCACAGGGCGGCGACCCAGATCATGATGCCCAGCTGCGGATAGCGGAAGTGCTTGCCGACCAGCCGGATCACGCCGACGCCTGCCATGGGGGCGGCGAAGAGCAGACCGAAGTCGAGGTGCTTGTAGAGGGAGACCGCGGTGCTGAGGTGGATCTGGTACGCCGGCGCCAGCACGGCGGTGCCGGTCAGCAGCAGACCTGTCAGGAGGCGCCAGCGCCAGCCGGGACCGTTGAGGCCGTAGGAGCGCGGGGACTCGTTCATCCGGCCGCGCAGCGCGTAGGCGACGGCGCCCGCGACGGCGGTGGCGAACATCAGGCCGCCCCACTCCGCGGACTTCTCCAGCAGCGACATCGCGCTGTCGGTGCCGTGCGCGCGGTTGGTGGTCGTCTGCTGCACACCGGCGAGCACATCGGTGTACATCAGGCCCACGCCGACCAGCGCGGCAGTGCCCACTCCCAGCAGGAACGCCCGCAGCAGACAGCGCCAGCCCTTGTGGTGCCACGCGGTCAGCGCGGCCAGCACGATGAGCGTGGGCACGTAGAGGGCGGACGCGTACTTCACCGCGACCGCCAGCACCATCACCGGCGCCGCGAGCAGCACGGCTATCGCGGGCGCCCGGTTGGTGCGGACGACGATCCAGGCGGACAGCGCCAGCAGGAAGATCGCCGGAGCGTCGTACGTGGCGAACCAGCCGAGCACGATCGTCGGCTGGGTCACCGCGAACAGCGCGGCGGCCGCGAGCGCGACCCGCTCGTTGAACATGCGCCGGGTGAAGGAGTACAGCAGCCCGGTCGCGCCCAGCATGCACAGCAGGCTCAGCAGCCGGGCGCCGGAGAGCCCGAACCAGCCGTCGACCACGGCCGCGGCGACCGGGTACAGCATCGGCGACCCGGAGAAGTACGACTCGTAACCGCTGTGCAGCGGGGTGCCGTTCGTCCAGTGGTCGATGATGTTGTGGCCCGCCGCCAGGTACAGGGCCTCGTCCTGGAACGCGGTGTTGGACAGCCGCAGCGACAGCACCGCCTGGATCACCATGAGGATCGCCAGGACACCGCGGCTGACCCAGGCACGGCGCCGGCTCGGCCGGTCGTCCCAGCCCGCGTCCGGCGTCTCGGGAATCTCGTAGCCGGGCTCGTCGTCGTCCGGCACCTGCTGGTACTGGACCGTGCGCAGCGCGTACGTCGGCTGGTCCTCGTGCAGCCCCTGCGGCTGCTGCGGGACGCCGGCCGCGTACTGCTCCTGCTGCTGTTGGTAGGCGTAGTACTGCTCGTCGTACGCGTATCCCTGCTGCGCCTGCGGGGCGGCGGCCTGGCCGTCTGAGTTGAACCAGGTGAAGTCTTCCTCGGCGTACGGATCGTAGGGCTGAGGCGTGTAGTGATCGTGTCGGGAGGTCATCACGGCTTCCGTACGTCGAAGCCGAAGCTGTCGTCGGCGGCCAGGCGCTTGAACTCCTTCAGCGCCAGCGGGCTCGCCTCCAGTCGCCAGTCGGCACGCTTTTTGTGGTTGAACCAGATGAAGCCGAGCATGTCGTCGTCCGCCGCGACGCCCGCGAACAGGTTGCGGATGTCGGCACGGCGCCGCTCACCCGCCATGGCCGCGGTCTCCAGCAGGATCATCGGCTTCTTGGTGAAGGTGCGGACCTGGTCCCGGGTCGCCCCGAAGACGCTGTCGAAGGCGTTGTCCTCCTCGATCGTCCAGTAGCCGATCAGGCCCACCCAGTCGACGTAGGCGTCGCCCGGGTAGTACGGCTTGAGCCGCACGCTCTTGACCGGGTTGACGATGTTGGGCGACCAGGCCCAGATGACGTTCGAGGCGCCGACGTCGATGAAGGTCTGGTGGATGTGCCGCCAGGCGGCCACGTAGTCCTTCGGGGTCACGTTCTGCGTGCCCCACTTCTCCCAGTGGCCGTTGAACTCGTCGGCGAAGGAGATCACCACGGGCAGGTTCAGCTTGCGGACCGCCGTCGCGTACTCCGTGATGTACGCGTCCGACTTGCCGGCCGCGATGTCGGCGATGGAGGTGTCGAAGGGCTCCCACGACATCAGCGTCATGGCGCCCTCACGCCAGGCGTTGCGCACACCGGTCGCGTCGAAGCCGTCGCCCCAGGCGGCGTAGTACTCGATGAGGTTCGGCTGCTTGCCGACCATCTTCGTGTACGTGTCGACGCCCTTCATGGAGTTCGGCGCGCCCTCGACGGCGGCACCGAAGTACTTCTTGCCCGGCTTCAGCAGCGGTACGACGTCGTAGGGCACGTCGGTCTCGGTGCCCTCCGCGGCATCGGCGCCGGCCTCCTTGCCCTGCTGGCCGGTCTGCGAGGAACCGCCGGACTCCTCGCCCAGGACCGAGCAGCCGGTGAGGGCGAGGGCGCCGGACAGCAGGCAGGCCGTCAAAGCCGTACGGACACGGGTGAACGACTGCATCAGGCAGCCACCGCCTTCTCGCGGGGTTGGACCAGGACACGGCCCACGACGAGGGCGTAGAAGAGGCCGGAGGACAGGATCAGGGCGAAGTCCGGGGCGTCCATGGTGAACGTGCGGTAGACCGCTCCCACGACCCAGACCAGCGCGGTGCCGCCGCTCCAGACCCACATGCCGATCCAGAAACGCCGGGTCTTGTTCTTCTTGGCGCCGGAGGAGCCCGTGGGCTGCCAGCCCATGCGGTTCTTGCGGAGGATGTCCCAGATGGCGAAGACGTGCGCCCAGCCGTACATCATGCGGGCCGCCCAGGCCTCCAGGCGGTAGGGCGCCTTGTGCCACATGGGGAAGATGATCGTGGTGTAGATGATGCTGGGCAGCACCAGGGCCAGATGCTCGACCATGAGCTTCTCCGGCATCATGATCAGCAGCACGATCGGGATGACCGGGGCCGCGAACGTGAACAGCGCCGTGTGGATGTAGTAGAAGAAGCCGGACATGTAGCACAGGCGGCTGGAGAGCTTGATCTTCGCCTGCCAGAACTTACGGCTGCCTAGCAGGCTCATCGAGCCGGAGCACCAGCGGTACTGCTGGTTGAAGAAGGCGCCCGCGGTGTCCGGGCACACCCCCGTCGACACCGCGACCGGCACGTACCGCAGATCCCAGCCGAGCCCCCGCAGGTCGAAGCCGGTGTGCACATCCTCGGAGTGCTCGATCAGCGTCGTACCGCCGTTGGTCTCCAGGGCGGCCCGCCGGTACACCGCGCAGCTGCCGACGCAGATCGCGCCGTCGCTGCCCTGCCGCGACACCTGCACGGAGCGGTAGAACAGCTCCTGCACGGCGCCCGCGCCCCGCTCGATCCAGTTCTGCGAGTCCAGCACCCGGAAGTACTGCGGCGACTGGACGATCCCGATGCGCGGGTCGGCCTCCATGTACGGCAGCAGCTCCTGGAGCAGGTCGGCGCGCGGGGTGAAGTCGGCGTCCAGGATCAGGATGTACTGGCCGTCGGACTGCCCGAACCCGAAGTGCAGGTTGCCGGCCTTCTTGAACCAACCGCGGTTCTCCCGGGTGCCGTAGCGGAAACCGAAGTCCCGGGCCATGGCGGCGAGTTCAGGACTGGCCCCGTCGTCGAGCACGAACGGGACACACACCCCCGGATACCGGTCGGCCATCTCCCGCACATGCCGCCACGTGTTGTGCAGCACCTCGATGGGCTCACCGCACACCGGCAGGAAGACGTCGACCGTCGGGTACACGTCGGGGCGCCAGTTGTGCACCAGCCGCTTGTGGTGCGCGATGTCGAAGTCCCGGGTGAACCCGTTCACCCGTAGCGACACCAGGTAGTACAGCACCGTGAAGACCAGCAGCGGCGTGTAGATCCACAGCACCGGCGTCGACTGGGCCAGCTTGAACTGGCTCACCACCAGACAGCAGAAACTGACCAGCGAACTGACCGTCAGAATCCACAGATGCCGGCGCGCATAGGAGTACTTCTCCTTGTCCGTCGGCGGCAGCGGCAGCAGCCCCAGCGGAGCGCCGTCACTCCGCCCCGTCTTCCGCCGCCCGCCGGCGCTGTTCTGACGCGCGGCACGGCGCCCCCCAGTCCGCGCAGGACCAACTGAACTCATGCCAA
This sequence comes from Streptomyces sp. NPDC107522, assembly GCF_055657525.1. Lineage (NCBI taxonomy): Bacteria > Bacillati > Actinomycetota > Actinomycetes > Kitasatosporales > Streptomycetaceae > Streptomyces > Streptomyces sp. NPDC107522. The sequence goes on along the minus strand of NZ_JBVKAU010000007.1, from coordinate 264,115 downwards.
ACCCACCCCCGGGCCCGGAAACGGCCCGTTGATACCCCCACCCTCAGCTCGGCCTTCCCCATGTCGAACTGTCGATCCTTCGAACAATGGCCGAGCGACTCGAACCAATGGTCGAGCGACGAAAGGCTATACGAGAGGTAAGGAGGTCGTAAGGGGCAACAACGGACTTACGCCCGGTAAGTCCCGACATGAGCGCTATCTACCTGCAAATGTCAGGTAACTAACAGGTTTCGCATCCGGACGTCCCGGGCAGAGATCGCCGGTTTCGCGCCTCCTTGTTCCGCGCGGCGAGCAACTCGTCAGCGGGGTACCCGACCTCTTCGAGCGTCAGCCCATGCGGCCGTACGACATGCACGGCGGAGTCCCTGACCCCGGCGGCGAGCACCTTGCCGGGCCAGTCGGCGGGCCGGTGCCCGTCCCCCACGAACAGCAACGCCCCGATGAGCGAGCGCACCATGTTGTGACAGAAGGCGTCGGCCCGAACGGTGGCGGTGATGATCCCGTCGTCCCCACGCACCAGGCTCAGTTCCTGCAAGGTACGGATGGTCGTGGCCCCCTCCCGCTTCTTGCAGTACGCGGCGAAGTCATGCTCCCCGAGCAGCCCTCGCGCCGCCTCGTTCATGGCGTCGACGTCCAGGGGCCAGTCGTGCCACAGGACGTGACCCCGCAGCAGCGGGTCGACACCGCCGGGATTGTCGGTGACGCGATACGCGTACCGCCGCCAGACCGCCGAGAACCGGGCATTGAACCCCCTGGGCGCCTCCCTGAGGGCCCACACCCGCACATCCTTGGGCAACCGCCCGGCAAGCCGCTTGAGCAACTTCTCGTGGTGCTCCCGCCAGACCCCCTCCGGCAGATCGACATGCGCGACCTGCCCCCGCGCATGCACCCCGGCATCGGTCCGCCCGGCCACGGTCAGTTCGTACGTCGCACTCCCCGACCGCGTCACGGTCCGCAGCGCGTCCTCGATCTCCCCCTGCACGGTCCGCTTACCACCGGCCTGCTTGGCCCACCCGTGAAACGCGGAGCCGTCATAGGACAGATCGAGGCGGATACGAACGTAACCGGGTGCCACTTCATCACTCACGTACAGATCCTCTCAGCAACACAAGAGCGGGCCCGCTCCTCGAAAGGAACGGGCCCGCAATCGCCCTTCAGGGGCGCGGGGAACTGCGCGAACAACCACGGCGGCGCCGCAGCCGCAAGACAGCAGCCACCCGGCAGACGCTTAGGCGTCCTTGGACTCCTCGGCAGCCTCATCGGCCGCGACAGCCTCGTCGGCCTTGGTCGTGTCGACCTTGGCCTCGGCAACCTCGGCGTCCTTGGCGGCACGCTTCGTCGCGGCCTCGGCCTCACCCGTCGCCTGCTGCGCGACCGTCAGCGCCTCGACCAGCTCGATGACAGCCATGGGCGCGTTGTCGCCACGGCGGTTACCGATCTTGGTGATACGGGTGTAGCCACCCGGACGGTTCTCGTACCGCGGGCCGATCTCGGTGAAGAGCGTGTGGACGACGCTCTTGTCCGTGATGACCTGGAGCACCTGGCGGCGGTTGTGAAGGTCGCCCTTCTTCGCCTTGGTCACCAGACGCTCGGCGTACGGCCGCAGACGGCGGGCCTTCGCCTCGGTGGTGGTGATACGGCCGTGCTCGAACAGCGCCTTCGCGAGGTTCGCGAGGAGCAGCTTCTCGTGCGCGGCGCTGCCGCCCAGACGGGCACCCTTGGTGGGCTTCGGCATGTTCTTTCTCCTGTGTGTCTGCCCCGGCCGTGTCAGGTACCGGGGTCAGGAACCCGATGAGCGGATGCTCACCGGCAACGACCGATCAAGTACTGATCAGTACTGCTCGGTCTCCACGAAACCCGCGTCCGCGTCGTCGTCGGCGCCGAAGGCGTCGGCAGCGGCCGTGGGGTCGAATCCGGGCGGGCTGTCCTTCAGGGCCAGGCCCATGCCGGCCAGCTTCGCCTTGACCTCGTCGATCGACTTCGCACCGAAGTTACGAATGTCGAGGAGGTCGGCCTCGGAGCGGGCGACGAGCTCACCCACGGAGTGGATGCCCTCACGCTTGAGGCAGTTGTACGACCGAACGGTGAGCTCCAGCTCCTCGATCGGCAGCGCCAGGTCGGCGGCAAGGGCGGCGTCCGTCGGGGACGGGCCCATGTCGATGCCCTCGGCGTCGATGTTCAGCTCGCGGGCGAGACCGAACAGCTCGACCAGGGTCTTACCGGCGGAGGCCATGGCGTCACGCGGACGCATCGCCTGCTTGGTCTCGACGTCGACGATCAGCTTGTCGAAGTCGGTGCGCTGCTCGACACGCGTGGCCTCGACCTTGTACGTGACCTTCAGAACCGGCGAGTAGATGGAGTCGACCGGGATACGACCGATCTCCTGGCCCACCTGCTTGTTCTGCACGGCGGAGACGTAACCACGGCCACGCTCGACCGTGAGCTCCATCTCCAGCTTGCCCTTGCCGTTGAGCGTGGCGAGGACGAGGTCGGGGTTGTGCACCTCGACACCGGCCGGGGGCGCGATGTCGGCGGCGGTGACCAGACCCGGTCCCTGCTTGCGCAGGTACATCACGACCGGCTCGTCGTGCTCCGAGGAGACGACCAGCTGCTTGATGTTGAGGATCAGGTCGGTGACGTCCTCCTTGACGCCCGGCACGGTGGTGAACTCGTGCAGGACACCGTCGATGCGGATGCTGGTGACAGCAGCGCCGGGGATCGACGACAGGAGGGTGCGGCGGAGGGAGTTGCCGAGGGTGTAGCCGAAGCCCGGCTCCAGCGGCTCGATCACGAACCGGGAGCGGAACTCGTCGACGACCTCTTCGGTCAACGAGGGACGCTGAGCGATCAGCATGTGTGGATCAGATCCTTCTTTCGTGGACGCCCGCTATTTGACGCCCGACGGAAACCGCGCCCATGAAAAGCGCGGGTACTGCAAGGGTACGGGCGATACGGCCCAACAGAGCCGTACCGCCCGAATACCCGAAGCCGAACCGGCCGTACGTCAGACGCGACGACGCTTCGGCGGACGGCAGCCGTTGTGCGGGGTCGGGGTGACGTCCTGGATGGAGCCGACCTCGAGACCGGTCGCCTGAAGCGAACGGATCGCGGTCTCACGACCCGAACCCGGACCCTTCACGAACACGTCGACCTTGCGCATGCCGTGCTCCTGGGCGCGGCGGGCAGCCGACTCGGCGGCCATCTGCGCGGCGAACGGCGTGGACTTCCGGGAGCCCTTGAAGCCGACGTGGCCGGCTGAGGCCCAGGAGATCACGTTGCCGGACGGGTCCGTGATGGAGACGATCGTGTTGTTGAACGTGCTCTTGATGTGCGCGTGGCCGTGAGCGACGTTCTTCTTTTCCTTGCGGCGCACCTTCTTGGCAGCGCCCTGACGTCCCTTGGGGGGCATCTACTAACTCCTACGGGAGGTGGTCGGTCCTACAGCGAAGACCGTGGACAGGTGTCCGCTGCGGACTACTTCTTGCCCGGCTTCTTCTTGCCGGCGATGGCGCGACGCGGGCCCTTGCGGGTACGAGCGTTGGTGCTGGTGCGCTGACCGCGGACGGGCAGGCCGCGACGGTGACGCAGACCCTGGTAGCAACCGATCTCGACCTTGCGGCGGATGTCGGCCTGGATCTCACGACGGAGGTCACCCTCGGTCCTGATGTTGTTGTCGACGTACTCGCGGATCGCGACGAGCTGCTCCTCGGAGAGGTCGCGAACGCGGGTGTTCGGGTCGACGCCGGTGGCAGCCAGCGTCTGCTGCGAAAGGGTCCGGCCGATGCCGAACACGTAGGTGAGGGCGACCTCCACGCGCTTGTCGCGCGGGATGTCAACACCGGAAACGCGTGCCATTCAATGGCTCCTGGTGATCTTCGGAGGTCTTCCGCAGAACCGACTCCCAGCCGCCGTACCAGGTACGAACTGGGTCCCCGGCCTCCGAACCGGGGGTGTCAGGCGGACGCTCGTCCGGCTGGGTCCTGCGTATGAACATATTCAGCTCGCGTCGCGCGAAAACTCTGCGATAGAGGTGCAGAGGGGTTGGTCGTGCGTCAGCCCTGGCGCTGCTTGTGGCGCGGGTTGTCGCAGATGACCATGACCCGACCGTGACGGCGGATCACCCTGCACTTGTCGCAGATCTTCTTGACGCTCGGCTTGACCTTCATTGGGTGAGGTTCTCCGGGTCAGTGCCATCACCCCGGCGAGGCCGGGGCGCGGGCAAGATCTACTTGTACCGGTAGACGATCCGGCCACGCGTCAGGTCGTACGGAGACAGCTCCACCACGACCCGGTCGTCAGGGAGGATGCGGATGTAGTGCATACGCATCTTGCCGCTGATGTGTGCCAGGACCTGGTGGCCGTTCTGGAGCTCGACCTTGAACATGGCGTTCGGCAGAGACTCGACGACAGTGCCCTCGATCTCGATGGCACCTTGCTTCTTGGCCACGCTTCGCCCTTCGGAATCGACTACCTTGATCGACTCCCTTGCGTCCCTTACGGGCGCATGCAGGCATGCGGGTGCACGAGAGCCGACGAGTCAGTCTACGTCAGCGCCCCCGGAAAGACGAATCGAGGAAGCCTGCCCCGCTTGGAAGATCCGTAAGCGCAGCCAACCCGGGGGCGCCAGGCTGTATCGACATGCGGCTCCGCCGCGTGGGCGCGACCAGCCCCATACAGCCGCAGACGAACTCAGCCCAGCGGATCCGGCGCAGCCACGATCCCGTGCTCCGCCAGCTTCGCCTTACCCCCGTCGGGAGCCGTCAGCACAAGCGGCCCCTCCTCCGTCAGCGCGACGGAGTGCTCCCAGTGGGACGACCACGTACCGTCCGTCGTGATGACCGTCCAGTCGTCCGACAGGACCTCCGTCTTCGGCGTGCCCAAGGACACCATCGGCTCGATCGCCAGGCAGAACCCCGGAACCAGCTTCGGCCCCTTCCCCCGCCGCCGGTCGACGTAGTTCAGCAGATGCGGGTCCATGTGCATCTCGGTACCGATGCCGTGGCCGCCGTAGTCCTCGATGATCCCGTACTTGCCGCCACCCGGCTTCGGCTGCCGGCGAATGTACGTCTCGATGGCACGGGAGACGTCGACAAGGCGATTGCCCTGCTTCATGGCCGCGATACCGGCCCACATCGACTCCTCGGTCACCCGGGAGAGCTCGATCAGCTCCGGGGCGTGACCGGAGCCCACGAAGGCGGTGTAGGCGGCGTCGCCGTGCCAGCCGTCGATGACGGCGCCGCAGTCGATGGAGATGATGTCCCCGTCCTTGAGGACGACGTCCTCGGACGGGATGCCGTGGACGACGACGTCGTTCACGGAGGTGCAGATCGTCGCGGGGAACCCGCCGTAGCCGAGGAAGTTCGACTTGGCGCCGTGCTCCGCGAGCACCTTGCGGGCGACCTCGTCCAGATCCTTGGTGCTGGCCCCGGGCACCGCGGCCTCACGCGTGGCCGCGTGAATGGCGGCGACGACCAGCCCCGCCTCACGCATCTTGGCGATCTGCTCGGGGGACTTGATCTGCACCATGGGGACGGACGCCTTTCTCGGGCTGGACGGACAGGGCCGGACACGGACGGGCGGGACACTGACGGGTGGGACAGAGACGACTGCTTCAACCATAAGGGCGGAGTCCGCACACCCCACCCCACGCAGCAGCCGCGGCCCCCTCACCGGGAACCGCGGCCTGAGCTACGTACGAGCTGTGAACGCTCCTACTTGCCGTCCTCGCCACGCTGCAGCGCCTCCATGGCACGCGCCGTGACCTCTTCGACCTTGCCCAGCGCGGAGATGGTGACCACCAGTCCCTGCGCCTTGTAGTAGTCGATGATCGGCTCGGTCTGCGTGTGGTAGACCTCCAGCCGCTTGCGGACGGTCTCCTCCGAGTCGTCGTCCCGCTGGTACAGCTCGCCGCCGCAGGCGTCGCAGACGCCTTCCTGCTTCGGCCGGCTGTAGGTGACGTGGAAGACGTGGCTGGAGTCCTTGCGGCAGATCCGCCGCCCGGCGATCCGCTTGACGACCTCTTCCTCGGGGACCTCGAGGTCCAGCACCGCGTCCAGCTTCATGCTCTCGGACTGGAGCATCTCGTCGAGCGCCTCGGCCTGGGACACATTGCGGGGGAAGCCGTCCAGCAGGAAGCCGCCCTCGGCGTCCGGCTGCTCCATGCGGTCCTTGGCCATCCCGATGGTGACCTCGTCCGGCACCAGGTTGCCCGCGTCCATGTAGGACTTCGCGAGCTTCCCGAGCTCCGTCTGCTGGCTGATGTTGGCGCGGAACAGGTCGCCCGTGGAGATGTGCGGGATCGACAGGTTCTTGGCCAGGAACGCGGCCTGCGTTCCCTTTCCGGCACCCGGCGGCCCGACGAGGACGATTCGCATCAGCGGAGGAACCCTTCGTAATTGCGCTGCTGAAGCTGGCTCTCGATCTGCTTCACGGTCTCGAGACCGACACCCACGATGATCAGGATGCTGGTCCCGCCGAACGGGAAGTTCGAGTTTGCCCCAAACCCTGCCAACGCCATCGTCGGTACGAGAGCGATCAGCCCCAGATACAGCGAACCCGGCCAGGTGATCCGGTTGAGCACATAGGAAAGGTACTCAGCGGTCGGTCGGCCAGCCCGGATGCCCGGGATGAAGCCACCATACTTCTTCATGTTGTCCGCGACTTCCTCGGGGTTGAACGAGATGGCCACGTAGAAGAACGCGAAGAAGACAATCAGGAAGAAGTAGAGAGTGATGTGAACCGGCGCCGCCGTGTCGGCCAAGTTCTTTGTGATCCAGGTCGCCCACCCGGACTCCGGGGAGCTGGAGAACTGCACGATCAGCGCGGGGATGTAGAGCAGCGACGAGGCGAAGATGACGGGAATCACACCCGCCTGGTTCACCTTGAGCGGGATGTAGGTCGACGTACCACCGTAGGAACGGCGGCCGATCATGCGCTTGGCGTACTGCACCGGAATACGGCGCTGGGCCTGCTCGACGAAGACCACCAGGCCGACCATGAACAGGCCGACGGCGATGACGGTGCCGAACTCGATCCAGCCGCCCGCCAGGTCGCCCTGCTGCTTGATGGCCCACAGGGCCGACGGGAAGGTGGCGGCGATCGAGATGAACATCAGGATCGACATGCCGTTGCCGATGCCGCGGTCGGTGATGAGCTCACCGAGCCACATGACGACGGCCGTACCGGCGGTCATGGTGATGACCATCGTGATGGTGGTGAAGATCGAGCGGTCCGGCACGATCTGGCCGGCCACCTGGCAGTTCTGGAACAGCGAGCCGCTGCGGGCGGTCGCCACCAGGCCGGTGCCCTGCAGGATGGCGAGCGCCACCGTCAGGTAACGGGTGTACTGCGTGATCTTCGCCGTACCGGCCTGGCCCTCCTTCTTGAGGGCTTCCAGGCGCGGGATCACGACGGTCAGCAGCTGAAGGATGATGCTCGCCGTGATGTACGGCATGATGCCGAGCGCGAAGATCGTGATCTGAAGCAGCGCGCCGCCACTGAACATGTTGACCAGACCGAAGAGGCCCTGGTTGGTGCTCGCCTGGTCGATACAGATCTGGACGGCCCTGTAGTCGACGCCGGGGATCGGAATGTGGGTACCGATCCGGTAGATGACGATGATGCCGAGCGTGAAGAGCAGCTTCTTGCGCAGGTCGGGCGTCTTGAACGCCCGGGCGAACGCGGTGAGCACGGTGCCTCCTGCGACCCCCGCGCAACTGCGTCAAGGGTGACGGTCTTGAGGTTCGACTAATAGGAACGACTTAGCTAACGGTCAACTGCCGCTCAGAGTGCCTCACACGAAGCACTCAGTAAAAGTGGGCAGTGCAGGCCACCTTACCGGCGAGACAGCCCCCCTTGGAACGACCAACCGGGGATACCCCATTTGTGGGGTATCCCCGGTCGGGACCGCTCAAGTCATCGAGACGCCTGATGGGTTCAGACGAGCTCGGTGACGCTGCCGCCGGCGGCGGTGATCTTCTCCTTGGCGGAGCCGGAGACGGCGTCGACCGTCACCTGCAGCGCCACGGAGATCTCGCCCTGGCCGAGGACCTTGACGAGGCTGTTCTTGCGAACGGCACCCTTGGCCACGAGGCCCTCGACGGTGACCTCGCCACCCTCGGGGTACAGCGCGGCCAGCTTGTCGAGGTTCACGACCTGGTACTCGGTCTTGAACGGGTTCTTGAAGCCCTTCAGCTTCGGGAGGCGCATGTGCAGCGGCATCTGGCCACCCTCGAAGCGCTCCGGAACCTGGTAGCGGGCCTTGGTGCCCTTGGTACCACGACCGGCCGTCTTACCCTTCGACGCCTCACCACGACCCACACGGGTCTTGGCGGTCTTGGCGCCCGGGGCGGGACGGAGGTTGTGGATCTTCAGCGGGTTCTGCTCCGCCATGATCAGTCGACCTCCTCGACCGTCACGAGGTGGCGGACGGTGTGCACCATGCCGCGGAACTCGGGGCGGTCCTCCTTGACGACCACGGTGTTGATCCCCTTGAGACCAAGCGACCGCAGGGTGTCACGGTGGTTCTGCTTGCTGCCGATGTAGGACTTGACCTGCGTGATCTTGAGCTGCGCCATGATTACGCACCCGCCCCGGCACGCGCACGGAGAAGAGCCGCGGGAGCGACGTCCTCGAGCGGCAGACCACGGCGGGCCGCGATCTCCTCGGGACGCTGCAGGCCCTTCAGGGCCTCCACGGTCGCGTGCACGATGTTGATCGCGTTGTCGGAGCCGAGCGACTTCGACAGCACGTCGTGGATACCGGCGCACTCGAGCACGGCACGCACCGGACCACCGGCGATAACACCGGTACCGGGGGACGCGGGCTTGAGCAGCACGACGCCGGCAGCCTTCTCACCCTGGATGGGGTGCGGGATGGTGCCCTGGATGCGGGGGACCTTGAAGAAGTGCTTCTTGGCCTCCTCAACGCCCTTGGCGATGGCGGCCGGCACCTCCTTGGCCTTGCCGTAACCGACACCCACGGTGCCGTCACCGTCGCCCACCACGACCAGCGCGGTGAAGCTGAAGCGACGACCACCCTTCACAACCTTGGCGACGCGGTTGATCGCGACGACGCGCTCAACGTACGCGGTCTTCTCGGCGGCAGCAGCGCCGCCGTCACGGCCCTTCCGGTCCCGCCGCTCGCCGCCACCGGCACCGCCACCGCGGCGCTGGGGTCCAGCCATTGGACTTACCTTCCTTGTCTGTTTAGCGGAACCGGCTCAGAACTTGAGCCCGGCCTCGCGGGCGGCGTCCGCCAGAGCGGCGATGCGCCCGGCGTACTGGTTACCACCACGGTCGAACACGACGGCCTCGACACCGGCGGCCTTGGCACGCTCGGCGACCAGGGCGCCGACCTGCTTGGCCTGCGAGGACTTGTCGCCCTCGCCACCACGGACCGAGGCGTCCAGGGTGGACGCCGACGCCAGGGTGTGGCCCTTCAGGTCGTCGATCACCTGCGCCACGATGTGGCGGTTGGAGCGGGTCACGACCAGACGGGGACGCTCAGCCGTACCCGAGACCTTCTTACGGATCCGGATGTGGCGACGCTTGATGGCAGCACGCTTGTAGGCGTCACCCTTGAGGATCTTCTGCCCGTATGCCATGGCTTACTTACCCGCCTTTCCGACCTTGCGGCGGATGACTTCGCCCTCGTACTTGACGCCCTTGGCCTTGTACGGGTCGGGCTTGCGCAGCTTGCGGATGTTCGCCGCGACCTCGCCGACCTTCTGCTTGTCGATGCCCTCGACCGAGAAACGCGTGGGCGCCTCGACCTTGAAGGTGATGCCTTCGGGGGCCTCGACCAGGATCGGGTGGCTGTAACCGAGCGCGAACTCGAGGTTCGAGCCCTTGGCGGTCACGCGGTAACCGACACCGCTGATCTCGAGCTTCTTCACGTAACCCTGGGTCACGCCGGTGATCATGTTCGCCACCAGCGTGCGGGACAGGCCGTGCAGGGCCTTGTTCTGACGCTCGTCGTTCGGGCGGGTCACCTGCAGGGTGCCGTCCTCGCCCTTGGCGACCTCGATCGGAGCCGAGACGGTGTGGGTCAGCTCGCCCTTGGGGCCCTTGACCTTGACCGTACGGCCGTCGATGGTGACGTCCACGCCGGCGGGAACCGCGATGGGGAGCTTGCCGATGCGCGACATAGCTGTTTCCTCCGTTCCCTTCTGCTACCAGACGTAGGCGAGGACTTCTCCGCCTACGCCCTTCTTGCCGGCCTGCTTGTCGGTGAGGAGCCCGTGGGACGTGGAGATGATCGCCACGCCGAGGCCGCCGAGCACCTTCGGCAGGTTGGTGGACTTCGCGTACACCCGGAGACCGGGCTTGGAGATCCGCTTGATGCCCGCGATGGAGCGCTCACGGTTGGGGCCGAACTTCAGCTCCAGGACGAGGTTCTTGCCGACCTCGGCGTCCTCGACCTTCCAGCCCGTGATGAAGCCCTCCTGCTGGAGGATCTCCGCGATGTGCGACTTGATCTTCGAGTGCGGCATCGCCACGGTGTCGTGGTACGCCGAGTTCGCGTTCCGCAGACGCGTAAGCATGTCTGCGATCGGATCAGTCATGGTCATGAATTGGCCTTCGGCCTCTCTCGCCGGGGTTTCCTGGTGCGCCATCCCTCTCCCCGATCCGAGACGGGACGGGTGCGGCGCGGTGGACCTACGGCGTAGTAAGTCGTACGGGCGTGACAGGCGCCCAACCCCACAAGCCTAAGCCATGTGGGGGCGGGCCCCTGTCCACCCAGATGCTTACCGAGAGCTTCCGGAATCCCTAAATAACGGGGATTACCAGGAGCTCTTGGTCACGCCCGGCAGCTCGCCACGGTGAGCCATCTCACGAAGGCACACGCGGCACAGGCCGAACTTGCGGTACACGGAGTGCGGACGGCCGCAGCGCTGGCAGCGGGTGTAGCCACGCACACCGAACTTGGGCTTGCGAGCAGCCTTGGCAATCAGAGCCTTCTTCGCCATCTCGCTCACGCCTCCTTGAACGGGAAGCCGAGGTGACGAAGGAGCGCGCGGCCCTCAGCGTCGTTGGTCGCCGTGGTGACCACGGTGATGTCCATACCCCGGGTACGGTCGATCTTGTCCTGGTCGATCTCGTGGAACATGACCTGCTCCGTGAGACCGAAGGTGTAGTTGCCACGGCCGTCGAACTGCTTGGGGGACAGACCACGGAAGTCGCGGATGCGCGGCAGCGCGAGCGACAGGGTGCGGTCCAGGAACTCCCACATGCGGTCGCCACGGAGCGTGACGTGGGCACCGATCGGCTGGCCCTCACGCAGCTTGAACTGCGCGATGGACTTGCGGGCCTTGGTGACGGCCGGCTTCTGACCGGTGATGGTGGTCAGGTCGCGGATCGCGCCCTCGATCAGCTTCGAGTCACGGGCGGCGTCGCCGACACCCATGTTGACCACGATCTTGACGAGGCCGGGAACCTGCATGACGTTCTCGTACTTGAACTCGTCACGCAGCTTGCCCGCGATCTCCTCGCGGTACTTCGTCTTCAGACGCGGAGTGGTGGTGGTAGCCATCAGATGTCCTCACCCGTCCGCTTGGCAACGCGGATCTTGTTGCCCTCTTCGTCGAAGCGGTAGCCGACACGCGTGACGACCTTCTGACCGTCCTTCTCCACGACCAGCTGGACGTTGGAGACGTGGATCGGCGCCTCGGTGGTCACGATGCCGCCGGCCTGGGAACCGCGAGCGGTCGGACCGGCCTTCGTGTGCTTCTTGACCCGGTTGACACCCTCGACCAGGACGCGCTCGTCGCGCGGGTAAGCGGCAATGACCTTGCCCTGCTTGCCCTTGTCCTTGCCGGTGATGACCTGGACCAGGTCGCCCTTCTTGATCTTCATGCTTACAGCACCTCCGGCGCGAGCGAGATGATCTTCATGAACTTCTTCTCGCGCAGCTCACGGCCGACCGGGCCGAAGATGCGGGTGCCGCGAGGGTCGCCGTCGTTCTTCAGAATGACGGCGGCGTTCTCGTCGAAGCGGATGTACGAGCCGTCCGGACGGCGGCGCTCCTTGACGGTGCGAACGATGACCGCCTTGACGACGTCACCCTTCTTCACGTTGCCACCGGGGATCGCGTCCTTGACGGTGGCGACGATGACGTCACCGATGCCCGCGTAGCGGCGACCGGAGCCACCGAGCACACGGATGCAAAGGATCTCCTTCGCACCAGTGTTGTCGGCGACACGCAGTCGCGACTCCTGCTGGATCACGTCTATCTCCTGTTTGTCTGCCGGTTCCCGGCAGGGGCCGCCTCGTTACGAGGTGAGCCCCTGCCGAGCCTGGCGGAACTGACCTGCGGGATGTTCCCCGCAGGAATTACTTGGCCTTCTCGAGGATCTCGACGACGCGCCAGCGCTTCGTCGCGGACAGCGGCCGGGTCTCCATGAGGAGGACGCGGTCGCCGACGCCCGCAGCGTTCTGCTCGTCGTGCGCCTTGAGCTTGTTGGTACGGCGGATGACCTTGCCGTACAGCGCGTGCTTGACGCGGTCCTCGACGGCGACGACGACGGTCTTGTCCATCTTGTCGCTGACGACGAGACCCTCACGGGTCTTGCGGAAGCCGCGGGCCTCTGCAGTCTGCTCAGTCACGTTGCTCTCACTCATCAGGCGCTCTCCACCGTCTCGATGCCCAGCTCGCGCTCACGCATCAGGGTGTAGATCCGCGCGATGTCCTTGCGGACGGCCTTCAGCCGACCGTGGTTCTCGAGCTGACCGGTCGCCGCCTGGAAGCGGAGGTTGAACAGCTCTTCCTTGGCCTCGCGGAGCTTCGCCAGAAGCTCCTCGTTGCCCAGCTCGCGCAGCTCGGACGCCTTGGTACCGGCCGACATCACGCTTCACCTGCCTCGCGCTTGACGATCCGGCACTTCATCGGCAGCTTGTGGGCCGCACGAGTCAGCGCCTCACGGGCGATCTTCTCGTTGGGGTACGACAGCTCGAACATCACGCGTCCGGGCTTGACGTTGGCGATCCACCACTCCGGAGAACCCTTACCGGAACCCATGCGGGTCTCAGCGGGCTTCTTGGTGAGCGGACGGTCCGGGTAGATGTTGATCCAGACCTTGCCACCACGCTTGATGTGACGCGTCATGGCGATACGAGCGGCCTCGATCTGACGGTTCGTCACATACGCCGGGGTGAGCGCCTGGATGCCGTACTCGCCGAACGCAACCTGCGTTCCACCCTTGGACATGCCAGAGCGCTTCGGGTGGTGCTGCTTGCGGTGCTTGACCCTACGGGGGATCAGCATGTCGGTCAGGCCTCCGTTCCGGTGCTCTCAGCCGGAGCGGACGCGGGAGCCTCGGCCTTGGGGGCCTCGGCGCCGGCAGCCTGCTGCGGCTTACGACCGCGCCGCTCGCCACCGCGGCCACCACGGGCCGGGCGGTCGGCACCACCGCGGGCCGGGCGGTTACCCGCACGGGCCGCAGCGTTCTCGGCGCGGACCTCGGCGATGTTCTTGACGTCGCCCTTGTAGATCCAGACCTTCACACCGATGCGGCCGAAGGTCGTCTTGGCCTCGAAGAAGCCGTAGTCCACGTTCGCACGGAGCGTGTGCAGGGGCACACGGCCCTCGCGGTAGAACTCCGAGCGGGACATCTCGGCGCCGCCGAGGCGGCCACCGCACTGGATCTTGATGCCCTTGGCGCCGGCCTTCATGGCGGACTGCATGCTCTTACGCATGGCCCGACGGAAGGAGACGCGGGAGGAGAGCTGCTCGGCGACGGCCTGGGCAACCAGCTGAGCGTCGGTCTCGGGGTTCTTGACCTCGAGGATGTTCAGCTGGACCTGCTTGCCCGTGAGCTTCTCGAGGTCACCGCGGATGCGGTCGGCCTCGGCGCCACGGCGGCCGATGACGATGCCCGGACGCGCGGTGTGGATGTCCACGCGGACACGGTCACGGGTGCGCTCGATCTCAACCTTCGAGATACCGGCGCGCTCCATGCCGGACGTCATCATCCGACGGATGGCGACGTCTTCCTTGACGTAGTCCTTGTACAGCTTGTCGGCGTACCACCGGGACTTGAAGTCCGTGGTGACACCGAGCCGGAACCCATGCGGGTTAACCTTCTGGCCCATTACCGGGTTCCTTCCTTGCTGGCGACGACCACGGTGATGTGGCTGGTCCGCTTGCGGATCCGGTAGGCACGGCCCTGGGCACGCGGACGGAACCGCTTCAGGGTCGGGCCCTCGTCGACGTACGCCTCGCTGATGAACAGCGAGGAGGCGTCCGGGTGGTCGTAGTTGTGCGCGGCGTTGGCGATGGCGCTGTCGAGCACCTTGCCGACGGGCACGGAGGCTGCCTGCGGAGCGAATCGCAGAACAGCCTGAGCCTCCGTGGCATCCATGCCACGGATAAGGTCCACCACGCGGCGGGCCTTCATGGGCGTAACGCGGATGTACCGCGCCTGGGCCCTGGCTTCCATGGTTGTCCCTCTCAGTTACTTACGTGTCTGAATGCGATCCGCTACTAGCGGCGCTTCGACTTCCGGTCGTCCTTGACGTGGCCCCGGAAGGTGCGCGTCGGCGAGAACTCGCCGAGCTTGTGGCCGACCATCGACTCGGTGACGAACACCGGGATGTGGGTCTTGCCGTTGTGCACCGCGAGCGTGTGGCCGAGCATGGCCGGCACGATCATGGAGCGACGGGACCAGGTCTTGATGACGTTCTTGGTGCCGGCTTCGTTCTGGGCTTCCACCTTCTTGATCAGGTGGTCGTCGACGAAGGGCCCCTTCTTGAGACTGCGCGGCATCTAAACCCGCTCCTAGCGCTTCTTGTTCGTCTTGCGGCGGCGGACGATGTACTTGTTGCTCGCCTTCTTGGGAGCACGAGTACGACCTTCCTTCTGACCCCACGGGGAGACCGGGTGGCGACCACCGGAGGTCTTGCCCTCACCACCACCGTGCGGGTGGTCAACCGGGTTCATCGCCACACCGCGAACGGTCGGGCGAACGCCCAGCCAGCGCTTACGGCCGGCCTTACCCCAGTTGATGTTGCTCTGCTCGGCGTTGCCCACCTCGCCGACGGTGGCGCGGCAGCGCACGTCGACCAGGCGGATCTCACCGGAGGGCATGCGCAGGTGGGCCATCTGGCCCTCCTTCGCGAGCAGCTGCACGGAGGCACCGGCGGAGCGGGCGAACTTGGCGCCGCCACCGGGACGGAGCTCGATCGCGTGGATCGTGGTACCGACCGGGATGTTGCGCAGCGCCAGGTTGTTGCCCGGCTTGATGTCGGCCCCGGGACCGTTCTCGACGCGGTCACCCTGCTGCAGGTTGCGCGGGGCGAGGATGTAGCGCTTCTCGCCGTCGGCGTAGTGCAGCAGCGCGATGCGCGCGGTGCGGTTGGGGTCGTACTCGATGTGCGCGACCTTCGCCGGCACGCCGTCCTTGTCGTGACGACGGAAGTCGATCACGCGGTAGGCGCGCTTGTGGCCACCGCCCTGGTGGCGGACGGTCACACGACCGGAGTTGTTACGGCCACCCTTGCTGTGCAGGGGGCGGACCAACGACTTCTCCGGCGTGGACCGCGTGACCTCGACGAAGTCGGCGACGCTGGAACCACGACGGCCCGGCGTAGTCGGCTTGTACTTGCGGATTCCCATTTCTCAGTCCTCGTCCGATATCGGACGATCCGGACCGCCCTCAGGCGGTCGGACCGCCGAAGATGTCGATACGGTCGCCCTCGGCAAGGGTCACGATCGCGCGCTTGGTGCCGGCACGCTGGCCGAAGCCCGTGCGGGTCCGCTTGCGCTTGCCCTGGCGGTTGATCGTGTTGACCCCGGTGACCTTGACCTCGAAGACCGCCTGGACGGCCTGCTTGATCTGGGTCTTGTTGGCGTTCGGGTCGACGATGAACGTGTACTTGTTCTCGTCGAGGAGCGCGTAGCTCTTCTCCGAGACGACCGGCTTGATCAGGACGTCACGGGGGTCCGTGTACGCCTTGCTCAGCGGGGTCTCGACGGTGTTCTTGCCCTCGGTGGCGTGACGACGCGCCTTGGCGACGCGCGCGGCCTTGGCCTTCTTGGCGGCCTTGGAGGCAATGGCGGGGTGACGGATAGCCATCAGGCCTCGCTCCCT
Organism: Streptomyces sp. NPDC107522; assembly: GCF_055657525.1. Taxonomy (NCBI): domain Bacteria; kingdom Bacillati; phylum Actinomycetota; class Actinomycetes; order Kitasatosporales; family Streptomycetaceae; genus Streptomyces; species Streptomyces sp. NPDC107522. The sequence goes on along the minus strand of NZ_JBVKAU010000007.1, from coordinate 248,028 downwards.
TCGGTGTCATTGGCCTTCGGGCCGGACACGAAGGACTCGAAGGCGGCCTGGGTGAAGACCACGTCGTCGGAGACGAGAACGTCGTACGTGTTCAGCTGGCCCGGCTCCAGGATGTGGACCTGGGGCAGGTTGCGGGCGGACAGCCACGCGGCCTCGTCGGCGCGCTCGACGATCAGGAGCAGGTTCTTGCGCTCGCTGATCTTGCCGAACAGGCTCTTCGCGGCCTTCGTGGAGGGGGTCTCGCCCTCGATCACGCCGGAGACGACGTGAATGCGGTTGTTGCGGGCCCGGTCGGTGAGGGCGTGGCGCAGGGCCGCGGCCTTCATCTTCTTCGGGGTCCGCTGCGAGTAGTCACGCGGCACGGGACCGTGCACGACGCCACCACCGGCGAACTGCGGCGCGCGGGTCGAACCCTGACGGGCGCGACCGGTGCCCTTCTGGCGGTACGGCTTCTTGCCACCACCACGGACTTCACCGCGGGTCTTGGTCTTGTGCGTGCCCTGGCGGGCAGCGGCCAGCTGCGCGACGACGACCTGGTGAAGCAGCGGAACGCTGATCTTCTCTACGTCGAAGATCTCCGCGGGGAGCTCGACGGTACCGGCCTTCTCGCCCGCCGGCGAAAGGATGTCAACAGTGCTCATCGGTTACCTCAGGCCCCCTTGGCCGCGGTGCGGACCAGGACGAGGCCGCCGTTCGGACCGGGAACCGCGCCCTTGATGAGCAGCAGACCCTTCTCCGCGTCAACGGCGTGGACGGTCAGGTTCTGGGTGGTGACCCGCTCGTTGCCCATGCGACCCGCCATGCGGAGGCCCTTGAACACACGGCCCGGGGTGGCGCAGCCACCGATGGAACCGGGAGAGCGGTGCTTGCGCTGGGTGCCGTGACCGGCGCCGAGGCCACCGAAGTTGTGGCGCTTCATGACACCGGCGAAGCCCTTGCCCTTGCTCTTGCCGGTGACGTCGACCTTCACGCCGGCCTCGAACACCTCGGCGGTGACTTCCTGGCCGAGCGTGTACTCGGAGGCGTCCGCGGTGCGGATCTCGACGAGGTGACGACGGGGGGTGACGTCGGCCTTCGCGAAGTGGCCCTTGAGGGGCTTGTTCACCTTGCGCGGGTCGATCTCGCCGAAGGCGAGCTGGACGGACTCGTAGCCGTCGACGTCGTTGGTACGAACCTGGGTGACGACGTTGGGGCCGGCCTTGACGACGGTGACCGGAACAACACGGTTGTTCTCGTCCCACACCTGCGTCATGCCGAGCTTCTCGCCCAGGATGCCCTTGATCTGCTTAGCCATCTCTCAGATCACCGCGCCTCAGAGCTTGATCTCGATGTCGACACCGGCCGGGAGGTCGAGTCGCATCAGAGAGTCAACGGTCTTGGGGGTCGGGTCGAGGATGTCGATCAGGCGCTTGTGCGTGCGCATCTCGAAGTGCTCGCGCGAGTCCTTGTACTTGTGCGGCGACTTGATGACGCAGTACACGTTCTTCTCAGTGGGCAGCGGCACCGGGCCCGCGACCGACGCACCAGTACGCGTCACCGTCTCGACGATCTTCTTCGCCGAGCTGTCGATGACCTCGTGGTCGTAGGCCTTGAGCCGGATGCGGATCTTCTGTCCCGCCATGGCTACTCAGTAGTCCTGTCTCTCTTACGCTCTGGAACCCGGTGTTCCCTTGACCCCCTCCGACCCACGCGGTCGGGCGTGTCGCACTCCCGCTGACACAGATGTCCCTTGTTCGAACATCCCTGCGTGGGAACACGGCCCTTCCGGAACCGCAAGCCGGGAGCTAGGAGGCCCACCGGGCGCCTGGCCGGTGCCGCGCATACACTTCCCGGAAGATTCCCGTACGTCCGCCCCAGCGCTGCCTCACGGCAGTTAGGGCGACGAGTACTGTGGGACTCGCTTCCGGTCCTCCCGGCGGGAGGCGCGCAGCATCAACACTCGACCGAGCAACTCGGACAGTCTGCCATATGGGGCGGGGGCTCCGCCAATCGAGCCGGAGAGAATACCCCGAGGGTGACGCACGTCAAACCCGATGGCCACTGCCCTGCGGCGAGACCATCGGGGTCGTGGACGCCACTGCGGCCGCCGACAGGGGCGGCCGCAGCGATGAGCGAGGCGGGGACCTGCGTCAGCCCTGCGTTTCCTTCGGCCGGGGGCCCGCGAGCTGTCGCGCGACCGGCCCGGGAGGACTCTGCTGGGCGAGGAGGCGGAGCGCGTCCCGTAGCAGCGTGCTCGAGGTGTGCACGGTGTACGGAAAGTAGACGACCTCCACGCCCACCCTCGCGAATTCGGCTTCGAGAGTCGTCCAGACCTCCGTGCCGAGCCAGTCGTCACCTTTGAAGATGACGTCGAAACCGACTTCCTTCCAGATCTCGATCTTGTCGTCCACGGTCGCGACGAACGTCTCGTCCACATAGCGCACACTGCGGACGATCTGCAGCCGCTCGGCGAGCGGTACGACAGGCGGCCGCCCTTTCAGGCGCACCACGAGGTCGTCGGAGCAGACGCCGGCGATGAGCCGGTCGCAGTGCCCCCGGGCCCGGCGCAGGATGTTCAGATGGCCCACGTGGAAGAGGTCGAAGACCCCGGGCGCGTAACCGAGGCGTTCCCCCGTCAACGCTTGCCCTTCGCGCGCCCGGCGGCGGACGCGGTGACCACGAGCGCATCCGACGTGGCCGAGGCGTTCCGGCCGTCGGTGACGGCGATCGTGTAGCGATGCCGCGAGCCGGGGGTGACGGAATCCGTGTACGTCATCTGCGGGCGGCGCCACTCGGTGGACCGTCGCGTCGGCGAGGCCACGAGGCGGCCGTCCCGGTAGATCAGGTAGGTCAGCTTCGCGTCGTCCCGGTCCCATGCGGCCCGCCAGCTGAGCGTGATCCGGCCGGCGCCCCGGCTCGCGGCCGTGAGCCGGGGCGGATCTTCCGGGGCTCCCCTGTCGGGCCCGGCCCCGAAACGCGTCAGGCTCTGCTGGGGCCTGCCGTTGACCCGGGTGAACTCGCCCCCGGCCCACAGGACCCCACGCGCCACCGCCAGCGCTCGAGGGCCGTTGCCCTCGCCGGTTCCTCCGTTGGTGTCGGGGAACCAGTGCAGGATGCGGGCGTTGCGGATCGACTGGGCCAGGAAGTGCTGGCGGTCGTGGATCTCCGGGAAACCGCCCGGTGTCTCAGTGCAGTCGTGGGCGTGGGATCCGCTGTAGAGGATGCCGTTGTGCACGGCGATTGCCTGGGTGGCACCCAGGCAGTTGTCCTTCCACACCATCTTGCGCTTGCCGAGGCGGGCGGCGATGCGGCCGTCGAAGATGCCCGTCCCGCTGCCCTCGGCCGCCACATAGAAGTTGGTCTTGTCGCGCGTCAGCGCCTTCACGGCCGATCTGCTCGGCAGCCAGTCCGGGTACGAGGTCACCGTCTTGCCCGTGACGGGATGCAGGGCGACGAGCGCCGACTCCAGATCGTCGTTGACCATGCGGAAGTCACCGCCGACGAGGATCTTGCCCCATGCGGGCGCGGCGCTGAGGGCGTATACGGGACGGTCGATCTCCGCCTGGAACGGCAGCAGCGAGCCTCTGCGGGTGAACGCCGCGACGCGCTCCCTCTCCCGGCCGTCGACGACCGTGAAGTCGCCCCCCAGATAGACCGTGTCGTTCGTGACGTCGATGGCCCGCACGAAGGACGACACGCTCGGACGGAAGTCCTTGCGCACGGAGCAGTCCGCCGTGTCGAGCGCGACGGCGTTGGCCACCTGGGCCCGACCGGCCTTGGCGAACGAACCGCCGGCGTACAGCACCTTCCCGTCCGGCGACGCCTTCAGCGCCCGTACCGTGCCACCGCTGCCGGTGAAGGAGACGGCGCACGGCAGCAGTCTGCCGGTGGCGGCGTCGAACGCGGCGAAGTTCCTGCGGACGACCTCACTTTGGCCGGGTCCGGCGCCCGGAGGGCGGACCTTGTCGAAGCTGCCGCCGACGTACACGACACCGTCCGCGTACGCGAGCGACCAGACGATCCCGTCGGTCTGCCAGGTCGCCAAGGTGTCGGCGGTCAGGGGCACTTCGTCGCCGTCGGCCGCCGACGCCGAGGCGGTGATGAGCGAGGCAGCCGCGAGGAGGGCCACAGCCGAAGCCGTGGTGGCCGTCCTCTTCGTGCTTTTTCTCAGGCGCATGGAACATCCCGGGTTGCAGCGGATACGGGTGGTGAGAGGGGGGAAGGTCTGGCGGTCTCGGTCCGAGAGGGCCTCATGTGGTGCGTTCGCGCAGCACGCCGACTAGTTCACGCACCCCCAGAGGGGTACTAAATCTCCACAAACTTATACCGAATACGCAAAATCCCATGGTGATTGCTACGGCAAGTCCGACGGCCGTGTCACCTGCCAGCAGCCGCGCGGGGAGGACCAGCGGCACCGTGAGGCACAGACCGGTGACCGTCGCGAGGAGGTATCCGTCGTCGATGAACGTGAAGCCCGGATGCCGCCGCACCAACGCGGCCGAGACGAGGTTCTCGACGATGGTCGCCGCACCCCAGGACAGGGCGGCTCCGAGGACACCCAGCCGGGGAATGGCGAGCAGACCGACCGTCAGCTGCACGGCGAACGCGACACCGGTGACGGCCAGATGCCAGGAGCTCTTGCCCGCCATGAGCAGCACCGTCTGGGCGTTTCCCACCCCCACGTTGACCGCTGCGGCGACGCAGAGCACCAGCAGCGCGGGCGCCCCCTGCTCGAACTCCGGCCCGAACAAACTGAGTACGGTGCCCGGGAAGCTCGCCAGCAGGACGAGCAGTGGCCAGGAGAACAGCACGATCCAGCGCGTCGAGATGCGGTAGAGATGGTGGGCCTGCGGGATGTCGCCCACGGCGAGGAGGCGGCTGATCTCCGGAGCGACGGCCAGCCGGATGGCGAGCTGCAGCAGAGTCGCCGCGATGACGACACGGCCGACGGCGGTGTAGATGCCCGCCTCTTCACTCGTCGCCAGGCTGGACAGCAGGACGACACCCAGCCAGACCGCGCTGATGTCGAAGACGGAGGACACCGCCCGTGGCGCGGCGAACGCCCAGAATCCCCGCCGGGCGGCGGAACCCTCCCCTGCGGACGGGTGTCCCGGACTCGTCCGGCGGTACCTGCGCAGTGCGAACCAGGCGACGAGGAAGCCCGCCAGAGAGGGCACGAGCCAGGCAGCGGCCAGGCTCAGCACACCCGGCGCCAGCAGCACGACCGGCACGGCGATCAGCACGCGCAGTACGGGTTTGCCGATCTGCTCGACACCGACGTACGGAATCACGGTGCCGTAGCCCTGCGTGGCGCCCAGCAGGACCAGGGTGATCGTGGCCAGGGGGAGGAACACGGCGAACAGCCGGACCAGGGTCACCGCGTCGTCCGGGGCGAGACTCGGCAGCAGCGAGGTGGCCGTCCAGGGGGACGAGAAGAGCAGCGCGGCGGCGGCCGTACTCGCCACCGCTCCCGGCACGACCGCGCTGCGCAGGAGTGCGCCCACCCTGCGGCCCCCGGTGGTGGCCAGGTCACCGGAGACGAAGCGCACCAGCCCGGTGTCGGCACCGAGCTTGCAGGTGTTGCAGAGGATGGTGAAGCCCGCGACGCCGGTGAACACCGCCCCGGCGCCGTACGCCCCGAGCGCGCGGGTGACCAGGGCGACCAGGGCGTAGCCGAAGACCGCGTTGGCGGTCGCGCCCAGAAAGCCCCACCACCCGCCGCGCGCCGTGGCCGCGACTCCGCACCGGGCAGGCGAGTCGCCGGTGGAGACGGCCGTACCGGAGGCGCTCACCGGGAGGCGCTGAGCGTGTCGTCCTGGACGGGCACCGTCGGCTTCCCGGCGTCGTCGCCGGCCGGCGCGGTCGGTGTCGTGGATGCGATCCGCTCCCTCGCACGACGTACACGGTCGCTGTCCAGGACGCGGCGGAGCAGGCCGGGCCGGGTGCCGTGGTGGAGCACCGCGCCGACGATGTGCCCTCCCAGGCAGTCGATCAGCTCGCGCACCCGCTTGAGGTCGTTGCGCCTGATGTCGTCCAGAACGCCCACCACCAGCACGCCGGACACCCGTTGGGCGAGCGCCAGACCGTCGGCGTGCTCCAGCAGGGGCGGGGCCAGGAAGAGCGTCGGCCGCTCGGAATCGGCGGATGCCAGGGCACGCGCCGCCGCCGTGACGTCGTCGCCCGTGATGTCACGGCTGTCGGGGCAGAGCGTGAACCGCCCGGCTGTGCCCGCGTCGACGACCACCGTGCCCTCGGGGACGTCGGCCGGTGCGGTGTCGCCGGTCGAGAGCGGCAGTCGTGCCGACAGGCCGGGTGTGTGCGCGGCGGCGTCCACGAGCAGTACGTCGTCGCCGGACTCGGCGAGGGCGGCGGCGAGATTCACGGCGACGGTCTCGTCACCTCGTTGCGTCGTGCCGGAGGCCCGCCTCGATGCAGTCGGCGCCACGATCATGAGCGTGCCCACGGCCGTACGGCCGTCGCCGCCCCGCAGGCGGAAGGCGAGGGTGCGGTACGCCTCAGCACCGCTGCCGCCGGCCCGGCCCACCTCCAGCAGTGCGCCGTCGGTGCCGGGCTCCGGGAGGATGCCCAGCACCGGAGCGCCCAGCGCGGCTTGGACCTCGCCGACCGAACGGGCCCGCGGTTCGAGGGCGGATCGCAGCCAGGCGAGCACGACACCCAGGGCGAGACCGGCGATCAGTCCGAGCGCGACGAGCCAGGCGGGGCCCGGTCCCGAGGGCCGCGCCGCGGGCTCGGCCCGGCGGACGACGTCACCGCCGGTGGTGTCGTAGGCCCGGATGTCCGAGACCCGCTTGTGCAGGACGGCGATCTGTTCCCGCAGGCCCGCGGTCGCGGTGCCGGACCCGTCGGCCTTCTTGTCGTTGATCCGCTTGGTCAGCGCGGTGATCTGCTGTTCCAGCGCGCCGGTCATCCGCGTGACCATGGCCCGGGACCGGTCCTGGCGATCGGCGAGATAGGCCTGCGCGAACGCGTTGGTCACCCGGGCCGCACGCTGGGCGGTGCCCGCCGTGTACTCGAACCGGAGCACCTGTGTGTCCCGGGGGTTCGTCACGCGCAGGTCCGTCAGCAGCGCGTCGGCGCGGGACGGTTGCCGCAGCGCCTTCGCCGCGCGGGCCGCGACGGTCGCGCTGAGGGCGATCTGCTGTTCCGTGCCCATGCTCACCTGGTTGTCGACGGACACCCCCATCGCGTTGAAGGGGTCCGTTCTCGGGCGGACGAGCACCTCGCTGGTGGAGGTGTAGCCGCCCGCGCGCAGCAGGACCAGGATCAGTCCGCCGAGCAGCCCGAGCACCACGCCCAGCGCGATGGCCGAGCGGTACCTCAGCAGGAGGCGCACCTGGTCGCGAAGCTGGTCGGGGTCGTCGTACCGATCGTCGAAACCGGCGGGGCTGGTCACGGGTGCCTCCTGTGTCCGGGGATGGGTGCGTGGCCCGTCAGCGCAGGCGGCCGCGCCGGTGACGGGAGCCGGAACGACCTGGCCGCGCGGGTGGTGATGAAGAGCGGAACGGTCAGGAGCAGCAGCAGGGGGCCGATGATCCCCAGGAGGCTGCCGCGCAGGAAGATCATCTGGTAGAAGGCGAAGGCGGGGACCAGCAGAACCGCCAGCGTGCTCGGGCGGTCCCACAGTCGTGCCCTGATGTCGTCCATCCGCCGTCCGGCCGCGCCGAGCAGGCAGAAGACGGCGACGACACACGGAGCACCGCCCCACAGGTAGCTCTCGATCCACAGCGGCGCGGAGAGGTTCTGGAAGTCGTAGCCCGCGTACTGGGCGAGTTCGATACCCGTGGCCTGCGGTTTGTCGGACCACAGGGAGCGGGGCACCATGAACAGGACGGGGCCGAGCGCGGCCGAGGGCGAGAAGCCTTTTTCCTGCACATAATCGATGCCGGTCTGCATCTGCTGAAAAGCGTCGTAGTCCATGTTGGCGGTGAACTGCTCCGCCAGCCCCACGACCTGTACCGACTCGCGTTCGTTGTAACGGAAGTAGTCGCTGTACGGGAAAGCGAGCAGCACCACGACCGTGATCGCCGCGGCGGTGACGCGAAAGGCCCGCGGCGTATTGAACCGGGGCCATGAGAAAAGCAGGACCAGAAGTACGGTGCCGGCCCAGAACCGCGGCCTGCTGATCGGGTTGTTGACGGTCACGTTGAGCGCGAGCAGGACCGGGAGCAGCATCCATCGGACCGCACGCAGCAACCGGTCTCCCCCGGTCCGGCGGCGGGGCAGGTGGATCAGGGCCACCAGGGCCCAGAAGGCGGGAACGGCGACGAGCCAGACACGCAGCGCATGCGTGTGGTCCTCCTCGGTGCCCGTTTTCCACAGAGCCTGTCTGCTGGTGAAGAAGGCTCGCAGCCCCCCTTCGTGCCCGGGGATGAGCACGATCGCGAGCGCGAGTGCCAGCCCGCACAGCAGGAGCACGGGCAGCGGCGCGAGTCTGCGGGACAGCAGGGGCGCGAGCGCCGTCGACCGGGCGCCCTTGCGTCCGGCGGCCAGTGCCGCCCCCGCGCAGTAGGCGAGGAGCCCGAGTTCGGTCAGCGTGGCGGCCGCGAAAGCGGTCGTCTCACCGGTGCGGTATCCCAGCGGGTAGCTGTCGGTGGCGAGCATGGCGAGCGGTGCCAGTCCGAGCCAGACGTAGGCGAAGAGCCAGAAACCGAAGGCGACGAGGCGCACCGACGTATCGGTGAGTACCCGGGTTAGTCCGCCTCCGGTGTGCGCCACGACGACGCACTGCACGGCGAGTGCCACGCCGAATCGCGTGTCGATGGCCTGCAGGATCAGCGCCGGCAGGAAGGCGATGAAAAGGAAGGCCCAGCAGCACACCGCCGCCACGCAACGCCTCTGACTGCCTCGCACCTGCACCCCCGGATGAGCGGGCAAACGGAATGAATCGACGCCGATAGATTTATAACCGGAAGGTCCGGTCGATCTCCGGTATTTCAGAGGGTGTTTCAATCGGCGTAATTCCTATGAATTCACCATGATCATTCACCGGTCCGGGTCGCCGCTCGCAGAATTTCCTCGAATCGTGAAGCGCACCCCTCCAGGGCGAACTCCCGCTCGGCCAGCGCCCGGCTCTCCTTGCCCAGCAGTTCGGCGCGCGCCGGGTCGTTCAGGACTTCGCGGACCCACGTGGCGGCGTCGGCCAGCGAGGACTCCTCCGGGGCGAACACCGCCGAGCCGGCCTGACGGAGCAACTCGGCCGCCAGGTTGTCCGCCGGCATCAGGCCCAGCACCGGGCGCCCGGCGCACAGATACGACAATGTCTTGGAGGGGACCGAGAACTCTCCGGCGTCCGCCGTCAGGAGCACGACCAGCACATCGCCCGTGCCCAGCACCTCGGGCAGCCGCTCGTAGGGCTGGAAGGGCAACAGGGTCAGATCGACCCCGCGTTCGGCGGCGGCCTCCTTGAGGACCGGCACGGCCGGGCCGTCGTTGACGACGACGAGGCGGACCCGTTCGCCCTGCTCGCGCAAGGTCTCGGCGAGCCGCACCAGCAGGACGGGGTTGTGCTTGAGGCCGATGGTGCCCGAGTACAGCAGGGTCCGCACGCCGGTGAGGCCGTGCTCCCGCGACCAGGCATTCGCCCGGACCGCGGGGGAAATCTCGTCCAGCGGCGCCCAGTTGGGAATGACCGTGACCTTGCCGGCGGTGCCCCACTCCCGGTGGATCCGCAGGAAGGAGTCGGCGATCACCACGATCGCCGAGGCGCGTCGCGCCGACCATCTCTCGCCCTGCTCGAAGACTCTGGCGGCGACGCCCATCAGCCTCGACACTCCGGCGACGGCGAAGCTCTTGAGCGCCACGGCGGTGATGTCCTGGTGCCACAGCACCCAGGGGATGCGCAGCGACTTCAGCGCCGACGCGGCCACCACCAGCGCCGGGATCGGCAGATTCGCCAGCATCGCCACGTCCGGCTTCTCACGCCGTACCTGCTGTGCCAGCTCCAGGCCCAGCCGCGTCTCCTGGAAGAGGCGTCGGACGTAGGCGCCCTTGTCCAGCACGACGCGGTCGCCGATGGTGACGAAGCGAAGGCCGGCGACCGCGTCCTCGGCGAGGTTGCCCTTCCCGGAGACGTAGGCCGAGCAGGTGGAGTGAACGACGTCATGACCGCGGTGCGCCAGCTCACGGCTGAGCTGCGCCTGGAACGGGTGCCCGCTGTAGTCGTGGACGAGAATCCTCATCTGCTGCTCCCGGCCGGTTCGAAGGATCAGGAGCGAGCGAGCTTGACCTGGTCGTAGACCCAGGCGTAGGTCTTCTCGAGGCCGTCGGCCAGGGGGACGGACGGCTCCCAGCCGTACAGTTCGCGGATCAGGCCGTTGTCGGAGTTGCGGCCGCGTACGCCCTGCGGCGCGTCCAGCTGGTACTTGCGCTCGCAGCGGATGCCCGCGATCTCCTCGACGATGTCGACCAGTTGGTTGATGGTGACCAGTTCTGACGAGCCGAGGTTGACGGGGACGCTGCTGTCTCCGTTCATGATCATCTGCGTGCCGTGGAGGCAGTCGTCGATGTACATGAAGGAACGGGTCTGCCGGCCGTCGCCCCAGATCTCGATCCGGTGATCACCGGAGAGGGCTGCCTCGGCGATCTTGCGGCACACGGCCGCCGGGGCCTTCTCGCGGCCTCCGGTCCAGGTGCCCGCCGGCCCGTACACGTTGTGGTAGCGCGCGACGCGGCAGACGAACTCGTAGTCCTCCTCGAAATGGCGGCACATGCGCTCGGAGAAGAGCTTCTCCCAGCCGTAACCGTCCTCGGGCTGCGCCGGATAGGCGTCCCGCTCCTTCAGCGCGGTGACGTTCGGGTCGGTCTGCCTGCCGGCGGCGTACACACAGGCGGAGGAGGAGTAGAAGTAGCGCTCGACACCGGCCTCGTGCGCCGCCTTGAGCATGTGGGTGCTGATCAGCACCGACATCATGCAGGCCGCCTTGTGGTTCTCGATGAAGCCCATGCCGCCCATGTCGGCGGCCAGCATGTACACCTGGCCGGCGTTCCGGACGGCGGCGCGGGCGTTGTCGAGAAGGGACAGATCGGCGACGACGTTCTCGGCGGCGGCGTGCACTTGATGCCACTCGTGCCGCGGCTTGATGTCGACGCACCGGACGGTCAGCCCCTGGGACAGGAGGTCTGCGGCGAGATGCCCACCGATGAATCCCCCGCCTCCCGCGACAACGATGTCCACCTGCTTGCTCATGGCAGCTCCTTCTCGAAAGCCGGAATCTGCCTGGAACATTAATCACTGTTTGCACCTTTTCATGCGATATACCCCGCGTTTCCGCATGACAAGGCGCCCGATGGCTCCGTCCGAGTTCACATCGAGTTCGCGTCAGGACAGCTCCCGGAGCCATTTGGCAAGGAACGCCGGAAGCAGCACGACGTGGGCCGCGAGCAAGGCGACATACAACGCGAGGAAGAGCTGCCGGCTCCCCAGGAAGAGGAAGCTCAGGCACAACAGGCCGTAATCCACGGGCAACAGCGCCATGCCGCGAAAACGGGAGGGCGGAGCCACCGGTCCGGCCGGCACCTCCCCTCTTCGCCTTCTCAGCTGTTCCGTGAGAATCCCCCCGAAGAACAGCAGGACAGCGGCGAACTGGAAGGCGATCGGGAGCAGCAACGCGGGACGCGGCAGGTCGAAGAAGCGGTAGAAGGAAATCAGCACCGCCGCGTGAATGCCCAGAAGTTTCGCGCAGTCCACCACATGGTCCAGCCACTCTCCGGAAAGGCTGGTCGACCGGTGCAGCCGGGCCAGCTGCCCGTCCGCGGAATCGAGTGCGAAGCCGAGCAGGAGAGCAAGCGAGACGAACTGTCCCAGCGCACGTGAAGGCGGATGAAGAGCCGTCGCGAAAACGGCCGCGAAGGTGATCAGCGCGCTGACGGCCGTCACATGGTTGGGTGAGAACCCGATACGGTACGCCGCTGCCGCGAGCAGCCTGCCGGCCGGCCGGTTGACGAACCGTGTGTAGACGGAAACCCCCTGAGCGGGTTTCTGCATCTTCGAGAGCTGCCGCAGCGTGCTGGAGAAGTCCATTCCCTGACCTCGTGCGTGAACGGGCGGACGGCTGTTCCGAGAAGGGAACCCGTGGCCCGAAAGTAGGCGCCTGGACCCCATTCACCTGATCCGACCAGCAAAATGGCCAGGGCGTCCATCCGATCGGCCGCAGATCCCTGGTGCGGCTCCTATGGACGGGGCACGGGGCACATGTCCCGGTAGATCTCCTCCAGCCGATCCGTCACCGCGTGGACCGAGAACGCCTCCGCGACGGCGCGATGCCCCGCCTCCACGAGGGCGCCCCGCTTCGTGTCGTCGGCCAGCACACGGCACACCGCTTCGGCCAGCTCCCAGGCACTGCCGTCGGTTACCACGGCCGCTTCGCGGCGAGCCAGCTCGTCCGCGATGCCGCAGCTGTCGGTGCACACCACCGGGGTGCCCGCCTGGAGGGCCTCCATCACGGTCATCGGAAACGGTTCGTCGATGCTGGGCAGCACATAGACCGCCGCCCTCGCATAGGCCTTCAGCGCCTCGGCATGCCCCAGCGCCCCGCCGTAGGAGACGATGCCCTCCAGCCCGTGGGCGGCGATCAGTCGGCGCACCGTCGGCAGCATCCCCTCATCCGCCCCGTGAAGGGTGAAGCGGGCGTCGGGCATCCTCCGGTGCACGAGAGCGGCCATCTCGACGAAGACCTCCGGGCGCTTGCGCGGGTGCAGCCGGGCGAGGAAGAGCACCTCCCGGCCGCGCTCCGTCTCACGCCCATGCTCCGCCTCGCCTCCGCGCCCAGGGCGCACACCGTTGGGCAGCGTCACCAGTGGCGGACCGTCGGCACCGACGACCTCGGCCACGGCCCGACGTTCGTGCTCGGTGAGAACCAGGCAGCCGCGCGCCCGGCGCAGCAGCGGCACGTACAAGCGGTCGAAGAGCCTGACGACGGCCGCGCGCCGGGGCTGCACCATGCCGTGCGTCTGTGCGACGAACCTCTTGCGGCGCAGCGCGGCGACGGCGAGCGCAGCCATGGAGACGAGATCGCGCCCCGCATGGATGTGGACCACATCTGCCCTGCCCATGGTGCGCCACATGTCCCTGAGCAGCAGCGGATGCATGAGCCCCGAGAATCCCCCAGGGAGCAGGGAGCGGGCCGGGCGCGTGCGCAGCGGCACCGAACCGAGGTGTGCCGGCGCCGGGGACCTGCCCCGCCACAGGGACACCAGCGTCACCTCGTGGCCGCGGGCGGCGCACTCCTCCAGGTGCCCGGCGGCCACACTCGTCGGACCGCCGTACGCTCCGTCATCGCTGACGAGCGTCACCACGTGGACCACCCTCATGCCGCGGCCCCACTGGTGATGACCTCACCCGGAGCGACGTCGCGGTGGGCGACCGCCGAGGCACCCACCACCGCACCCCGGCCGACGGTCACGCCGCGCAGTACGACGGCCCGGGCCGCGACCCAGGATCCGGGCTCCAGTTGGATGGGCCCGTTGTCGAACTCCATGGTGGGGCTGCGGTGTTGGTGGCTTCCCGTGCACAGCAACGCGTCCTGCGAGACGCACACGTCGCTGCCGATCGTGATCTGCTGGAGGTTCAGCAGCCAGGCGCCCTCACCGATCCACACGTCGTCCCCGATGCGCAGCCGCCAGGGCCAGTGCACACGAACACCGTGCCGGATCAGCACTCGCCGCCCGACCCGCGCGCCGAAGGCCCGCAGCACAGCGGGCCGCCAGCGGGCCGGGAACCACCACCTGCTGAACGCGAGGTGGAGTACGGCGAACCACGCCGCCTGGACAAGCCACGGACGCCCCTTGTCATAGCCCGCCCCCGTGAAACCCCGCAGGGAACGCTCGACGACTGCCCGGTGATCGGGCCGGCCTGGGCGGGGGCCCGAATCGGGTGGCGCTGCGGTCTCTGCCATGGCGGTAGCCCTTCACGAACTGGGAGATAGCCGTATTTACATGTACTTACTATGACCGCACTTCATGACCCAGGACATACAGGCGTGTTATCGCACGATGCTCGGCCTTTCCGGTGCTCTGCCGCCCGGACGGCCCAGTAAGACGAATCCCCGGCGAGTGACGCCGGTCTGATTGTGCAAATGATCAGACTGCCCGGAACACCGGAACAAAGACCAAAAAGGAGCACTCGTCGTGCGAGTAACCACTCGAACAACCACACGGTCGACACGAGCGAGATGGGGAGCGCGGTGCGTCGGCCTCGGCCTGACCACCGCGCTCGCGGTCGCCTTCGCGGCCGGCCCCGCGTCGGCTCAGCCGGGGCCGCCCAGCGACTCCGGCGAGCAGCCGGTGGAGGTGGCGGGCAACCCGACCTTCACCACGCTGCCCGCCAACATCACCCCGTTCGACTGCGACCGGATCGTCAAGGTCGATCCGGTGAGGGCGGGGTCGTTCGGGGACGACGACGAGGTGACCATCCTCAACATCGGCACCGACAACACCTTCGACTTCGACATCTCCGACGACTTCGCCGCCATCGGCGTGATCGTCAAGGGCGGCCCGAACGCCAACCTCTATGACTACCGGCCCACCGGCATCCAGGCGGACGCGGATCTCCACGCGCCGCTCAACACGAGCAGTTCGCCCCCGAACGACTTCTACGGCCTCAGCCACATCGACTTCTGCCTCGTAGAGGACGGCTCCACCAGCTGACGCGTCCCAGCCGACGCAAAGCAAAGGGGCCCGTACGACCGAAGTCGTACGGGCCCCTTCAGGAGCTCGCGTTGGAGCTACCAGGTCAGATCAGCAAGCTCACTTGTTGATCTTGGTGACCTGGCCGGCGCCCACGGTCCGGCCACCCTCACGGATGGCGAACTTCAGGCCCTCTTCCATGGCGACGGGCTGGATGAGCTCCACCTTCATCTCGGTGTTGTCACCCGGCATGACCATCTCGGTGCCCTCGGGGAGGGTCACGACGCCGGTCACGTCCGTCGTACGGAAGTAGAACTGCGGACGGTAGTTGTTGAAGAACGGCGTGTGGCGGCCACCCTCGTCCTTGGAGAGGATGTAGGCCTGCGCCTCGAACTCGGTGTGCGGGGTGACCGAGCCCGGCTTGATGATGACCTGGCCGCGCTCGACGTCCTCGCGCTTGATGCCACGGAGGAGCAGACCGACGTTCTCACCGGCCTGGCCCTCGTCGAGCAGCTTGCGGAACATCTCGATGCCGGTGACCGTGGTGGTGGTCTTCTCGGTCTTGATGCCGATGATGTCGACGGTCTCGTTGACCTTCAGGACACCACGCTCGATACGGCCGGTGACGACCGTACCGCGACCCGTGATCGTGAAGACGTCCTCGATCGGCATCAGGAACGGCTTGTCGACGTCGCGCTCCGGCTCCGGAATCGCGGTGTCGACGGCGTTCATGAGGTCCAGGACGGACTGCGTCCACTCCTTGTCGCCCTCGAGCGCCTTCAGAGCGGAGACCTTGACGACCGGCAGGTCGTCGCCCGGGAACTCGTACTCGGAGAGGAGCTCACGGACCTCGAGCTCGACGAGCTCCAGGATCTCCTCGTCGTCCACCATGTCGGCCTTGTTCAGGGCGACGACGATGTACGGCACGCCGACCTGGCGGGCCAGGAGCACGTGCTCCTTGGTCTGCGGCATCGGACCGTCGGTCGCGGCGACCACGAGGATCGCGCCGTCCATCTGGGCGGCACCGGTGATCATGTTCTTGATGTAGTCCGCGTGACCGGGGCAGTCGACGTGGGCGTAGTGACGCGCCTCGGTCTGGTACTCGACGTGCGCGATGGAGATGGTGATACCGCGCTGGCGCTCCTCAGGAGCCTTGTCGATGTTGTCGAACGGGGTGGCCTCGTTCAGCTCCGGGTACGCGTCGTGCAGCACCTTGGTAATGGCGGCCGTGAGGGTCGTCTTACCGTGGTCGATGTGACCGATGGTGCCGATGTTGACGTGCGGCTTAGTCCGCTCGAACTTCGCCTTCGCCACTGGGGTCCTCCTGTGGAGTGGTTCTGTACGCCTTACTTCATCGGCGCCAGGTGATCTTTGCTGTTAAGTCCCGGAACCCGGGGCAAACACCACGATTGTGTGCGTTTGCCCCGTGAGGCTCCGGAGTCAAGCCTACGGCGTGTGAACGCGCTGCGTTAACGCGGTGCGTTACTCGCCCTTGGCCTTCGCGATGATCTCCTCGGCGACGTTCCGCGGAACCTCGGCGTAGGAGTCGAACTGCATGGAGTAGCTCGCACGGCCGGACGTCTTGCTGCGCAGGTCGCCGACGTAACCGAACATCTCCGAGAGGGGCACGAGGCCCTTCACGACGCGGGCACCCGCCCGCTCCTCCATGGCCTGGATCTGGCCACGGCGGGAGTTGATGTCACCGATGACCTCACCCATGTAGTCCTCGGGCGTGGTGACCTCGACGGCCATCATCGGCTCGAGCAGCACGGGGCTGGCCTTGCGCGCGGCCTCCTTGAAGGCCTGCGAACCGGCGATCTTGAACGCGAGCTCGGAGGAGTCGACCTCGTGGTACGCACCGTCGAGCAGCGTGACGCGGACACCGGTCATCTCGTAACCGGCGAGGATGCCGAACTGCATGGCCTCCTGCGCACCGGCGTCGACCGAAGGGATGTACTCCTTCGGGATACGACCACCGGTCACCTTGTTCACGAACTCGTACGACGTGTCGCCGCTCTCGAGGGGCTCGATCGCGATCTGCACCTTGGCGAACTGGCCGGTACCACCAGTCTGCTTCTTGTGCGTGAAGTCGACACGCTCGACGGCCTTGCGGATCGTCTCACGGTAGGCGACCTGCGGCTTGCCGACGTTGGCCTCGACCTTGAACTCACGGCGCATACGGTCGACCAGCACCTCGAGGTGCAGCTCGCCCATACCACCGATGATGGTCTGGCCGGTCTCCTCGTCCGAGTGGACCTGGAAGGACGGGTCCTCCTCGGCCAGACGCTGGATCGCGACGCCCAGCTTCTCCTGGTCGCCCTTCGACTTGGGCTCGATGGCGACCTGGATGACCGGCGCCGGGAAGTCCATGGACTCCAGGATCACCGGGTTCTTGTCGTCGGCCAGCGTCTCACCGGTCGTGGTCTGCTTCAGACCCATGACGGCGATGATGTCGCCGGCGCCCACCGACTGGATCTCCTCACGCTTGTTCGCGTGCATGCGGTAGATCTTGCCGATGCGCTCCTTCTTGCCCTTGACGGAGTTCAGCACCTGCGTGCCGGACTCCAGGCGGCCCGAGTAGACCCGGACGAAGGTGAGCTTGCCGAGGTGCGGGTCGCTCATGATCTTGAACGCCAGCGCCGACAGCGGCTCGTCGTCGGAGGGCTTGCGCTTCACGACCTCCTCGGGGTCGTTCACCGCGTGGCCCTCGATGGCCTCGATGTCGAGCGGGGAGGGCAGGTAGCGGACCACCGCGTCGAGCAGGGGCTGGACGCCCTTGTTCTTGAACGCGGTACCACAGAACACCGGGGTGACCGTGGTGTCGCTGGACTTGCCGGAGGCGATCGTGATGCGGCGGATGGCCGCGTACAGCTGCTCCTCGGAGGGCTCCTCGCCCTCGAGGTACAGCTCCATGATCTCCTCGTCGTTCTCCGCGACGGCCTCGAGCAGCTTGCCGCGCCACTCCTCGGCGGCCTCGGTGTGCGTGGCCGGGATGTCGACGACGTCGTACATCTCGCCCTTGGTCGCCTCGGCGGACCAGACGAGCGCCTTCATGCGGACCAGGTCCACGACGCCCTTGAAGTCGGCCTCGGCACCGATCGGGAGCTGCATGACGAGCGGCTGGGCACCCAGACGGTCGCTGATCATGTCGACGCAGCGGTGGAACTCCGCGCCCGTACGGTCCAGCTTGTTGACGAAGCAGATACGCGGAACGCGGTAGCGGTCCGCCTGACGCCACACCGTCTCGGACTGGGGCTCAACGCCGGCGACGCCGTCGAACACCGTCACGGCACCGTCGAGCACGCGCAGGGAGCGCTCCACCTCGACGGTGAAGTCGACGTGGCCCGGGGTGTCGATGATGTTGATGGTGTGGTCGACGTCTTCCAGCGGCCAGTGACAGGTGGTGGCAGCAGAGGTGATCGTGATGCCACGCTCCTGCTCCTGCTCCATCCAGTCCATGGTGGCAGCGCCGTCGTGGACCTCACCGATCTTGTAAGACACACCGGTGTAGAACAGGATCCGCTCGGTGGTGGTCGTCTTGCCCGCGTCGATGTGGGCCATGATGCCGATATTGCGCACCTTGGCCAGGTCAAGTGAAGTGGTAGCCATAAGGCTTCAGTCTTCTCTCGGTCTCGATGTGGGTAGCGACTACCAGCGGTAGTGCGCGAAGGCCTTGTTGGACTCGGCCATCTTGTGGGTGTCCTCGCGCTTCTTCACGGCCGCACCGAGGCCGTTGGAGGCGTCGAGAAGCTCGTTGAGGAGACGCTCGGTCATGGTCTTCTCGCGACGGGCGCGGGAGTAACCGACCAGCCAGCGCAGCGCCAGGGTGTTGGCGCGGCCGGGCTTGACCTCGACCGGCACCTGGTAGGTGGCGCCACCGACACGGCGGGACTTGACCTCGAGGGTCGGCTTGATGTTCTCGAGAGCGCGCTTCAGCGTGATGACCGGGTCGTTGCCGGTCTTCTCGCGCAGGCCCTCCATGGCGCCGTAGACGATGCGCTCGGCGGTGGAGCGCTTGCCGTTCAGCAGCACCTTGTTGATGAGCGACGTGACCAGAGGAGAACCGTAGACCGGGTCGATGATGACCGGGCGCTTCGGGGCGGGGCCCTTACGAGGCATTCTTACTTCTCCTTCTTGGCGCCGTAGCGGGAACGGGCCTGCTTGCGGTTCTTGACACCCTGGGTGTCGAGGGAGCCACGGATGATCTTGTAGCGAACACCCGGCAGGTCCTTCACACGGCCGCCGCGCACGAGCACGATGGAGTGCTCCTGCAGGTTGTGTCCCTCACCCGGAATGTAAGCGGTGACCTCGATCCCGCTGGTCAGACGCACACGCGCGACCTTACGCAGGGCCGAGTTCGGCTTCTTCGGGGTGGTCGTGAACACACGCGTGCAGACGCCACGACGCTGAGGGGAACCCTCGAGTGCGGGCGTCTTGTTCTTCTCGACCTTGTCCTGCCGGCCCTTGCGGACCAGCTGCTGGATCGTAGGCACTACTTCTCCGGTTTCTGTGTGCCGATTGGTACAGCTAACCTGGAACGTCGCCGACCCACGCGGTCGGGTGTGTCGAATCCGGCGGACTCCCGCCGCGAGGCGAAAAGAGCACAGATTACGGTGGCCGCTCACAGCTCGTTATGCGGTTGAAGGCACGCACGAGAGCCAGGGCACACCCCAGGCACAAGGTCTGAGCGTACCTACCTCATTCGCTGCGGTCAAAACAAATGGGCCCCGCCCGCATCGCCATACGGCCGATGTCAAGACCGCGCGGCGTGTTTGATCTTCGAATTCCCGATCCGGCCACGTCAGGCCACTTCTCTCAGAGCTCATGCGGACAGGGCGGCGGCCACGACCATCAGCGTCAGCAGAACCGCCCAGCACGCGGTCGACAGCCACCCGAGCACGAGCCCGGTCAGGGCGAGCGCGTCACCGCTCTCCCCGGTGCGGCGAATCTCGTTGCGCGCCGAGTGCCCCAGAACCACGGCGGGGATGCCGGTCAGCCCGAAGCTCACGAGACACAGCACGCCGCACACGGCCGAGCCGACCGCCTTGCCGTTGGTCTGCGGCCGGGCCACCGGCAGGAAGGTCCGCGGGACGGGCACGACGGGCGCCGGCTGCGGCACGGGCCCCTGGGGCAGGTCGGCGACGAGCAGGGCGAGCTCGCCCACCGTACGGGCCGTGTAGGCCCGCGCAACCCGCTTGTCGAACTCCGGCTGCTCCAGCCGCCCCTCGCCGAAGCCGGCCCTGAGCACGTCCACGGCACGCTCACGGTCGGCGTGAGAGGCGAGCATCCCGGGGGCACCGGCCCCGGCCCACGGCTGTGGGACGCCGCTCCCCTGCCACGGCTGCCACGGCTGCCACGGCTGCCACGGCTGCCACGACGGATGGGTCATGGAGCACCTCCCCCGTAAAGGTCGGGTTCCCTCCATGATGCGCCGAACCGCCATTCCCGACATCGGGGCCACACCCGGAGAAAACCCGGAGGCGCTCCCGGCGAACGCCGAAGGGCGGCCACCCCGAGGGGTGACCGCCCTTCAAGCGGACGCTCGCTTACTGGTTGTACGGACCGTAGTCGTAGTCCTCCAGCGGAACGGCCTGGCCGGAGCCGGTGCCGAACGGCGAGTAGTCGATGTCGTCGTAGCCGACGGCCGAGTACATCGCGGCCTTGGCCTCCTCGGTCGGCTCGACCCGGATGTTGCGGTAGCGGGACAGGCCCGTACCGGCCGGGATGAGCTTACCGATGATGACGTTCTCCTTGAGGCCGATCAGGGAGTCGGACTTGGCGTTGATCGCCGCGTCCGTGAGGACCCTGGTCGTCTCCTGGAAGGACGCCGCCGACAGCCAGGACTCCGTGGCCAGCGAGGCCTTGGTGATACCCATGAGCTGCGGACGACCGGAGGCCGGGTGACCGCCCTCCTGGACCACACGACGGTTCTCGGTCTCGAACTTCGAGCGCTCGACCAGCTCGCCGGGCAGCAGCTCGGCGTCGCCGGACTCGATGATCGTCACACGGCGGAGCATCTGCCGGATGATGATCTCGATGTGCTTGTCGTGGATCGACACACCCTGCGAGTTGTAGACCTTCTGGACCTCGCCGACCAGGTGGACCTGGACGGCACGCTGGCCCAGGATGCGCAGCACGTCGTGCGGGTTGGTGGCACCCACGGTGAGCTTCTGGCCCACCTCGACGTGCTCGCCCTCGCTGACCAGGAGTCGGGCACGCTTCGAGATCGGGTACGCCGTCTCGTCGCTGCCGTCGTCCGGGGTGACGACGATCTTCTTGGTCTTCTCGGTCTCCTCGATCCGGACGCGGCCGGTGGCCTCGGAGATCGGGGCGACACCCTTCGGGGTACGGGCCTCGAAGAGCTCGACGACACGCGGCAGACCCTGGGTGATGTCGTCACCGGCCACACCACCGGTGTGGAAGGTACGCATCGTCAGCTGGGTACCGGGCTCACCGATGGACTGGGCGGCGATGATGCCGACCGCCTCACCGATGTCGACCAGCTTGCCGGTGGCGAGCGAGCGGCCGTAGCACATGGCGCAGGTGCCGACGGCGGACTCGCAGGTCAGGACCGAGCGGGTCTTGACCGTCTCGACGCCGTGGCGGACCAGCTCGTCGATGAGCACGTCGCCCAGGTCGGTACCGGCCGGGGCCAGCACCTTGCCGTCGACCACGATGTCCTCGGCGAGGCAACGCGCGTACACGGACGTCTCGACGTTGTCCGCCTTGCGCAGCACGCCGTCCGCACCGCGCTCGGCGATGTCGAGCTTGAGGCCACGGTCGGTGCCGCAGTCCTCCTCGCGGATGATCACGTCCTGCGAGACGTCCACCAGACGACGGGTCAGGTAACCCGAGTCGGCGGTACGCAGGGCGGTGTCCGCCAGACCCTTACGGGCACCGTGCGTGGAGATGAAGTACTCCAGCACGGACAGACCCTCACGGAACGAGGCCTTGATGGGCCGCGGGATCGTCTCGTTCTTCGCGTTCGACACCAGACCACGCATACCGGCAATCTGACGCATCTGCATCATGTTGCCTCGTGCACCCGAGTTCACCATCATGAAGATCGGGTTGGTCTTCGGGAAGTTGTCGTTCATCGCCTCGGCGACCTCGTTGGTCGCCTTGGTCCAGATCGCGATGAGCTCCTGCGTGCGCTCGTCCTTGGTGATCAGACCGCGCTCGTACTGCTTCTGGACCTTCTCGTCCTGCGCCTCGTAGCCGCGGACGATCTCCTTCTTCGCCTCGGGAACGACGACGTCGGAGATGGCGACGGTGACACCGGAACGGGTGGCCCAGTAGAAGCCGGCCGCCTTCAGGTTGTCGAGCGTCGCCGCCACGATGACCTTCGGGTAGCGCTCGGCGAGGTCGTTGACGATCTCGGAGAGCTGCTTCTTGCCGACCTCGTAGTCGACGAACGGGTAGTCCTCGGGCAGCAGCTCGTTGAAGAGCGCACGACCCAGCGTGGTCTTCAGGCGGAAGCTGTCACCCTGCTGCCACTCCGGCTCGCCCTCCTCCTGCGCCGGCGGGGTCCAGCCGCGCGGCGGGATGGTGCCGACCGGGAAGCGGATGTCGATCTTCGACTGGAGCGAGAGCTCGCCCGCGTCGAAGGCCATGATCGCCTCGGCGACGGAGGAGAAGGAGCGGTCCTCACCCTTGATGTCCCGCATCTCGCCGTCGGTGGTGAGGAAGAACAGACCGAGGACCATGTCCTGGGTCGGCATCGTCACCGGACGGCCGTCGGCGGGCTTGAGGATGTTGTTCGAGGACAGCATCAGGATGCGGGCCTCGGCCTGCGCCTCCGCGGACAGCGGCAGGTGCACGGCCATCTGGTCACCGTCGAAGTCCGCGTTGAACGCGGTGCAGACGAGCGGGTGGATCTGGATGGCCTTGCCCTCGACCAGCTGCGGCTCGAAGGCCTGGATGCCCAGGCGGTGCAGGGTGGGAGCACGGTTCAGCAGAACCGGGTGCTCGGCGATGACCTCTTCGAGGACGTCGTACACGACCGTGCGGCCGCGCTCCACCATGCGCTTGGCGCTCTTGATGTTCTGCGCGTGGTTCAGGTCGACCAGGCGCTTCATCACGAACGGCTTGAAGAGCTCCAGCGCCATCGCCTTGGGCAGACCGCACTGGTGCAGCTTCAGCTGCGGACCCACGACGATCACGGAACGCGCGGAGTAGTCCACACGCTTACCGAGCAGGTTCTGACGGAATCGACCCTGCTTACCCTTCAGCATGTCGCTGAGGGACTTCAGCGGACGGTTACCGGGACCGGTGACCGGGCGACCACGACGACCGTTGTCGAACAGCGCGTCGACGGCCTCCTGGAGCATGCGCTTCTCGTTGTTCACGATGATCTCGGGCGCACCGAGGTCGAGAAGGCGCTTCAGTCGGTTGTTCCGGTTGATCACACGGCGGTACAGGTCGTTCAGGTCGGAGGTCGCGAAGCGGCCACCGTCCAGCTGCACCATCGGGCGAAGGTCCGGCGGGATGACCGGCACGCAGTCCAGCACCATGCCCTTGGGGCTGTTGCTGGTCTGCAGGAACGCGGAGACGACCTTCAGGCGCTTGAGCGCACGGGTCTTCTTCTGGCCCTTGCCGGTACGGATGATCTCGCGGAGCTTCTCGGCCTCCTCGTCGAGGTCGAAGGACTCCAGGCGCTTCTGCAGCGCCGCGGCACCCATCGAACCGTCGAAGTACGTGCCGAAGCGGTCGCGCAGCTCGCGGTAGAGGAGCTCGTCGCCCTCGAGGTCCTGGACCTTGAGGTTCTTGAACCGGGTCCACACCTCGTCGAGGCGGTCGATCTCGCGCTGCGCACGGTCGCGCAGCTGCTTCATCTCACGCTCGGCACCCTCGCGCACCTTGCGGCGCACGTCGGCCTTGGCGCCCTCGGCCTCCAGCTCGGCCAGGTCGCTTTCCAGCTTCTTGGCGCGGGCCTCCAGGTCGGCGTCCCGGCGGTTCTCGATCTGCTGCCGCTCGACCGAGACGTGCGCCTCCAGGGAGGGCAGGTCGCGGGTACGGCGCTCCTCGTCGACGTACGTGATCATGTACGCCGCGAAGTAGATGACCTTCTCGAGGTCCTTGGGAGCCAGGTCGAGCAGGTAGCCCAGCCGGCTCGGGACACCCTTGAAGTACCAGATGTGCGTGACGGGCGCGGCCAGCTCGATGTGGCCCATCCGCTCACGACGCACCTTGGCGCGCGTGACCTCGACGCCACAGCGCTCGCAGATGATGCCCTTGAAGCGGACGCGCTTGTACTTGCCGCAGTAGCACTCCCAGTCCCGGGTCGGACCGAAGATCTTCTCGCAGAAGAGTCCGTCCTTTTCGGGCTTGAGGGTGCGGTAGTTGATGGTCTCGGGCTTCTTGACCTCGCCGTGGCTCCACTGACGGATGTCGTCAGCGGTGGCCAGGCCGATCCGGAGCTCGTCGAAGAAGTTGACGTCGAGCACTATGCGTCAATCCCTCTCAGGGTCGTAAGTCTGTGGTCTGAAACGGGGGCCTGGGGGTCGGCGGGGCCCTGTGGGTGAGGGCCCCGCCGGACTCCCGTCAGACCTCTTCGACGCTGCTCGGCTCGCGCCGGGACAGGTCGATGCCGAGCTCCTCCGCAGCGCGGAAGACGTCCTCGTCGGTGTCACGCATCTCGATGGACATACCGTCGCTGGACAGCACCTCCACGTTCAGGCAGAGCGACTGCATCTCCTTGATGAGCACCTTGAAGGACTCGGGGATGCCGGGCTCGGGGATGTTCTCGCCCTTGACGATGGCCTCGTAGACCTTCACGCGGCCGGTGACGTCGTCGGACTTGATGGTCAGCAGCTCCTGGAGGGCGTACGCGGCGCCGTAGGCCTCGAGGGCCCACACCTCCATCTCACCGAACCGCTGGCCACCGAACTGGGCCTTACCACCCAGCGGCTGCTGGGTGATCATGGAGTACGGACCGGTCGAGCGGGCGTGCAGCTTGTCGTCGACCAGGTGGTGCAGCTTCAGGATGTACATGTAGCCGACCGAGATCGGGTCCGGGAACGGCTCACCGCTACGGCCGTCGAACAGCCGCGCCTTGCCGGTCGGGAGCACCATGCGCTCGCCGTCCCGGTTCGGGATGGTGTGCTGCAGCAGACCCGCGAGCTCGTCCTCGCGCGCACCGTCGAAGACGGGGGTCGCGACGTTCGTGCCCGGGTCGACCTGGTCGGCGCCGATCGCCTGGAGGCGCTGCGCCCACTCGTCCGCGAGGCCGGAGACGTCCCAGCCGCGGCTGGCGAGCCAGCCGAGGTGGATCTCCAGGACCTGTCCCGGGTTCATTCGGGACGGCACACCAAGCGGGTTGAGGATGATGTCGACCGGGGTGCCGTCCTCCAGGAACGGCATGTCCTCGATCGGCAGGATCTTCGAGATGACACCCTTGTTGCCGTGACGGCCGGCGAGCTTGTCACCGTCGGTGATCTTGCGCTTCTGCGCCACGTACACGCGCACAAGCTGGTTCACACCGGGGGGAAGCTCGTCGCCCTCCTCGCGGTCGAAGACGCGGACGCCGATGACCTTGCCGGTCTCGCCGTGCGGCACCTTCAGCGAGGTGTCACGGACCTCACGGGCCTTCTCACCGAAGATCGCGCGCAGCAGGCGCTCCTCCGGCGTCAGCTCGGTCTCACCCTTCGGGGTCACCTTGCCGACGAGGATGTCACCGGCGATGACCTCGGCACCGATACGGATGATGCCGCGCTCGTCGAGGTCGGCGAGGACCTCCTCGGAGACGTTCGGGATGTCCCGGGTGATCTCCTCGGGGCCGAGCTTGGTGTCACGGGCGTCGACCTCGTGCTCCTCGATGTGGATCGAGGAGAGGACGTCGTCCTGCACGAGGCGCTGCGACAGGATGATCGCGTCCTCGTAGTTGTGACCCTCCCACGGCATGAACGCCACGAGCAGGTTCTTGCCCAGCGCCATCTCACCGTTCTCGGTGGCCGGACCGTCGGCGAGGACCTGGCCCTCGACGATGCGGTCGCCCTCGTGGACGATGACCTTCTGGTTGACCGAGGTGCCCTGGTTGGAGCGGGCGAACTTGGCCAGGCGGTACGTGATGTACGTGCCGTCGTCGTTGGCGGTGGTGATGTAGTCCGCGGAGACCTCCTGGACCACACCGGCCTTCTCGGCCTTGACGACGTCGCCGGCGTCGACGGCGGAGCGGTACTCCATGCCGGTGCCGACGAGCGGGGCCTCCGCCTTGATGAGCGGAACGGCCTGGCGCATCATGTTCGCGCCCATGAGGGCACGGTTGGCGTCGTCGTGCTCGAGGAAGGGGATCATGGCGGTCGCGACCGACACCATCTGGCGCGGCGAGACGTCCATGTAGTCCACGTCCTCGCCACCGACGTAGTCGACCTCGCCGCCACGGCGGCGGACGAGCACGCGGGCCTCGGCGAAGCGCAGGTCGTCCGTCAGCGTGGCGTTGGCCTGCGCGATGACGAAGCGGTCCTCCTCGTCGGCCGTCAGGTAGTCGACCTCGTCGGTGACCTGACCGTCGACGACCTTGCGGTACGGCGTCTCGACGAAACCGAACGCGTTGACCCGCCCGTACGAGGCGAGCGAACCGATCAGACCGATGTTCGGGCCTTCAGGGGTCTCGATCGGACACATACGCCCGTAGTGGGACGGGTGCACGTCACGGACCTCGAAGCCGGCCCGCTCACGGGAGAGACCACCCGGGCCAAGAGCCGACAGACGGCGCTTGTGGGTGAGACCCGACAGCGGGTTGTTCTGGTCCATGAACTGCGACAGCTGGCTGGTGCCGAAGAACTCCTTGATGGAGGCGACGACCGGCCGGATGTTGATCAGGGTCTGCGGCGTGATCGCCTCGACGTCCTGGGTCGTCATCCGCTCGCGGACGACACGCTCCATACGCGCCAGACCCGTACGGACCTGGTTCTGGATGAGCTCGCCGACGCTGCGCAGACGACGGTTGCCGAAGTGGTCGATGTCGTCGGTCTCGACGACGATCGTCTGACCGCTGTCGCCGACCGTCTCGGTCTCGCCCGCGTGCAGCTTCACCAGGTACTTGATCGTCGAGATGATGTCCTCGACGGTCAGGATGCCCGCGTCGAGCGGAGCGTCCGCACCCAGCTTCTTGTTGACCTTGTAGCGGCCGACCTTGGCGAGGTCGTAACGCTTCGGGTTGAAGTACAGGTTCTCCAGGAGCGTCTGCGCGGCCTCACGCGTGGGGGGCTCGCCCGGACGCAGCTTGCGGTAGATGTCGAGCAGCGCGTCGTCCTGGCCCTGGGTGTGGTCCTTCTCCAGGGTGGCGCGCATCGACTCGTAGTCGCCGAACTCCTCGAGGATCTGCTCGGTCGTCCAGCCGAGCGCCTTGAGCAGGACGGTGACGGACTGCTTGCGCTTGCGGTCGATACGGACACCGACCATGTCGCGCTTGTCGATCTCCATCTCCAGCCAGGCACCCCGGGACGGGATGATCTTGGCCGAGAAGATGTCCTTGTCGGACGTCTTGTCGATGGTGGAGTCGAAGTAGACACCGGGCGAACGGACAAGCTGCGACACCACGACACGCTCGGTGCCGTTGATGACGAACGTGCCCTTGTTCGTCATGAGCGGGAAGTCGCCCATGAAGACCGTCTGGGACTTGATCTCGCCGGTCTCGTTGTTCGTGAACTCGGCCGTGACGAAGAGCGGAGCGGCGTACGTGAAGTCGCGCTCCTTGCACTCGTCGATGCTGTTCTTCGGCGGCTCGAAGCGGTGGTCGCGGAACGTCAGCGACATCGACCCGGAGAAGTCCTCGATCGGGGAGATCTCCTCGAAGATCTCCTCGAGGCCGGACTTGGTGGGGACGTCCTGACCGGACTCCAGAGCCTCCTCGACCCGACTCTGCCAGGCGGTGTTCCCGAGCAGCCAGTCAAAGCTCTCGGTCTGCAGCGCGAGCAGGTTGGGAACCTCGAGAGGCTCCTTGATCTTTGCAAAGGAGATGCGCAGCGGGGCGGTGCTGGCGCCGTTGTTCGTATTCGCGGTCGAGGCAGTGCGCGAGGCGGCCAAGAGGGGGTCCTTCCGAGGGCTCGGACTCACTACGCGCGTACCGGCCCCTCACCCGCGCACAGAGGACAGGCTCCCTGATTTGGCTGTTTGGCCAGGTCAGGGACATTCCGGTCGTCAGTGCTGAGGCGAGGGCAGACCCCTGGTGACGGGCAGGGGACAGCTAACAGGCAGCGCAAAGGGTCAGTGTAGCCACTTGGCACACTGATGTCCAGTCCCGGTTTTCAGAGACCCTCGTTGTTCTCAACGTCTGCGCCATGCCTGCCTTCAACGCACGTTGATACTGCCCTCTTCGTCGTCGATCCATGCCTCGGATTCGGATCCTTGTGACGACGCGTCCTGAGAATTGCGCGCTGCGTGCGGTTCGTCAAGGCCCCCATACCCGAACCCCGGGCCGACCAGGGACACGACGAAGATCACCATACCCCCCGTCGAAGCGGGCGCAAGGCAACCGCGGCCGCGCCCCAGGAACGCCGAAGAGCGACCACCCGAATGGATGATCGCTCTTCGGTGCGTTCGCGTTACAGCCCTACGGGGCTGTCACAGGCGTTCGCGAAGGTCTTACTTGACCTCGACGGAGGCGCCGGCGCCCTCGAGGGACTCCTTGGCCTTGTCCGCGGCCTCCTTGTTGACCTTCTCCAGAACCGGCTTCGGCGCACCGTCGACCAGGTCCTTGGCCTCCTTCAGGCCGAGGGAGGTCAGCTCACGCACGACCTTGATGACCTGGATCTTCTTGTCGCCGGCGCCGGTGAGGATGACGTCGAACTCGTCCTTCTCCTCAGCGGCCTCGGCCGGGGCGGCCGGACCGGCCGGGCCGGCAACGGCGACGGCGGCAGCGGCGGTGACGTCGAACTTCTCCTCGAACGCCTTCACGAACTCGGAGAGCTGGATGAGGGTCATGCCCTCGAACTCGGCGAGCAGTTCGTCCTGGGTGAGAGCCACGATGGCTTTCCTTCCACTAATTCGGCAGGTGCCGGATGTACATGAGAGGCGGGCGTACGTTGGCCCGCTACGACCTCCGCCTCAGGCGGCGGTCATGATGCGAGCCGAATTACTCGGCACCGCCCTGCTCGTCCTGCTTGGCGCGAAGCGCGTCCACGGTGCGGACGAGCTTCGACGGGAGCGCCTGGAAGACCTGAGCAGCCTGGGTCTGCTTGCCCTTCAGGGCGCCCGCCAGCTTGGCGAGCAGAACCTCGCGGGACTCGAGGTCCGCAAGCTTCTTGATCTCGTCGGCGGACAGCGCCTTGCCGTCAAGGACACCGCCCTTGATGACGAGATTCGGGTTGTCCTTGGCGAAGTCACGGAGACCCTTCGCCGACTCCACCGGGTCACCGGTGACGAAGGCGACAGCCGTCGGACCGTTGAAGAGGTCGTCCAGCGTGTCGATCCCGGCCTCGTTGGCCGCAATCTTGGTCAGCGTGTTCTTCACCACGGCGTACTGGGCGTTCTCACCGAGCGAACGACGCAGCGTCTTGAGCTGCGCCACGGTGAGACCGCGGTACTCGGTCAGCACGGCAGCGTTGGAGTTGCGGAACTGCTCCGTCAACTCGGCCACTGCGGCAGCCTTGTCGGGCCTCGCCATAGAGCCTCGGCCTCCTTCCGGGTGATTCTGACCGCGCGGACCCGAAGGAGGACTGGGGAAAACGAAACGCCCCGGCGCAGGCGCACGGGGCGGACTCGACCGGCTGCACGCGCGGGGACGCACGTACTCCGGGAGTTCTTCCACAGTCACCTGCGCGGGTCGTCCGCATTTTCAGCGGATCCTTCGGCCACCGAACCCTCTTGCGAGCGCACGGCAACGACCAGCGGTCTTTGGCTTCTGTAGGAGGGTACGGGACGGGATCGCTGTCAAGCAAATCGGCCCCTACGCCCCTCAGCTCCTGTTCTTCTTCAGCGGCTTCCGCATGTCCGCGGTGTCCTCCGGGCGGGGCGCCGGGATGGTCACCGGCTTCCCGTAGTCGAGGAACGTGAAGGTGAGGTCGAGCGCTCCTTTGCGGCCGAAGCCCTGGGTGCGGAGCCGTTTGACGCGGTCGTCGCCGTCGACCCACACGTCCAGGGTGAGCTCCTCCACGCCCAGGTTCTTGTACTGGTCGAGGCTGCGCTCGCGCCCCTGCCGGGTGGCCTTGTCCTCGACGTCCTTGAGCGAGGCTCGGAGCTCGTCGACGGCGGCCGTGCCCGCGTAGTGCGTGGTGTCGGCCCCGTCGACCTTCTCGCCGCCGACCCGCTTCACGTCCCGCGCACCGGCCAGCAAGCCGGCTTCCCGGGCCGGGTTGCGGCCGACCTGGTCGCGCATGGCGCCGACGTCCATGCGCAGGCCGCTGTCCGTGGTGAACTCGGCGGCCGGGCCGTAGCTGATCCAGTGCCTGCCGCCCAGCTTCCGGACCATGTCGGCGGGTGCGCTTTCGTACAGCACCCCGCCGACCAGGCGCAGCTCGGTCTCGCCGCGTTCCTCGCCGCTCAGGTTGACCGTCTTGAGCCGGGCCACCGCCCGCTTCGTGCGGACGGTCCCCTCGTCGGCTATCCGCCCTCGCTCCGGGAACCGGCCGGTCAGCCGGTAGCGCAGGGACGTGACGCCCTCGCTCTTCTCCGCGGCCCGCGCCACGGCCTCCGCGACGGACGAGTCCGCGGACTGCTGCTCGCCGGCCCCTGTCCCGCAGCCGGCGAGCAGCAGCGCGGCGGCAGGCATGGCGGCACGTACGGAAAGCCTCATCGATTCCCCCCAAGGAATGCATCGCTGATGCGTGGTCGGCGCACAGCAAGATCGAGAGCCTAACGCAGGCACCGTCACCCTTGCTTCTTCAGCAGCTCCTTCAGGTCCGCCGTGTCCCCCGCCGGAGGCTTCCGAACCTCGGCCTTCACGCCGTAGTCGCTGTAGTACGCGGTCTGGGTCAGCGGCCCCGTGGCCGTCCGGCCCTTCTCGACCTTCTTGACCAGCAGATCCCGGTCGTCGACCCATATGTCGACGGTCTGTTCGGTGGCGCCTTGCCCCTGCACCGTGCCGGAGTAGTGCGAGGTGCGCTCGCCGCTCACGGTCTCCTCGCCGACCTTCCGCACGTCTCCGGAGGACAGCAGCAGCTTCACCGACGTATGCGGCGCGGTGCCGCGCATCTGGTCCGCGAGGTCCGCTCCGGAGCTGCCGGCGAGGTGTTCCAGGTCGTCGTAGGCGTACTTGATCCAGTGCTTGCCGTCGGTCTTCTCGGCGAACGTCTCGCCCATACGCGCGTAGTAGGCGTCGGGGAGATAGCGGGCCTCCATCGACGTGGTGCCGAGCCGGCGCATCGTCTCGGCCGTCGTGCCGCCGGTGTACGTGATCGTCAGGGTGCCGGTGAGGCCGTCGCCCCAGAGGAGGGTGCCGTGGGCCTTCATGGAGAGCGTGGAGCCCATGGTGGTCGCCGACTTCACGCGGGCGGACTCGGCCCGGCCGGTGGCGCGTTCCACGGTGCTCAGGGCGGCCGTGACGGCGCGGGAGGGCTTGGCGCGGCCCCGTTCGTCAGGGTGGGAGGGGGTGCAGGCGGCGAGAGCCGTCAGCACTGTCAGCAGCGCGATCCAGAACGCCGACCGGCGCGCCTTCGTGCTCGTCATTCGTTCCCCCTGTGCGAATCCCGTGCATGCACGTTAACCCAGCGCACTGACAAACGGGTCCGGACAACGGGACGGGCCCCGCACCCGGGAAGGGTGCGGGGCCCGTCTGCGAGCCTGGTGAGCCGATGGCTCAGACCGCGGCCGGGTCCTCCTCGACAAGGAGGTTGCGGGTGCGGTTCGGGTCGACCGGGATGCCGGGGCCCATCGTGGTGGTGATGGCGGCCTTCTTGATGTAGCGACCCTTGGCGGCGGACGGCTTCAGACGGAGGATCTCCTCCAGCGCGGCGCCGTAGTTCTCCACCAGCTTGGTGTCGTCGAAGGACGCCTTGCCGATGATGAAGTGCAGGTTCGAGTGCTTGTCGACGCGGAACTCGATCTTGCCGCCCTTGATCTCGGTGACGGCCTTGGCCACGTCGGGGGTGACGGTGCCGGTCTTCGGGTTCGGCATCAGACCACGCGGACCGAGCACACGGCCGAGGCGGCCGACCTTGCCCATGAGGTCCGGGGTGGCGACGACGGCGTCGAAGTCCAGGCGGCCCTTCGAAACCTCGTCGATCAGCTCGTCGGCACCGACGATGTCGGCGCCCGCGGCACGCGCGGCCTCGGCACGGTCGCCGGTCGCGAAGACCAGGACCCGGGCGGTCTTACCGGTGCCGTGCGGAAGGTTCACGGTGCCACGGACCATCTGGTCGGCCTTACGCGGGTCGACACCCAGACGGAAGGCGACCTCGACGGTGCCGTCGAACTTGGTCGTGGACGTCTCCTTGGCGAGACGGACGGCCTCGAGCGGGGCGTAGAGCTTCTCCCGGTCGACCTTGGCGTCCGCAGCGCGGAGAGACTTGCTGCGCTTGCTCACTACTGCTCCTGTGTTGTCTTAGGAGTTGTGGTCCGGGCCGAGCAGGCCCTGCCACTCACTTCTGCTTGGGGGGTTGGGGTCAGCCCTCGACCGTGATGCCCATGGAACGGGCGGTGCCGGCGATGATCTTCGCGGCGGCGTCCAGGTCGTTGGCGTTGAGGTCGGGCATCTTCGTGGTGGCGATCTCGCGGACCTGCGCCTCGGTGATCTTGGCGACCTTGGTCTTGTGCGGCTCGCCGGAGCCCTTCTCCACGCCCGCGGCCTTGAGGATCATCTTGGCGGCCGGCGGCGTCTTGGTGATGAAGGTGAAGGAGCGGTCCTCGTAGACCGTGATCTCCACCGGGATGACCCAACCGCGCTGCGACTCGGTCGCGGCGTTGTAGGCCTTGCAGAACTCCATGATGTTGACGCCGTGCTGACCCAGCGCGGGGCCGACCGGCGGGGCCGGGTTGGCGGCACCGGCCTGGATCTGGAGCTTGATGAGCCCCGTGACCTTCTTCTTCTTGGGAGGCATTACTCTCCGGGTCCTTTCGATTGAGGCGTGCCCCCGCCCGGGTCGCGTCCCGGATGAAGGCATACCGCACAACGATAACGGGTATGGATGCGCGGCCAAAAACCGAGCAGGTCAGGCGGCCGCTCGAGCGTTCGCCTGACCTGCGCGGAAGCGGTGGTTCCAGAAAGAACTAGTTCTTCTGGATCTGGTCGAAGGAGAGCTCGACCGGCGTCTCGCGGCCGAAGATCTCCACCAGGCCCTTGACCTTCTTCGAGTCGGGGTTGATCTCGTTGATCGTGGCCTGCAGCGTGGCGAACGGGCCGTCGGTGACGGTGACCGAGTCGCCGACCTCGAAGTCCAGCACCTGGACCTCGACCTTGCGCTGCGGAGCCGGCTTGCCCTCGGCCTCGGCGGCCTCGCGAGCGGCCTTCTCCTCGGCCTCCGGGGCGAGCATCTTGACGATCTCGTCCAGGGTCAGCGGGTACGGGTCGTAGGCGTTGCCCACGAAGCCGGTGACGCCGGGGGTGTTGCGGACGACGCCCCAGGACTCGTTGGTCAGGTCCATGCGGACCAGGACGTAACCCGGCAGCTTGTTCTGCTTGATCGTCTTGCGGTCGCCGTTCTTGATCTGGACGACCTCTTCCTGCGGCACCTCGGCCTGGAAGATGTAGTCCTCGACGTTCAGCGAGACGGCGCGCTGCTCCAGGTTGGTCTTCACGCGGTTCTCGTAACCGGCGTAGGTGTGGATGACGTACCACTCGCCGGGCAGCGTGCGAAGCTCCTCGCGCAGCGCGGCGACGGGGTCGACGGGCTCGGCCTCCTCCTCGGCGGCCTCGGCCTCGTCCTCCTCGTGCAGCGCGGCTTCCTCGGCGGGCTCGCCCGCCTCGGCGTCGGCAGCCTCGACCTCGTCCAGGTCCTCGTCCGCGCCCTCGACGATGTCGAGCTCGTCTTCCACGGACTCGGCACCCTGCCCGCTTGGCTCGACGGCGTCGTTCAGGTTCTGGTCAGACACGGTGGCTGCTTCTTCCTGGATACATAGGGGTGGAACATGCGAAAGGGGCGCCGGTAACCACGGCGCCCTTCGCTCTTGGCTCAGCCGAAGACGTACTTGGCGGCGTTGTCGAGCCCATAGTCAATCACGGTCACCAGGCCGATCATGATGACGACGAAGATGATCACCACAGTGGTGTACGTCGTCAGCTGGTTCCGCGTCGGCCAGACGACCTTGCGGAGTTCCGCGACAATCTGACGGTAGAAGAGCGCGAGGCGCTTCAGCGGGCCCTTCTTGGCGCGCTTGCCGCCCTTCCGGGTCTTCTTCTTGGACTCCGGCGCCTCGTCCTGGGCATCAGGCATGTCGATGGAGCCCACGGCGTCCGTCACTCGTCCTCACCTGATTCCGGGTCGTGGCCGTGCCGCGCCCGGTCTGAGCCGCACGGCGGTGCATTGCTGTACGTACATGCGCACACATCCTGGCGAAGGTGTGTGTAGCAGGGCCGGAGGGACTTGAACCCCCAACCGCCGGTTTTGGAGACCGGTGCTCTACCAATTGAGCTACGACCCTTTGGTGTGTCCCCCAACGTACCGCATCCGACCGGGTGCTCGTTGTGCACCGTGCGAGTGCGGGCTGCTGAAGGCCAACGAGGTGAGAGTGTACGTGGTCCCGGGCGCCTCGTCGAACAGAAAGTGCCCGATGGGGGCTTGGGCGGCGGAAGATCGCCTGCGGACCGGCCGTGCGACAACGCAAGATCGCCCAGGCCGCGGGGCGGATCCGGACTGATGTTCAGCCGATGTTCAGTCTGTGAAACCCGCGTGCCGCCCGCGTTTCCGGTCTGAAACCATGGGCCCCATGAGCGCTGCAACCCCTCCCACCGAGCGCCGGGTCTCCGCCCGAGTCGGCGCGATCTCCGAGTCCGCCACCCTCGCCGTGGACGCCAAGGCCAAGGCCCTCAAGGCCGCCGGGCGTCCGGTGATCGGCTTCGGCGCCGGTGAGCCCGACTTCCCGACCCCGGACTACATCGTCGAGGCGGCCATCGAGGCCTGCAAGAACCCGAAGTTCCACCGCTACACGCCGGCCGGCGGTCTGCCCGAGCTGAAGGCCGCGATCGCCGCGAAGACGCTGCGCGACTCCGGCTACGAGCCCGACGTCTCGCAGGTCCTGGTCACCAACGGCGGCAAGCAGGCCATCTACGAGGCCTTCGCCGCGATCCTCGACCCGGGTGACGAGGTGATCGTCCCGGCCCCGTACTGGACGACGTACCCGGAGTCGATCCGTCTCGCCGGCGGTGTCCCGGTCGAGGTCGTCGCCGACGAGACGACCGGCTACCGCGTCTCGGTCGAGCAGCTGGAGGCGGCCCGCACGGAGCGGACGAAGGTCGTCCTGTTCGTCTCCCCCTCGAACCCGACCGGCGCGGTCTACAGCGAGGCCGAGACCGAGGCCATCGGCCGCTGGGCCGTCGAGCACGGCCTGTGGGTGCTGACCGACGAGATCTACGAGCACCTCGTCTACGGCGACGCGGTCTCCGTGTCCCTGCCGGCCCTCCTGCCCGAGCTGCGCGACAAGTGCATCGTGGTCAACGGTGTCGCCAAGACGTACGCCATGACGGGCTGGCGCGTGGGCTGGATCATCGGCCCGAAGGACGTCGTGAAGGCCGCGACCAACCTCCAGTCGCACGCCACGTCGAACGTCTCGAACGTGGCCCAGGTGGCCGCCCTCGCCGCCGTCTCCGGTGACCTGGACGCGGTCGCGAAGATGCGCGAGGCCTTCGACCGCCGCCGCAAGACGATCGTGCGGATGCTCAACGAGATCGACGGCGTGGTCTGCCCGGAGCCCGAGGGCGCCTTCTACGCGTACCCGTCGGTGAAGGCCGTGCTGGGCAAGGAGATCCGCGGCAAGCGCCCGCAGAGCAGCGTCGAGCTGGCCGAGCTGATCCTGGAGGAGGCCGAGGTCGCGGTCGTCCCGGGCGAGGCCTTCGGCACGCCGGGCTATCTGCGGCTGTCGTACGCGCTCGGTGACGAGGACCTCGTCGAGGGCGTGAGTCGGATCCAGAAGCTGCTGGCGGAGGCGCGGGACTGACGTCCTGCTCCCTTCACGCGCGCGTGCGGGCCGTTTCCTTCGGGAGGCGGCCCGCTTCTTCGTGCGAGCAAGACCACTAAAGGGGAATCCGCTTCCGGGACACCGGTGACGTACGGCAGGATCCTGGAATGGAGCGTGTACGTGATGTCTCTGAGCTGCCGAAAGCCCATCTGCACCTGCACTTCACCGGCTCGATGCGGCCGGCGACCCTGCTGGAACTGGCCGACAAGTACGGCGTGCGCCTGCCCGAGGCGCTGACCGACGCGCTGACCAGCGGGGAGCCGCCGAAGCTACGGGCGACGGACGAGCGGGGCTGGTTCCGCTTCCAGCGCCTGTACGACGCGGCACGCTCGTGTCTGCGGCAGCCGGAGGACATCCAGCGGCTGGTCAGGGAGGCCGCGGAGGAGGACATCAGGGACGGCTCCGGCTGGCTGGAGATCCAGGTCGATCCGACGTCGTACGCGCCCCGGCTGGGCGGTCTGATCCCGGCGCTGGAGGTCATCCTGGACGCCGTGGAGACGGCGTCGCGGGAGACGGGGCTCGGGATGCGCGTCCTGGTCGCCGCGAACCGCATGAAGCACCCGTTGGACGCCCGTACGCTGGCGCGGCTCGCGGTGCGGTTCGCCGACCGGGGTGTGGTCGGCTTCGGGTTGTCGAACGACGAGCGCCGCGGCATGGCGCGCGACTTCGACCGTGCCTTCCACATCGCGCGCGAGGGCGGCCTGCTGTCGGCCCCGCACGGTGGTGAGCTGACGGGCCCGTCCTCGGTCCGTGACTGCCTGGACGACCTGCACGCGCACCGGATCGGCCACGGGGTGCGGGCCGCCGAGGACGCGCGGCTGCTGAAGCGCCTCGCGGACAGGGGCGTGACGTGCGAGGTGTGTCCCGCTTCGAACGTCGCCCTCGGCGTCTACGAGAAGCCGGAGGACGTGCCGCTGCGGACGTTGTTCGAGGCGGGCGTCCCGATGGCCCTGGGCGCGGACGACCCCCTCCTGTTCGGCTCCCGTCTCGCCGCCCAGTACGACATCGCCCGCCGCCACCACGCCTTCACGGACGCGGAACTGGCGGAACTGGCCCGGCAGTCGGTGCGGGGGTCGGCGGCGCCGGAGGACGTGAAGGGGAAGCTGCTGGCGGGGGTGGACGACTGGCTCAGCGGCCCGGCCGCTTGAAGTGGGCGTAGGGCGGACAGGGCTTGAAGCAGATCAGCACCTCGACGGGGTGTCCGCCGCCGGGCGGCTGGCTCAGTGAGGGGAGCGACGTCATCAGCGCCGAACGCCCTTTGACGACGCCCTTCTGGTACGGCCCCCAGCCTGCCGCGTGGGCGAAGCCCGTGGCGGTCTCGGCGAAAATGTCCCGGCTGCCGAACAGGAAGAACGTGCGGGCGTAGGTGGTGTGCCGCAGCTCTTCGCGGAAGTCCGCCCGTTGCGACCGTGTGCGCCAGGACGCGGCGTCCCGGGCGGTGCGCGCCTCGTCGGTGCGGACGGTCAGCGGTGTGCCCTGCCGCAGTTTCCGGCGCAGTCCGGGCCATTTGCTGGGGCGCAGGCCGGACGTGTGATGGGCCAGGACGAGGTCGACCGGCTCGCCCCAGCCCTCGTCGATCGGTGTCGCGTCGCGCAGGGGCACGTGGACGACGGTGTGCCGGGAGTAGGCCGCGAAGGAGAACAGCCCCGCGAGCCGGTTCAGCCCGTCGTGGTCGCCCAGCAGCAGGCCGATGGGGTCGGGGCCGCGCAGGGAGGTGTGGCGCAGGGGCTGCCAGGGCTGGACGACCCGGTGTTCGTACGGGCCGGTCCTGGGCCGGAACTCGCGCAGTCTCAGTCGCATGCGGGGATTTTTGTGGCCGGGTGGGTCATGCCGCCCAGGGTGACGATGGCACCGGGCCGCGCACAACGGAGATTCGCTCGGCCGGGAACTTGCCGACAGGGTCTGGAGGGGTCTATCGACAGGGCCTGGAGGGATCTTGAGGGGCCTAGAGGCTGACGCCCACCGTGACCGGCTCGTTGACCAGCGTGATGCCGAAGGCCTCGCGGACGCCGGCCACGACCTCGCGGGCGAGAGCCAGCAGGTCCTCGGTGGTCGCTTCGCCGCGGTTGGTCAGGGCGAGGGTGTGCTTGGTGGAGATGCGGGCGGGGCCGGTGCCGTAGCCCTTGGTGAAGCCCGCCTTGTCGATCAGCCAGGCCGCGGAGGTCTTGGTGTGGCCCTCCCCCGCCGGGTACGCGGGCGGCTCCACGCCGTCGCCGAGGTGCTCGCGCACGCGCGCGTGGAACGCCGCGAACTGTTCGTCGGTGAGGATCGGGTTGGTGAAGAAGGACCCGGCCGACCAGGTGTCGTGGTCCTCGGGGTCCAGGACCATGCCCTTCCCGGTACGCAGCTTCAGGACCGTCTCGCGGGCGTCGGCCAGCGGGACGCGGTCGCCGGGTTCGACGCCGAGGGCACGGGCCGTCTCTGCGTACTTGATGGGCGCGGAGAGCCCGTCGGCGTCCTCCAGCCGGAAGCGGACGCGCAGGACGACGTAGCGCTCGGGGTCGGCCTTGAAGCGGCTGTGGCGGTAGGAGAAGGCGCAGTCGGCGTTCGGGATGACGACGGTCTCGCCCACGCGGCGGTCGTACGCGATCACCTCGGTGATCGTCGAGGAGACCTCCTGGCCGTAGGCGCCGACGTTCTGGATCGGTGTGGCGCCCGCGGAGCCGGGGATACCGGCGAGGCACTCGATCCCGGCCAGCCCGGCCTC
The DNA here is from genome assembly GCF_055657525.1 of Streptomyces sp. NPDC107522. Lineage (NCBI taxonomy): Bacteria > Bacillati > Actinomycetota > Actinomycetes > Kitasatosporales > Streptomycetaceae > Streptomyces > Streptomyces sp. NPDC107522. Next base: position 209,648 of record NZ_JBVKAU010000007.1, on the reverse strand, counting down.
TACGGTGCGTGCGACTGCGTCGGTCCACACCTCGCCGGCGGCCAGTTCGAGGGTGGTGCCGTCCAGCTCGAAGCCCTTCGTGGCGATGACGAGGGCGGTGCCCGCGAAGCCCTTGTCCCCGATGACCAGGTTCGATCCGCCGCCGATGAGCAGCAGCGGCGTCCCGCCGGCGTCGGCCTCACGCACGACGTCGATCACCTCGGCGTCGGTGGTCGCGGTGACCAGGCGGGTGGCGGGGCCGCCCAGGCGGAAGGTGGTGAGGGGGGCGAGGGGGGCGTCGTGGAGTACCTGCACGGGCTCAAGAGTAACGAGACGGTGGGAGTGGGCCTCCGGCGGTGGGGCGGGGGTGCCTGCGGCGGACCTGTGCGGGTGGGGTGGGGGTGCGCGTGGCCGATGCCTGCGGCGCCTGTGCGGGTGGGGTGGGGGTTCGCGTAGCGCCTACGGGTCGGTGGGTGGGTCGGGGCCGCGCCGGGGGGTGTCCGTCCTCGGACCGGCGGCCGGACTTAGGCCAAGAGGTCCCGCGTGTTGACGCCGGCCACTGCGGGCGGACACCCCCCGACACGTCCCCTTCCCGCCGTACGCGACCGCAGGCCCGTGGGGGTACGCGCCATCGCCGCGTGGTCGCAGCAGCGTGCCCAGCTGCGCGCCCTGCGGGGGGGTACGCGCCGCGCGACCGCAGCAGCATGCCTAGCGCGGGCCCGCGCGGGGGTATGCGCCATCGCCTCGCGCGCCTGCAGCAGCGTGCCTAGCTGCGGGCCGTCTCGCCTACCCGCCGCGGTCGGCCACAGCCTGTGCTGCTGCGGACCGTCGCGCCGCCCCAGCCGCAGGTCGGCGCCAGCCTGCGTAGCCGCGGCCGTCCCCCCTCCCCCGACCCAGCCGCGTGCCGTTGCGCCGACTCCGCCGCGATCCGCCACAGCCCGCGCAGCTGCGGGCAGTGGTGCCGCTGGGGCGGCTCCCGACCCTCAGGCGGCACCCCGTAGCGCCGGGCTGCGCGCCCCCCCCACGCGGGGCACCCTCAAGCCGACAGCCACCTGAGTCCGGCCCCGCCTCTGCGGCACGGGCCGGATTCAGGCAGGGGTCAGCCGGGGATCTTCTCCAGCACCGGCTCCGGCGCCTGCTCGGCCTCGCTCACGGCCGGGCCGACCCGCCGCCCCGCCGGGATCAGCAGCGCCGCGACGCCCGCAAGGGCCACCACTGCGGCGCCGGTGATCAAGGCGGGCCGCAGACCGTCGACGAAGGTCTGGCCGGTCTCGTAGCCGCCCTGCGCGGAGAAGATCGACCCCATGACGGCGATGCCCAGCGCACCGCCGACCTCGCGCAGCGCGTTGTTGGCGCCCGAGGCGATGCCCTGCTCCGAGGCGCGGACGCTGGACATGACCAGGTTGGAGGCGGGGGCGAAGAACAGCGCCATGCCGATCCCGCTCATGATCAGGCCGGGCAGCTGGGCGTCATAGGAGGCGTCGACGATGGTCACGGAGGCGAGATAGGCGAGCCCGGCCGCCTGGAGGAACAGGCCGGTGGCGACGACCGGGCGCCCCCCGATGCGGTCGGAGAGGATGCCGGCGATCGGCGCGACGAGCATCGGCATGCCGGTCCACGGCAGCATGCGCAGCCCCGCCTCGGTCGGCGAGTAGCCGAGCACACCCTGCATGTACTGGCTGAGCAGGAAGATCGACCCGAACATGCCGAGGAACATCAGCATGCTCGCGGCGTTGATCGCCGAGAAGGCCCGCGAACGGAACAGCCGCATCGGCAGCATCGGGTTCTTGGCGCGTGTGCTGTAGAGCACGAAGCCGACGAGCAGCGCCCCTCCGGCGAACAGGCCCGTCAGGACCAGACGGCCGGTCCAGCCGTCGGCAGGGCCGCGCACCAGGCCGTACACGATGCCGAACAGGCCGCCGCTGGCCAGCAGGGTGCCGGGGATGTCGAGCGGCGCGCCCGTGCCGTAGGACTCCGCGAGGCGCAGGCGGGCGAGCGGCAGCAGGGCGAGGCCGAGCGGTACGTTCAGCCAGAAGATCCACTGCCAGGAGATGTGCTCGGTGAGGCTGCCCCCGATGAGCGGCCCGGACGCGATCGCCAGCCCGTTGACGGCACCCCAGATGCCGTACGCCATCCCGCGCTTGGCCGCCGGGACGGCCGCCGTCAGCAGGGTCAGCGTCAGCGGCATCATGATGGCCGCGCCTGCGCCTTGGACCGCGCGGGCGGCGATGAGGGAGTCGATGCCGGGCGCGAGGGCCGCCGCGGCGGACGCGCCGGTGAAGATCGTGATGCCGACGAGGAAGAGCCGGCGGCGGCCGAAGCGGTCGCCAAGCGCCGCGCCGAACATCAGCAGGACGGCGAAGGTGAGCGTGTAGGCACTCACCGTCCACTCCAGGTCGTGCAGCCCTCCGCCGAGGTCCTCGCGGATGGACGGCAGTGCGGTGGTGACGACGAGGTTGTCGAGGGCTGCCATGAACCCCGCGACGCTGGTGATGACGAGGGCCCACACGGCCCCGCCCCGGCCGGTCGTCCGGATGGCTGGTTCGGTCTGGTGTGACATCGCTCCCCCAGGGTGATGGGTTCGGATAGGATGGATAGTTATTGATCACTAACTTCTGGGGGCGCGGAAGGGCATGGCAGTCCCGTCGACCCTGCCCCTACGACAGCCTCTCGGCTCCCTGCGCCGGGGCCATCCCCGCCCAGACTCGGTGCTCGGGCGGGAAACCCATGGCCACCAGGCAGTTGATGAGCATGCCGTGCGCCAGGAAGGACGTCGTCTCGCCGACCTCGGCCCCCAGCGGCAGGTGGATGGTGTCCCACAACCGCATCCAGCCGGCCCGCACGGCCTCGCCGAACTCGTGGTCGCCCTCCTGCTCGGCGGCCGCCACGGCCAGGTACATCTGCATCTGCATCATCAGCCGCTCGGGCTGCTCCGAGACGACCTTCCGGTACGCCCCGCCCATGGCGCGCCTGGCCTCCTCGCCCTCCAGCCCCTCGGCGGCCTCGGCGAACATCCGGATGGTGTCCTCGACGCACCGCTGTGCGGCGGCGAGGAAGATCGCTTTCTTGCCCGGGAAGAGCCGGAAGAGGTACGGCTGCGAGACACCGACCCGCTTGGCGATCACCTCGGTCGACGTGCCGTAGTAGCCACCGCGGGCGAACTCGGTCATCGCCGCACGGATGACGCTCTCGCGCCTCTCCTCTGCACTCATCCTGGCCATGAAAGGTAAGTTAGTACTCAATCACTAACTGGCGCAAGGGGGTACGCCAGGAATGTGCGACACCTGGAAATGCGTAAGGGGCGCCCCACCATGGAGACCGCCCCTTACCGCACGACACGCGCGTGCCGTTACGCCAGCTGTACGACCGCCCGCGACATCCCGAGCACCTTCTGCCCGGCGCTCTTCACGGTCAGGTCCACGCGGACCTTGTTGTCGTCGAGCTTGGCCGCGACCTTGCCGTTGACCTCGATCGTGGCGCCCTGGCCGTCGTTCGGTACGACGACGGGCCTGGTGAAGCGGCAGCCGTACTCGACGACCGCGCCAGGGTCGCCGGTCCAGTCGGTGACCACACGGATCGCCTCGGCCATGGTGAACATGCCGTGCGCGATGACGTCCGGCAGCCCGACCTCCTTGGCGAACTTCTCGTTCCAGTGGATCGGGTTGAAGTCACCGGAGGCGCCCGCGTACTGGACGAGCGTGGCGCGGTTCACGGGGAAGGTCTGGGTGGGCAGCTCGGTGCCGACCTCGACGTCGTCGTACGCAATCTTCGCCGTCATCGGTCTCAGGCCTTCCCTTCCTCGGAGTCGGCGGAGTCCGCGGGGCGGGCCACCAGCTTCGTCCAGGCGGTCACCACGTGCTCGCCCGCCTCGTCGTGGACCTCGCCGCGGATGTCCAGGATCTCGTTGCCCGCCATGGTCTTGATCGTCTCGATGGTCGAGGTGACGGTCAGCCGGTCGCCGGCGCGTACAGGGCGGGTGTAGGCGAACTTCTGGTCACCGTGCACCACGCGGCTGTAGTCCAGGCCCAGCAGGGGGTCCTGGACGACCTGTCCCGCGGCCTTGTAGGTGATCGCGAAGACGAAGGTCGGCGGGGCGATCACATCGGGGTGCCCGAGCGCCTTGGCCGCCTCCGGGTCCGTGTACGCCGGGTTGGTGTCCCCCACCGCCTCCGCGAACTCACGGATCTTCTCCCGGCCCACCTCATAGGGGTCGGTGGGCGGGTAGCTCCGCCCCACGAAGGACTGGTCGAGCGCCATGGCTCGGCACCTCCTGCTGTCTGCTGTGACTGACCTGCTGGTCCGCGTGGCTGCCCGGGTCGGCCGGAACCGACCGGTAACCGGGGCGGAAACGACGCGAGGCCGCCCCCAGACTGTGGGGGCGGCCTCGCGTACGAGCCTGATTTATCGCGTTTCGCGGTGCGCGGTGTGCGCGTTGCAACGCGGGCAGTGCTTCTTCATCTCAAGACGGTCCGGGTTGTTACGCCGGTTCTTCTTGGTGATGTAGTTCCGCTCCTTGCACTCCACGCAGGCCAGCGTGATCTTCGGGCGGACGTCGGTGGCAGCCACGTGAGTGCTCCTAAGACGAACGGATGGACTGATTCAACGCAAGAAAGAGTAGCCGATCGAAGGACCGACCCCGCAATCGGCTACTGTCAGTAGCGGTGACCGGACTTGAACCGGTGACACAGCGATTATGAGCCGCTTGCTCTACCGACTGAGCTACACCGCTGCGATGCGATCGGGCCCCGCCTTGCGACGGGAACCTCTCACACCAGAGCCCCAAAACGGAATCGAACCGTTGACCTTCTCCTTACCATGGAGACGCTCTGCCGACTGAGCTATTGGGGCGAGCGATGAAGACATTACACGCTCGGCTGCCGTTCACCCAAATCCGTTTCGCGGCACCTCCCTGCGGCCGATCGGCGGGCTGCACAGACACCTCGCAGGCCACTGCGGTACCGCGGCGGGACTCCCGTTCGGCGGACCACACCGGTACGACTATTGCGCTCCTGCGCGCCAGGGCCGGATCGTCACCCTAGGCTCGTCTCACTCTGCGTGATCTTGCGTGCCCGGCGAAGTTCCCAGCACCGTCCCCTCAGCCCCGATGCGCAGCCCCGAGCCTCTGGAACGCGATGCCCGACAGTCAGCCCCAGCCGCCCCACTCGTCGTCCTCGTCGGGCTCGTCCGGACCGGCCGACCCGTCCGCACTGCTGCTGTGCGGGGCGCGGCTCACCGACGGCCGGACCGTGGACGTACGGCTGGTCGGCGGGCGCATCGAGGCGGTCGGTACGGCGGGGAGCCTGGCGGGGGACGGCACGCGCGCGTGCGGTGCGCGCGTGGACCTCACCGGCTACCTGCTCCTGCCGGCCCCGGCCGAACCGCACGCCCACGGCGACACCGCTCTCTCCGCCGACGCCGGCGGCCCGGTCTCGTACGACCCCCCGGACGTCCAGCGCCGGGCCACCGAGGCCGCCCTGCTGCAGCTCGGGCACGGGGCGACCGCGCTAAGGGCACACGTGCGCGTGGGCGACGTCCAGGAGCTGAGCGCGCTGGCCGCCGTACTGCAGGCACGGCGTTCGCTGCGCGGGCTCACCGAGTTGACGACGGTGGCGATGCCCCGGCTGCTGACAGGTGTGGCCGGCGCCGACGGGCTCGCGATGCTCCGGGACGCCCTGAAGATGGGCGCCTCGGTGGTCGGCGGCTGTCCCGACCTGGACCCGGATCCGACGGGTTACGTGGAGGCGGTCCTGGAGGTCGCCTCGGAACACGGCTGCCCCGTCGACCTGCACACCGACGCCACCGACCCGGCGCGCCTGGCCCGCCTCGCCGCGATGGCCGGCGGGCTGCGCCCCGGTGTGACGCTCGGCCCGTGCGGCGGCCTGGGGCGCCTGCCGGCCCAGGCCGCCTCCCGCACTGCGGACCAGCTCGCCGCGGCCGGGGTGACGGTCGTGTGCCTGCCACAGGGCGGCTGCGGGGGCGTGGAACGGCGGGCTACGGCGCCCGTACGACTGCTGCGCGCCGCCGGCGTACGCGTCGCGGCCGGAAGCGGCGCCCTGAGGGACGTGTCGAACCCGGTGGGACGCGGGGACCCGCTGGAGGCCGCCTACCTGCTCTCCTCACGTCACGGGCTACGCCCCGAGGACGCCTACGACGCGGTGAGCGCGTCGGCGCGTTCGGTGCTGGGCCTGCCCGAGGTACGGGTGGAGGCGGGCTTCCCGGCCGAGTTGCTGGCGGTACGCGGGGAACGGCTGGCCGGAGCGCTGTCCCTCGCGTACAGCCGCATCGTGGTGCATCGGGGGCGCGTGGTGGCACGGACGAGCGCGGTGCGGGAGTACTGCAACTCGGCTGTGGCCGCGGAGTTGGGGTTGCCGCGGCAGGGGCGGGGGGAGTTGTCGTGAGCGGTGGGAGTGCGCCGGGGTGTGCCTGCGACTCGTGCGCCCGGTGCCCGCGCGTGGGTTGTGTGCCCGGGGACGCGCGCTGTGCACCACAGGGGCGTGGGCCGTGCGCTCGCGTGATGTGAGGCGTGACTGAAGTCGTGCGGCGGATGCGTCCGTCCGGGCGTACGGTCGGAAACATGCGCATTGTCATCGCTGGTGGTCATGGTCAGATCGCGCTGCGGCTGGAGAAGCTGCTCGCCGCGCGCGGGGACGAGGTAGCGGGGATCATCCGCAAGGCCGAACAGAGCGGCGACCTGCGGGAGGCCGGTGCCGAACCCGTCGTGCTGGACCTGGAGTCGGCCTCGGTGGAGGAGGTCGCGACCCGGTTGCGGGGCGCGGACGCGGTGGTCTTCGCTGCCGGCGCCGGCCCCGGCAGCGGGACGGCCCGCAAGGACACGGTGGACAAGGGAGCGGCGGTGCTGTTCGCGGACGGGGCGGTCCAGGCGGGCGTACGGCGCTTCCTGGTGGTGTCGTCGATGGGTGCGGACCCGCGGCACGAGGGCGACGACGTCTTCGACGTCTACCTGCGCGCCAAGGGCGCCGCCGACGAGTACGTCCGCGGCCTGGACGCCCTGGACTGGACGATCCTGCGCCCCGGCATGCTGACGAACGACGCCGGAACCGGCCTGGTACGCCTGGAGGCACACACCGGCCGCGGCCCCATTCCGCGTGACGACGTGGCCGCCGTACTCGCGGAGTTGCTCGACACCCCGGCGACGGCCGGTCTGACGCTCGAACTGATCAGCGGGTCGGCTCCGGTGTCGGTGGCGGTGAAGTCGGTGGCGGGTAACTGACGTTGGGCACCGACGGGGTTCCCGCCGCGCAGGAGGCGCTGCTGCGGCGCATGTACGAGGTCTTCTCGACGGACGAGCGAGAGGCCTACATGGAACGGTGTCTCGCGCCCGACGTGGACTGGCCGAACGTTCTCGACGGAGTCCGGCTGCACGGCCGCGAGGCGGTACGCGCGTACTGGGCGCGGCAGTTCGCCGCCGGGCATCCCCTCGTACGACTGGAGGGCCTGCGTCCGGACGAGGACGGCGAGACGGTGGTGGCGACCGTACGGCCGGGGATGCGCGACGCGTCGGGTGACCGGTGGGCGCAGGAGACCGTCGAGCATGTGTACCGGTTCGACGCGGGCGGCCTGGTGACGTGGATGGATGTGCGGACGGCCACCTGAGTGTCGGGGGAGTTTCGGGGCCTCGGTGGGGCGCCTTCAGGCCCTCAGAAGAGCGGCAGCTGCCCGGGGAACTCGGGCACCGCGTACCCGTCCAGGGCCGGCTGCACTGCCCCGAGTTGCGCCTGTCGCCGGGATCCCGGGCACGACACGAGTTCCCCGTTCTCCCGCGCCCCGGGCGGATCGTGCCGCGCGAACCGACCGGCGACGACGGCGATCTCACGACGGCACTCGGGGCAGCTTCTGCGACGCGTGGCCATGGGGTCAGTGTGCCCCGGTCGCGACGCAGGAACGCGAAAACCCCCTCCGATCCACGTTTCCGCAGATCGGAGGGGGTCTTCCCCAGTGTGGCGGCGCCAGGATTCGAACCTGGGAAGGCTGAGCCGGCAGATTTACAGTCTGCTCCCTTTGGCCGCTCGGGCACACCGCCGGGTTTGCTGCCGTTCGAACCGCTTTTCGGCGGTGCTCCCTGGCAACGACGTAAACAATACCCGATGCACAGGGGTGCTTCGCCACCCGATTGATCGCCTCCCGGGGGACGCCGGGTGGCTAGGCTTGTCCGGATGCGGTCCGGGCTGGCCCGGGCTCGGCGGCCACCCCCACGCCCGCCGATACGCACCCCACACGCACCTCGATACAAGGAGCCACAGGACATGGCCGACTCCAGTTTCGACATCGTCTCGAAGGTCGAGCGGCAGGAGGTCGACAACGCCCTCAACCAGGCCGCCAAGGAGATCTCGCAGCGCTACGACTTCAAGGGCGTGGGTGCCTCGATCTCGTGGTCCGGTGAAAAGATCCTGATGGAGGCGAACTCCGAGGACCGGGTGAAGGCTGTCCTCGACGTCTTCCAGTCCAAGCTGATCAAGCGCGGGATCTCGCTGAAGGCCCTGGACGCGGGCGAGCCCCAGCTCTCGGGCAAGGAGTACAAGATCTTCGCGGAGATCCAGGAGGGCATCTCCCAGGAGAACGCGAAGAAGGTGGCGAAGATCATTCGCGACGAAGGCCCGAAGGGCGTGAAGGCGCAGGTGCAGGGCGACGAGCTGCGGGTCAGCTCGAAGAGCCGGGACGACCTGCAGGCCGTGATCGCCCTGCTGAAGGGCAAGGACTTCGACTTCGCGATTCAGTTCGTGAACTACCGGTGAGTCGCTGACTCACGGGCGTAGGAGGTACGAGGAAGGGTGGGCACCGTCGGTGCCCACCCATCTCGCCTGCCGGCTGCGGTCCGGGGATGCACTCCTCGCTCAGTTGCGCGAGTGGCCGAACAGGATGCGGTAGGCGATCAGGAGCACGAGCGAGCCGCCGATCGCGGCGGCCCAGGTGGCGCCGTCGTAGAAGTCCTTGGTGATCGGGTGGTCCAGCCAGCGGGCCGAGATCCAGCCACCGATGAACGCGCCCGAGATGCCGATGATCGTCGTGCCGATGAAGCCGCCCGGGTCGCGCCCCGGCAGCAGGAACTTGGCGATGGCCCCGGCCAACAGCCCCAGGATGATCCAGCTGATGATGGTCATGCCCTGAACCTGCCCTTCCGCGCTGTGCTGTCACTGTCCGACCTGTGTGACTTCCGTGCGGACAGGTTGTGCGTGGCGCGATGTGCGTGTGCATTGCGCGCTGCGTGCCGCTCGGCGGTGAGACGGGCTCGTGGCGCGCTTGTTCGTGCCTTGTTGATGAACAGGACGTCACTGCGGCACCCCTCGGTTGCACTGATCAGTAGGGTTCGGGCCATGACAGGCTCCCGTGCTCCTTCCGAGCTGCGACGCACGCTGGGCGTCGGAGACGCCGTGGTCATCGGGCTCGGTTCGATGATCGGGGCCGGGATCTTCGCCGCCCTGGCACCCGCGGCGCACGCGGCCGGATCCGGCCTGCTGCTCGGGCTCGCGCTCGCGGCCGTGGTCGCCTACTGCAACGCCACTTCGTCGGCACGGCTGGCGGCGCTGTATCCGGCCTCGGGCGGCACGTACGTGTACGGCCGCGAGCGCCTCGGGGAGTTCTGGGGGTATCTCGCGGGCTGGTCGTTCGTGGTGGGCAAAACGGCCTCCTGTGCGGCGATGGCGCTGACGGTGGGCTCGTACGTCTGGCCGGGGCAGGCGCACGCGGTGGCGGTCGCGGCCGTGGTGGCGCTGACCGCGGTGAACTACGGCGGCGTCCAGAAGTCCGCCTGGCTGACCCGGGCGATCGTTGCGGTGGTCCTGGCTGTCCTCGCTTGTGTGGTAGTCGTGTGTCTGGGTTCCGGGGAGTCCGATGCCGGACGCCTGGACGTCGGGGCCTCGGGCAGCGTGGGCGGGGTGCTGCAGGCGGCGGGGCTGCTGTTCTTCGCGTTCGCCGGGTACGCGCGGATCGCGACCCTCGGTGAGGAGGTGCGGGATCCGGCACGCACGATCCCCCGGGCGATTCCGCTGGCCCTGGGCATCGCGCTGGCGGTGTACGCCTGTGTGGCGGTGGCTGTCCTTTCCGTGCTGGGGGCGGAGCGGCTCGGGGACGCGGGCGCGCCGCTGGCCGACGCGGTGCGGGCCGCCGGGGTGCCGGAGCTGGCGCCGGTGGTGCGGGTTGGTGCGGCCGTCGCCGCGTTGGGCTCGCTGCTCGCCCTGATCCTGGGCGTCTCGCGAACGACGCTGGCCATGGCCCGCGACCGGCATCTGCCCGGCGCCCTGGCCGCGGTGCATCCGCGCTTCCAGGTGCCGCACCGCGCGGAGCTGGCCGTGGGTGCGGTGGTCACGGTCCTGGCCGCCACGGTGGACGTGCGGGGCGCGATCGGGTTCTCCTCCTTCGGTGTGCTGGCGTACTACGCGGTGGCCAACGCGTCGGCCTGGACTCTCGACTCGAAACCGACTGCGCGGGTCGTGCCGACGGTGGGGCTTCTCGGGTGCGTGGTGCTGGCGTTCTCGCTTCCGGGGGTGTCGGTCGTCACCGGTGCGGGCGTGCTGGTGGCAGGTGTGGTGGCGTACGCGGTTCGGCGGTGGGTGGTGGAGCGGGCGGGTGGCAGCGGGCGGTAGGCCGGTGCAGCCGTCGGGGCCGCTGTTGAGGGCCGGTGGGCTCGGGCGCGTGCGGCCGTCCGGGCGAGGGGCCCCCGGTCGGCGGTTCGGGCAGCTGGTGGCATGTCCGCTGGACGCACTGGCCGGGAGCAGGCAGCAGCACGCACCGGACGTCACCGGAGGCGCGTGGACGCGACAGGTAGCCGGGTCTGCTGAGCAGCCGTTGCGGCTCGCTGGACGGGGCGTCGGCCGAGTCGGCGAGAGGGGGCCGTTCGACCGTCGACAGCGCACTCGCGCCGTCGGAGCGCTGGACCGCCAACGGCAAACTCACGCAGTCGCCGTACGCGGACGACGAGCAGTCCGCCCCAGCGGCCGTCGGCCCAGTCGGCAACCGCCGGTCCGCGCCTCCTCAAGAGGCCCGCGCCACCGCCGTACGTATGCGGAACTCGGCCCAAGGAGCCATCTCCAGCTCCTCGTTCATCTCCTCGTACCACCCCGTGCCGTCGACCCAGTCGCGCAGCCAGTCCGTGAGGCTCGGGGCGTCCACGTACCACGCCTGGTCGGCGTCGTCGGCGTTCGGTTCGAAGAGCAGGACGGCGGCCTGGGGGCTGCGGCAGTCCACACACGCGTACATCGCGCAGCCCCAGTGGGATATCGGCAGGACGCCTTCGGGCCAGGGCCAGTCAGGATCCTTGCGGGCGCTCTCGCGGTTGGCGAGGTACTGCGTGACGGCGGCGGGCTCGCCGGCCGGTGGGCTGTCGAGCAGGGGCAACAGACCGTACTCCGGGCCGAATCCGCCATCTCCTATGCGCAGGTAGAGGTCGGCGAGCAGTGGGGGGAGGCGGAAGCCGAGGGCGGCCTCGGCGCGGGCCAGGGTGCCCGCGTCCACGGGGTCGGGGAGTGAAGGCCAGCCCCACGGGCGGGTGTTGCGGGCCTTGTCCGCCACCCTCGTCAGCAACTGCTCGTTCTCGGTCATGCGTTCATGATGCAAGCCGCCACTGACAATCGGTCCGGCCTGTGGACAACTCCCGGGTTGTGGAAAACCTGCGGTCGGCTTGCCCGCCCCGCCGCACCTACCAGCGCGACGAGAACGGCTGGTCCGTCGAGACGATTTCGCGGCCCAGCGGGAACAGCGACACCGGGATCAGCTTGAAGTTGGCGATGCCGAACGGGATGCCGATGATCGTGACGCACAGGGCGATACCGGTGACGATGTGGCTGATGGCCAGCCACCAGCCCGCGAGGACCAGCCACAGGACGTTGCCTATGCAGGAGGGCGCTCCGGCGTCGCGGCGCTCGACAGTGGTGTACCCGAAGGGCCACAAGGCGTAGATGCCGATGCGGAAGGCCGCGATGCCGAACGGGATGCCGATGACGGTGATGCAGAGCAGAAGGCCCGCGAGCATGTAGCCGAGGAACAGCCAGAAGCCGCTCAGAACGAGCCAGATGACGTTGAGGATGGTCTTCACTGTGGGGGGCCTGCCATCTTTTCGAGCCGGGCGATACGGTCCGCCATCGGCGGGTGGGTGGAGAACATCTTGGAGAACCCCTGCCCCGGACGGAAGGGGTTCGCGATCATCATGTGACTGGCGGTCTCGATGCGGGGCTCGGGGGGCAGCGGGAGCTGCTTGGTCCCGAGTTCGAGCTTGCGCAGGGCACTGGCGAGGGCGAGCGGGTCGCCGGTGAGCTGGGCGCCGGAGGCGTCGGCCTCGTACTCCCTGGAGCGGCTGATGGCCAGCTGGATCAGGCTGGCCGCGAGCGGGCCCAGGATCATGATGAGCAGCATGCCGAGAATGCCGGGGCCCTCGTCGTCGTCGGAGCGGCCGATCGGGATCAGCCAGGCGAAGTTGACCAGGAACATGATCACCGAGGCGAGGGCGCCAGCGACGGACGAGATGAGGATGTCGCGGTTGTAGACGTGGCTGAGCTCGTGGCCGATGACGCCGCGCAGCTCGCGCTCGTCGAGGAGGCGCAGGATGCCTTCGGTGCAGCACACGGCGGCGTTGCGCGGGTTGCGGCCCGTCGCGAACGCGTTCGGCGCCTCCGTCGGCGAGATGTAGAGGCGGGGCATGGGCTGGCGGGCCTGCGTGGAGAGGTCGCGGACCATGCGGTAGAGCCCCGGGGCCTCGAACTCGCTGACCGGGCGGGCGCGCATCGCGCGTAGCGCCAGCTTGTCGCTGTTCCAGTACGCGTAGGCGTTCGTGCCCAGCGCGATCAGGACCGCGACGACGAGCCCCATACGGCCGAAGAAGCTGCCGATGACGATGATGAGTGCGGACAGTCCCCCGAGGAGTACTGCGGTCCTGAGCCCGTTGTGCCGGCGGTGCACGGTACGCCCTCCAAGTCGTGCGGCAGGGGAACCCTTTGCTGCTCGATCTGCGATGCCACTGGTGCCGTGGTGTCACGTCCAGTGGACCCTTCCGTACTGGTCAACGCCAGGCGAGGGCCACGGGTTCCCTGGCATGTTCGGCGGCGGGCGTGGGCCGTCCGGGTGAGGGCGCCGGCACGCGGGCGGGGCGTGGGACGCTCCACGCGCGCGTGCGGAATGCGCCAGGGCTCAGAAGAGCCCGGTGTCGGCGAAACGCAGGATCAGCTGGGGGGCTCCGGACAGGGCGATGCCGACGACACCGGTGAGGGCCATCGTGGCCGTCACGGGCGCGGGGAGAAGGTGCTTGACGGCCTCACCCTCGGGGCCGCGGAACAGCAGGGCCGTCCACTGGAGGTAGTAGAACAGCGCGATCACGACGTTGACGGCCATGACCACGGCCAGCCAGCCGAGGCCCGCGTCGACGGCGGCGGAGAAGACGGTGACCTTGGCGAACAGGCCGATGATGCCCGGCGGGAGTCCGGCGAGGCAGAGCAGGAAGAAGGCCAGGGTCAGGGCGGAGAGGGGGTTGCGCGCGTACAGGCCGCGGTAGTCGCTGAGGCGGTTGAGGGTTTTCGTACGGCCGACGAGTGCGGCCACCGCGAAGGCGCCGAGGTTCACGGCGGCGTACATGAGCGCGTAGGCGACGGTGGAGCCGATGGACCGCTCGGCGTCGTCCGAGTACGCGGCGGCGGCGATCGGCACCAGGAGGTAGCCGGCCTGGCCGACGGAGGACCAGGCGAGCAGGCGTACAGCGCTGTACGCGCGCGTGGCCTGCTGGCGCAGAGCGCCGACGTTGCCGACGGTCATGGTGAGGGCGGCGAGCGCCGCGAGGGCCGGTCCCCAGACGTCGGCGTACGACGGGAGGGCGATGACCGTGACGAGGATCAGGCCGGTGAAGCCGACCGCCTTGCCGACGACCGACAGGTAGGCGGCTACCGGCAGGGGCGCGCCCACATAGGTGTCCGGCACCCAGAAGTGGAAGGGCACGGCGGCTGTCTTGAAGGCGAAGCCGACCAGGGTGAGGACGACTCCGGTCTGGGCGAGGATGTCGAGCTGTCCGTCGACGTTCTGGATCCGCTCGGCGATCTGGGTCAGGTAGAGGGTGCCTGTCGAGGCGTAGACGAAGCTGATGCCCATGAGGCTGACCGCGGTCGCGGTGACCGAGGACAGGAAGAACTTCAGAGCCGCTTCGGAGGACTTGCGGTCCCCGAAGCGGAGGCCGACCAGCGCGAACGCCGGGAGAGAGGCGACTTCGAGGGCGACGATGAGGGTCGCCAGGTCTCGGGAGGCGGGCAGGAGGGCGGCTCCGGCGGCGGAGGAGAGCAGCAGGAACCAGAACTCCCCTTCGGGGAGTTCCTTCTTGGCGTCCTTGAGGGCGGTGACCGACAGGAGGGCCGCGAGGAGGGCCCCGCCGAGGACCAGGAACTGGATGACGAGCGTGAAGCGGTCGGCCGTGTAGCTGCAGACGCCGGGGTCGCCGGTGAGGCAGAAGGTGGAGCGGTCGCCGTCCAGGAGGGGCAGCAGCAGGAGCGCGGAGGCCGCCAGGCCGGCTACGGACGTCCAGCCGAGCAGGGCCTTCCTGTTCTCCGCGACGAACAGGTCGGCGACGAGGACCACGAGTGCGACGGCCGCCGCGACGGTGGGCGGCGCGATGGCGAGCCAGTCGACGGACTGGACCAGCGACTCGGCCAGGGGCTGGGCCAGGGAGCTCATCGGGTGCCTCCTGCGAGGAGCTGCTGCACGGCCGGGTCGGTCAGGCCGAGGAGGGTCTTCGGCCACAGTCCGGCGACGACGGTGAGGGCGACGAGCGGGGCCCAGGCCGCGAACTCGTACGTCTGGACGTCGGCGAGCTTCGGGGCTTCCTGCGGCGCGGCGCCCATGCAGACGCGGCGGACCACGACGAGCAGGTACGCGGCCGTGAGCAGGGTGCCGAAGGCGCCGATGGCCATGAAGGTGAGGAAGGCCGGGCGGCTGAGCTCGGCGGCGGGCTCGAACGCGCCGAACAGCGCGAGCATCTCGCCCCAGAACCCGGCGAGGCCCGGCAGTCCGAGCGAGGCGACCGCGCCGAAGGCGAGCAGTCCGCCAAGGCGCGGGGCCTTGCCGTACAGCGCGGCGCCGGTCTGCTCGGCGAGGGCGTCGAGGTCGGTCGTGCCCGTACGGTCCTTCAGCGCGCCGACCAGGAAGAAGAGCAGGCCGGTGATGAGGCCGTGGGCGACGTTGGCGAACAGGGCGCCGTTCAGGCCGGTCGGGGTCATGGTCGCGATGCCGAGCAGCACGAAGCCCATGTGGCCGACGGAGGAGTAGGCGATGAGGCGCTTGAGGTCGCCCTTCGCGCCCCGCTTGGCGAGGGCGAGGCAGGCGAGGGATCCGTAGATGATCCCGACGACGGCGAAGGCGGCGAGGTAGGGCGCGAAGTCGGCGAAGCCGTCAGGAGCGATCGGCAGCAGAATCCGGACGAACCCGTATGTACCCATCTTGAGCAGGACGCCGGCCAGCAGGACAGAGCCGACGGTCGGCGCGGCGGTGTGGGCGTCGGGCAGCCAGCTGTGCAGCGGCCACATCGGCGTCTTGACCGCGAGCCCGATCCCGATCGCCAAAACCGCGATGACCTGCACGGATGTGGTCAGTGACCGGCCGTTGTCAGTGGCGAGTGCCACCATGTCGAACGTGCCCGCCTTGATGCCGATCAGGAGCAGGCCGAGCAGCATGACCACGGAGCCGAGCAGCGTGAAGAGGATGAACTTCCAGGCGGCCTGGCTTCGGCCTTCGCCGCCCCAGCGGGCGATGAGGAAGTACATCGGGATCAGGACGATCTCGAAGGCGAGGAAGAAGAGCAGCAGGTCGAGGACGGCGAAGGTGGCGAGGGTGCCGGACTCCAGGACGAGCAGCAGTGCGACGAAGGCCTTCGGGGTCGGGCCCGAGGGCATCTTGAAGTACGAGTAGAGCGCGCAGAGGAAGGTCAGCAGCGCGGTCAGGACCAGAAGGGGCAGGGAGATGCCGTCGATGCCGAGGTGGATGCGCACGTCGAGTGCGGGGATCCAGCTGATGTCCGTGCTGGCCTGCATCTTCGACGGCTGGTCGTGGTCGAAGCCGAGCGCGAGGACGATCGCGGCGATGAGGACGACGCCGGTGACGGTCACGCCGTGCCTCAGCACGGCCTGCTCGGGCGACTTCCCCTTCAGTCCGGGCGGGGCGGGCAGGAGAGCGGCGGCGGCGCCGAGGAGCGGGCCGACGACGACGAATGCCAGAAGGAACTGCATCACGGACTCGTTGATATCGATCACGCCTGCTCACGCTCCTGTGGCGACGAGGACGACAGCGACCGCCAGGACGACGGTGCCGGCGAGCAGCGCGCTCACATAGGTCTGCACATTGCCGGTCTGGGCGCGCCGTACGGCGATGCCGAGCCAGCGAGGTAGGGCCCCCGCGCCGCGTACGTAGGTGTCGACGACCTCGCGGTCGAGGAACCGGACGAGACTCGCGCCGCCCTGGACCGGGCGGACGAACAGCGCCCGGTACACGGCGTCGAGGTGGAAGCCGACGGCCGCGGGCCGGTGCAGCGGGCCGAGCAGCAGCCGCCCGGGGTCGGCGGGGTCGGGTGCGTACGCCACTCCCCCGTACACGGGCGCGTGGCTGGCGATGGCCTCGGCCTCGACCTGGGCCGCGTCGCCCTCGGGGTGTGCCGCGACCGCACCCAGCGGGACGCGGGCCGCCACGGCCGTGGTGTGCCGCCAGGCGGCGTAGGTGACGATGCCGCCGACCAGGGCCACGCCGGTGCCGACGACGGACGTGGTGAGGGTCGGGGCGAGGTCGTTGCCGTCGAACCAGTCGGGGAGCACGCGGTAGGCGAGCGCGCCGACGGCGAGGGACGGGGCGGCGAGCACCCACAGCACCACGGTCATCGTCAGCGGCTGCCTGCCGTGGTCGGGGGCCTCGGCCCCACGTCCGCGGAAGGCCAGCAGCCACAGGCGCATCGCGTAGGCGGCGGTGAGCAGGGCCGTGATCACGCCTGCCACGAGGACCGTCCAGCCTGCGGCGCCGGGGGCGTGCTCGGTGTGGCCGGTGGCGACGTGTTCGGCGGCGCCGAGGACGGACTCCTTGGAGAAGAAGCCGCTGAACGGCGGGATCGCGGCGAGCGCGAGGAGCGCCACGGTCATCGTCCAGTAGGCGTCGGGGACGCGGTCGCGCAGGTGGCTCATGCGGGACATGGCGGCCAGCGAGTTGGTGCCGGCGGCGTGGATGATCACGCCGGCCGCGAGGAAGAGCAGCGCCTTGAAGGCGCCGTGCGAGAGGAGGTGGAAGACGGCGGCACCGCGGTCGGCGACGGCGAGGGCGCCGGTCATGTAACCGAGCTGGCCGATCGTCGAGTAGGCGAGGACGCGCTTGATGTCGTCCTGGGCGAGGGCGGCGAGGCCCGAGCCGAGCATCGTGACGGCGGCCATGACGGCGAGGACGATCATCGCGGCCTGGGAGGCCGCGAAGACCGGGAGGAGCCGGGCGATGAAGTAGACACCGGCGGCGACCATCGTCGCGGCGTGGATCAGCGCGGAGACGGGCGTCGGGCCCGCCATCGCGTCGGGGAGCCAGGTGTGCAGCGGGAACTGCGCCGACTTGCCGGCCACGCCCGCGAGGAGCAGCAGGGCGATCAGGGTCGGGTGGTCGAGTCCGCCGCTCGCGACGGTGCCGAGGACCTTCGTGATGCGGAAGGAGCCGGCGTCGGTGGCCAGGGCGAACAGACCGATGAGGAAGGGGACGTCGCCGAGCTTGGTCACGAGGAAGGCCTTGATGGAGGCGGCGCGGGCCTCCGGGGTCTCCCAGTAGTGGCCGACCAGGAAGTAAGAGCAGATGCCCATGATCTCCCAGCCGACCAGCAGCACCATCAGGTCGCCGGAGTAGACGACGAGCAGCATCGCGGAGGTGAACAGGGAGACGAGAGCGGCGTACGAGGGGTAGCGCGGGTCCTCGCGCAGGTAGCCCGTCGAGTAGATCTGCACGCAGGTGGCGACGACGCCGACCAGGACGGCGACCAGGGCTGCGAAGCCGTCGACGTGCAGGGCGAGTTCGATCGGGACCGAGCCGGTGGGCGTGAGCTCGGTCGCGGCGTCGATCGCCTGGTCGCCGCCCTGGCGCAGGGCGACCACCGCGGCGAGCACGAGGGACGCGAGCGTCGGCAGGACGGCGAGCGGGCGGACGAAGCCCGGGGCGGTGCGGCCCAGGAGCAGGCCTGATGCGGCACCGAGGAACGGAAGGAGGGGGACGAGTGCGGCGAGGGTGGTCGTGGTCACGCGGTGGCCTCAGCCTTCTCGGCCCGCGGGGCCGTGAGGGCGTCGCGGTCGGGGCCGTCGGTGCCGTGGCTCTCGGCGGTGTCGCGGAGCTTGTCGATGTCCGAGGTGCCGCGGTTGCGGTAGACGGCGAGGACGATCGCCAGGCCGATGCCGATCTCGGCGGCGGCGATGGTGATGGTGAACAGGGTCAGGGCCTGGCCGGAGTGCAGGGTCTCCTCGGCGGTCTTGCTGAGCCAGACGTCGAAGGCGACCAGGTTGAGGTTGACGGCGTTGAGCATCAGCTCGACGGACATCAGGACCAGGATCGCGTTGCGCCGGGCGAGGACGCCGTACAGGCCGGTGCAGAAGAGGAGAGCGGAGAGTACGGCGGGATAGGCGAGGTGCATCAGCGGGCGCCTTCCTGCTCGGCCGGCTCAGTTCCCTCGGACGATCCATTTCGCCCGATCGGGTGATTCCGGGAATCCGGGACGGATGGGGAACTCCCGGTCGCGGACCGGGAGTTCACAGGGGGAGAGCTCGACTCCGCCTTCGCCTTGCGGGACAGGACGATCGCGCCGACCAGGGCGGCGAGGAGGAGGACGGAGAGGGCCTCGAAGGGGAGGACCCAGTTCTGGAAGAGGCTCTCGCCGGTGGCCTTGGTGGAGCCGGCGGCGGGGCCGTCGAGGTCGATCCAGGTGGTGCGGAAGGCGTCGACGACCACCCAGATCAGCGCGGCCGCGGCGGCGACGGCCACGGTGAGGGCGGCCCAGCGGTTGCCGGAGTCGGCGTCCGGGGAGCGGCCGATGGGGGCCTTGGTCAGCATCAGACCGAACAGGAGGAGGACGACGACGGAACCGACGTAGATGAGGACCTGCACCCATGCGATGAACTCGGCGGTGAGCAGGAGGTACTCGACGGCGAGGCCGCCGAGGGTGACCACCAGCCACAGGGCGGCGTGCACCAGCTGCCGGGTGGTGACGGTGATCAGCGCGGCGCCGAAGGTGACCAGGCCGACGAGGAGGAAGGCGATCTCGACGCCGGTCGGGGAGAGGAAGCCGTGGTTTTCGGCGGCGGCCCCGCTGGTCGGGACCGCCGCGAGGAGGCCTGCGGTTGCGGCGAGGGTCATTCCCTGCCCTCCTGCCTCGGCTGGTCCGTCTGCTGCCGGGACTCCCCCGCCGGCCGGGTGGGCTGCTCGGCGGCGCGGGCCTGCTCCTCGGCGTGCGGCTCGGTCGTGCTGGGGGCGGCGGGCTCGGCGGCTGCGGCCTGGGTGGTGGGCTCGGCGGCTGCGGCCTCCTGCTGGGCGGCCAGCTTCTCGGCGGTCTTGCGGGCGGCGGCGATCTCCTTGGGCTCCTCGGCACCGGGGTCGAGGGCGGGCGGGGCCGGGACGGTCCACATCCAATCGCGGAGCTTGTCGCGTTCGTGGGTGAGGTCGCGGATGTCGGTCTCGGCGTACTCGAACTCCGGAGACCAGAACAGGGCGTCGAAAGGACAGACCTCGATGCAGATACCGCAGTACATGCACAGGGAGAAGTCGATGGCGAAGCGGTCGAGGACGTTGCGGCTGCGTTCGCGGCCGCCAGGGGTCGCCGCCGGGACCGTCTCCTTGTGGGAGTCGATGTAGATGCACCAGTCCGGGCACTCGCGGGCGCACAGCATGCAGACCGTGCAGTTCTCCTCGAACAGGCCGATCACGCCGCGGGTGCGGGGCGGGAGGTCGGGCTGGGTGTCCGGGTACTGCGCGGTGACGTGCTTCTTCGTCATCGTGCGGAGGGTGACGGCCAGACCCTTGGCGAGGCCGCTGCCAGGAATGCGGGGCCGGGAGGGCGGTAGAGGCGCAGCCATGGTTACTGGATCACCACCTTGACGATGCCGGTGAGGGCGATCTGGGCGAGGGAAAGGGGGACGAGGAGGGTCCAGGAGAGCTTCTGGAGCTGGTCCTCACGGAGGCGGGGGTAGGTGACGCGGAGCCAGATCACGATGAAGGCGAGGACGGCGGTCTTCAGCAGGGTCCAGACCCAGCCGAGGCCGTCGGCGCCCCAGGGCCCGTGCCAGCCGCCCAGGAAGAGGAC
Organism: Streptomyces sp. NPDC107522; assembly: GCF_055657525.1. Lineage (NCBI taxonomy): Bacteria > Bacillati > Actinomycetota > Actinomycetes > Kitasatosporales > Streptomycetaceae > Streptomyces > Streptomyces sp. NPDC107522. Next base: position 189,388 of record NZ_JBVKAU010000007.1, on the reverse strand, counting down.
GGTGGTCAGGCCGCACAGGACGACGATTCCGGCGTACTCGGCGAGAAGGAAGAGGGCGAAGCGGAGGCCGGTGTACTCGGTGTAGGCGCCGAAGATGATCTCTGAGTCGGCGACGGGCATGTCGAACGGCGGGCGCTGGAGCTCGGCCAGTCCCGCGACGAAGAAGACGATCGCGCCGACGATCTGCCAGGGCAGCCACCACCACTCGAAGGCGTCGAGGATGCCGGGGAGGGAGACAGTGCCGGCCGCCATCGCCACGGAGGCGGCGGCGAGCAGCATCGGGAGTTCGTAGGCGAGGAGCTGGGCGGCGGTGCGCAGGCCGCCGAGGAGGGAGAACTTGTTGGCGGATGCCCAGCCGGCCATGAGGGAGCCGAGGACGCCTACGCCCATGACGGCGAGTACGAAGAAGATGCCCGCGTCGATGACCTCGCCGACCGCGCCCTCGCCCGGGCCGATGGGGATGGCGAGGAGGACGAGCAGGTACGGGAGGAGGGCCACGGCAGGGGCGAGCTGGAAGATACGGCGGTCCGCGCCGGCCGGGACGACGTCCTCCTTCTGCGCGAACTTCACGCCGTCGGCGACGAGCTGGGCCCAGCCGTGGAAGCCGCCGGCGTACATCGGGCCGAGGCGGCCCTGCATATGGGCCATCACCTTGTGCTCGGTCTGACCGATGATCAGGGGGAACGTGAGGAAGACGACGAAGACGATCAGGAGTCGCAGGGTGACGTCGAGCGCGTCGTTCACTGCGGGCCTCCTGCGGGGTTTGTGTCGTCGGCGGTGGGGTCGGTGGGGGCTGCGTCTGTGCGGTCTGCGTCTGCGGGGGTGGCTGCCTTGCCGGGCTTGGGCTGATCGGGGGCCGACTCGGGCTTTGCATCGGTTGCGGGGCGCGGCTCGCTGTCGGGGCGCGGGGCGACCTCGACCTGGACCTCCGCCTCGGCATCGGCCTGCGCCTTCGGAGCATCAGGCTCGGCGGATGCCGCGGGCTTCTCGGCGGTCTCCGGCGCCGGCTCGTTCTCGGTCCGCGGCTCGGGCTCGACGCGTTGCGCCAACTCGTCCTGCGGCTCGGGCTCGGCTCGTCGCTCCGGCTCGTCCTGCGTCTGCGGCTCCGGCTCGGCTCGTCGCTCCGGCTCAGGCTCGGGCTCGTCGAAGGCCGGGCGGGCGTGGTGCCACGGGGCGTCCGGGCTGCGGGGGGCCTTGGGGGGCTTCCGAGTGGCCGATGGGGTCGAGGACGGGGCGGCCTGGCCCGCCTCACCAGCGGACGCCGCGCCGGTCGACGCCGGACCCGGTGCAGGCGTGTCGGACGCCGCGCCAGGCGACGCCGCCTCCGGTGCGGCCGCATCGGACGCGGCCCTCTGGGTCGCGGAGCCCTCCGAGGCGGTGCGCGATCGGCGAGGACCAGCCGCGGTTGCGCCCGTTCCCGGGCGCTGCGACGCCGAGCCTTCGCTCGCGCTGCGCGCACGCCGGGCGGACGGGGTACCGGTCGCGGCCGCGTCTCGGCCATCCCCCGCTCCGCGTTCCTCCGCCGCCCCGCGTTCCTCCGCTCCACCGGTCGTCGTCTCCGCCGCCGCCTCGGCCCGCTGGGTCGCCGAGCCCTCGTCGGCGCTCCGCGCGCGGCGTGGCGTGGCCGGCGTTCCGGGCGTGGTCGGCGTCGGGCCGGTGCCCGACGGATCCGCCGGAGACGCACCCGCCGCTGTCGAGGACTCGGCACCCTCAGCGGCCGTCGAGGACTCGGCGCCCTCAGCGGCGGCCTGGCTGACCGAGCCCTCTGCCGCCGTACGGGCACGCCGCGCCGGGGCCGCCGCAGGAGTTCCACCCTCCGAGGCCGCCCCTTGCTGGCTGACCGACCCCTCCGCCGCCGTACGCGCGCGCCGCCGCTCCGCACCCTCCGGCGATTCCGCCGCAGGAGCGGCGCCCGCCGGGGCCTCCGTCTGGCTCGCGGAACCCTCCGCCGCCGTACGGGCGCGACGCGGCGCGGCACCCGCCGGTGCTCCAGCCGCAGGGGCCCCCGCCTGGCTCGCCGAGCCCTCCGCCGCAGTACGAGCCCGCCGCACCGGCCGCTCCCCCGCAGCCCGTGCCGGACGCTCCCCCGCCGTGCGCCCCGCGCCCCGGGCCGGGCGAGCCGGGGCAGGCGGGAGCTGGCCCTTCAAGGGGCCCCATTCGTTCGGGTCGGGGACGCCGGGGGGCAGCATCTGGCGGCGCTTCGGGCCGCCGTGTTCGGACTCCCCGGGTTCCTTGGCTCCGGGCCAGGCCTTGGCCACGCGGGCTGCCAGGACGAAGTCCTTGCGCAGGGGGTGACCCTCGAAGTTGTCCGGGAGGAGCAGGTGGTCCAGCGCAGGGTGGTCGGCGAACACCACGCCGAACATTTCGTGCGTCTCGCGTTCGTGCCAGGCCGCGCCCGCGTAGACGCCCACGGCCGAGGGCAGCGTCGGCGCCTCGTGCGGGACCGTCGTACGGACCAGCAGCCGCCGTACCGGAGACAGGGCGGCGACGTGGGCCGCGACGCGGAAGCCCGTACCCGGTTCGTCGACCGCGCTCAGCCAGTCGAAGTAGGTGCAGCCGAGCTGGTCGCGGGCCGTCTCCAGCGCCGCGATCCAGGAGGTCGGGGGTACGTCGACCGTCAGGACCTCGTACGACTCCTCGGCCGTGGCCTCCTGGCCGAAGAGGTCCTCGACAGGGGCGGGCAGCCAGCCGATCGTGGTCATCGGTCGGCCTCCCCCGCGTCGGCACCCTCACTACCGTCGGCACCAGCGACACCGCCGCCACCGGCACCCTTTGTACCGGCACCGCCACCACTGGCACCGTCAGCACCGCCACCGTCAGCACTGCCGACACCACCGGCACCGCCAGCCCCACCGGCACCGACACCAGCCCCCGCCCCAGCCGGCGCCTTAACCAACCCACTCTGCAGCGCCGCCGTGGACGGACGCCCCGCCGCGCCCGCGTACCGCTCCCCCAGCGACTCGCGCGCGATCTTCTCCTGGAGCTTCAGAATCCCCTGGAGCAGCGCCTCAGGACGCGGCGGGCAGCCCGGGACGTACACGTCCACCGGGATGATCTGGTCGACGCCCTTGGTGACGGAGTAGGAGTCCCAGTACGGGCCCCCGCAGTTGGAGCAGGCCCCGAAGGAGATGACGTACTTCGGCTCGGGCATCTGTTCGTACAGGCGCTTCACGGCCGGGGCCATCTTGTCCGTCACCGTGCCCGAGACGACCATCAGGTCGGCCTGGCGGGGGCCGGGCGCGAAGGGGATCACGCCGAGGCGGATGAAGTCGTGGCGGGCCATCGACGCGGCGATGAACTCGATCGCGCAGCAGGCGAGGCCGAAGTTGAAGACCCAGAGCGAGTAGCGGCGGCCCCAGTTCAGGATCACCTTCATCGGCTCGGGAGCGAGGCGGGCCAGCGCGCCCAGCCGCTTCGGCTCCGGCAACAGAACCGGCTGCTCGTTGGTGTCTGGCGTCACGTCCATGCCAGGACGCCCTTCTTGTATGCGTAGAGCAGACCCACGGCCAGGAAGCCGAGGAAGACGAACATCTCCACGAGCGTGGTTGCGCCGTAACCAGGGGCGGCGAAGACCGTCGCCCAGGGGAACAGGAAGATCGAGTCGATGGCGAAGATCACGTACAGGAAGGCGTAGACGTAGTAGCGGACCTGGGTGTGGGCCCAGCCCTCGCCGACCGGGTCGACGCCGCACTCGTACGTCAGGAGCTTCTCGGGCGTGGGGACCACGGGACGCAGCAGGCGGCCCGCCCCGAAGGCCACGGCGACGAACAGCACGCCGACGACGGCCAGCAGTCCGACGACCGAGTAGGACTGGAAGTAGTCCGCCGCGACGACGACGGTCTGTTCCGACACGTCCGCCCCTCGCTCCCTGACCTCGTAACCGATGCCCCAGGACCAGTGTCCTGCGACTTGTGAACTCGTGAACACCGCTGTTCCCCGTCGAACACCGCTGTTCCCCGTCGAACACCGCGGTACCCCGTGAACATCGCTGTTCGACGATCTGTACGCACGGGAGTCTAGGCCCTGCTAAAGACACCGTAAGCAGGCAGTCACGCCTTGAGATCTCGTCGAGATGCGACGGCCGGGTGCAGGGCCCGCAGCCCGGCAGGGTCGTGAGGGTGGGGATTTCCCCCGCATACGGGGGCGGCCCGCCTCATGGCGCGGTGGCGCACCGCGCGGCACGCTAGCCCATATGACCGAACGCCCCAGCCCTTCGCGGGACGCCTCCAGGCGGTCCGACAACGAGCAGCCGCCGCTGCCACCCGCCCGTTTCGCCTACGACCGGCACACCTGGAAGGAGATCGCACACCTCCTGGCGAACCTTCCGTTGTCGCTGCTCGGCTTCACCTACGTCGCGACGGTGCTGTTCACCGGTGCGTTCCTGACGCTGACGGTGATCGGGTTCCCGCTGCTCGCGGCCGGGCTGATGGGTGCACGGCAGCTGGGCAAGCTGGAGCGGGCACGCGCGCGTGCGCTGCTCGGAGTGCGGGTGGACGAGCCGAGTCCGCTGCCGTTGCGCGGCGGCAAGGACGGCTTCTTCCCGCAGCTGTGGCTGGCGCTGAAGGACCCGGTGGGCTGGCGCACGATCCTGTACGACTTCATGCGCCTGCCCTGGGGCATCCTCACCTTCGTCATCACGCTGACCTCGCTGTTCGTGCTGTGGCCGGTGCTGCCGTTCATCGCGCGGGGCCTGGCCAACGCGGACCGGGCGATGGTGCGCGGCCTGCTGTCGCCCTCCGACGAGCTGGAGCGCCGTATCGCCGAACTGGAGTCGGACCGGGGGGTCGTCGTGGATACGGCCGCCGCCGATCTGCGCCGCATCGAGCGCGACCTGCACGACGGCGCGCAGGCCCGCCTGGTCAATCTGGCCATGGGACTGGGCCTGGCCAAGGAGAAGCTCCTGGAGGGCCAGGCCGACGAACACGTCGCCGCGATGGTCGAGGAGGCGCACGGCGAGGTGAAGCTCGCGCTGCAGGAGCTGCGCGATCTGGCGCGCGGCATCCATCCGGCCGTACTGACGGACCGCGGTCTGGACGCCGCCCTGTCGGCGGTCGCCTCACGCTGCACGGCGGAGGTGAAGGTGACCGTGGACCTGCTGTCCAGACCGGCCGCGGCCATCGAGGGCATCGCCTACTTCACCGTCTCCGAGCTGCTGCAGAACATCAGCAAGCACAGCGGGGCGAGGTCGGCGTCGGTGGACGTGTGGCGGTCGGAGGACCGGCTGCTGATCCAGGTGTGGGACGACGGCCGCGGAGGCGCGCGCCTCGACGGCGGTACGGGCATGCGCGGGCTCGCCGACCGGCTGGACGCCGTGGACGGCCTGTTCGTCATCGAGTCGCCACAGGGCGGCCCTACGACGGTGACGGCGGAGCTGCCCTGGCGGGACCGCGTCCCCGGGCAGGGGTAGCGGCGGGGGCAGGGGTGACGGCCGGGGTAGGGAAAACCCCCCGTTCAAGACGCCGACGGCCTCCATGGTCCGCCGACCTGCACTCGAGCAGGGTGGAGATACGACGGCACAGCCCCGGCGACCGGGGGCTGACGGGACGAGGAGAACGGACGACGCCGATGGCCACGGAGTACGGACAGGGCTACGGGCAGGAGCTCGGTTTCCCCGAGCGCGGCCGCGCGAGCGGCTTTCCCGAGCACGGCGGCGAGCGACGGCACCGGCTGCCGGCCGGGCTGAGGGCGCCGTTCGAGGCACGCAGCTGGCGCGAGTTCGGGTACGTGCTGCTGAGCCTGCCGATCAGCATCCTGCTGTTCGTGTACGCCGTCACGATGGTGTCGCTGGGGGCGGGCCTGTTGGTGACCTTCCTCGGCATCCCCGTGCTGGCGGCGGGCCTCGCCGGCTGCCGGGGCTTCGGGGCGCTGGAGCGGGCACGCGCGCGTGCGCTGCTGGACCTGGAGGTGGCCGACCCGGAGCCGCTGCGGATGCGCCGGAGCGGCTTCGTGGCCTGGATGGGCGCCGTACTGAAGAGCGGGACGTCGTGGCGGAGCCTGCTGTACGCGGTGCTGCACCTCCCGTGGGCGACGTTCTCCTTCGTCGTCGCCGTGAACGTCTGGGCATACGGCTGGGCGCTGCTGACGTATCCGCTGTGGTTCTGGGTGTTCCCGGTGTGGGCCGGTCAGGACGGCCTTCAGCTGTACGGCGACGAGACCCACCACATCTATCTCGACAACCCCTTCGAGATCGCCGTGACCGCGCTGATCGGACTGCTGTTCACGCTGGCCACACCGTGGATCGTGCGGGCGCTGACGACGGTGGACCGGGTGCTGGTGCACGGCCTGCTCGGGCCGTCGCGGCTGGCCACGCGCGTGGTGGAACTGGAGTCGGACCGCGGTGTGGTGGTCGATACGGCCGCTGCCGACCTGCGGCGCATCGAGCGCGATCTGCACGACGGTGCCCAGGCCCGCCTGGTGGCCCTGGCCATGGATCTCGGCCTCGCGAAGGAGAAGCTCGCGGAGGACCCGCAGGCGGCGGCCCGGATGGTCGACGAGGCGCACGGCGAGGTGAAGACGGCGTTGCAGGAGCTGCGGGACCTGGCCCGCGGGATCCATCCGGCGGTCCTGACCGACCGAGGGCTCGACGCGGCGCTGTCGGCGGTGGCCTCGCGCTGCACGGTGCCGGTGGAGGTGCAGGTCGACCTGGACGAGCGGCCGGTGCCGGCGATCGAGGGGATCGCCTACTTCACGGTGTCGGAACTGCTCCAGAACATCAGCAAGCACTCTCGGGCCACCTGGGCGGCCGTGGATGTGTGGCGGGTGGAGAACCGGCTGATGCTGCAGGTCGTGGACAACGGCATCGGTGGCGCCGACGTCTCCGGGGGGTCGGGGCTGGCGGGGCTGGCCGAGCGGTTGGACGCGGTGGACGGGATTCTGGTCGTGGACTCGCCGGTCGGGGGGCCTACTCGGGTCACGGCGGAGCTGCCCTGGAGGACGGTGTAGTCCGGGGCGCGAACGCACCTCAGCGGCTCCCCCTGGTCTGCCGTACGCAGGCGGATCGGGGGCGGTGCCATGAAGTCCCCCATCTGTGGCCCGGCCCTCCATCCGTGGCGCCGCCCCCACCCGTGTGGTCCCGCCCCCCGTCCGCGACCCAGCCCTCGTCCACACCCGCCATGCCCCAAGCCACTCCTCGCCATGACCCAAAGTCACTCCCCGAGCATGCGCCTCCAAGGCCCCCCTTCGTTCCAGCGCGCTTCGAGCGCGGTCGGGCAGGTTTTCCACAGGCCCCGTGAGGAAGAGCCGATCGCGGGATACTGAGATCGCGAGGGACGACAGGGCCGGGACACGCTCGGCCGAATGCCAAGGTTCGGGGGGCCGAGGATCGTGGAGGACAGGGTGCGGGTGGTCATCGCCGAGGACTCGGTGCTGCTCAGGGAGGGGCTGACCCGGCTGTTGACCGACCGTGGGCACGAGGTCGTGGCGGGGGTGGGAGACGGCGACGCGCTGATCAAGACCATCACGGAGCTGGACGCGCGGGGCGAGCTGCCGGATGTGGTGGTCGCGGACGTACGGATGCCGCCCACGCACACGGACGAGGGAGTGCGGGCGGCCGTACAGCTGCGGAAGGCACACCCCGGACTCGGGGTACTCGTGCTGTCGCAGTACGTGGAGGAGCGGTACGCCACCGAACTGCTGGCCGGTTCCAGCCGTGGAGTCGGCTATCTGCTCAAGGACCGCGTGGCGGAGGTTCGCGAGTTCGTGGACGCGGTCGTGCGGGTGGCCCAAGGGGGTACGGCTCTCGACCCGGAGGTCGTCGCCCAGTTGCTGGGCCGCAGCCGTAAGCAGGACGTGCTCGCGGGGCTCACCCCGCGGGAGCGGGAGGTCCTGGGGCTCATGGCCGAAGGGCGCACCAACTCGGCGATCGCCCGGCAGCTGGTGGTGAGCGACGGCGCGGTCGAGAAGCACGTCAGCAACATCTTCCTCAAGCTCGGGCTGTCCCAGAGCGACGGGGACCACCGGCGGGTTCTGGCGGTCCTCACCTACCTGAACTCCTGAGGATCTGACACCGTGTCAGATAAATGCGGCCCGTCCGGGCCGAGAACCGAAGAGCGAGCGGGGAGCGTCTTGTAAGCAAGCGCCGGGGGGCGTGTAAATCATGACAAGTCAGGGCGGGGAAGCGTCTCAAAATCATGTCCGTCATGCGAATGGCCCCGGGAGGGCGACCTTTGCGGACGTAGGGTTGATCCTGGGAAGGCTTGCGGGAAGGCCATGCCCAGACAGCCGCCTCGAGGGAGGTCCAGTTCAGTGACCAGCCAGGTCAGTAGCCCAGCGGAGCAGGCCGACGAAGCCGTCGTGGGAGAACAGCGCAAACCGGCAGGGACGAAGGACGTCCGCCGGCTGGACCGGGTGATCATTCGTTTCGCGGGGGACTCGGGCGACGGCATGCAGCTCACCGGCGACCGCTTCACCTCCGAAACGGCGTCCTTCGGCAACGACCTGTCGACACTGCCGAACTTCCCGGCCGAGATCCGCGCCCCCGCCGGGACCCTGCCGGGCGTGTCCTCCTTCCAGCTACACTTCGCCGACCACGACATCCTGACGCCGGGCGACGCGCCGAACGTGCTGGTCGCGATGAACCCGGCGGCACTGAAGGCCAACATCGGCGACCTGCCGCGCGGCGCGGAGATCATCGTCAACACGGACGAGTTCACCAGACGGGCGATGCAGAAGGTGGGCTACGAGACCTCGCCGCTGGAGGACGGTTCGCTCGACGGTTACAGCCTCCATCCGGTGCCGCTGACGACGCTGACCGTCGAGGCACTGAAGGAGTTCGACCTCACCCGCAAGGAGGCCGAGCGCAGCAAGAACATGTTCGCGCTGGGCCTGCTGAGCTGGATGTACCACCGCCCGACCGAAGGCACCGAGAAGTTCCTGAAGTCGAAGTTCGCCAAGAAGCCCGACATCGCGGCGGCCAACATCGCCGCCTTCCGAGCGGGCTGGAACTTCGGCGAGACGACCGAGGACTTCGCCGTCTCCTACGAGATCGCCCCGGCCACGAAGGCCTTCCCGGTCGGCACCTACCGGAACATCTCCGGAAACCTCGCTCTGTCCTACGGACTGGTCGCCGCGTCTCGCCAGGCGGACCTGCCACTCTTCCTGGGCTCGTACCCGATCACCCCGGCCTCGGACATCCTGCACGAGCTGAGCAAGCACAAGAACTTCGGCGTACGGACCTTCCAGGCCGAGGACGAGATCGCCGGCATCGGCGCGGCCCTCGGGGCGGCCTTCGGCGGCTCGCTCGCGGTGACCACGACCTCCGGCCCGGGCGTGGCCCTGAAGTCCGAGACCATCGGTCTTGCCGTGTCGCTGGAGCTGCCGCTGCTGATCGTGGACATCCAGCGCGGCGGCCCGTCCACCGGTCTGCCGACCAAGACGGAGCAGGCGGACCTGCTGCAGGCGATGTACGGCCGCAACGGCGAGGCGCCGGTCCCGGTGATCGCCCCGTGCACCCCGGCCGACTGCTTCGACGCGGCCCTGGAGGCGGCGCGGATCGCACTGACGTACCGCACGCCGGTGATGCTGCTGTCGGACGGCTACCTGGCCAACGGCTCCGAGCCCTGGCGGATCCCGGAGCTGGACGAGCTGCCGGACCTGACCGTGCAGTTCGCGCAGGGGCCGAACCACACCCTGGAGGACGGCAGCGAGGTCTTCTGGCCGTACAAGAGAGACCCGCAGACCCTCGCCCGGCCATGGGCGATCCCGGGCACGCCGGGCCTGGAGCACCGGATCGGCGGCATCGAGAAGGAGGACGGCACGGGCAACATCTCCTACGCCCCCGCCAACCACGACTTCATGGTCCGCACCCGCCAGGCCAAGATCGACGGCATCGAGGTGCCGGACCTCGAGGTCGACGATCCGCACGAGGCGAAGACGCTGGTGCTGGGCTGGGGATCGACGTACGGCCCGATCACGGCCGCGGTCCGCCGCCTACGCAAGGCCGGCGAGTCCATCGCGCAGGCGCATCTGCGTCACCTGAATCCGTTCCCACGCAACCTGGGCGTGGTACTCGGACGCTACGAGAAGGTGGTGATCCCCGAGATGAACCTCGGTCAGCTCGCCACCCTGGTCCGCGCGAAGTACCTGGTGGACGCCCACTCGTACAACCAGGTCAACGGCATGCCGTTCAAGGCGGAACAGCTCGCCAAGGCTCTCAAGGAGGCCATCGATGCCTGAGACGTCCGCGGAAGGCACGGGCACGATCGAGGCGCTCTCGCTCGTCCCCAAGGCCGAGGCCCGCCAGTCCATGAAGGACTTCAAGTCCGATCAGGAAGTGCGCTGGTGCCCCGGCTGCGGTGACTACGCGATCCTGGCCGCGGTCCAGGGCTTCATGCCGGAGCTGGGCCTGGCCAAGGAGAACATCGTCTTCGTCTCGGGCATCGGCTGTTCGTCCCGCTTCCCGTACTACATGAACACGTACGGCATGCACTCCATCCACGGCCGCGCCCCCGCGATCGCGACGGGGCTGGCCTCGTCGCGCCGGGACCTGTCGGTGTGGGTGGTGACCGGTGACGGTGACGCGCTGTCGATCGGCGGCAACCACCTGATCCACGCCCTGCGCCGCAACGTCAACCTCAAGATCCTGCTGTTCAACAACCGGATCTACGGACTGACGAAGGGGCAGTACTCCCCGACCTCCGAGGTCGGCAAGATCACCAAGTCGACGCCGATGGGCTCGCTGGACGCCCCCTTCAACCCGGTGTCGCTGGCGATCGGCGCGGAGGCGTCCTTCGTGGCGCGCACGATCGACTCCGACCGCAAGCACCTCACCCAGGTCCTGCGCGAGGCGGCCGCGCACCGGGGCACGGCGCTGATCGAGATCTACCAGAACTGCAACATCTTCAACGACGGCGCCTTCGAGGTCCTCAAGGACAAGCAACAGGCCGAGGAAGCGGTGATCCGGCTGGAGCACGGGCAGCCGATCCGCTTCGGGGCGGACGGTTCGCGCGGTGTCGTGCGTGACGCCCAGACCGGCGACCTGAAGGTGGTGACGGTGACCCCGGAGAACGAGTCGCAGATCGTGGTCCACAACGCCCACTCCGCGTCCTCCACCACCGCCTTCGCCCTGTCCCGCCTGGCCGACCCGGACACCCTGCACCACACCCCGATCGGCGTGTTCCGCGCGGTGGACCGGCCGGTGTACGACACCCAGATGGCCGACCAGCTGGACTCTGCAATCGAGCAGAACGGCAAGGGGGATCTGGCGGCACTGCTGGCGGGTGGGGACACCTGGACGGTCGTCGGCTGACCGACTCCTTCGAGCAGCGGGAGGGCCTGGGGTGTCGTACGGCACCCCAGGCCCTCCACCATCAATCGGCCGCCGTGTCCGACTCAGGCCCGACGACCCACCACTCCTCCAGGTCATCCAGCCGCTCGTTCATGATGGCGTCGACCGCCCTGCCGGTCCGCGCCTCCAGCGACTCCGGCGGCAGCATTCGCCGGTGCTCGGACGTCCGCGCCCAGTACTGGACGAAGACGGCACTCTTGCTGAGCACTTTCAGGTGCCCCAGAAGTTCGTTTCGGTCCGTCGCTCCCACCTCATGGGCGAGCAGGAGCAGCCCATATTGCTTGTTGGCCAGGAGCATCTGCCGCCGCTCGTCCTCAGAGAGATCACTTAGCGTGCTCAACCCGGCGGCCAGCGCCGGATCATCGATCGCCCGGTCCAGTTGCTCGGCGAAGAGAGCGCGGACTCGGATCTTGTTGGCCAGCTGCAGTTGCTCCGCCACAGCGGCCATGGCCTCTCCGACCTGGGTGAACGCGCGCACAAGGTCCCGGAAGAGCGCTTCTTGATTCGGTAACACCACGCAGAGACACCCCCGCATACCATGGCCGTGCGCGTCGTGACCCATAAGCCGGCGCACGGCATACGAAATCACCGCGTTCCAGCCTGCCGGGCTGCACAAGTCGGCGCGGGAGGCGGAAAGGGGGCGCACGGAGGCGCGTCAGGGCCCGCCTGCAATGCCCTGCAAACGGAGGCAATCGCTGCGAACTGTGTCGTTGGCAGGGTGCCCTGGAGAAGATCGCGATAGCGTGTCCGGACTGTCTCCGGGTTACAGAAGAGGCTCCGAGTGCCCCGCGAATTCCCTGCTCTCAACGTGATCCGTCGTCTAGGGGATCCGCCCAAGCTGAGGGGCAGCCAGACTTCGGAGAGCTGTCCGGACGTCTTCGAGCTGAGCGATGGCAACTTCGCCGTCATCGGCACCGAAGCCACGGAGGCGCTGGAACCTCTCCTCCCTGCCGACGCTGCACGTGCCACCTACGAACGCATCGTCGTGATCAGTCGCGAGACCCTGATCCGCGCCAAACGGGACATCCCCGACGCCTGACCGCACAGCATCCGGCGCCGCGCCGTTGTCTCGTCATCCCCGTCGGGGCACCGGTCAGCCGGAGGTGGACGGTCCCACGATCCACCACTCCTCCGGATCATCGGCCAGTTCCTCCATCATGACGTCGACGGCCGCGCCGACCCGGGCCTCGACCGATCCCTCCGGGATGCTCCGCCGGTGTTCGGCTGTGCGGTCCCAGTACTCGGCGAAGATGGCGTTGCGGCACAGAATGCGGACGTGTCCGAGAAGTTCGCTCCAATCGAGCACTCCAACACGATGGGCGAGCAAGAGCGAGCCGTACTCCCGGTTTGCGAAGAGCAGTTGGCGGCGCTTCCCCTCGGAGAGGCCCGTCAGGGTGCTCGAAGCATCCGCCAGGGAAGGATCGTCGATCGTTCGATCCATCTGGTCCAAGGTCAACCGGTACTGCTGGATAAGGTTCGCCCGATGAATCTCCTCGGTCATCAGCCTGAGCTGCCCGAGCAGGTCCAGCAGGATCTCCTCCTGGCGCCGGCGGCGGGTGCCGCGGGCGAAGAAGTCACGAAGCAGACCGAGTCCCGCCGCTACCGCAGAACCGATCCTGCTGGCCCGCGCGGCCGGAATCTGTGTGGCCATGTCAAGCAATCCCCCTGGATCCGGTGACCGCGCACCGAAGGGCGGATCGTGGGCGGGTGCGCGGTGGGCGTAGCACTCCGCCCCAAGCGTGCCCGGCGACTCAAGGCGGCGTGGGAGCGGAGAGGGGGCGCATGGAAGGACGTGTCTCGCATGTCGACCGACGCCCTGACATATGTGTGCCCCCAGGCGCCGTCCGCATTCCTTCGGACGGGACCCGGACTCCTACGTCATCCCTGCTCAGGGGCGCTCCTCCGCGCGTCGTACGCCTCGCGCGCCTGCTGCACCTCCGCCATCCGCTCCTGGGTCCACAGCGCCAGCCCGCGCACCTGTTCCGCCGCCTCGCGACCCAGATCGGTCAGGGAGTAGTCGACCCTCGGCGGGATCACCGGCTTCGCGTCGCGGTGGACGAGGCCGTCGCGCTCCAGGGTCTGCAGGGTCTGGGTGAGCATCTTCTCGCTGACGCCCCGGCCTCCCCACCGGCCGATCGCCCGGCGCAGCTCACTGAAACGGTACGGGCGTTCCAGGAGCTCGATCAGGACGAGGACTCCCCAGCGGCTGGTGAGGTGCTCCAGCACCAGGCGGTGCGGGCACATCGCCTCGCCGGTGTCGTATCCGCCCGTCGTCGCGCCCACCACGGTGCTTGTCGCGCCTGCCAGGTTACTTACGGCCATGCCAGTACCTTACTTCAAAGTGGGTACTTTCGCTGAGTTAGCGCCACTCCTAGGGTTAGTGCCAACGCACCCCACAAGGAGTCACACATCATGAGCATCGTCGTCACCGGAGCCACCGGACACCTGGGCCGCCACGTCGTGGAGCAGCTGCTGGAGAAGGTTCCGGCCGACCAGGTCACCGCCGTCGTCCGCACCCCCGAGAAGGCCGCCGACCTCGCCGAGCGCGGCGTGAGGATCGCCGTCGCCGACTACAACGCCCCCGAGACCTTCGACGGCCTGTTCGCGGCCGGCGACAAGGTGCTGCTCATATCCGGCAACGAGTTCGACAAGGGCCGCGTCGGCCAGCACCAGATCGTCATCGACGCCGCCAAGGCCGCCGGCGTCGCCCTGCTCGCGTACACCAGCGCCCCCGGCAGCCTGACGGCCGCCCTCGCCGACGACCACCGGGGCACGGAGAAGGTGCTCCTGGCCTCCGGCCTGCCGTACACGCTGCTGCGCAACGGCTGGTACCACGAGAACTACACCGAGAACCTCGCCCCGGTCCTGCAGTACAACGCGGTCACCCACGCCGCCGGCGAGGGCCGCGTCTCCTCCGCCTCCCGCGCCGACTATGCGGCCGCCGCCGTGGCCGTGCTGACCGGCGAGGGGCACGAGAACAAGACGTACGAACTGGGCGGCGACGCCGCCTGGAGCTTCGCCGAGTACGCCGCCGAGCTGAGCCGGCAGAGCGGCAAGGAGATCGCCAACAACCCCGTCTCCGTCGAGGCCTACACCGGCATCCTGACCGGCGCCGGGCTGCCCGAGCCGCTCGCCGCGATCCTGGCCGGCGTGGACGCCTCCGTCGCGAAGGGCGAGCTGGTCGTCGACAGCGGGGATCTGTCCCGTCTGGCCGGCCGTCCGACCACTCCGCTCGCCGACGCGATCGCGGTCGCGGTCAAGGGCTGAGTTCCGCCGCGGCTTCCGTAGGCCGCCCACCTCGACCGACCTGGCCGCCCGGCGGCACCGGGGCCCCGATGCCCCTGCCGCCCCGCCGGCCCCGGACCCCGGACGGCCCGGACGGCCCGGACGGCCCGGCGGCCCCGGAAGCCCCGGCCCCCCGGCGGCTCCGGCGGCTTCGGCGGCTTCGGCCGCCCCGAGGGCTGCCCCCCCAGCCCGCCTCGGGCCCCCCGTGTGTCATGACCGTATGGCGATACGGGCATGACACGCGGGGGCATTCGGCGTTACCTTCATGCGGGCCGTCATACGAGCGCGGCCAGGTGTGGTGCGAAGGAGGGGCCGTGACCGGGACGTCCAAGGGCGAGCGGCGTGTAGGACTGCTGAACGGCTTCGCCGCATACGGGATCTGGGGGCTCTTCCCGCTCTTCTGGCCGCTGCTGCAACCCGCCGGGTCGGTCGAGATCCTCGCCCACCGAATGGCCTGGTCCCTCGTCTTCGTGGCGGCCGTGCTCGTTGTCGTACGGCGCTGGGCCTGGGCGGGTGAGCTGATACGGCAGCCGCGGCGACTGGCGCTCGTCGCCGTGGCCGCGGCTGTGATCACCGTCAACTGGGGTGTCTACATCTGGGCCGTCAACTCGGGCCATGTCGTCGAGGCCTCGCTCGGGTACTTCATCAACCCGCTCGTCACCATCGCCATGGGCGTCCTGCTCCTGAAGGAACGGCTGCGGCCCGTGCAGTGGGCGGCGGTCGGGGTCGGCTTCGCGGCGGTGGTGGTGCTGACCGTCGGGTACGGCCGGCCGCCGTGGATCTCCCTCGTCCTCGCCTTCTCCTTCGCCACGTACGGGCTGGTGAAGAAGAAGGTCAACCTCGGCGGGGTCGAGTCGCTGGCCGCGGAGACCGCGATCCAGTTCCTGCCCGCGGTCGGGTACCTGGCCTGGCTCACGGCACGCGGAGAGTCGACGTTCACGACGGAGGGCCCCGGCCACGCCGCGTTGCTCGCGGCAGCGGGCGCCGTCACCGCGCTGCCCCTGGTGTTCTTCGGCGCGGCCGCGATACGGGTGCCGCTGTCGACGCTGGGGCTGCTGCAGTACCTGGCGCCGGTCTTCCAGTTCCTGCTCGGGGTCCTGTACTTCCACGAGGCGATGCCGGCCGAGAGGTGGGCCGGGTTCGCGCTGGTGTGGCTGGCGTTGACGCTGCTGACGGCAGATGCGTGGCGCGCGGCGCGGCGCTTGCGGGCCACCGAGGTCAATCTGCCGCGAGTCGAGAAGCCTGCCTCCGCTGCAGTGGACGTCTGATCTGGGGGCTGCCGCCCCCAGACCCCCGCTTCGGCTCCGAAAGGACCTCGTCCGTAAACGCCGGACGGGCTGAATACCTCCCGACCGGCGATTCTCCGTTGCCGCCCGCTCCCCCCACCCCCTATGAGTGGTCCCATGACTCAGGCATCCGGCACCACACCGACCCCCGTCCACTGGAAGCTCGTCGTCGACTGCGCCAACCCCCAGTCCCAGGCCGACTTCTGGGCTGCCGCGCTGCACTACGAGGTCGAGGACAACAACGCCCTCATCGAGCGGCTCCTGGAGCTCGGCGCGCTGCCGCGCGAGGCCGTCGTCGAGTTCCACGCCCGGCTCGCCTTCCGGGACCTGGTGGCCGTACGGCATCCGGACGACCCGTATGACCAGGACAGCGGGACGGGGCTGGGGCGGCGGCTGCTGTTCCAGCGGGTGCCGGAGGCGAAGACCGTCAAGAACCGGCTCCATCTCGATCTGCACGCGGCGGCCGGGGAGCGCGAAGCCGAGGTCGGGCGGCTGGAGGGGCTGGGCGCGAGTGTGCTGCGGCAGGTGAAGGAGCCGGGCGGGGAGTGGGTGGTGATGGCGGATCCGGAGGGGAACGAGTTCTGCGTGCAGTGAGGCACACAGGGTTTTCCCTAGGCCCTTCTTGCGTTTCTCCCAGTCTGAACTTCCTGTCCAGATAGGGACCTTGACGGAGAGTCAGTCACAGCTCCACCATCCAGGCACCCCATTCACTGTGGATCCCCTGTGGTCACCCCACGGGGATCCCCCTGGAATTCGGAGCCCCCCACATGAAGCTCCCCGTCTCCTGGCGCGCGTCGGCGTCCGCCGCAGTCGCGGCCGCCACGCTGCTGACCAGCGGTTCCATAGCCGGCGCGGCGACCGAGGCCGACGTCGAGGCCGCCGCCGCACCCGACATACCCGTGGCGAGCGTCAAGGCCCACCTCACCCAGCTGCAGTCCATCGCCACCGCCAACGGCGGCAACCGCGCCCACGGCCGCCCCGGCCACAAGGCCTCGCTCGACTATGTGAAGGCCAAGCTGGACGCCGCCGGATACACCACGACCGTCCAGCAGTTCACCTCCTCGGGCCGTACCGGCTACAACCTGATCGCCGACTGGCCCGGCGGCGACACCAACCAGGTCGTCATGGCCGGCTCGCACCTCGACAGCGTCTCCTCCGGCGCCGGCATCAACGACAACGGCTCCGGATCGGCCGCGGTCCTGGAGACCGCGCTCGCCGTGTCGCGGGCCGGCTACCACCCCACCAAGCATCTGCGGTTCGCCTGGTGGGGCGCGGAGGAGCTGGGGCTCGTCGGCTCCCGTTACTACGTCAACAACCTCTCCTCCGCCAACCGCGCGAAGATCAGCGGCTATCTGAACTTCGACATGATCGGCTCGCCCAACCCCGGCTACTTCGTCTACGACGACGACCCCGCGATCGAGAAGACCTTCAAGGACTACTACGCCGGCCTCGGTGTCCCGACCGAGATCGAGACCGAGGGCGACGGCCGCTCCGACCACGCCCCGTTCAAGAGCGCGGGCGTACCGGTGGGCGGGCTGTTCACGGGGGCGAGCCGTACGAAGACCGCGGCTCAGGTGGCCAAGTGGGGCGGCACGTCGGGGCGGGCCTTCGACCGCTGCTACCACTCGTCCTGCGACACCACGTCCAACATCAACGACACCGCCCTCGACCGGAACAGTGACGCCGTCGCGTACGCGGTGTGGGAGCTGTCGGAGTGATCTGCTGACCCTCAGCTCCTGGGCGGTTCGGCCGACTTGGCGGCTCGGGCGGCGAGGCGGTCCATACGCGCGCGGGCCGACTCCAGTTCCTCGATGTCCTCGGCGGCCGGACCGCCCCCGGCCGTGAGCTCGGTCCACAGGCCGAGCAGCTCGCGGCCGAGGTCGAGCCCCAGCGCCGGATCCCGTACGGCCCGCCAGGCCGTGGCCGCGCTCTGGAGGCTGCCGTACGCCGCCTCCGCGTCCCGGATGCGGTGGTGCGTACGGGCCACGTCCAGGGAGAGACGGAAGGCGTGCAGCGGTTCGCCCGTCAAATAGGCGATGTACGCGGCGAGTTCGCGCATCCGCAGCACCTCGGCGTGCTCCAGACCGAGCACCGCGGACGCCTCCGCCACGGTCCGCTCCGCAAGCTCCGCCGCCTCCACCGTCCGCCCCGCCTTCACGGCCTCGTTGATCCGGGCCATCGGCCCGGCGAAGGGGGAGGCGTCGGCGATACCGGCGGCCGGCGCGTCCCCGAGCACGGCTTCGGCCACGGCGTCGAAGCCTCGGGGCGGGGTGGGTTTGGGGTCGGGGTCGGGGACGTGCACGTCGGTGGGCGTTACGGCGCTTTGCGCTACGCCGGTGTGCGGTACGACGCTTTGCGGTACGTCGGCTTCCGGTACGGCGCCCGGCAGCGGCCTCGGCTCCATCGAGGGCGGTGGGCCGAACTCCCCCAGCGGCGGTGCGACCGTGCCGGGCACGGCGTCCTGCACCGGCCCGGGCAGGGCGCGCATCCGGAACGTGGGCGAGGCGTCCTGCTCCGGACCCGGCAGAGGCCGTAGGACATGCGTGGGTTTGTCCCGGTACGGCGCCTCGTTCGAGGTAGAGGTAGGTGACACCACCGGCTCCCCCGGCGGAGCCGTCCGCACGGGCTCCGCCGTGAACTGACTGGAGCCGTCCGCGTCCACCCGCAGCGGGACGACGTATCCGATGCGCTCGTCGTGGACCGTGGCGTGGACGGGGTGGCCGGAGGCGAGGGCGATGCGCTGGAGGTGGGTCAGGACGGCGTGCTGGATCTCCTCACCGGGGGCCGCGCTGACGGGTACGCCGCCGATCGACGCGCCGCCCGCGCCGGGACCGACGGCAGGGACGCGCACGTCGATCGGCGTGGCCACGGGGGCCGCCGAGGCCGCGGCGCGCTTCTGTTCCCGCTTCTTCGCGCGGCTCAGTCGAGACATCGCTTCCCTCACTCGCATGCGTCGGGGAGTGCGCGGACAGCGCGTTCGGGTCCCATGGTCGGTCCCATGGTGCTCCCTCCCGCGGTCCGCCCGCCCCGGCGGCGTCACGGGTCCGGCCGTACCGGCCGGACCCGTGATTCGGACACGTCGTACATGTACTGTCGAGTCTCTCCGGCCGCGCGCGGCGCCGACGTCACCGTGGCGTCACAGACTCGTTCCAGGAGCTTGTGCCACGTCACAGCGTTCTCATGCCTGCCGCGAAGATCGGTGGCGTGACGAGGGAGGTGTGCGGGCATGCGCACGGACATGCACGTGCAACAGGGCCGACGGCCGGAGCCCGGTCCGGAGATCTGGATCCGCGGGCCGGTGGCTCTTCCCGAGGAGCCGCCGCCCTCCCCCGCCGCCGGCGCGCCCCGGCGCTTCTCCTGGGTCGGCACGCACGGCGGGGCCGGTGTCTCCACGCTCGCCGCGGTCTACGGCGGCCACGACTGCGGGCGCAACTGGCCCGGGCCCGCCGACCCCTCGTCGGTGCTGCTCGTCGCCCGCACCCATGCGTCCGGACTGGCCGCCGCCCTGGGTGCCGTCGAGGTGTTCCGGCGCGGGGAGGCTCCGCACGGGCTCGACCTCGATGCCGTGGTCCTGGTCGCGGACGCGCCGGGGCGGCTTCCACGGCCGCTCGCCGAGCGTGTCAAGGTGATCGAGTCGGTCATCGACGTGTACCGGGTGCCGTGGGTCCCCGCATGGCGGCTCGGCGACCTGAGCGGACAGCCGCCTCGGGAGACCGACGCGTTGACGCGGCTGACGGGGCGCGCTCGCTGAGGTTGGCGGTGCGAGTCGGCTGTGGGGGCGCAGGCCTGGCCCTGCCCGCCTGACCGGCCAGGTCTGCGAGGGCGCAAGAGCCTTGTGAGCGGCCTAGTGGCTGGCCACGCGGGTGCCACGCGGAGAATCAGCCCATGACGACCGCACCCGGTCCCGGCTCGCCTGCCCCCCTCTCAGCCGAGGAGATCGCCTCAGCCGTACGCGCCCGCACCCTCCGCGCCGTCGACGTCGTCGCGGCCGCGCTCGAACGGATCCGACGCGCCGATCCCGTCCTGTGCGCCTTCATCGAGGTGTGGCAAGAGGAGGCGCTCGAGCGGGCCGGCGAGGTGGACGCGCGAGTGGGCGCGGGTGAGTGGCTGCCGTTGGCCGGCGTGCCGATCGGGGTCAAGGGCCGGCACGGTCTGCGCACCGCGGGCCCGCTGCTCGAGGCGGGGTGTGTGCCGGTGGGGGCGACATCCGTTCCGGGGCCGGGAACTCCCTGGCAGACCTGGGGACTTGGCCGGTACGGCCGTACGGTCAACCCATGGCGGTACGACCGTACGCCGGGCGGCTCCTCGGCCGGTTCCGCGGCGGCGGTGGCGGCGGGGCTGGTGCCGCTCGCCACCGGGAGCGACGGGGCCGGGTCGGTGCGGATTCCGGCGGCGTGGTGCGGGGTCGTCGGGCTGAAGGTGAGCAACGGGCGGCTGCCGTCGGCCGACCGTACGGGGCTCATGGCGCCGGGGGTGCTGGCGCGGTGCGTGGGGGACGCGGCGGCCTACTGGAGTGTGATGTCGGGGGCGTGCCGGGGAGCAGTGCCGGGGGACGGGCCGCATGCCGATGCGGTGCCCGGCGAACGGGGCGAGCCGCGGGCGGGCACTTCGGCCGTGGCGACACCCGGCGCGGCAGCAGTGACACCGTGCGAGTACGACGCCCCGACCGCCGTATGGTCCCCCGACCTCGGCTTCGACTCGCCCGACCCGGACGTCGTCGCCGTCGCCCATGCCGCCGCCGTACGGCTTGCCGAAGCCGGCGCGATACGGCTCGTGCGCCCGGTCGCTCCCCTCCGCCTCGACGACCCCGCCCCAGCATGGCTCGCCCTGCGGACACCGGGCGCGGACCCGGCCCTCGCTCACCGCGTCAAGGCCGTGAACGACAGCCGCCTGGACTCCCTCTTCACCGAGGCGGAGCTGCTGCTGACCCCGACCACCCCGACCCCGCCGCACGGCCACGAAGGCCCCGGTGACCGGTACTCCACCTCTCTCACCTGGGCGTTCAACCTGAGTGGGCATCCGGCGCTCAGCATGCCGGCGGGCTTCGGCCCCGACGGCTGTCCGGTCGGGCTCCAGCTGGTGGCGGCCCACGGAGCGGAATCGCTGCTGCTCAGCGCGGCAGGGGTGACTGAGAGAGAGACCGGGCCCTGGGCATCTGCATGCATGCGCATATAATGCACATGCGATTAATTGTCGTACGCCGATCATCTGCCACACCGTGCCCACCGTTGTGACCGACCCTTTTGGGGGACCCAATGACCCGCCACTTCCTGTTCGTCCTCGGCAGCAGCCGCTCTGACGGCAACACCGAGCTGCTGGCCCGCAGGGCCGCCGAGCAGTTGCCCGAGAGCGTCGAGCAGCAGTGGATCGACCTGGCCGCGCACCCGCTGCCCGACTTCGAGGACCTACGGCACGACAGCGACCACGTGCGCCCGACCAAGGGGAACGTGGCGCTGCTGCTCGACGCCACGCTCGCGGCGACGGATGTCGTGATCGCTTCCCCGCTCTACTGGTACTCGGTGTCCGCCCACGTCAAGCGCTACCTCGACTACTGGTCGGGCTGGCTGCGCACACCCGGCCTCGGCTTCAAGGCGAGCATGGCCGGGCGCACCCTGTGGGGCGTCACCGCGCTCGCCCATGAGGAGCAGGAGGTCGCCGACCCGCTGGTCGGCACGCTCAACAACTCCGCCGCGTACATGGGGATGCGCTTCGGCGGCGTACTGCTCGGCAACGGCAGCAAGCCCGGTGACGTACTGAACGACGCCGAGGCCCTCGCCCGCGCGAAGACGTTCTTCGCCCAGGAGGCACGGCTCGCGCGCTTCCCGTACGAGACCGACTGAGCCCTGCGGCCCTACGCCGTGACGTCCTTCGCCGTGAACCTCGCCCACGCCGCCGAGCCGAACACCGCCGCGTAGAGGGCCTGGATGCCCAGGTTCTTGACCAGGTCGTCCCAGTAGACGGGTTCGCGCATGAGGTCGGCGAAGGACAGCCAGTAGTGGGAGAAGAAGTACGGCTGTATCGCGTGGAGCTGGGGTATCTGGTCGAGGATCTGGACGGTGATCAGCAGGCCGACCGTCGTCGCCATCGCCGCGATGCCGCTGTTGGTCAGCGTCGAGACGAACAGGCCGAGGGCCGCGACCCCGATCAGTGACACGGCGACGACCAGGGCGATCAGCAGCGCACGGCCGAGGCCTTCGGCGAAGCTGATCCGGGTGCCGGAGATGGTCGTCAGGTCGCCGAGCGGGAAGAGCAGCGCCCCGACCGTGAGGGCCGAGACCGCGACCACGAGGGTGGCGACCAGGCAGAAGGCCATCGTGGTCGCGTACTTGGTGAGCAGCAGGCGGGTGCGGCCGGCGGGGGCGACGAGCAGATAGCGGAGGGTGCCCGCGTTCGCCTCGCCCGCTATCGCGTCGCCCGCAATGACGCCGATCGCCATCGGCAGGAAGAACGGGAGCGTCGCGGCCAGCGCGGTGAAGACCAGGAAGAGACCGTTGTTGGTGATCTGGGAGATGAAGGCCGGACCGCCGCCTTGCGGGCCGCCGCCCCCCGCCGACGAACCGTCGCCGGTCTCGATCTTCACGGCGATCCCGACCAGGATCGGCACGGCGGCCAGGACGCCGAGCAGCGCGAGAGTGCGCCAGCGCCGGAACGTGGTGATCAGTTCGCTGCGGAGGAGACCGAAGGTCCACAACGGGTTCGGCCTACGGTTCGACGGACCGGATTCAAGGGTGGCCTCAACCTGCGACATCGAACCCCTCCCCCGTGAGCGCCACGAACGCGTCCTCCAAGGAGGCCCGTTCGACACCGAAGCCGCGGACGCGGACCCCGGCGGTCACCAACGCCGCATTGACGTCGGCGAGATCACGATCCGGAGGTTCCGCGGTCACCCGGTCGTCGGCGATGACGATGTCGCCCGCGCCCTGCTCCTTCAGCACCCGGGCCGCGTCCGACGGGTCGGGCGTGGTCACGACGAGCCGGCCGCGCATCCCGGCCGCCAGCTCCGCCACCGCGCCCTGGGTGATCAGCCGGCCCTGCGCCATCACCGCCGCGTGCGTGCACACCTGCTCGATCTCGTCGAGGAGGTGCGAGGAGAGGAAGACGGTCGTGCCGTCGGAGGCCAACTCCCTGATCAGGGAACGGATCTCGCGCATGCCCTGCGGGTCGAGGCCGTTGGTCGGCTCGTCGAGAACGAGGAGCCTGCGCGGCTGGAGGAGCGCGGCCGCGAGCCCCAGTCGCTGCTTCATGCCGAGTGAGTACGCCTTCGCCTTCTTGCCCGCGGCGGCCGTCAGGCCCACCCGGTCCAGCGCGGCCGCGACGCGGGCACGCCGGGTGCGCGGATCGGCGGTCGGATCGGCGGCGTCGTAGCGGATGAGGTTGTCCCGGCCGGAGAGGAAGCCGTACAGGGCGGGCCCCTCGATGAGGGCGCCGACGTGCGGCAGTACGGCGCGCGCGGCCCGGGGCATGGGCTGCCCGAGGACGTGCGCGGTACCGGAGGTGGGCTCGATGAGACCCATCAGCATGCGGATGGTGGTGGTCTTGCCGGAGCCGTTCGGCCCGAGGAAGCCGAAGACGCTGCCCGCCGGGACGGTCAGATCGAGACCGTCCACGGCGAGCTGCCCGCCGCGGTAGCGCTTGGTGAGCGCTCGGGTGGCGATCACCGTGTCGCCGTTGCCGGTCTCACCGGTCGGACCGGTCTGACCGGCTTGATCGACCCGGCCGACCCGACCCTGTTCAGCCCGAGGGCCCCGCTCCGGCTGAACGAGCCCCTCGGACCGAGCGGTCTGCTCGGCTGGGTCCGCCTGAGGACCGTGGTCCGCCTGAGCGGCTCGGTCGGTGTGACCGGCGCGACCGGCGTGACCGGCGTGACCGGCGCGAGCGGCGGGACCGGCCTCGTCGGTTTCCGCGGCGGGCAGTTCCTCCATACGCTCCTCAGGCTCCTCGGTTCATCGTGCGTGTACGCCGGTCGGCTCCGGGACGGTCACTTCGCCGAGTTGGCCGCCTTCACGAGCGCGTCCTTGTCGACCGCGCCCACGTAGACCTTGCCGTCGTCCGTGACCAGTGCGTTGATCAGCCGGGTCTGGAAGACCGTGCCCGAGCCGAACTTGCCGCTGACCTTGTCGCCCAGGGAGTCGAGGAAGCCGCCCAGGTCGCCGCCGGCTTCGGCGCCGGAGGGCACGCCCTCGCCGCCGGTGTCGAAGACGGCCACGGAGTTCCAACCCTCGCCGATGACGTCGGGACCGCCCTCGGGCGCCTTGCCGTGCTCGTCGTCGGACTTCAGGCCGCCGAGTTCCTTGTCGAGCTCCTTGCGGAGTTCGTCCTCGGACTTCGCGGAGCCGTGTTCCGCGGCCGCCCCGTCGAGCTCGCTCTCCTCGGTGACCTTCGCACCCTTGGGCGGGGTGAAGTCGAAGGTGGAGGCGGCCGGCTTGGCGAAACTGACCTGGGTGAATCCCGCGTCGACCACGGCCGCGCCGCCGCTCGACGGGGTCAACGTGAACTTCAGCGGCATACCGGTCTTGGCGTCCACGGCCACGGTGATGGCACCGACCGTGGTCCCGGACTGCTTCGGCTTGATGAGCAGCCGGTACGCGTCCCGGCCCGCGACCTGGGCGGTGCCGTCGACGGTGACGGACGTGGTGTCGTCGACCGCCTTGAGCGCCTCCTCGGCGAAGTCCTTGGGCGTGGCGGGAACGTCTTCCTTCTCCTGCCCGCCCTTCGCCTCCTCGGCGGTGCCGTGGAAGACCTCGTTCGACCTGCTGTCGTAGCCCCAGACGTCCTTGCCGTTGTGAATGAGGCTGTACTCGGCGGCGTTCTCCAGCAGGGAGAGCTTCTGCCGGTCCGGGCCGTCGGCGGCGACGCGCAGGGTGTGCGTGCCGGACGCGAGCTCGGTGAGCTTGGCCGTGGGATCGGCGGACGATCCGTCACCCGACCCCGACCCCATGGCGCCGGAGGCGAGGCTCGACTCCAGCCCACCCAGGTCGGGCAGGCCCAGATCGGTGGTGATCTTGAAGGTGCCGGACATCTGCTGCACGTCCGACTGGGCGATCTTCTCGATGAGTTGCTGCGCGGTGATCTCCGGCAGGTCCGGGTCGCCGGAGTCGGCGATCGCCGGGACGAGCCCGATGGTCGCCGCCGCGACTCCCACGACCGCGACCGGGACGACGTACCGCGCGGCCTTGCGCCGCCCCGCCCGCAGGTCGTCGCGCAGGTCGTCGCCCTCCGCGGCGGTCGTACTGTCGTCGGATGCGTACGGTGCCATGTGTGCCTTACCTCCGTCGTCGGCGGCGGCTGTCCGTCTCTTGTGCTCGCCCGCGAGTCTTACGACCCCGCACTCGTCCACCCCTGAGCCGCCATTCTCACCCGAATCGGTGAGGAGTGGTGATTTCCGTGGTTTCCATCTGACCAAATAAGTCAGGGAGATTCGTCAACCTCCGGAGCCAACTCCGCGTACACCTGCGGTATGACACATGGAGGCGGCGCCTCCCCCGACCCGTAGGGGTCGGTGCGGGGAGACGCCGCCGGATGTCGCCGGACGCCGCCGAACGGCTCCGCGGGCTAGCCGTTGATGAACACGTAGTCGGCCTGGTACGGCACGCCGACGATGTCGCCGGGTGTGCACGAGCCGGCCGGGGCGACGCCGCCGACGGTGTTGAGGCGCAGGATCTCCGCGGTGTCGGCGAGCAGGCCGTGATGCTTGCCGGACTGAGTGGCCTTCAGGTCGAGCTCGGGGATGTTCCCCTCCCCGTTCGGGGTCCTGGAGATGACCGACCCGGTCACCGCACTACCGTCCCGCGCGATCCACTGCGGCGTACCGGAGTTGGGTGCGACGAAGGAGTGCGCGATACGGCCGCCGAGTACGGCGCTGACGTCCCGCTGGGCGAAGGCGTATCCACCGCCCTCGGCCGGCTTGCACTCGTAGATCTGCTTGCCCTTGATGACGGACGCCTGGAAGTTGTCGAGCGCGTCGCGGAAGTCGAACTCGGCGACGGTGACCTTGTGGAGCTGCCCCCGTACGGCACCGCCCGGGAACTCGGCGGTGTGGAGGTTGGCGTAGAACGAATTCGGGTCGGTCTTCAGGGCGTCGAGGAGGGCAGGGTCCTTCACGTTCACGGTGCCCGTGAGGCTGTGGCCCTTGGTCTTGCCGAGGAGGCCGCCGAAGTCGACCTTGATGCCGCCGTTGGTGCCCTTGGCGCCCTGGTGGAGGTGGAGGGCGGTCGGCTTGCCAGTGCCGCGCCAGGTGACGGCGACGGACACCTTGTCGCCCTTGACCTTCACGAACTGCAGGGCGGCCCCGTCCTTGTCGCCCACGGCGGGCCCACCCGGGACGGGCACCTCGTTCGCCCCGCGAAGGCCGGCGGCGAGGAGGGTGCCCCCGGTGCCGCCATTGACGGCGCCACTGGCGGTCCCACCACCGGCGGTCCCACTCCGACTCACGATCCCCTGCGTGTCGCCTCCGGCGTGGCCCGCGTGGTCAGCGCGGCCGCCTCCGGCGGCGAAGGCGGGAATCACCGCGGCGGCAACGCCACCGGCGGCGGCCACCGCGACAGCGGTGACGATCAGGCTCTTACGGCGCTTCGAGAACGTCGTGTTCATGCCCATGATGCAGTTTTCTCCCCGTAGTGCAGCTGACGCCCCCTGCGTCAGCTTCTGGGCATGAATACGGAGGTGATCTCAGTTTGGACTCAGTCCAGCTTTGTGATGCGCGTCACATGCACGTGGGGGCACCTCTCGACGCCGGTCACTGCATTCCAGCCCGTCCGGCGTCTGAGGAAAAGTCCGCAACCGCCGCATTCAGCCCGTCCGGCGTTTGAGGACAAGGCCCCTTCAGGGCCGGAGCGGGGGTCTGGGGGCGGCAGCCCCCAGGAACGGGGTCGAAGGGGCAGAGCCCCTGGAGGATGGGACGGGTAGGGGCGGCGGGGGCGAAACCCCTCACCCAGCCCGATGCACCACGGCGTCGCACAACTCCATCAACGCAGCCTTGGCATCAATGTCCGCCAACGGCGCCAACGCAGCCCGCGCATCCTCCGCATACCGCACCGTGTCCCGCCGAGCCTGCTCCAGCGCCGGATGCACCCGCAACGCCGCCAACGCCTCCGCATGCCGCGCGTCATCGCTCAGGTCGGAGTCCAGCAGCTCGCACAGCGCGACGTCCTCCGCCAGCCCCAGCCGCTCGGCCCGCTCCCGCAACCGCAGCACCGGCAGCGTCGGAATCCCCTCCCGGAGATCCGTCCCCGGCGTCTTCCCGGACTCATGGGAGTCACTCGCGATGTCCAGCACGTCATCCGCCAGCTGGAAGGCGACCCCCAGCCGCTCCCCGTACTGGGTCAGCACATCGACCACCGTCTCGTCGGCGCCCGACATCATCGCCCCGAACCGGCACGACACCGCCACCAGCGACCCGGTCTTCCCGCTCAGCACATCCAGGTAGTGCTCCACAGGATCCCGCCCGTCCTGCGGCCCCGCCGTCTCCAGGATCTGCCCGGTGACCAGCCGCTCGAACGCCTCGGCCTGCACCCGCACCGCCTCGGGCCCGAGGTCGGCGAGGATGTGCGAGGCCCGCGCGAACAGGAAATCCCCGGTCAGAACGGCGACCGAGTTCCCCCAGCGGGTGTTCGCGCTCTCGACGCCCCGCCGAACCGCCGCCTCGTCCATCACGTCGTCGTGGTACAGCGTCGCCAGATGGGTCAGCTCGACCACCACCGCCGACGGCACGACCCCCGGCGCGTACGGGTCCCCGAACTGGGCGGTGAGCATCACCAGCAAGGGCCGGAACCGCTTTCCACCCGCTCGCACCAGATGCTGGGCGGCCTCGGTGATGAAGGGGACCTCACTCTTGGTGGCTTCGAGCAATCCCTCCTCGACAGCCGCCAATCCGGCCTGGACATCGGCTTCCAGAGCCTGGTCCCGCACGCTCAGCCCGAACGGCCCGACGACGGTCACGAGGGGTCTCCTGTCTGCTGGTGTCTACTGGCGGTTACACGGTTTGTCGATAGGTCGCTGCCATCACTCAAGTCAGCGTATCCGGTCACGTTTCGATCACCGATGCCGCCCACCCGTCCACCACGGGCGGTATCGGATCACGACCGGTATGTTTTTGATCACCTGATAAGGCCGGACATCCATCGACTTATAGGGATGTACCCGCCTGTGCCCCGATCCCTCGTCGTCATCCAGCCAGACAGGGGCCCTCCACCCCGCGACGCCCACACCTCCCCCGACCGGCCCAGAGGCGCGCTCGCCCCGCATCCTCATGCCACACCCCACGGACGCGACCTCCTCGAGCGACATGGGCAAGCCATCCCCGGAGCCATCGCCTCCACCCCGCCCTCAGGGCACCCCCTCACCCCCTCCGGGCGGCATCCAGGCACACCGACGCCACCCCTCTCAGGCCACAGCCCTCACGCCCGAGCCGCTCAAGGCGATCGCCACGGTCGACACGACCGGCACAGCCGGCGCCACGGACGATCACCAAGACAACGACGCGCACTCCACGGGAGGTTCCGCCTTCGCGGTCGATATGCACAACCGAGGCCCTTCAGCCCCGAAGTGGGCGAGCACGCCGGGGCGTTGGAGCACCCGAAGGCACCCCCGCGCGGTCTTCACCCTGAAACCGGCGGGAGCTCCCCGGAACTTCCGGGCGAGGCGATCCACGATGAGGACGAAGAGGCCCTTTTCCATCGGACACGGGATAAACGGACTTCACGGACAGCCAGTTAAAGGCGAGTTGGACCCATTGCCCGATTTGCCGCTCTTGTGGATGCCAGTGAGTTGAGTCACGCGGCCGCGCTCAAGCACCCAGACCGGCACGCCCCATACCTCCTTGCCTCAAGCGCAAGTTGAGGCTTGGCAACCGCAAAGGATCAAGCACCCCATACACACCAGACCATGGTCAACCGGCACGACAGGCGACCATGGCACTTGTTCCGGGCATGTGCTCTCGCATACGTTCCCGCTCAGTCGGGCGGACGCCGAATCCTGCCGCCGCCCGAGTCATCCATCGACGCACTCACACACGCACGGCAGGAGCGGGGGACCCAGGTAAGTCGCCGAACCGGCCGCCTTGATGGCGTACCGGAGCGGCTCGGGGTGAAGTCGCGCTGCCGCAGGGCGGCGCGGCCGGGCATCTCCCGCCCGAACCCGACAGCTCACCTCGCAGGCGTCGGAGAGGAACAGCGCCATGGCCCGAGGCAAGCACCGCCGCCCCCGCACCAACCCGCTCACCCGACACGTCGTCGCCGCCGGAACCGGCACCGCCGCTCTCGCCCTCCCGCTCCTCAGCGCGACCACCGCGAGCGCCGCGGAGCCCGCCGCCCAGGCCCCCACGCCGACGAAGGTCGGGTCGGTCACGTACACCACGAAGAAGGGCGACTCGCTCTACGGGATCGCGGACCGGTACGACGCGCAGGGCGGCTGGCGGCAGCTCTACAAGGACAACCGCAAGGCCATCGGCGACAACCCCCGGCTGATCCACCCGGGCGTCGACCTGAAGGTCCGGGCGACGAAGAAGGCGAGCACGACGGCCGGCAAGGCGTCCGCGCCCGCCAAGAAGTCCTCCGTGGCCCGCGCCACCCAGTCTTCCGTCAAGACGTTCCCGAACAACCTCGACGGCTGGATCCGCAACGCGCTGGACATCATGGAGCAGAACGGAATTCCCGGGTCGTACGACGGCATTTACCGCAACGTCATGCGTGAGTCGTCCGGCAACCCCACGGCCATCAACAACTGGGACTCCAACGCCGCCGCGGGCACCCCGTCGAAGGGCCTCCTGCAGGTCATCGACCCGACCTTCGCCACGTACCACGTGCCGGGGACGGTGTACGACCCCTTCGACCCCGTCGCGAACATCGTGGCCGCGTGCAACTACGCGGCCGCGCGCTACGGCTCGATCGACAACGTGAACGGCCCCTACTAGGCCAGGAACAGGTCAACAGCCCCACTAGGCAGCGAACCAGCCCTACTGGGCAAAGGTTCCCTACCGGGCGAAATCGGCCATACTGCCCGTGAAGAGTCTTTCGAGGACGACGGCGATGCCGTCGTCCTCGTTCGACAGGGTGATCTCGTCGGCGACCGCCTGGAGTTCGGGGTGGGCGTTGGCCATGGCGACGCCACGCGCGGCCCAGTC
Source organism: Streptomyces sp. NPDC107522 (assembly GCF_055657525.1). Classification (NCBI taxonomy): domain Bacteria; kingdom Bacillati; phylum Actinomycetota; class Actinomycetes; order Kitasatosporales; family Streptomycetaceae; genus Streptomyces; species Streptomyces sp. NPDC107522. Next base: position 159,414 of record NZ_JBVKAU010000007.1, on the reverse strand, counting down.
GAACATGGGGATGTCGTTGGGCATGTCACCGAAGGCGATGGTCTCGTGCGGACCGAGGCCGAGATGCTCGGCGGCAAGCGCGAGACCGGTCGCCTTGGTGATGCCGCATGGCTGGAGTTCGACGGTCCCGGGCCCCGACATGGTGACGGTGGCCAGGGAGCCGACCACCGAGCGCGCCGTCGCCGCCAACTCGTCGTCCGACAGGCTGGGATGACGCAGCAACACCTTGCTGATCGGCTCGCACCACAGATCGTCGCGGCGCTGGACACGTACGGCGGGCAGGGTGGGGTGGGGCATCAGGTACCCGGGTTCGATGAGCGTGAGCCCGTCGACGCCGTCCTGGTCGACGGCCGCGTACACCTGCCCCACCTCGGCCTCGATCTTGCCGAGCGCGGTCTCCGCCAACTCCCGGTCCAGAGTGACGGACCACAGCAGACGGTCCGCGCCGGCGTCGTACAACTGCGCGCCCTGTCCGCACACCGCGAGCCCCCCGCTGCCCAGTTCGTCGAGGAGCGGCCGCACTCTGGGCGCCGGGCGCCCCGTCACGACGAGGTGCTGCGCACCGGCCGCCGCCACCAGCGCGAGCGCGTCGATGGACCGGTCCGAGAGCGTGTCGTCGCCTCGGAGCAGGGTCCCGTCCAGGTCAGTGGCGATGAGTGAATATGCGATAGGTGCGGCCATGATCAGAGAATACGGACAGGACGCCCCATCGACTCGACTCGAACCGGACGGCTGCTGTGTTCACATGTGTTGACACCTGTTCCGGTTGTGGGCCTGGTTCCGGTTCTGCTCCCGGCCCTGTCCGCCGTTGTGCTTTCCCGCGACAACTTCCTTCCGCTTGTGGCGATTTCACCCCCATGTGGTGCCCGCGGGCTCTTTGATGGTGGTGTTGATGCGGTTGAACATGTTGATGACGGCGATGGTGAGGATCAGCGCCGACAGCTCCTTCTCGTCGAAGTGATCGGCCACTTCGTCCCACAGCGCGTCCGGCACCGACTCGTGCGAACGGTCCGCGAGCCTCGTCATCGCCTCGGTCAGCTGCAGCGCGGCCCGCTCGGCATCGGTGAACCAGGGCGCCTCGCGCCAGGCGGAGACGGCGTCGATCCGCTCCTCGCTCACCCCTGCCTTGCGCAGGTTGCCCGCGTGGCCGTGCACACAGGCGCCGCACCCGTTGATCTGGCTGGCGCGCAGCCCGACGATCTCGGCCAGCTCCTGATCCAGGCCGCCCTCGCCGATCGCCTGGAGGAGGGTGCCGACCCCCTTCCCCGCGCCCGAGAGGATGTACGCCGGGTTGGTCATCCGTGCCTGCATGGTTCGTGCCTGCATGGTTTCGTGCCTCCTGTGTCAGTGCTTCCGTCTTCACTGCACTGACGGAGCGGAGGAAGCAGTTGTGACCGGCACGCCGAAGATCTTTTTCGGAGGCCGTAACGTGTGGCCCGACCACATGGCACATGGAGCGGATGAGAGTGAGGCAGCACCCCATGCCCCCCTTCGATCTCCCCGAGGGCGAACCCTTCGGCGCGCACAACCTTCCGTACGGCGTCTTCTCCCTCCCCGGCTCGGACTCCGCGCGCAGGGTCGGCGTCCGGCTCGGCGACCACGTCCTCGACGCGGGCAAGGCGGCCTACGCGCTCGGCTCGCCGTACGCCCCGCTGCTCGCCCAGAAGTCCCTGAACCCGCTGCTCGCAGCGGGCCGCACCACCTGGTCGGACGTACGGCGCGCCCTGACGGCGTGGGTGACGGTCCCGGCGCACCAGGAGGCCATCGCGGACCTCCTCCATCCACTGTCCTCCGTGACCCTGCACCTCCCCTTCGAGGTCGCGGACTACGTCGACTTCTACGCCTCCGAGAACCACGCCCGTAACGTCGGCCAGATGTTCCGCCCCGACGCCGCGGACTCCCTCACCCCCAACTGGAAGCACCTGCCGATCGGATACCACGGCCGCTCGGGCACGGTCGTCGTCTCCGGCACGGATGTCGTACGGCCGTCCGGCCAGCGCAAGGCGCCCGCTGATCCGGCGCCGGTCTTCGGTCCCTCCGTCCGCCTGGACATCGAGGCCGAGGTCGGCTTCGTGGTCGGCACACCGTCGCAGATGGGCAAGCCGGTTGCGCTGGGCGACTTCCGCGAGCACGTCTTCGGCCTGTGCCTGCTCAACGACTGGTCGGCACGCGACATCCAGGCCTGGGAGTACGTCCCCCTCGGTCCGTTCCTCGGCAAGTCCTTCGCCACGTCGGTGTCGGCGTGGATCACCCCGCTGGACGCGCTGGAGGCGGCCCAGGTGGCCCCGCCGGAGCGGACGCACCCCTTGCTCCCGTACCTCGACGACTCCGGCCCCGAAGCCGAACCCGGCGGCTACGACCTGCGCATCTCGGTGGCCGTCAACGGCCACGTCGTCTCCGAACCTCCCTTCTCCACCATGTACTGGACAGCCGCCCAGCAACTCGCCCACATGACCGTGAACGGCGCCTCCCTGCGCACCGGCGACCTGTACGGCTCGGGCACGGTGAGCGGCCCGACGGAACGCGAGCGCGGGTCGCTGCTGGAGCTGACGTGGAACGGCCGGGACCCACTTGAACTCCCGGACGGCAAGCGGACGTTCCTGGAGGACGGCGATGTGGTGACCCTGTCCGCCTGGGCTCCGGGCCCGGACGGGATCCGGGTGGGGCTGGGCGAGGTCACGGGGCGGGTCGTGGCCGAGTGACGCCGGAGTCCCGGCCCCTGCAAGCTCCCGAAACCTCGATCCGCGCCGACGCCGGTCATCCGACCCGACACCGGTCATCCGACCCGACGCCCGTCATCCGACCCGACGCCCGTCATCCGACCCGACACCAGTCATCCGAAGCGACACCGGTGATCGGGCCAACCACCGGCCCCCGCCCGGCGGTTCGCGGCCGCGGCACGGAGGCCGGGCGGGTAGGTGATCGGCCCCGCACAGGGTATTCGGCGCGTCTTTCCCCCTGACTCCTGCGATGGTCACCGTCATACTGGCTGGCGGTGGGAAGCGATCCGCAACCGGTCGTCGCGGCCCACCGCCCCGCACAGCCGCCCCCGCACCTTCCCTGACCAGGATCCGGAGCCCTTGGCATGACCGTCTGCCTGCTCCTGTTGAGCATCGTCGCTCTGACGGCCGCCGTACCCGTCCCGCGAGCGCTGACCCGGGCCACCTGGCCCGAGCGGGAACCGGTCGTCGCGCTCTGGGTGTGGCAGTGCCTGGTCGCCACCGTCCTGCTGTGCTGCCTGACGGCCCTGGCCCTGGGCACCGCCGCCGTCTTCGGCACGGTGCGCACCCAGCTCTTCGCTCCCGCGCCACCGTCGGTGACCGAGGCGTACGACCTCTCGTCCGCGCCCGTCTGGGCGGCCGCGCTCACCGTGTTGCTCGCCTGCGGTGCCGCCTGGACGACCGCGATGCTGGCCCGCGAACTCGTCGAGGCACGTCGGCGACGCGGCCAGGCCAGGGCCCACCTGCGTGAACGCGCTCCCGACCTGCCCGCCGGCCTGGGCTCGGCACGGGGCCCGCTGCTGGTGCTGGAGGACGAGTATCCGGACGCCTGGTGGATGCCCGGCAGCCCGCCCCAGCTGATCGTCACCACGGGCGCCCTGCACCGCCTGACCGACCACCAGCTCGACGCCGTCCTCACCCATGAACGTGGCCACGCCCAGGCCCGCCACGACTGGCTGCTGCACCTCTCCACCGCGCTTGCCACCGGCTTCCCCCGCATCCCGTTGTTCGCCCACTTCTGCGACCAGACCCACCGCCTGGTCGAACTGGCCGCCGACGACACCGCCTCCCGCCGCTGCGGTCACCTCACGACCGCCCTGGCCCTGATCGAGCTCAACCAGCACCGAGGCGTCCTGTCCTGCGCCAACAGCCACCGTCTGCTGGGCGAGCGCGTGGACCGGCTCCTCGAGCCGCCGCCGCGTCTGGGCCGCCGCGACCGTGCCCTGACGACTGCCGTGGCCGCGCTGGTACCGCTGCTCCCGCTACTGATCACGTTCGCCCCGGGACTGACGGCACTGAGCTGACACCGAGCCTGGCCGCGATTCCCCTAATCCCGCCTGGCCCACGATTCCGCCGGGCCCACCGATCCCGCCTAGCCCGCCAGCCCACCTAGCCCACCGATCCCACCTAGCCCGCCAGCCCGCCTAGCCCACCGCTCCTGCTTCGCCCGCCAACCCGCCTAGCCCGCCTAGCCTGCGGGCAGTCGTGCCGCTGGGGCGGCACCCATCCCAAACAGAGGCGGCACTCCGCCAGCGCCGGGTTGTGCACCTGCTCCCGGTGGACACAGACACCGCGCACCCATCGGCAGAGGCCCCGCTCCCGACCTCTAGGCCCAGTCCTCCGGCTCCGGCTCCGCCTCCATCTCGGGCCACTCGCCCGCCTCGGCGGTCGACGTCCCCGCCCCGGCCTCCCCACGCACCGAGGCCAGCACCTCCAGCACCCCGCCCCCATACGTCGCCAGCTTCTTCTCCCCCACCCCGCTGACGCCCCCGAGCTCCCGCACCGACTCGGGCCATGCCATCACGATCTCCCGCAACGTCGCGTCATGGAAGATCACATACGCCGGAACACCCTGCTCCCGAGCCTGCTCCGCCCGCCAGGCCCGCAGCGCCTCGAAGGCCGGCACCAGCTCCTCCGGCAACTCGGCCACGGCTGCCTTCGCCTTGCGCTCACCGCGCCCGGAGCCCGCGGAACCCGACCCCGACGCCGCCCGCGAGGTCACCGGCTTCTTCGGCTCCTTCCGCAGCGGCACCTCCCGCTCGCGCCGCAGCACCGACCCGCTGGCCTCCGTCAGCACGAGCGTCCCGTACTCCCCTTCGACCGCCAGCAGCCCCTGCGCCAGCAACTGCCGGACGACACCCCGCCATTCGCCCTCGCTCAGCTCCTCGCCGATGCCGAACACGGACAGCTGGTCGTGATCGAACTGGATCACCTTCCCCGTGCGCCGCCCCAGCAGAATGTCGACGATCTGCACCGCCCCGAACTTCTGCCCCCGCTCCCGTTGCAACCGCACCACCGTCGACAGCACCTTCTGCGCCGCGATCGTGCCGTCCCAGGTCTCCGGCGGCGTCAGGCAGGTGTCGCAGTTGCCGCAGCCCACCGGATCGGGGTCCTGGCCGAAGTAGGCGAGCAGCTGACCGCGCCGGCACTGGGCCGTCTCGCACAGGGCCAGCATCGCGTCCAGGTGCGCGGCGGCCCGGCGCCGGAACGCCTCGTCGCCCTCGCCCGACTGGATCAGCTTGCGCTGCTGTATGACGTCGTTGAGGCCGTAGGCCATCCAGGCCGTGGAGGGCAGTCCGTCACGGCCGGCGCGGCCCGTCTCCTGGTAGTAGCCCTCGACCGACTTGGGCAGGTCGAGGTGGGCGACGAAGCGGACGTCCGGCTTGTCGATGCCCATCCCGAAGGCGATCGTCGCCACCACGACCAGGCCCTCCTCCCGAAGGAACCGGGACTGGTGCGCCGCGCGCGTGCCCGCGTCGAGGCCCGCGTGGTACGGCACCGCCTCGATGCCGTTGCGGGTCAGGAACTCCGCCGTTGCCTCCACCGACTTGCGCGAGAGGCAGTAGACGATGCCCGCGTCGCCCTCGTGTTCCTGGCGCAGGAAACTCAGCAGCTGCTTCTTCGGGTCGGCCTTCGGCACGATCCGGTACTGGATGTTGGGCCGGTCGAAGCTCGCCACGAAGTGCCGGGCCGTCGGCATGTTCAGCCGCTGGGTGATCTCCTGGTGCGTCGCCCGCGTCGCCGTCGCCGTCAGCGCGATCCGCGGGACGTCCGGCCAGCGCTCGCCGAGCAGCGAGAGGGCCAGGTAGTCGGGGCGGAAGTCGTGGCCCCACTGGGACACACAGTGCGCCTCGTCGATCGCGAAGACGGCGATCTTGCCGCGCGACAGCAGGTCCAGCGTCGAGTCGAGCCGCAGCCGCTCCGGGGCCAGGTAGAGCAGGTCGAGCTCGCCCGCGAGGAACTCCGCCTCCACGACCCGCCGCTCGTCGAAGTCCTGCGTGGAGTTCATGAACCCGGCGCGCACGCCGAGTGCCCGCAGCGCGTCCACCTGGTCCTGCATCAGCGCGATGAGCGGCGAGACGACGACGCCGGTGCCCGGTCTGACCAGGGACGGGATCTGGTAGCACAGCGACTTCCCGCCGCCGGTCGGCATGAGCACGACGGCATCCCCGCCGGCCACGACATGCTCGATGACCGCTTCCTGCTCGCCCCGGAAGGCGTCGTACCCGAAGACCCGGTGCAACGTGGCCAGCGCCTCGCCGCCGCTCGCCGGTACCGCCTCGGTCACCCTTGGCATCTCGCTGATCCCGCCCGTCGCACCCATCGCCATGTCCCCCGTACGTCGTCCCTCGACCACTGCCTCCACGATAGGGGCCGCCACGGACAGCGCCGGAGTTATCCACAGGCTTGGCCCGCCCGCTTCCGTAATCGACCGACTTCCTTGCGTGCTCGGCATGACTCCGCCCGGAGCGCGCACGGCGGCCCGGCACCCCCGAGAGGTGCCGGGCCGCCGTGGTCCGGGCAGGCGAGTGCCGGGTCAGCGCACGAACACGCCCGCCTGGCTCGCCAGATCCAGAAAGTACTGCGGCGCCACGCCCAGCACCAGCGTGACCGCCACGCCGAGGCCGATCGCCGTCATCGTCAGCGGCGACGGCACCGCGACCGTCGGCCCCTCCGGCTTGGGCTCGCTGAAGAACATCAGCACGATGACGCGGATGTAGAAGAACGCCGCGATCGCGGACGAGATCACACCGACCACGACCAGTGGGCCCGCCCCGCCCTCCGCCGCCGCCTTGAACACGGCGAACTTCCCGGCGAAGCCGGAGGTCAGCGGGATGCCGGCGAAGGCCAGCAGGAACACCGCGAACACGGCCGCCACCAGCGGCGAACGGCGGCCCAGGCCGGCCCACTTGGACAGGTGCGTCGCCTCGCCGCCGGCATCGCGCACCAGCGTCACCACCGCGAACGCGCCGATCGTCACGAACGAGTACGCGGCCAGGTAGAAGAGGACGGACGACACCCCGGACGGCGTGGCCGCGATGACACCCGCGAGGATGAAGCCGGCGTGCGCGATCGACGAGTACGCCAGCAGCCGCTTGATGTCGGTCTGCGTGATCGCGACGATCGCACCGCCCAGCATGGTGACGATCGCGATGCCCCACATGACCGGCCGCCAGTCCCAGCGCAGCCCGGGCAGGACGACATACAGGAGGCGGAGCAGCGCACCGAAGGCGGCCACCTTCGTCGCGGCCGCCATGAAGCCGGTCACTGGCGTCGGCGCGCCCTGGTAGACGTCGGGCGTCCACATGTGGAACGGCACGGCACCCACCTTGAACAGCAGGCCCATGACGATCATCGCGGCGCCGACGAGCAGCAGCGCGTCGTTGCCCATCGTGTCCGCGAGCGCCGGGGTGACGTCCGGGGCCGCGCCGTCGACGACCTGCGCGATCGTCGCGTACGACACCGAGCCCGCGTAGCCGTACAGCAGCGCGATGCCGAACAGCGTGAACGCGGACGCGAATGCGCCCAGCAGGAAGTACTTGACCGCTGCCTCCTGCGACATGAGCCGCTTGCGGCGGGCCAGCGCGCACATCAGGTACAGCGGGAGCGAGAGGACTTCCAGGGCGATGAACAGCGTCAGCAGGTCGTTGGCCGCCGGGAACACCAGCATGCCGGCGACCGCGAACAGCAGCAGCGGGAACACCTCGGTCGTGGTGAACCCGGCCTTCACGGCGGCCTTTTCACCGTCGCTGCCCGGCACGGACGCCGCCTGCGCGGCGAAGGAGTCGACCCGGTTGCCGTGCGCCGCCGGGTCGAGTCGCCGTTCGGCGAAGGTGAACAGGCCGACCAGTCCCGCCAGCAGGATCGTGCCCTGCAGGAAGAGGGCCGGTCCGTCGACGGCGATCGCGCCCATCGCGGCGATGCCCGACTTGGTCGTGGCGTATCCGCCGGCCGCCAGCGCCACGACTGCGGCGAAGGCCGCGACGAGCGCCACGACGGAGACGAACACCTGCGCGTAGTAGCGGGACCTGCGCGGGACGACCGCCTCGATCAGCACCCCGACGACCGCCGCGCCGACGACGATCAGGGTGGGCGACAACTGTCCGTACTCGATCTTCGGCGCGTCGATCTTCGAGATCGGGTCGGCCGCGGTTGTCCACAGGCTGTGGACGGCTGATGCGCTCACTTGGCCGCCTCCACCTCGGGCTGGGGGTCCTTCTTCTGTACGTCGGACATGGTCTGCTTGACCGCCGGGTTGACGATGTCCGTGACGGGCTTCGGGTAGACGCCCAGGAAGATCAGCAGTACGACCAGCGGGGCGACGACCACGAGTTCCCGCACCCTGAGGTCGGGCATCGCGGAGACCTCCGGCTTCACCGGGCCCGTCATCGTCCGCTGGTAGAGGACGAGGGTGTAGAGCGCGGCGAGCACGATGCCGAAGGTGGCGATGATGCCGATCACCGGATAGCGGGTGAAGGTGCCGACCAGGACCAGGAACTCACTCACGAAGGGCGCGAGCCCCGGCAGCGACAGGGTCGCCAGGCTGCCGATCAGGAAGGTGCCGGCGAGCACCGGGGCGACCTTCTGGACCCCGCCGTAGTCGGCGATGAGCCGCGAACCGCGCCGCGAGATCAGGAAGCCGGCCACCAGCATCAGCGCGGCCGTGGAGATGCCGTGGTTGACCATGTAGAGCGTCGCGCCGGACTGCCCCTGGCTGGTCATCGCGAAGATGCCCATGATGATGAAGCCGAAGTGCGAGATCGACGCGTACGCCACCAGCCGCTTGATGTCGCGCTGGCCGACCGCGAGCAGCGCCCCGTAGACGATGCTGATCAGGGCGAGGACGAGAATCGTCGGCGTCGCCCACTTGCTGGCCTCCGGGAACAGCTGGAGGCAGAAGCGGAGCATCGCGAAGGTGCCCACCTTGTCGACTACCGCCGTGATGAGCACGGCGACCGGCGCGGTGGACTCCTGCATGGCGTTGGGCAGCCAGGTGTGCAGCGGCCACAGCGGCGCCTTCACCGCGAAGGCGAAGAAGAAGCCGAGGAACAGCCAGCGTTCGGTGTTCGTCGCCATGTCGAGCGTGCCGTTGGCGCGGGCCTCGACGATCTCCTGGAGGCTGAAGTTCCCCGCGACCACGTACAGGCCGATCACCGCGGCCAGCATGATCAGGCCGCCGACCAGGTTGTAGAGCAGGAACTTCACGGCCGCGTACGACCGTTGCGTCGACGCCGCCTTCTCGCCGTGCTCGTGGGCACGGTCCCCGAAGCCGCCGATGAGGAAGTACATCGGGATGAGCATGGCTTCGAAGAAGATGTAGAAGAGGAAGACGTCGGTGGCCTCGAAGGAGAGGATCACCATCGCCTCGACGGCCAGGATCAGGGCGAAGAAGCCCTGCGTCGGCCGCCAGCGAGTGCTGCCGGTCTCCAGCGGGTCGGCGTCGTGCCAGCCCGCGAGGATGATGAACGGGATCAGCAGCGCCGTCAGCGCGATCAGCGCCACCGCGATGCCGTCCACACCTAGCTCGTAGCGGACCCCGAAGTCCGCGATCCAGGCGTGGGATTCGGTGAGCTGGTAGCGGTCGCCGCCCGGGTCGAACCGGACCAGGACGGTGATCGCGAGCGCGAGCGTGGCGAGCGAGAACAGCAGCGCCAGCCACTTGGCGGCGGTGCGCTGGGCGGCCGGTACGGCGGCCGTGGCGATCGCCCCGATCGCCGGGAGCACCGCCGTAGCTGTCAGCAGAGGAAAGGACATCGGTATCAGACCGCCCTCATCAGCAGGGTCGCGGCGATGAGGATCGCCGCACCGCCGAACATCGAGACCGCGTACGACCGTGCGAAGCCGTTCTGCAGCCTGCGCATCCGTCCGGACAGGCCGCCCATCGAGGCCGCCGTGCCGTTGACGACGCCGTCGACCAGGGTGTGGTCGACGTACACCAGGGAGCGCGTGAGGTGTTCGCCGCCGCGTACGAGGACGACGTGGTTGAAGTCGTCCTGGAGCAGGTCGCGCCGGGCGGCCCGGGTGAGCAGCGAGCCGCGCGGGGCGACGACCGGGACCGGGCGGCGGCCGTACTGGGCGTAGGCGATGGCGACGCCGATGACCATGCATGCCACGGTCGCGGTGGTGACCACTCCGGCGCTGATCGGCGCGTGGCCGTGGTCGTGCCCGGTGATGGGCTCCAGCCAGTGCAGGAACCGGTCGCCGATGCTGAAGAACGCACCGCCGGCCACCGATCCGACGGCCAGCACGATCATCGGGATCGTCATGACCTTCGGCGACTCGTGCGGGTGCGGCTCGGCGTGCTCACCGCGCGTCTCGGCGGCGGGCTCCACGCTGGGCTCGGCCGGGGACGGGGTCGGGGCGTGCCGCCAGCGTTCTTCTCCGAAGAACGTCATCAGCATCACGCGCGTCATGTAGTACGCGGTGATGGCCGCGCCCAGCAGGGCGCAACCGCCGAGGATCCAGCCCTCGGTGCCGCCCTTGGCGAACGCCGCCTCGATGATCTTGTCCTTGGAGAAGAAGCCGGACAGACCGGGGAAGCCGATGATCGCGAGGTAGCCGAGGCCGAAGGTGACGAAGGTGACCGGCATGTACTTCCTGAGGCCGCCGTACTTGCGCATGTCGACCTCGTCGTTCATGCCGTGCATGACGGAACCGGCGCCGAGGAACAGCCCGGCCTTGAAGAAGCCGTGCGTCACCAGGTGCATGATCGCGAAGACGTAGCCGATGGGGCCGAGGCCCGCGGCGAGCACCATGTAGCCGATCTGCGACATGGTCGACCCGGCCAGCGCCTTCTTGATGTCGTCCTTCGCGCAACCGACGATCGCACCGAAGAGGAGCGTGACTGCACCGACCACGGTGACGGCCAGCTGCGCGTCGGGAGCGGCGTTGAAGATCGCGCCGGAGCGGACGATCAGGTAGACGCCCGCGGTCACCATCGTCGCGGCGTGGATGAGGGCCGAGACCGGGGTCGGACCCTCCATCGCGTCCCCGAGCCAGGACTGCAGCGGCACCTGGGCCGACTTGCCGCAGGCGGCGAGCAGCAGCATCAGGCCGATGGCGGTGAGCTTGCCCTCGTTCGCGTCACCGACCAGACCGACCTCCGCGTGGGTGCCGAGCACCGGCCCGAAGGCGAAAGTGCCGAACCACAGGAACATCAGCATGATCGCGATCGACAGGCCCATGTCGCCGACCCGGTTGACCAGGAAGGCCTTCTTCGCGGCGGTGGCGGCGCTGGGCTTGTGCTGCCAGAAGCCGATCAGGAGGTAGGACGCGAGACCGACGCCCTCCCAGCCGACGTACAGCAGCAGGTAGTTGTCGGCGAGGACGAGCAGCAGCATCGCCGCGAGGAACAGGTTCAGATAGCCGAAGAAGCGGCGGCGCCGCTCGTCGTGCTCCATGTACCCGACCGAGTACAGGTGGATCAGCGAGCCGACGCCGGTGATCAGCAGCACGAACGTCATCGACAGCTGGTCGAGGCGGAAGGCGACGTCCGCCTGGAAGCCCTCGACCGGGACCCAGCTGAACAGGTGCTGGGTGAGGGTGCGGTGTTCGGCGTCCTTGCCCAGCAGGTCGGCGAAGAGGATCACGCCGAAGACGAAGGAGACGAACGAAAGGACCGTGCCGATCCACTGGCCGACGGCATCGAGACGCCGGCCGCCGCACAGCAGTACGGCCGCTCCGAGCAGGGGCGCCGCTACCAGCAGCGCAATCAGGTTCTCCACGATTCTTCCGACCCCTTAGAGCTTCATCAGGCTGGCGTCGTCGACCGAGGCCGAGTGGCGGGAACGGAACAGCGACACGATGATCGCCAGCCCGACGACGACCTCCGCTGCGGCAACGACCATCGTGAAGAAGGCGATGATCTGGCCGTCGAGATTGCCGTGCATCCGGGAGAAGGCGACGAGCGCGAGATTGCAGGCGTTGAGCATCAGCTCGATGCACATGAACACGACGATCGCGTTGCGCCTGATCAGCACGCCCGTGGCGCCGATCGTGAACAACAGGCAGGCGAGGTAGAGGTAGTTGACCGGGTTCACTTCGACGCCTCCTCCGGCCGCTTGAAGGTCGACGGCTCGATGGCGGTCCGCTCCAGCCGTTCCTCCGCGCGCTGTTCCAGCGCCTTCAGATCGTTGAGTGCCTCGGTGGACACGTCGCGGATCTGGCCGCGCTCGCGCAGCGTCTTGCTGACGGTGAGCTCGGACGGGGTGCCGTCGGGCAGCAGGCCCGCGATGTCCACGGCGTTGTGCCGGGCGTACACGCCGGGGGCCGGCAGCGGCGGGATGTACTTGCCTTCCCGGATGCGCTGTTCGGACAGCTCGCGCTGCGTCTTGGCGCGTTCGGTGCGCTCTCGGTGCGTGAGCAGCATGGCGCCGACGGTGGCCGTGATGAGCAGGGCGCCGGTGATCTCGAAGGCGAAGACGTACTTGGTGAACAGGAGGGTCGCGATGCCCTCCACATTGCCGTTCGCGTTCGCCTGGCCGAGGCCGTTGAACTCCTTCAGGGAAGCGTTCCCGATGCCCGCGATCAGCAGGATGCCGAAGCCGAGGCCGCAGAGAAGGGCCAGCCAGCGCTGGCCCTTGATGGTCTCCTTCAGGGAGTCCGCGGCCGTGACGCCGACGAGCATCACCACGAACAGGAAGAGCATCATGATCGCGCCGGTGTAGACGATGATCTGCACGACGCCCAGGAAGTAGGCGCCGTTGGCGAGATAGAACACCGCCAGCACGATCATGGTCCCGGCGAGACAGAGCGCGCTGTGCACGGCCTTCTTCATGAAGACGGTGCACAGGGCGCCGATCACGGCGACGGTGCCGAGGATCCAGAACTGGACGGCCTCTCCGGTGGAGGTGGAGTAGGCGGCGAGCTGCTCGGTCATCGGCCGATCACCTTCTCGGACGCCGGTTCTTCCTCGCCGGAGGTGGAGGCGGCCTCCTGCGGGACCTCGCCCTTGGAGAGCGCGACCTGCCGGGTCGTACCCGGCGCGGCCTCCGTCACCAGGCCCCGGTAGTAGTCCTGCTCGTCGGTCCCCGGGTAGATGGCGTGGGGCGTGTCGACCATGCCGTCCTCGAGGCCGGCGAGCAGCTGCTCCTTGGTGTAGATGAGGTTGGCGCGGCTGGAGTCGGCGAGCTCGAACTCGTTCGTCATCGTCAACGCGCGCGTGGGACACGCCTCGATGCACAGGCCGCACAGGATGCAGCGGGCGTAGTTGATCTGGTACACGCGGCCGTACCGCTCACCCGGCGAGTAGCGCTCCTCGTCGGTGTTGTCGGCGCCCTCCACATAGATGGCGTCGGCGGGGCAGGCCCAGGCGCACAGCTCGCAGCCGACGCACTTCTCCAGGCCGTCCGGATGGCGGTTGAGCTGGTGCCGTCCGTGGAAGCGCGGAGCGGTGGTCTTCTGCTGCTCCGGGTACTGCTCGGTCAGCCGCTTCTTGAACATGGCCTTGAAGGTCACGCCGAAGCCGGCCACGGGGTTCAGGAAACCGGGCTTGGTCTCCTTGGGCTCCTCAGCCATCGGACGCCTCCTTTCCATCCAGAGATCCGTCACTCTGAGTATCGGGGCCACCACTGACAATCAGCTCCCGCTCGCGGCGCGACCGGCGCCGCGGCACCGGCGGAAGCTCCTGTCCGGGCAGGGGCGGTACGGGGAATCCGCCCGCCATCGCGTCGAAGCCGGCGGGTTCCTCGGCTGCCTGCGCGGCCGCCTTCGTCCGCTCGCGGAACATGTCCGCGACGAAGGACAGGAGCAGCAGCGCGAGGACACCGCCGCCGACGTAGAGGGCGATGTCGGCGAAGTCGTAGTTCTCGTTGCGAAGAGTCCGCACGGTCGCGACGAGCATCAGCCATGCGACGGAGACCGGGATGAGGACCTTCCAGCCGAGCTTCATCAGCTGGTCGTAGCGGACGCGAGGCAGCGTGCCGCGCAGCCAGATGAAGAAGAAGAGCAGCAGCTGAACCTTGATCACGAACCAGAGGAGCGGCCACCAGCCGTGGTTCGCGCCCTCCCAGAAGGCGCTGACCGGGTACGGGGCCCGCCAGCCGCCCAGGAAGAGCGTCACCGACACGGCCGAGACCGTCACCATGTTCACGTACTCGGCGAGCATGAACATCGCGAACTTGATCGACGAGTACTCGGTGTTGAAGCCGCCGACCAGGTCGCCCTCCGACTCCGGCATGTCGAAGGGGGCGCGGTTCGTCTCGCCGACCATCGTCACGATGTAGATCAGGAAGGAGACCGGCAGCAGCACGACGTACCAGCGGTCCTGCTGCGCTTCGACGATCGCCGACGTCGACATCGACCCGGAGTAGAGGAACACCGAGGCGAAGGCGGCGCCCATGGCGATCTCGTACGAGATCATCTGCGCGCAGGAACGCAGGCCACCGAGCAGCGGATAGGTCGATCCGGAACTCCAACCCGCCAGCACGATGCCGTAGATGCCGACCGAGGCGACCGCGAGGATGTAGAGCATCGCGATCGGCAGGTCGGTGAGCTGCATCGTGGTGCGCTGGCCGAAGATCGAGATCTCGTTGCCGGCCGGGCCGAAGGGGATCACCGCGATCGCCATGAAGGCCGGGATGGCCGCGACGATCGGCGCGAGGACGTAGACCACCTTGTCCGCGCGTTTGACGATGACGTCTTCCTTGAGCATCAGCTTGATGCCGTCGGCGAGCGACTGGAGCATGCCCCAGGGGCCGTGCCGGTTGGGGCCGATGCGCAGCTGCATCCAGGCGACGACCTTGCGCTCCCAGACGATGGAGAACAGCACGGTCACCATCAGGAAGGCGAAGCAGAACACCGCCTTGACGACGACCAGCCACCAGGGGTCGCGGCCGAACATCGAGAGGTCTTCAGCGGCGAGGTACGGGCTCATGCCTCCACCTCCTTGGGGGCCTCTTCGGCGAGGGTCGCCGGGCCGATGCGGACGAGTGAGCCGGGCAGCGCCCCGGTGTCGGAGGCGACGCCGCCGCCGGTGGAGTTCAGCGGGAGCCACACCACGCGGTCGGGCATCTCCGCGACCTGCAGCGGGAGTTCGACGACTCCGGCGGGGCCGGTCACGGCCAGTAGGTCGCCGGCCTTGACGCCGGCCTCGGCGGCCGTGGCGGCCGACAGGCGCGCGTTGGCGGCGTGCCGGGTACCGGCGAGCGCCTCGTCGCCCTCCTGGAGGAGGCCCTGGTCGAGCAGCAGCCGGTGCCCGGCGAGGACGGCCTCTCCGGCGGCCGGCCGCGGCAACTGATCGGCGGTGGCCAGCGGTTCGGTGGCCCGTGACCCGTCCCAGGGGCCGAGCCGGTCGATCTCCGCGCGCGTGGTGCGCAGATCCGGCAGACCCAGGTGTACGTCCATGGCGTCGGCCAGCATCTGCAGCACGCGCGCGTCGGTGGGAGCCAGGCGGCGGGTCATCTGGTCGGGCTTGAGCGCGGCCTCGAAGAAGCGCACCCGGCCCTCCCAGTTGAGGAAGGTGCCGGCCTTCTCCGCGACCGCCGCGACCGGAAGCACGACATCGGCGAGCTCGGTCACCTCACCGGGCCGCAGCTCCAGCGACACCACGAAGCCGACCTCGGCGAGCGCCTCACGCGCGCGTGCCGGGTCGGGCAGGTCGGCGACCTCGACGCCCGCGACCAGCAGGGCCTGGAGTTCGCCGGTCGCGGCCGCCTCCACGATCTGGCCCGTGTCACGGCCGTAGCGGTGCGGGAGTTCGGCCAGGCCCCAGACGGCGGCGACCTCGTCACGCGCGCGCGGGTCCGTCGCCGGACGCCCTCCCGGCAGCAGCGACGGCAGCGCACCGGCCTCGACGGCACCTCGCTCCCCCGCCCGGCGCGGGATCCACACCAGCCTGGCGCCGGTCGCCGTAGCGGCCCGTACGGCAGCCGTGAGCCCGCCCGGCACACCGGCCAGCCGTTCGCCGACGACGATCACCGCGCCCTCGTCGCGCAGCGCCTCGGACGCCTTCGTACCGGCCTCGTCCAGGCCGACCCCGCTCGCGAGCGCGTCCAGCCACTCGGTCTCGGTGCCCGGAGCTGCCGGCAGCAGCGTTCCGCCGGCCTTCTCCAGGCCGCGCGTCGCGTGCGTGGCGAGCGAGAAGACCTTCTGGCCGTGCTTGCGCCAGGCCTTGCGCAGCCGCAGGAAGATGCCGGGCGCCTCCTCCTCGGCCTCGAACCCGGCCAGCAGGACGGCCGGCGCCTTCTCCAGGGAGGTGTAGGTGACGCCCGTGCCGTCGAGGTCGCGGCCGTGGCCCGCGACCCGGGCCGCCAGGAAGTCGGCCTCCTCGCCGCTGTGCACGCGCGCGCGGAAGTCGATGTCGTTGGTGTCGAGCGCCACGCGCGCGAACTTGCTGTACGCGTAGGCGTCCTCGACGGTGAGCCGTCCGCCGGTCAGCACGCCGGTCCGGCCACGCGAGGCGAGCAGTCCCTGAGCCGCGATCTGGAGCGCCTCCGGCCAGGAGGCCGGTTCGAGGTCGCCCTCGGCGTTGCGCACGAGCGGTGTCTCGAGCCGGTCGCGCTGCTGGGCGTACCGGAACGCGAACCTGCCCTTGTCGCAGATCCACTCCTCGTTGACCTCGGGGTCGTAGGCCGCGAGCCGCCGCATGACCTTGCCGCGCCGGTGGTCCGTACGCGTCGCGCAGCCACCGGAGCAGTGCTCGCAGACCGACGGAGAGGAGACGAGGTCGAAGGGGCGGGAGCGGAACCGGTACGCCGCCGAGGTGAGCGCGCCGACCGGGCAGATCTGGATGGTGTTGCCGGAGAAGTACGACTCGAACGGGTCGCCCTCACCGGTGCCGACCTGCTGGAGAGCGCCCCGCTCGAGCAGCTCGATCATCGGGTCGCCCGCGACCTGGTTGGAGAACCGGGTGCAGCGGGCGCACAGCACGCACCGCTCGCGGTCGAGCAGCACCTGTGTGGAGATCGGGACGGGCTTCTCGTACGTCCGCTTCCTTCCCTCGAAGCGGGACTCGGCGTGCCCGTGCGACATGGCCTGGTTCTGCAGCGGGCACTCGCCGCCCTTGTCGCAGACCGGGCAGTCCAGCGGGTGGTTGATGAGCAGGAGCTCCATCACACCCTTCTGGGCCTTCTCCGCGACCGGCGAGGTGAGGTGCGTCTTCACGACCATGCCGTCGGTGCAGGTGATGGTGCAGGAGGCCATCGGCTTGCGCTGGCCCTCGACCTCGACGATGCACTGGCGGCAGGCGCCGGCCGGGTCGAGGAGGGGGTGGTCGCAGAAGCGGGGGATCTCGATGCCGAGCTGCTCGGCGGCCCGGATGACCAGGGTGCCCTTCGGCACGCTGATCTCGACGCCGTCGATCGTCAGCGTCACGAGATCTTCCGGCGGGACCGCCGCCTCTCCCCCTCCCGAGGGAGCATTGGTGGTCACGGTCATGCGTTCACCTCCGTGCGGTGATCGGCCCAGGCCGTCGACTTGGCCGGGTCGAAGGGGCAGCCACGGCCCGTGATGTGCTGCTCGTACTCCTCACGGAAGTACTTCAGCGAGGAGAAGATCGGCGAGGCGGCGCCGTCGCCGAGGGCGCAGAAGGACTTGCCGTTGATGTTGTCGGCGATGTCGTTCAGCTTGTCGAGGTCACTCATCACGCCCTTGCCGGCCTCGATGTCTCGAAGCAACTGCACGAGCCAGTACGTGCCTTCGCGGCAGGGCGTGCACTTGCCGCAGGACTCGTGGGCGTAGAACTCGGTCCAGCGGGTGACGGCGCGTACGACGCAGGTCGTCTCGTCGAAGCACTGCAGGGCCTTCGTGCCGAGCATGGAACCCGCGGCGCCCACTCCTTCGTAATCAAGGGGGACGTCGAGGTGCTCGTCGGTGAACATCGGTGTCGAGGAGCCGCCGGGCGTCCAGAACTTCAGGCGATGCCCGGGGCGCATTCCGCCGCTCATTTCGAGGAGCTGGCGGAGTGTGATGCCGAGCGGTGCCTCGTACTGGCCGGGGTTGGCGACGTGGCCGCTGAGCGAGTACAGGGTGAAGCCCGGGGACTTCTCGCTACCCATCGAGCGGAACCATTCTTTGCCCCGATTCAGAATCGCGGGAACCGAGGCGATCGACTCGACGTTGTTCACAACAGTCGGGCAGGCGTAGAGACCTGCCACCGCAGGGAAGGGAGGACGGAGCCGCGGTTGACCACGGCGGCCTTCGAGCGAGTCGAGCAGTGCGGTCTCCTCACCGCAGATGTACGCGCCCGCGCCCGCGTGCACGGTGAGTTCGAGGTCGAGGCCACTGCCGAGGATGTTCTCGCCGAGGTAGCCGGCCGCATAGGCCTCGCTCACGGCCGAGTGCAACCGCCGCAGCACGGGGACGACTTCACCACGCAGATAGATGAAGGCATGCGAAGACCTGATGGCATAACACGCGATGACAATGCCCTCGATGAGGCTATGCGGGTTCGCGAAGAGGAGCGGGATGTCCTTGCAGGTTCCGGGCTCCGATTCGTCGGCGTTGACAACTAGATAGTGCGGTTTTCCATCACCCTGGGGAATGAACTGCCATTTCATTCCCGTCGGGAATCCCGCGCCGCCGCGCCCGCGCAGACCGGAGTCCTTGACGTACGCGATCAGGTCGTCCGGCGACATGGCGAGCGCCTTGCGAAGCCCCTCGTATCCTTCGTGCCTTCGGTAGACGTCCAGCGTCCAGGACCTGTCCTCGTCCCAGAAGGCCGACAGCACGGGTGCGAGCAGCTTCTCGGGGCTGTTTTCCTTCAGTTCGGGTGCCAACGTCATCACTCCCCCTCCTCGGCGACAGGCCCTGCCGGGTGGGCTGGGTCGGACGCGGACGTTGTCTGCGGCGCGTCGTGCGAGCTGAGGTGTTCAGCCGGCGACGGTTCGTGCATTGCCCTGTCCTGCGGCCCCTCGTGCGGGCCGCCCTCCCGCGGATGGACCACGCGCGCGGGTGCGGTCTCTCCCCTGGCCAGGCGGAGGCCCACCAGTGACGCCGGTCCCGCACTGCCGCTTTCCTCGACGGCCCCGGGCCGCTCGTCGGGGAAGCCGGCCAGGATCCGCGCGGTCTCCTTGAAGGTGCACAGCCGCGCCCCGCGCGTCGGCTCGACGGGCCGCCCCTCGCGCAGGTCGTCGACGAGGCGCTTGGCGCTCGCCGGGGTCTGGTTGTCGAAGAACTCCCAGTTGACCATCACGACGGGCGCGTAGTCGCAGGCGGCGTTGCACTCGATGTGCTCCAGGGTGACCTTGCCGTCGTCGGTGGTCTCGCCGTTGCCGACGCCCAGGTGCTCCTGGAGCTCCTCGAAGATCGCGTCACCGCCCATCACCGCGCACAGGGTGTTGGTGCAGACGCCCACCTGGTAGTCACCGCTCGGCTTGCGCCGGTACATGGTGTAGAAGGTGGCGACCGCGGTGACCTCGGCCGTGGTCAGGTCGAGCACGTCCGCGCAGAACTGCATCCCGGTGCGCGTGACATGGCCCTCCTCCGACTGCACGAGGTGCAGCAACGGCAGGAGGGCGGACCGGGAGTCCGGGTAGCGGGCGATGATCTCGCGCGCGTCGGCCTCCAGCCGGGCTCGAACGTCGTCCGGGTAGCCGGGCGCGGGCAGTTGGGGCATGCCCAGGCTGACGCCCCGCTCGGAAGAAGAGGTGGTCACCGGTCGACGCCTCCCATCACGGGGTCGATGGACGCGACGGCGACGATGACGTCGGCGACCTGGCCGCCCTCGCACATCGCCGCCATGGCCTGCAGGTTGGTGAAGGACGGGTCGCGGAAGTGGACCCGGAAGGGGCGGGTGCCGCCGTCGGACACGGCGTGCACTCCGAGCTCGCCCTTGGGCGACTCGACGGCCGCGTACGCCTGTCCCGGCGGGACGCGGAAGCCCTCGGTGACCAGCTTGAAGTGGTGGATCAGGGCCTCCATGGAGGTGCCCATGATCTTCTTGATGTGGTCGAGGGAGTTGCCCAGTCCGTCCGGTCCCAGTGCGAGCTGGGCGGGCCAGGCGATCTTCTTGTCGGCGACCATGACCGGGCCGGGCTGGAGCCGGTCCAGGCACTGCTCGACGATCCCGAGCGACTGGCGCATCTCCTCCAGGCGGATCAGGAAGCGCCCGTAGGAGTCGCAGGTGTCGGCGGTCGGGATCTCGAAGTCGTACGTCTCGTAGTCGCAGTACGGCTGTGCCTTGCGCAGGTCGTGCGGCAGGCCGGTGGAGCGCAGGATCGGGCCGGTGGCGCCGAGGGCCATGCAGCCGGCCAGGTCGAGGTAGCCGATGTCCTGCATACGGGCCTTGAAGATGGGGTTCCCGGTGGCGAGCTTGTCGTACTCCGGGAGGTTCTTCTTCATCTTCTTCACGAACTCGCGGATCTGGTCCACCGCGCCGGGCGGCAGGTCCTGGGCGAGTCCGCCGGGCCGGATGTACGCGTGGTTCATGCGCAGGCCCGTGACCAGCTCGTAGATGTCGAGAATCATTTCACGATCACGGAATCCGTAGATCATGATCGTGGTGGCGCCGAGCTCCATGCCGCCGGTGGCGATGCACACCAGGTGGGAGGAGAGCCGGTTCAGCTCCATGAGGAGCACCCGGATGATCTTGGCGCGCTCGGTGATCTGGTCCTCGATGCCGAGGAGCTTCTCGACGGCGAGACAGTAGGCGGTCTCGTTGAAGAAGGACGTCAGGTAATCCATGCGCGTCACGAACGTGGTGCCCTGCGTCCAGGTCCGGTACTCGAGGTTCTTCTCGATGCCGGTGTGGAGATAGCCGATGCCGCAGCGGGCCTCGGTGACGGTCTCGCCCTCGATCTCCAGGATGAGGCGCAGCACTCCGTGGGTGGAGGGGTGCTGGGGGCCCATGTTGACGACGATGCGTTCGTCGTCGGCGCGGGCCGCGGACTCGACGACCTCGTCCCAGTCGCCACCGGTGACCGTATATACGGTGCCCTCGGTGGTTTCGCGGGCGGCTGCTGACTGCGTGCTCACGAGTACGACCTCCGCTGGTCCGGAGCCGGGATCTGGGCGCCCTTGTACTCGACGGGGATGCCGCCGAGGGGGTAGTCCTTGCGCTGCGGGTGGCCCTGCCAGTCGTCCGGCATCATGATCCGCGTCAGGGCCGGGTGACCGTCGAAGACGATGCCGAAAAAGTCGTACGTCTCGCGCTCGTGCCAGTCGTTGGTCGGATACACGGAGACGAGCGACGGGATGTGCGGGTCGCTGTCGGGGGCGCTGACTTCGAGGCGGATCAGCCGGTTGTGGGTGATCGAGCGCAGGTGGTAGACGGCGTGGAGCTCGCGGCCCTTGTCGCTGGGGTAGTGGACGCCGCTGACGCCGGTGCACAGTTCGAAGCGCAGGGCCGGGTCGTCGCGCAGGGTGCGGGCGACGCGGACCAGGTGTTCGCGTTCGATGTGGAAGGTGAGTTCGCCGCGGTCGACGACCGTCTTCTCGATGGCGTTGTCGGGGAGGAGTCCCTGTTCCTCCAGCGCGCCCTCGAGTTCATCGGCGACCTCGTCGAACCAGCCGCCGTACGGCCTGCTCGCCGGTCCCGGGAGCCGGACCGAGCGGACCAGGCCGCCGTAGCCGGAGGTGTCGCCGCCGTTGTTGGCGCCGAACATGCCGCGCTGGACGCGGATCTCCTCACCGCCCTGGCCGCGCTGGCCGGGAAGATTGGAGGCGGAGAGGTCCTTCTCGGGGTTGACCCCGTTCGACCCGTTCGCCCCGTTGGTGCCGTTCGCGTCGCTCACCGCAGCAGCCCCTTCATCTCGATCGTGGGCAGGGCCTTGAGCGCCGCTTCCTCCGCCTCGCGGGCCGCTTCCTCGGCGTTCACGCCGAGCTTGGAGGTCTGGATCTTCTGGTGCAGTTTGAGGATGGCGTCCATGAGCATCTCCGGCCGTGGCGGGCAGCCGGGGAGATAGATGTCGACCGGGACGATGTGGTCGACGCCCTGGACGATCGCGTAGTTGTTGAACATGCCGCCCGAGGAGGCGCAGACCCCCATGGAGATCACCCACTTGGGGTTCGGCATCTGGTCGTAGACCTGCCTGAGCACCGGCGCCATCTTCTGGCTGACCCGGCCGGCGACGATCATCAGGTCGGCCTGGCGCGGGGATCCGCGGAAGACCTCCATGCCGAAGCGCGCCAGGTCGTAGCGGCCGGCGCCGGTGGTCATCATCTCGATGGCGCAGCAGGCGAGGCCGAAGGTGGCCGGGAAGACGGACGCCTTGCGCACCCAGCCCGCGGCCTGCTCGACGGTGGTCAGCAGGAATCCGCTCGGCAGCTTTTCTTCGAGTCCCATGTCGTTAAAGGCCCCTCAGTCCCATTCCAGGCCGCCGCGCCGCCATACGTACGCGTACGCGACGAAGACGGTGAGCACGAAGAGCAGCATCTCCACGAGCCCGAAAATCCCCAGGGCGTCGAAGGTGACGGCCCAGGGGTAGAGGAAGACGATCTCGATGTCGAAGACGATGAAGAGCATCGCCGTCAGGTAGTACTTGATGGGGAAGCGCCCGCCGCCGGCCGGCGTGGGGGTCGGCTCGATACCGCACTCGTAGGCCTCGAGCTTGGCCCGGTTGTATCGCTTCGGACCGATCAGCGTGGCCATGACCACGGAGAAGATCGCAAAGCCTGCCCCGAGGGCTCCCAGTACGAGGATGGGCGCATACGCGTTCACCGCTCCTCGCTCCTCTCAGTCGGCACTGACTGCTGGCGGTTGCACTGGGCTCACAGCCGCCTCACCGCTCCCACGAGCCCCGCTCGTCCCGGCGAAGATCGAGAACATGTGAAGCAGGTCACAAGCCCAACTGCCTCGCATCTTATGCCCGCCACTCTGTGATCTGCGACACGGGGTATTACACAAGCTTTGTGATCTCCACCACCTGACGAAGGATCATGAAGCCGGAGGAGTGGCGATCTTCCTACGAGAAGCGTCCGAGTGATCACCAGAGGTGACATTTTCGCTCGTCGATGCAGCTCGGAAGGGGCGTCTCCATATCAAGAGAGTTCCCTTGCATGCAAATTGGTGCTGGACCGGAGGTCTTGATAGAGGGCCCGTTCACACATCGGAGGGAGCTTCGGAGCGGGATGTGGACGCGTGCACGCATTCACGAGCGACGGACAGCGGGATCCGGGCACAGGACGCACACGCGGCCGTGATCGTTGCGTGACCTCCACCACATCAATGAGAGACCTCGAGAACCGGGCTTGGCCACCGGTCCCAACCAGTGGTAAGCGATGGGCAATTCGGACTTAATGATGAAAGGCCGTGATCACGGGCCGAATCGAGGGCGTCCGCAATGTCCGTTACGGCGTCAATAAAGGGCGATGCACCGGGGATTTGGGGCGGCCATTGAGCAATTGTGGCGCAGCACACGTTTCTTGAAGGTATGGAGGAGCCCCTGATACCGGTTGTTCTCATGTCCCACACCGCTCACATACGCAGCCACCGGAAGCCCCGCCGCACCGCGTCGACGACCATCGCGATGCGCGCCGGAGTTGCCGGTGGCGTCCTCAGCATGGCAGCGGCAGGTGCGTCGGCCACGGCGAACGCCGCCGAGCCGGTGACGCAGACCATCGAACTGCCCACCCTCACGGGTGACCTGGCCGACCAGCTCGCCCAGTCCGCGGACGCCACTCAGCTGGCGGCGGCGAACTACGAGCTCGACGCCGAGCGTGACGCGGCTGCCGCAGCGGCGGCCAAGGAAGCCAAGAAGGACCTCGCCGAGGCGAAGAAGAAGGCCGAGGCCAAGAAGAAGGCCGAGGAGGCCCGCAGGGCCGCCGCAGAGGCCGCCGCCTCGCGTTCCACCGAGCGGGCCACCCTGTCCGCTTCCGCGAGCACGAGCGTGTCCGCTCCCGCGAGCGGCAGCGTCGGGACGGTGATCTCCTTCCTCAAGGCGCAACTGGGCGACGCGTACGTCATGGGTGCCACCGGCCCCAACGCGTGGGACTGCTCCAGCCTGGTCCAGGCCGCGTTCAAGCAGGTCGGCGTCGACCTGCCGCGGGTCTCGCAGGACCAGTCGATGTCCGGCACCGACATCCCGCTCTCGCAGATCCAGGTCGGCGACATCCTCTACTGGGGTGGCAAGGGCTCCGCGTACCACGTGGGTGTCTACATCGGGAACGGCCAGTACCTGGACGCGGCCAACCCCTCCAAGGGTGTCGTCATCCAGGACCTCTCCGGGTACCCGGCGTCGGGTGCCGTGCGCGTGCTCTGAGCCGTAAGGTCTTCGGAAGGGCCGCAGCCGCTCGGGGGCAGCGGCCCTTCTGTCTCATCCCAGGTCGAAGGTGTTGGGCAGGCCCAGCTTGTAGCGCACCTCGTCGACGCGCTTGAGGGGCTCCAGCTCCGGAGGCCGGTACAGCTCCCAGATCCCACACCGGTCGGCGCCCGAATTGTCCGCGTCCAGGACCGCGTTGACCGCGAGGCGTGCCGACTCGTTGGCGCCCTCCATCGTGGCCAGGTCCACGTCGGTGCGGACGTAGTCGCCCGCGAGGAAGAAGTTCGGGACCCTCGTGCGGGCCGTGGGGCGGTTGTAGAGGGTCCCCGTGGGGTGGATGAGGAGCTGCTCGCGGTTGCGCGGCTCGGGGCCGCCGAGGCCCGTCACCGCGGGGTCCATGAACCAGCCGAGGCGGTCCTCGTCCCGGAGCGTGGTCTTGCCGGCGTCGTTCAGGCCGCCCTTCAGCTGGGCCCAGAGTTCGGCGACGACCTCCTCCTTGGTGCATTCCTTGGCCGTCTTGCCGTAGAGGATGCCGGGCTTGTCCCATTCCGAGATGATCGCGGAGAGGCAGTCGTGGGCCCGCCCGTCGCCGTAGTCGCGGGGGAAGTCCCGTCCGTCCCAGAACTGGGCCTGGCCGACGGCGGTCACAGACCAGGGTGAGTCGAGGCAGTTGATGTGGCCGTGCACCACGGGTGTGGGCGTGCGCAGATAGAACATCACCCCGGTCATCCAGTCCGTCCGGAGCGCGTCGCACCTGGCGAGCTGCGGGTCGGCGGCGCGCAGGGCGGGGCCCCACGTCGCGCGTGCGTGCTCGACCGGCAGGGCGCAGATGTAGTGGTCGGCGGTGACCGTGCGTTCGTCGCCGCTGTCGCGGGCCGAGACGCGGACGCCGGTGACGCGGCCGGCGTCGTAGCGGACCTCGCGGACCTGGGTCCCGAGGACAAATTCGACGCCGAGGGAGCGCAGGTGGGCCTCCCAGGGGTCGATCCAGGCCTCACTGGTGGGGGCGTTGAGGACGCGGTCGATGTCGGCGTCGCCGTCCATGCCGCGGCCGAGCAGGCCCCACAGGAGCAGGGCCTCGATGATGACGCGGCCTACGGTTCGAGTGGACGCCACCTCCGCGCGCGTGGCGACCAGGTTGCGGGTCTGGCCGACGCCGAGGACGGTCCGGTACTCCTCGCTCATCTCCTCGGCGCGTATGAAGTCCCACCATGCGACCTTCTCCCACTGGTGCTCACGGCGGGCGTCGCAGCTGGTGAGGTGGACGAGGAGGCGGTCGGCGAAGTAGGCGGCCTCGTGGGCGGGGAGGCGGGTGCCGAGGTCCAGGACCGAGAGGATCTGGTCGCGGATCCAGCTGAGGGTGAGGTCGCCGGGGCGGGGCGGGGTGGTGACGCGGCGGAGCGGGAAGTGCAGGTCGGGGCGGCCGCCTGCGCGGGCGAACAGGGCCTCGGTGCCGCTGACGAGGTTGTCGTGGACGCCGTTCGCGTTGCCGGGGACGGGTATGCGGCGCATGGTGTCCGGCAGGTTCCGGTAGAAGCCGGGGAAGAAGCGGAAGCCGTGTTCGGCGGGCAGGTCCTTCCGGCCGCCGGCCGCCGTGCCGGGGACGGGCATCGAGCGGGCCTTGCCGCCGAGGGCGTCGTAGTACTCGTAGACGGTGACGGCGTAGCCGCGTTCGGCGAGTTCGTGGGCGGCGCTCAGGCCGGAGACCCCGCCGCCGAGGACGGCGACGCGTCTGCCCGCGGCGGCCTGCGCGGTGCCGGCGGGCCATAAGGCGAGGGCGCCGGCGACTCCCCCGGCACCGGCCAGGAAGCGTCTGCGGGTGTGGCCGGTTTGCGGGGGGCCGGACTGCTCCTGGGACTCGTGCGTGTGTTCTGTTGTCATGAGTCCCGGAGGGTAGGGAGGGGCCGCGCAGGTCGGAAGCCTGTTTCCCGGCCGGCCACAGCATCCTCACAACCCGCAGCGGGAGAACGGCAGAAGGGAAGAAGGGCAAGGCCCGTCGGCCGCGCCCAGTTCCTCTAGTTCCTCGTGACAAATGCGAGGAAGGCGACGACCAGGCCGATGACCGCAGCAAGTTCAGAGGCCACGGTGAGCAGGGGCCGCCGTGTCGTTCCCGGGTCGGGCAGGGGAGGCCGCAGCGCAGGTGGCGGATCCGCGCCCGCCCGGCCGGCGTTCAATGCCCTGACCGCGCGGATCAGCCCCCCAGATCAGCACGGCCAGCAACACGACGAAGATGAGCGCCGATATCGCCAATCGCATGAATCCCCCTCGGCGCCACGTGCTCACGCTCGCCCACCATCCGTGGAGCGCCTGAGTCGACTATGTCACCGAGGAAGATCGTCATGCCGGAATGGTGCGGTCGTCTCGGACCGCCTCGTCACGCCTTCGGCGCCACCTTGCTGAGGCCGTTGATGATGCGGTCCATCGCGTCGCCGCCGGTCGGGTCCGTGAGGTTCGCGAGCAGCTTCAGCGTGAACTTCATCAGCAGGGGGTGGGTCAGGCCGCGCTGGGTCGCGATCTTCATGACCTTCGGGTTGCCGATGAGCTTCACGAAGGCGCGGCCGAGCGTGTAGTAGCCGCCGTAGGTGTCCTTCAGGACGCGCGGGTAGCGCTGGAGGGCGAGTTCACGTCCCGCGGGGGTCGAGCGGGCGTGGGCCTGGACGATGACGTCGGCGGCGATCTGGCCGGACTCCATGGCGTAGGCGATGCCCTCGCCGTTGAAGGGGTTCACCAGACCACCGGCGTCGCCGACCAGCAGCAGGCCCTTGGTGTAGTGGGGCTGCCGGTTGAAGGCCATGGGCAGCGCGGCCCCGCGGATCGGGCCCGTCATGTTCTCCGGCGTGTAGCCCCAGTCCTCCGGCATCGACGCGCACCAGGCCTTCAGCACCTCGCGCCAGTCCAGCTCCTTGAAGGAGTCGGAGGTGTTGAGCACCCCCAGGCCGACGTTCGACGTGCCGTCGCCCATGCCGAAGATCCAGCCGTAGCCCGGGAGCAAGCGGTCCTCGCCCGGCCCGCGGCGGTCCCACAGCTCCAGCCAGGACTCGAGGTAGTCGTCCTCGTGGCGGGGGCTTTCGAAATACGTCCGTACGGCCACGCCCATCGGGCGGTCCTCGCGGCGGTGCAGGCCCATCGCCAGGGACAGGCGGGTGGAGTTGCCGTCGGCGGCGACGACCAGCGGCGCGTGGAAGGTGACCTCGCGCTTCTCCTCACCCAGCTTGGCGTGGACGCCGGTGATGCGGCCGGTGCGGTCGTCGATGATCGGGGCGCCGACGTTGCAGCGCTCGTAGAGCCGGGCGCCGGCCTTCTGGGCCTGGCGGGCGAGTTGCTCGTCGAAGTCGTCGCGCTTGCGGACGAGGCCGTAGTCGGGGAAGGAGGCGAGATCCGGCCAGTCCAGCTGGAGGCGCACACCGCCGCCGATGATCCGCAGGCCCTTGTTGCGCAGCCAGCCGGCTTCCTCGGAGATGTCGATGCCCATCGCCACCAGCTGTTTGACCGCGCGCGGGGTCAGGCCGTCACCGCAGACCTTCTCCCTGGGGAACTCGGTCTTCTCCAACAGGAGTACGTCGAGGCCGGACTTGGCCAGGTGGTACGCCGTCGTGGAGCCGGCCGGCCCCGCGCCCACGACGATCACATCGGCGGTGTTCTCGGAGAGAGGGGAGGAGTGGGGCTCGGTCACGACGGTCACGGCTGGATCTCCCCGGGTTCGAAATCTGCGTGCCGACCGGCACTGGACATGGGCAGTCTATTCAGCAGAATTGATCACCCGGCTGAAGGGCTGCCCTGTGAACCGAGCTCTCCCCGCAGTACGGCTGCGTGTGCCCACCGACGAGGACGCGTTCGCCTGGCACCGGGTCTTCGCCCACCCGGATGTCATGGAGTTCCACGGCGGCAGGGCCGCGGAGCTGTCCGTCTACGAGGAGCTCACCGCCCGCCAGCGCCGGCACGACGCCGAGCGGGGGTTCTGCCTGTGGACCATGCTCGACGAGGACGGGCAGGTCATCGGCTTCACGGGCGCCCAGCCGTGGGAGCAGGACTGGGGTCCCACGGGCGAGATCGAGATCGGTTGGCGGCTCGGCCGGGAGTACTGGGGCAAGGGGTACGTCACCGCGGCCGCGCGGATGACGCTGGACCGGCTCAGGGCGGCGGGCGTGCCGGGTGTCGTGGCGCTGGTCAGACCCGGAAACGAGCGGTCCATCGCGGTCACCCGGCGCCTCGGCATGAAGCCGGCGGAGACCTTCCCGCATCCGCGGCTTCCGGAGGACGCACTCTGTTTCCGGCTCGACCTGCAGAGCGCTCACGTAGAGTAACCGACTGCTACAGAAAGGTACTTGACGCTTCCGGACGGTACCCCCGGGCGGTTACCCTGCCAGTACCGCTGGGGGTGACATCTGTGCGTATAACACCCAAAACGCCCGAGGTGCGTGTGCCGAAGCTCGTCGGACTGATGGCCATGGACGCGCGCGAGGAAGCGAAATCGCACGGCCTGCTCCTCAACGCACCGGACCGGCCGGACTTCCACCTCACCGTCGTCGACTACGTCGTACGCCAGTACCCCCAGCCCGGTGCCGAGGTGCCGCGGAACTCGATGGTGTACATCTGGTTCGACTTCGCAGAGGGCGAGGGCGGCGGAGGCGTACGCGAGCCACGCACCCCATGGCCGCCCTCGGGCGGACTGCAGCGCGAACTCGACGAGCCCGGGGACCCGTACGCCGTCGTCAGCTCTGCCTGAAGCCGGGCGCTCGGCCCAGCCTGCGGCCCGGGACTCAGCTCTCCTTGAAGCCCCGGTGCAGGGCCACCACCCCGCCCGTCAGGTTCCGCCACGCCACCTTCGACCAGCCGGCCTTGCGCAGACGCTCGGCGAGGGCCGGCTGGTCGGGCCAGGCGCGGATGGACTCGGCGAGGTAGACGTACGCGTCGGGGTTGGAGGACACCGCGCGGGCGACGGGGGGCAGGGCGCGCATCAGGTACTCGGTGTAGACGGTGCGGAAGGGCGCCCAGGTCGGGTGTGAGAACTCGCAGATCACGACCCGCCCGCCGGGCCGCGTCACCCGGTACATCTCGCGCAGGGCGGCGTCGAAGTCCTGGACGTTGCGCAGCCCGAAGGAGATCGTCACGGCGTCGAAGGTGTCGTCCTTGAACGGCAGCCTCGTCGCGTCGCCCGCCGTGAACGGCAGCCAGGTGTGCTTGCGCTTGCCGACCTGGAGCATGCCGAGGGAGAAGTCGCAGGGGACGACGTACGCGCCCGTCTGTGCGAAGGGCAGCGAGGAGGTGGCCGTCCCCGCGGCGAGGTCGAGGACCTTCTGCGCTGGGCGGGCGTCGACGGCCTTCGCGACCTCCTTGCGCCATCTGCGGTCCTGGCCGAGCGACAGCACGTCGTTGGTCAGGTCGTACCGTTCCGCCACGTTGTCGAACATCGAGGCGACTTCGTGCGGCTGCTTGTCCAGGGATGCGCGGGTCACGGGCCCATTGTGGCAGTACGGCCCGGACGGCCCCGCAGCACCCGGCCGACCCGCCTCACGGCACCCTCACGGCAGCAGCCTCGGTTTCTTCTTCGCCGCCACGTCCTCCACCCATCCGCACAGCAGGACGAAGGCCGCGATCAGGATCCAGCCGATGCCGAACATGAACCACTGGCTCTCCAGCGGCAGGTACTTCTCGAACGCGGGCACGTTCCAGAACTGGTCGATCAGCGGGACGGCGAGGATCAGGGCGATCTCGTGCCAGAGGTAGATCGTCACCGCGCGGGCGTTGAAGACGGTGACGAGGCGGTCGAGGCGGCGGAATCGGGTGAGCCCGGCGAAGTCGACCTTGAAGTACGCCTTGGCGTACATCAGCAGGGTCACGTATCCGGCCGACCAGAAGGCCTGTGCGAGCGGGATGTCGTCCAGGTCGTAGGAGCCGGTCTCGGCCTGGTGGGTGAAGGCGTACCAGCCGCCGTAGCCGGTCGCGGCGAGCGAGAGGACGACGACCGCGAACGGCTTCAGCCGCTGGAGCACGCCGTCGCGGTGCGCGAAGCCGAGGATCCAGCAGAAGAGGAAGGTGGCCAGGTCCGTCAGCGCGCTGCCGAAGCGGTTGTCCGGGGGCTCCCACAGGAAGTGGAACACCAGGATCGGGGCGAGGGAGAGGAGCAGGACCGGTACCGGGGCCGGCCGGAACGCCTTCAGCAGGAGCGGGGACAGCAGGACGAACCAGAGGTACGTCCGCAGGTACCAGAGGATCTCCCAGGCCTGCTCGGCCCAGGCGTTGCCCGGCGGGTCGCCGAGCGGCACGATCCAGTAGACGATCTGCCAGCCCGGCATCCAGTCGTGGACCAGCATGGCCAGCACCACGAAGCAGCCCCAGAACCAGAACGGGGGCAGGAGGCGTCGCAGCCGGCTGCGGATCACCTTGACCGCCGGGCGCTCCAGGGACTTGGCCATGAGGGTGCCGGCCAAGGCGAACATGACGCCCATGGAGGGGAAGACCATGCCGGCCCAGGCCCAGCCGAAGGTGTGGTAGGTGACGACCCGGATCAGCGCCACGGCCCGGAGGGTGTCGAAGTACCGGTCGCGTCCGGACGACGGCGGCACCTGAGGGAGCGGGGCGGTGTCCTCCGCAGGGCTGGACCGTGCCTCCGGCCGAACCGCCCCCTTGCTGTGCGCCCCCATCAGCGCACCCCCGCCGGCGTTCCGACCTCGCCGGTCCGCTTCAGCTTCTGCCATCTCAGTCGGCCGCCCGTCATGGCGGTGATGCAGGAGTGGATGAGGACGAGGTACATCATCTGGCGGTAGGCGAGTTGCTGGAGCGGCATCATCAGCAGGTAGCGGTACTGCTCGCGGTCCAGACGGAAGGCGTACGCCGCGCACAGCAGCTGGACTCCGAGCACCGCCAGCCACGCCAGCAGGGCCGCCTTGAAGTCGATGAAGATCATCGAGTAGACGGTGAACACGTCGATGAGCGGGGCGAAGACCGGCGTGACGATCTGGAAGACGACGACGAGCGGCATGCCGACACGGCCGAAGCGGCCCGAAGCGCCCTTGTCCGTGAGGGACTTGCGGTGCTTCCACAGGGCCTGCATGGTGCCGTACGACCAGCGGTAGCGCTGCGACCACAGCTGCTTCAGGGAACCCGGCGCCTCCGTCCACGCGCGCGCGTGCTCCTGGTAGACGACCCGCCAGCCCGCGCGGTGCATCGCGATGGTGATGTCGGTGTCCTCGGCGAGCGTGTCCTCGCTCATCCCGCCGACGCCCAGCACCGCCTCGCGGCGGAACGCGCCGATCGCGCCCGGGATGGTCGGCATGCAGCGCAGCAGGTCGTACATACGGCGGTCGAGGTTGAAGCCCATCACGTACTCGATGTGCTGCCAGGCCCCGATGACGGTGTTGCGGTTGCCGACCTTGGCGTTGCCGGCGACCGCGCCGACCTCGGGATCGGCGAAGGGCTGCACCAGCTGCCGTAC
Source organism: Streptomyces sp. NPDC107522 (assembly GCF_055657525.1). Taxonomy (NCBI): domain Bacteria; kingdom Bacillati; phylum Actinomycetota; class Actinomycetes; order Kitasatosporales; family Streptomycetaceae; genus Streptomyces; species Streptomyces sp. NPDC107522. Next base: position 127,843 of record NZ_JBVKAU010000007.1, on the reverse strand, counting down.
CGTGTCCGGCTCGAACACGGTGTCGCCGTCCATCATCACGACGATGTCGTGACTGGCGCTGCGGACGCCGTTGTTCAGCGCCGCCGGCTTGCCCGCGTTCTCCTGGCGGATGACACGGACGTTCGTCATGCCGAGTTCGTGGGCCGCGGCGCGGGCGATCTCGGAGGTGTTGTCCGTCGAACCGTCGTCGACCACGATGATCTCGATCGGATGGGTGCTCTGCGCCAGCGACTTGAGGGTGTTGGCGATGCACTCCTTCTCGTTGTACGCCGGGACGATCACGCTCACCGGTTCGTGGACCGGCGGTCCCCAGCTGAACCGGCGTCTGTTGCGCTGCCGGTAGTGGCGCCGGGCGAGGAGCAGCATCATGCCGAAGCGGCCCAGGACGGCGACGCCGACGACGAGGAGGCCGACCGACAGCACCGGGACCGTCCATTCGGCGACGGCCACGGCTCCGATGAGGGCCTTGCCCTCGTAGAGGGTCGCGCCGGTGGCGCTGCGGTGGGCGGCTTGGAGGTTCCCCGCAGGTGCCTGCCCGCCCGGACCCTGACCCTGCTGCGTCGGGCCACCGGCCTGCTGACCGTTGGCCGTCTGTTCCTTCTGAAGGGCGCCGCTGATCGTGGTGAAGGTGTAGCCCTTCGCCCTCATCTTCTCGATGTACGTCGGCAGCGCCTTGATCGTCTGCGAGCGCTCGCCGCCCGCGTCGTGGAACAGGACGGACGCCCCCTCGCCGTCCTCCGGCGTGGCCCACTTGATGATCTTCGATACGCCGGGCCGCTTCCAGTCGTCGCTGTCGGTGTCGACGAAGACGCTGGTGTAGCCGTCCTCACCGAGCTTCTTGTAGACAGGCCAGCTGTAGTTGTCGATGGCGTCCGTCTCCGAGGAGTACGGCGCCCGGAACAGCGTCGTCGTGATGCCGGCCGCGCCCGCGAGCGCCAACTGGGTCTGCTGCATCTCACGGTTGACGCGGGCGTCGCTCTGGTAGGAGAGGTCGACGTGGGTGAAGGTGTGGATGCCCACCTCGTTTCCCTGCTCGACCATGTCCGCGACGATCCCCGGGTAGCGCGAGACCATCGAGCCGACCACGAAGAACGTGGCGGGTACGTCGTACTCCTGGAGGATCTTCAGGACCTGCGGCGTCCAGGTGGGGTTCGGGCCGTCGTCGAAGGTGAGCGCGATGGTCTTGTCCGGCACGGAGACGGTGGTCGCCTGACCGCCCCGGAAGGTGAGGATCGGCCCGCCCTCCAGGATGTCGTCGGGCACCTCGCTGGAGCTGGCTCCGGTGCGCACCCGCTGGTCGCCGCCGACCTCGGCGCGCAGATAGCCGTCGAGCAGCATGACGCTGGTCAGCGCGAGCAGGAGCAGTCCGGCGAGGATGACGCGGGGTTTCTGCAGGGCCGCGGCCTTGCCCGCCACGCGCTCGATACGGGAGGGGGCGCGGCGGCGACCGCGTGAAGGCGTCGTCGTAGTCATGAGTGGGGCTGCGTTCCGGTCAGTTGGCGGCCGCGACGGGCGACGCGGAGGTGGACGGGGCGGGGGCGCCCGAGGGCGGTGCCGACGGGGTGCCGCTGGGCGGGGCGACCGGGTTGCCGATGCCGCCCTGGGGTTGGTTGCCGGGGCCCGGCCCGCCGGGGCCGCCTGCCTGGCCGCCCCCGAAGGGCAGCAGCTCGGACGGGGTGAGCGAGGTGCCGACGCCCATGAAGGCCATGCCCAGCACGACCGCGTACCCCAGGCAGGCGACGCCGACCAGGAGGCCGATGCGCCGCAGCAGCTTGGAGCGGCGTCCGGAGTTGTCAACGAACACGGGCCCCTCGGCGGAGGCCCTGCCGCGCCTGCGGCGGCGGCCGCGCACGTCGGCTTGCTTGTCGATGGCAGTCTCGGATTGCATTCCCCGGACGTTACGGAGCCTTTATGTGCCCAGAACTCGCTCTCTATGTGAGAGGCATATGAGAAACGCCTGAGCCTGTCCTTTGCCTGAGAGTTTTCCGCAACGGCCGCAAAGTGATGAGAGATTTGCCGGCATGCATACGTACCTTGGGAAATCGGCGGCCGCAATCACCTGCCTGCTCGCGCTGACCACGGCGTGCTCCGCGGGGTCCGGCGGTACGACGGACGCGGCGCCGCCGACCCCGACGCGGAACGATGCCTCGCCGTCCGAGAGCGCCTCGTCGAGCACGGCGTACAGCACGTCGTACGCCCCCTACGTCAGCGCGACCGAGGCTTCCGAGAACGACGCCGCCGGCTCCCCGGCGACGTACAACCTGGCCTTCGTGATCTCGGACGGCAGCGACTGCACGCCCGATTGGAACGGCACCGCCGCCCTCTCCGACTCGGCCGTGAAGTCCCGTATCGCGCAGCTCACGCAGGGCGGTGCCACCGTCCGGGTCTCCTTCGGCGGCGCGTCCGGCAAGGAGCTGGCGGCGAGTTGCGACAGTGCGTCTGAGCTGGCGCGGGCCTATGGGGAGGCGTTGGACGCGGCCGGGTCCTCGCAGGCCGACTTCGACATCGAGGGCGATGAGCTGGCCGACTCGGAGTCGGTGGACCTGCGGTCGGAGGCGATCGCGCTGCTGCAGGAGGAGCGCGGCGACCTTGAGGTGTCCTTCACGCTGCCGGTGATGCCGTCGGGGCTGGACGACGACGGTGTCGCGCTGCTGGAGTCGGCCAACCGGCATGACGTTCAGGTCTCGAGCGTGAACATCATGACGATGAATTACGGGGAGTCGTACACGGGGGACATGGGTGACTATGCGCTCGCCTCGGCCAAGGCCGCGCATAGGCAGTTGAAGGAGATTTTCGGGACGTCGGACGGCACGGCTTGGAAGGCGATGGCGTTGACCTCGATGCTCGGGGTGAATGACGTCGACGGTGAGACGTTCACGCTTGAGGATGCGGCGCAGGTGCGGGAGTTCGCCGAGGAAAGGGGGGTCGGGTGGGTTTCCATGTGGGCGACGTTTCGGGATCGGCAGTGTGAGGACGGTTCCTCAGCGGATGACGCTCTGACCAATTGCAGCGGGGTGGATCAAGAAGCCGGGGCGTTTGCGGAGGCGTTTTCGGGATGAGCTCGGGTGGTTCCGATGTACGCGGGCTGCGGGTTTTTCGTGGCTGGTCGCGCCCACGCGGCGGAGCCGCACATCGATACAGCCCCGCGCCCCTGAGGACGTCTCAGCGCCGTCGGTAGACCAGTCGCCCGTCGACGACCGTCGCCACGCACGTCCCCGCACCCCGCTCCGCGAGCTCCGCCTCGTCCCGTACGTCGAACACCGCGAACCTCGCGGCGGAGTCCCGCTCCCTCGGCTCGGCGAACTCCACCGGCAGACCGGACTGGTACGGGTCCAGCGCGGGAGTCCCGCCGGGCCGCCCCAGCCGGCCCATCGCCAGGCCCGAGCGGTGCACCGCGTCCCGCACCGCCCGGTTGCGCAGTTCCTCGCAAGCCACCCGGACCGTGCCGTGCGCCAGCATGCGCTGCAGCCCGCGCCGGGCGCTGGCCGCCCAGCGGGCGTCGTCCATGGCGAGCGCCGCCAGGGCGTCGCCGGTCAGTGGCTCGGTGCCCAGTTCGTCGGCCTCGCGCGGATCGGGGTGGTAGGCCTCCTCCAGCAGTTCGTTGCCCTGGAGGTTGATCAGGCCGGGCGTGAGAATGCCCGGCCACTCCCGCACCCGGGCCCGCGGATGGGCGGCGAGCAGAACCGCCGGCTCTCCCGCGTCGGCGATCCACGCGCCCTTGACCGCGAGCGCCCGCCCTCTGGAGTCCGCGTGAATCGTCAGCACAGGTACGTCAGTTGGACGCGAGGATCTTCAGCTCGGGGTGAGCCGTACCGCCCTCGATCGCCGTGGAGGAGATGTGGGACACGACCCGCTCGTCGACGGGGTCGTTCGCCGGGTCGTCGTGGACGACGAGGTGCTCGTACGTGGTGGAGCGCTGGGCCGGGACCCGCCCTGCCGTACGGATCATGTCGATCATTTCCTGCAGGTTGGAGCGGTGCTTGGCACCGGCCGCCGAGACGACGTTCTCCTCCAGCATGACCGAGCCGAGGTCGTCCGCGCCGTAGTGCAGCGTCAGCTGGCCCGCGTCCTGGCCGGTGGTCAGCCAGGAGCCCTGGATGTGGGCGATGTTGTCCATGAAGAGCCGGGCGGTCGCGATCATCCGCAGGTACTCGAAGATCGAAGCCTGCGTGCGGCCCTTCAGGTGGTTGTTCATCGGCTGGTAGAGGTACGGGATGAAGGCTCGGAAGCCGCCCGTCCGGTCCTGTACGTCACGGATCATGCGCAGGTGCTCGATGCGCTCGGCGTTGGTCTCGCCGGTGCCCATCAGCATGGTGGAGGTGGACTCCACGCCCAGGTTGTGCGCCGTCTCCATGATCTCCAGCCAGCGCTCGCCCGACTCCTTGAGCGGCGCGATGGCCTTGCGGGGCCTCTCCGGCAGCAGCTCCGCGCCCGCTCCCGCGAAGGAGTCCAGACCGGCGGCGTGGATGCGCTGGATCGCCTCCTCCACCGACACCTTCGAGATCCGGGCCATGTGCTCGACCTCGGACGCGCCCAGCGAGTGGATCACCAGCTGGGGGAATTCCTTCTTGATGGCGGCGAAGTGCTTCTCGTAGTACTCGACGCCGTAGTCCGGGTGGTGACCGCCCTGGAACATGATCTGCGTGCCGCCGAGTTCGACGGTCTCGGCGCAGCGCCGCAGGATGTCGTCCAGGTCACGGGTCCAGCCCTTGGCCGTGTCCTTGGGCGCCGCGTAGAAGGCGCAGAACTTGCACGCCGTCACGCACACGTTCGTGTAGTTGATGTTGCGCTCGATGATGTACGTCGCGATGTGCTCGGTGCCCGCGTACTTGCGGCGGCGTACGGCGTCGGCGGCGGCGCCCAGAGCGTGCAGCGGGGCGTCGCGGTAGAGGTCGAGCGCTTCCTCTGGGGTGATGCGTCCGCCCGCTGCGGCACGGTCGAGCACAGACTGGAGGTCGGCCTTCTCGGTCACCGGAGCGTCCCTTTCGTAAGGGTTGTGGACGGACCGAACCAGCCTACGCCAGCCCCTTTGCAGGGCTCACCTCAGGCCGCGTACGCCCCGATCAGCAGCCCCACGAACACCCCGCCGAGCAGGAACGGCCCGAACGGGATCGCCGACTTGCGCCCGGCCCGCCGTAGGAGCACCCGCCCCCAGCCGTACAGCGCCCCGAACAGGAACCCGGCGAAGGTGCCCAGCATGACCGTCGCCCAGCCGTACCAGCCCAGCACCGCCCCTGCCGCGAGGGCCAGCTTCACATCACCGAAGCCCATGCCGGCAGGGTTGATGAGGTGCAGCAGGCAGTAGCCGGCGCCGAGCGCAAGCGTGGCCCACAGGGCCGTCGGCCAGTCACCGGCGTGCTCGGGGACGAGGGCGACCAGGCCGAGCAGCAGCAGTGCGGCGGCCGCGAGCGGGAGCGTCAGCGGGTCGGGCAGCCGCCGCACCCGGAGGTCGACGGCCGCGAGCAGCACGCCGACCGGCGCCAGCAGCAGCCAGGCGCCCACCTCGGGGCGGGTGCCGGTGGCCGCGGCCAGGGCGGCGCAGACGAGGGTGGTGACGATGGCCAAGCGGACCGTACCGGACCCGTACGCCCGCGCGCCCGCGCACTTCCCGCACCGGGCCCACCCGATCCACCCCCGGACCGGATGCCCTTGCGGACACTCCTCCCGCCAGGTCTCCCCGTCCGGCGCGGAGAACCGGTAGGCGGCCCGCGGCAGCAGCGTCCCCACCACCGCACCCCAGAGCGCGGCGGCGAGGACCAGCACAGTGGTGCTCATGAACGACGGTCCCCCTCAGTAGAGTGCCGCGAGCAACAGCAGTCGGCGCGACACGGGGTAAGGCGGCAGTGCGCACAGTCAGGGCATACGGCATACACATGATCCGCCACTCACTGCGTGCCCCCGCCACGCGCGTGCTGCTCGCCCTCGGCGTCCTGACCGCCCTGTTCGCAACCGCCACCACCCCGGCCCGGGCGGCCACCGACACCACCGCCCAGGCCGCCTACCTCGCCGACCGCCTGCGTGAGAACCCGGTGTACGTGACCGACCAACTCCCGCGCGAGGTACCGCGGTCCACGACCCCCGCGTTCGCCGAAGCGGCCGGGGGCACCGGCGTTCCGACGTACGTCCTCGTCCTGCCGAGCCAGAGTGCCACAGACCCGGGCCTGCTCGACGCGGTTCACGACCGGCTCGGCCGGGACGGGCTGTACGTGCTCATCGACGAGTCGATGGTGGCGGACGCCGTCGCTCACGGAGTCCGTGCCCCGGCGGACGACGCCGCGACGGTCGCCCTCTACGAAGCCCCCTACGACGCGGGCCCGTTGCGCCGCTTCGAGCTCTTCGTCGAGGTCATCGCGCAGGGCACCGAGAAGGCCGCGGCGCGGGCGGAGGCGGCGCGCGAGAAGTACGACGAGGACGGGACAGAGCCGGCGGCCCTGTACATCGGACCGTCCGACCGCAGCGACCAGTCGGTCCTCACCGGGGTCCTGCTCACCGGCGTCCCGCTGCTGATTCTGGTGCTGGTTCCGTATGTACGGCGCTGGTGGCACCGTCTCCCGAAGGCCGCCGGGACGACCGGGGCCGCCTGGCGGAAGGAGGTCAGGGCGGGCCGCGTCCTGCGCTGGACCGTCCCGTCCCTGGCTCTCGCCTCCGCCGCCGTGGTCGCCGTGACCGCCCTCCTGGTCTTCGACCAGACCAGGTCGAGCTGGTCTCCCAGGCCCAGGGCGATCGACCTCAACGCCCGCCTCGACCGGGTCGCGGAGGGCCTGGCACAGGACCCGGTGTACGCGGACCCGGAGAGCCCGGGGGTCCTCGACGCCACGCAGTCGGACCGGCTCCACGACCGCATCCGTGCGTTCGCGCGCTCGGAGGGTGGCGGGCCGGTCTTCGTCTCGCTCGTCCCTCAGCTGACGGAGGACGAGTCCGCCGGTGACGAGGAGGCGTTCGCCGCGGCGGTCCACGACAAGCTCGGCGAGGACGGGGTGTACATCGTCGCCGATCCGCTGAGCGGTTACATCAACGCCTTCAACCACGGTCTGCGGCTGGACAGTCTCGGCCTCCTCCACGACCTGCCGGAATCCCTCACGTACGGCGACGAGAAGGCGAACGAGGCCGACGACCATCTGCTGGGCGACCGCCTCGACGCCCTGATGACCGTCCTCGACAAGGCCCCGCGCACGGATGAGCCCGACACCACCGGATCCCCGTACCCGGTGACGGACCCCGTCACCGAGGACGACCTGCCCCCGCTCTTCGGCGGCGATTTCGGGTCGGGGCTGTTCGGGGGCGTCCTGGCGGCCGGGTTGGTCTTCGGGCTGGTGGCGGGCGTGCTGGGGATGGTCCACAGGGTGCTGCGGCGCCGGAACGCGGGGCCGCAGCCGTCCTAGGGCCCGTCCGACGCCTCCCCCGCTTTCCCCCGCCCCACGCTGCCTGGCCTTCCGCTCCGCGCTACTCGACCTTCGACAGCCGCGCCTCGGGGTTCCCCTCCGCGTCGCTCTCCGAGCGGTACACCAGGTCGTCGCCGCGCGGTGTGATCCGTACGGTGTGCGGTGCCGGGTTGCAGCCGCCGTGGTTGGTCTTCCGGCCCACGGAGGTCACGACGAGCTCCTTCGCCGTCACCTTCTTCAGGGTCAGTACGTCGTTGCAGACGCCGCCGAGCAGGTCCGTCTGCCGGAGGGTGCCCAACTCGTCGCCCACGTCGGCCTTGTGCACGGTCAGCCGGAAGGTGCCCGCGGGAAGGCTGCCGAGGGCGGTGGCCTTGCCCTCCCAGGTGCCGAAGTAGCGGGCGGGGACGGAGCCCGTGGCCGGGGTGGGGGAGGCTTGGCCCGGATCCGGGGTGGGGGTGAATTGGCCCGGGGGCGGGGTGGAGGCGTCCTTGCCCGGCGCCTCGGACGAGGCCGCCCCCGAATCCGCGGTGGTGTCCTGGTCCCCGCCCGGCAGGAGCTCGAAGACGAACACGGACCCCACCGTCACCGCGGCCAACGCCCCCGCCACCGCGAGCGCCACCGTGCAGCTCATCCGCCGCCCACGCCCTCCCTCCCCCGGCGTGGAGGCCGCCGCGACGGAGAGGGAGAGCTTGCCGGGTCGCTGACCGGATGCCGGTGCGGTGTCGCGGGGAGGCGGGGTGTCGCGGTCCTGCGGAGGCCGGGCGTCGCGCGGTTCGGGTACGGCGACGGGGGCGTCGGGCGCAGAAGGGGTCCCGGACGCAGAAGCAGTGCCGGGGGCAGAAGCTGCCCCGGGAACAGAAGCCGCCCCCGGGGCAGAGGCAGCCCCAGGAACAGAAGCGACCCCACCCGCCACCCCCGGCATCACCGGCGGCGGCCCGAACTCCCCCACCGTCGCCTGCGGGCTGAAAGCCACCGGCCCCGACGCGACGTCGTCCCCCGCCTCCAGGTTCAGCAGCCGCACCGCACCCCGACTGACCTGCTCCACCAACGCCCCCGGCAGCCACCCGCCCGCCACCGCCCGGGCCACCCCGTCCGGGGCCAGTCGCCGCGCCACCTCCCCCGGCGCGGGCCGCGCACCCGGCTCCTTCGCCAGGCAGGCCGCCGCCAGTTCCCGCAACTCACCCTCCAGCGAGTCGAGTTCGGGCTCCTCGTGCACGACCTTGTACAGCAGGGCCGCCGACGAGTCCCCGGAGAACGGCGGCTCCCCGGTCGCCGCGTAGGCCAGCACCGCGCCCAGCGAGAAGACGTCCGCCGCCCCGGTGACCCCCTTGCCCAGGATCTGTTCGGGCGACATGTAGCCGGGCGAGCCGATCGAGACGCCGGTCGACGTCAGGGACGCCGTACCGTCCGTGGCCCGCGCGATGCCGAAGTCGATCAGCAGGGGGCCGTCCAGGGTCAGCAGCACGTTCGACGGCTTCACGTCCCGGTGCACCAGCCCCAGTTCGTGCACCGCGGCCAGCGCCTCGGCCAGCCCCGCACCCAGCACCCGTACGGTGTGCGCCGGCAGCGGGCCACCGGATTCCGCGACCGCCGCCGCCAGCGACGGCCCCGCCGCATACGCCGTGGCCACCCACGGCACCGCCGCCTCCGGATCCGCGTCGAGCACGGGCGCCGTCCAGGCACCGCCCACCCGCCGCGCCGCCTCCACCTCCCGGCGGAAACGGGCCCGGAACTCCTCGTCCAGCGCGAAGTGCGGGTGCACGATCTTGACGGCGACCGTACGGCCGCCCGCGCTGCGCCCCAGGTACACCCGCCCCATCCCGCCGGAACCGAGCCGCCCGAGCAGCCGGTACGGCCCGACGGCGGTCGGCTCGTCAACTCCGAGCGGCTGCATCGGCGCCCACCCCTCCCCCGTACGGCTTCTTGCGCCCGTGGAACTCCCAGCAGTGCCTTGGGAACTCCCAGCAGGTTAGTGGGGAAGCGGCCCGCCCTTCACGACTGGAGCCGATCCGCTCACGGCTGCAGCAGATCCACCTTCACATCCGCCGCGAATCCCGTCGTCGGCCCCACCCGCCGCGCGAACTCCGCGACCGCCGCCAGCTGCGGGCCGCCGAAGCTGAAGTCGAGGGTGGTGAAGTACTGCTCCAGGGTCCGCTCGTCGAAGGCCTCCCAGCGAGCCGCCTGCTCGGCGACCTTGCCGACCTCCTCCAGCGAGAGGTTGCGCGAGGCGAGGAAGGCCTCGTGGACCTTGCGGGTGATGACCGGCTCGCGCTCCAGGTAGTCGCGGCGCGCCGCCCACACCGCGAACACGAACGGCAGGCCGGTCCACTCCTTCCAGAGCGAGCCGAGGTCGTAGACGTCGAGGCCGTAGCGAGGGCCGTCGTGCAGGTTCGCCCGCAGTGCCGCGTCTCCGATGAGTACGGCCGCCTCCGCCTCCTGCATCATCAGGCTGAGGTCGGGAGGGCAGGTGTAGTAGTCGGGCCGTACGCCGTAGCGCTCGGCGAACAGCAGCTGGGCCAGGCGGACGGAGGTGCGCGAGGTCGAGCCGAGGGCGACCCGGCGGCCGTCGAGCTGGTCCAGCGGGACCTGCGAGACGATCACGCAGGACATCACCGGACCGTCGCAGCCGACCGCGATGTCGGGGAAGGCGACCAGGTCGTCGGCGTTGCGGAGGAACTCGACGAGGGTGATGGGCGCGATGTCGAGGTCTCCCCGCACCAGCTGCTCGCTGAGCTTCTCCGGGGTGTCCTTGGTCAGCTCGAAGTCGAGGAGCGTGCCCGTTCTCGCGAGCCCCCAGTACAGGGGCAGGCAGTTGAGGAACTGGATGTGGCCTACGCGCGGCCGGGTGCGAGAATTGTCCACATCGCGAGGCTAGACCCCGTGGGGTACGCTTCGGACTCCGACCCCAGGGTCAACCCCATCTCGATCTTCAAACGTCCGGGTGACGTGATCTTGACCTCTATTGCTTTCGGCTGCCCGCGTGCTAGGCTCGCCGCAAGTTGCAGTTTGGTTTCCCTTGCAGTACAGAGCCTGCGGAGCATGTAACCGCGGGCTCTCGTCGTTTTCAGACGTATGCAGTTGTGCGGCATCTTGTTTTCACACTTGCAGGGTTCTGGAGCAGGGCAACCCTTTGGGCCCAAGGAGGGCTTATGGCTACCGGAACCGTGAAGTGGTTCAACGCCGAAAAGGGCTTTGGCTTCATCGCCCAGGAAGGCGGCGGCCCCGACGTCTTCGTTCACTACTCCGCGATCAACGCGAGCGGCTTCCGTTCGCTGGAGGAGAACCAGCAGGTCTCCTTCGACGTGACGCAGGGCCCGAAGGGTCCGCAGGCGGAGAACGTCACCCCCGTCTGATCCGAGGGATGCCCCTCTGAAGACGTCTGAGAGCAGTACCCAAGGAGCCCCTCGCCGTCCGGCGCAGGGGCTCCTGCCTTGTACGTACCGCATGACCGGCACAAACGTCATACGTGCCGCATGACCGGCACAAACGTCATACGTGCTGCATGACCAGCACGAACGTCGTCCCGGGCGCCAGTGCCTCGTACGAGTGCGGCAGGTCCCCGCGATACGACATGTAGTCGCCCGGCCCCAGGTCGACCTCTTCACCCCGGGGCCCCGCCTTCAGCCGCCCCGTGCTGACGATCAGATGCTCCACGCTCCCCGGGATGTGCGGCTCCGACTCGCGGGCCGCGCCGGGCTCCGCGCGTAGGTGGTAGATGTCCCGGCGGGCGCCGGGCGGGCTGGCGGAGAGCAGGGTGGCCACGTAGTCCGCCCGCTCGGACGCGACGGTGGGCCCCTCGCCCGCCCTGATCACCTGTACGGCCGGGGCCGGCGGCTCCACCAGCGTGCTGAACGGCACGCCGAGCGCGACCCCCAGCGCCCACAGCGTCTCGACGCTGGGGTTCCCGCCGCCCGCCTCCAGCTGGGACAGCGTGGACTTCGCGATCCCCGCCCGTTTGGCCAGCTCGGACAGGGACAGCCCGGCCCGGGTGCGCTCGCGCCGCAGTGAGGCGGCGATCCACGTGAGGGGCTCGCTCATGCGGTTCCCTTCCTGTCGTTCGCTCTACAGGTACGTTCGTTCGCCTTGACGAACGGCCGTCTGCCCGTTCATTCTGAGAAACATGCGTTCGCTTCTCCGAACACCGATGATGGCACCTCTGACGGGACCTCTGACAGCGCCCCTGGTGCGGGACAGCGCGCTCGTCTGGCTGGCGAGCGGCGTCGTCGGTGTCTCCTTCGGCGCGATCGCCGTCACCGGTGGTCTGCCGGTGTGGGTGCCGGTGGTGATGTCCCTGTTCGTGTACGCGGGCTCCGCGCAGTTCAGCGCGGTCGGCGTGCTGCTCGCCGGGGGCGGGCCGGTGGCGGCCGCGGCGACCGGGCTGCTGCTCAACGCGCGCACGGCGGCCTTCAGCCTCACCGTCGCGGACATCCTCGGCCGGAGCCGCCTCGCCCGTCTCCTGGGCGCCCATCTGGTGACCGACGAGACGGTGGCCTTCGCCCTCGCCCAGCCCGATCCGGCACGCCGGCGGGCGGCCTTCTGGATCTCCGGGCTCGGCCTGTTCGCCGTGTGGAACCTGGGCGTCCTGGCCGGGGCACTGGCCGGCGGCGCGCTGGGCGACACCGGCACCTACGGCCTGGACGCGGCCTTCCCCGCCGTCCTCGTCGCCCTGGTGCTGCCCGCCCTGCGCGAGGGTCCGGCCGTACGGCGGTGCGCGCTGCTCGGCGCCGGGCTGGCACTGGCGGTCACGCCGGCCGTCCCGGCGGGGGTGCCGGTGCTGGTGGCGCTGGCGGGGCTCGCCTTGTACGGACGGGGCGGCAGGGGGCGTACGGCATGAGCGCGACGGTGGCCATGATGCTGGCGCTGGCGGTCGGGACGTACGCCTTCCGGCTGGTCGGACCGGTGCTCCACGGGCGCGTCGAACTCTCGCCCGCAGTCCAGGAGTTGCTGTCGGCGGGGGCGATCGTCCTGCTGGTGGCCCTGCTGGCCACGGGCGCGCTGACCGAGGACGGCGGTTTCGCGGGGTGGGCGCGGCCGGCCGGGGTGCTGGTGGGCGGTGTCCTGGCGTGGCGGAGGGCGCCGTTCGCGGTGGTGGTGCTGGGGGCGGCCGGGGCCACCGCGGTGCTGCGGGCGGTGGGGGTGGCGTGAGGAGCCCTCGTGGGAGAGTTGCCGGGTGACCAGCGATGAGGAGAACAACCAGGGGGAAAGCGGCGGGACTTCCGCCGACAGCAAGCCGGCGTTGGGCATTTCGGTCGGTCTCGCCGTAGGTACGAGCATCGGCGTCGTGTTCGGATTGACCGTCTTCGACAACCTCGGGATCGGGCTCTGCCTGGGTATGGGGGTGGGTGGCGCCGCCGGCATCGCAATCAGCGCCGGCTTGAAGCAGCGGGGTGAGCAGGAGGAGAGCGGCGAGTAGGCACCGGCTTCGCTAAGGTCCCCGGCCATGACCGACGCCGACTTCCTCACCACCACCCGCACCTTCTACGACGCCATCGCCGAGGACTACGCGGACCTCTTCCGGGACGAGCTGGTGAACAGGCCCCTGGAGCGGGCGGTGCTGGCCGTGTTCGCCGAACTCGTCGAGGGGGACGGCCCGGTGGCCGACCTGGGATGCGGTCCGGGCCGGACGACCGCCCGCCTCGCCGCGCTGGGCCTGCCGGTGTTCGGGGTCGATCTGTCGGAGTCGATGCTCGCGATCGCCCGCCGCGAGAACCCGGGGCTGCGGTTCGAGCAGGGGTCGATGCTGGAGCTGGACGTACCGGACGGCACTCTGGCCGGCGCGCTGTCCTTCTATTCCTCCATCCACACACCTGTGGATCGGCTCCCGGACCTCTTCGCCGAGTTCCACCGTGTGCTCGCCCCCGGTGCTCCCCTGCTCGTCGCCTTCCAGGCCGGCGACGAACACCGGCACCACGACCGGCCCTTCGGTCACCCGGTCTCGCTCACGTTCCAGCGTCGCCGGCCGGAGCACATCGCCGACCTGCTGACGGCGGCCGGCTTCGCCCTGGTGTCCCGAACGGTCCGTGAACCGGACCCGGCGCTCGACGAGACGTGCCAGCAGGCGTTCCTGATCGTCCGAAAGCCCCGGTGAGAGCCTCGAGAAACCGTCCGTCAGCGACCTGAACCCGGCTCGGCACCGCCGCCCGCGGCCGTGCCGGGTTTCGTGTGGAGGATCTCGCGCGCCTGGTCCGCGGCGCGGATGGTGCTCTCGGAGACGAAGTCCAGGTAGCGGGCCATGCTCTCCAGGCGAGTGGCGGCCGGGGTGCCGGAACCGAGGACGCCGACGCCCTCCCGTGCGGTCTCGGCGATCTGGGCGATGGCGCGGGCGCTGGCCATCATCGACCGGTGCATGATCTCGTCGTCGACGACGTAGCGCTCGCGGCGGCGTTCGTCACGTTCCCGGCGGAGCAGGTCCTGGCTCTCGAGGAACGCGACCGCTTTGGACACGGACGCCGGGCTGACCTGAAGGCGCTGGACGAGTTCGGCCGCGGTGAGGCTGCCCGTGTCGCTGATGGTGAGGCAGGCCATCACCCGGGCCGTCATCTTGGGCATGCCCGACTGCATGAAGACGGTGGTCAGCGTCTCCTCGTACTCGCGCACGGCCTCGGCGTCGCGTCCGTGGGCCTGCGGCGGCGCCTCCGCCCCCCGGGGCGCTGCCTGTCTGCGCCGGTGGGCCCGGCGTTCGGTGGCGCGGTGGGCGAGGTCGGCGCGGTAGGCGGTGGGGCCGCCGTTGCGCATGACCTCGCGTGTGACGGTCGAGGTCGGGCGGTCGAGGCCTCTGGCGATCTCCGCGTAGGCGAGGCCGTCGGCCAGTCCCAGCGCGATCTGCTGGCGTTCCTGCTGGGTGAGCCTGCCTCCCGGCATCGCGGCCTCCTTGGTGCTCCTTGATGCTCCGTGGTGCCGTCAGCATAGCGTTCAGCTCGAATTCATTGCAACGATCGGCTAGGCGTTGTTGCATTAGACGCCAGGGCGATTGCAACGAAATCTCGCCTCTCACCTGCATCGATTGGAATTTAACGCAATGACTCTGTTGCCTGACGCTTGAACGCAACGTAGCTTTTCCATCGTCAGAAACGACGAAGAGCACAGGAGTGCACGATGCAGACGTTCAACACCCCCGCCCCCATCTCCGCCGTCCTCGACATCCCCGCCGGACGCATCCGCTTCATCGCCGCCGACCGGGCCGACACCACCGTCGAGGTCCTGCCCGCCAACGCCTCGAAGAGCCGCGACGTGAAGGCGGCCGAGCAGACCACGGTCGAATACGGCGACGGCGTCCTGCGGATCGACGCCCCGGCGGCGAAGAACCAGTACCTCGGCCCCTCGGGATCCATCGAGGTGACCGTCCAGCTGCCCGCCGGCTCCCACGTCGAGGGGAAGGCGGCCAGCGCCGAGTTCCGCGGCGTCGGACGGCTCGGCGACGTCACCTTCGAGGGCGCGCACGGCCCGGTCAAGCTCGACGAGACCGCGAGCGCCCGCCTCACCGTCCTCGCCGGTGACGTCTCGATCGGCCGTCTGGGCGGCTCCGCACAGATCAGCACCCAGAAGGGCGACGTCCGGATCGCCGAGGCGGTGGACGGCACGGTCGTGCTGACCACGCAGATGGGCGACGTGTCCATCGACGCCGCCCACGGAGTGTCCGCCTCCCTGGACGCCAGCACCGGTTACGGCCGCATCCACAACGCGCTCAGGAACACCGACGGCGCCGACGCCGGCCTGAGCATCCGCGCGACCACCTCCCACGGCGACATCACCGCCCGCAGCCTGTAGACCTCCAAGGAGTCCCTCTCATGACCGACCTGGCCATCGCGGCGAACGGGCTGCGCAAGTCCTACGGCGACAAGACCGTCCTCGACGGCGTCGACCTGGCCGTCCCGGCAGGAACGATCTTCTCCCTGCTCGGCCCGAACGGCGCCGGCAAGACCACCGCCGTCAAGATCCTCTCCACGCTCATCTCCCCCGACCCCGGCTCCGGCGAGATCCGCGTCGGCGGCCACGACCTCGCCACCGACGCACAGGCCGTGCGCGCCGAGATCGGCGTCACCGGGCAGTTCTCCGCGGTCGACGGCCTGATCACCGGCGAGGAGAACATGCTCCTCATGGCGGATCTGCACCACCTCTCCAAGCGCGAGGGACGGCAGGTCAGCGCAGAGCTGCTGGAGCGCTTCGACCTCACCGAGGCCGCGAAGAAGCCCGCCTCCACCTACTCCGGCGGCATGAAGCGCCGCCTCGACATCGCCATGACCCTGGTCGGCAACCCGCGGATCATCTTCCTCGACGAGCCGACGACGGGCCTCGACCCGCGCTCCCGCCACAACATGTGGCAGATCATCCGCGAGCTGGTCACGGGCGGCGTCACCGTCTTCCTCACCACCCAGTACCTGGAGGAGGCCGACGAACTGGCCGACCGCATCGCCGTGCTCAACGACGGCAGGATCGCCGCCCAGGGCACCGCCGAGGAGCTCAAGCGGATCGTCCCCGGCGGCCACATACGGCTCCGCTTCACCGACCCGGCCGCCTACCAGAGCGCCGCCGGCGCACTGCGCGAGGTGACGCGGGACGACGATTCCCTCGCGCTGCAGATCCCCAGCGACGGCAGCCAGCGCGAGCTGCGCTCCGTCCTCGACTGGCTCGACTCGGCCGGCATCGAGGCCGACGAGCTGACCGTCCACACCCCCGACCTCGACGACGTCTTCTTCGCCCTGACCCAGCCCAAGGAGGCTGTCCGATGAGCACCCCCCTGGCTCCCGCCCGCCCGGCCCGGATCTCCCTGGCCGTACGCGACTCGTCCACGATGCTGCGCCGCAACCTCCTGCACGCCCGGCGCTACCCATCCATGACGCTGAACCTGCTGCTCACGCCGATCATGCTGCTGTTGCTCTTCGTCTACATCTTCGGCGACACCATGAGCGCGGGCATCAGCGGTGGCCCCGACCGCTCCGCCTACATCGCCTACCTCGTGCCGGGCCTGCTCCTGATGACCATCGGCTCCACCACCATCGGCACCGCGGTCTCCGTCTCCATGGACATGACCGAGGGCATCATCGCCCGCTTCCGCACGATGGCGATCCACCGCAGCTCCGTGCTCATCGGACATGTCATCGGCAGCGTCCTGCAGTCGGTCGCCAGCGTGGTGCTCGTCGGCGCCGTCGGCGTGGCCATCGGCTTCCGCTCCACGGACGCGACGGCCCTGGAGTGGCTGGCGGCGTTCGGACTGCTCGTGCTCTTCGCCACGGCGCTCACCTGGATCGCCGTCGGCATGGGCCTGGTCAGCCCGAACGCCGAGGCGGCCAGCAACAACGCGATGCCGCTGATCTTCCTCCCACTGATCTCCAGCACCTTCGTCCCGGTCGACTCCATGCCCGGCTGGTTTCAGCCGATCGCCGAGTACCAGCCGTTCACGCCGGCCATCGAGACCCTGCGCGGCCTGCTGCTCGGCACCGGGATCGGCCACAACGGATGGCTCGCCGTCGCCTGGTGCCTGGGCCTGGCGGTGCTCGGCTACTTCTGGTCGACCGCGAGGTTCAACGACGACCCGAAATAACCGGCATGACAACGCGGGCCATCTCCCGCAACGCGTCCCACCTCAGGGCGGCGTACACCGACACCCCGTCGGAGTGCGCCGCCCTGTCCGTCACAGAGGACGTCATCCGGACAGCCCGGCGATGTCCCGCGCCGCGAGGTACCCGAACGTCATCGCCGGGCCGATCGTCGAACCGGCACCCGCATAGCTGTGCCCCATCACGGCCGCACTGGCGTTCCCGGAGGCGTACAGGCCGGGGATCACCGAGCCGTCCTCCCGCAGCACGCGGGCGCGGGCGTCCGTGACGAGACCGCCCTTGGTGCCCAGGTCGCCGGGGACGATCCGGAAGGCGTGGTACGGGGGGAGCCAGAGCGGGGCCAGGCAGGAGTTGGGGAGGACCGACGGGTCCGTGTAGTAGTGGTCGTAGGCGCTGTCACCCCGGTGGAAGTCGGGGTCCTTCCCCTTCAGCGCCTGGGAGTTGAAGCGGTCCACCGTCGTCCGCAGGGCCGTCGCCGGGACCCCGATCGAGGTGGCGAGCGCGTCGAGGGTCCACGCCTTGTGCGCGGCGCCCGAGTCGTACCAGCCGGCGGGGAGGGGCAGGGTCGGGGCGACGTCCTTGAAGAGATACCGGTTCCGGTAGTTCTGGTCGACGATCAGCCAGGAAGGGATGGCCGGGCTGGTGTCGTTGACGTCGTACATCGTGTGGACGACGTCGCTGTAGGGGGCGGCCTCGTTGACGAAGCGGGTGCCGGCGGCGTTGATCAGCAGGCCGCCGGGGAGGGTGCGTTCGGCGAGGCAGAAGTACGGCTGGCCGGGGAGCGGGATCGCCGGGCCCCACCAGGCGTCGTCCATGAGGCCGAGGGCGGCGCCGATCCGCTGCCCGGCCTGGATGCCGTCGCCGGTGTTCTCCTTCGCGCCCACCGTCCAGTCCGTGCCGATGGGCGCCCGCTGGTAGCGCTCGCGCATCGCCGCGTTGTGCTCGAAGCCGCCGGAGCCGACGATCACGCCCCGGCGGGCGCGGACCAGAGCGGGACTGCCGCCCCGACTCACCACCGCTCCGCGCACGGCGCCGCCCTCGACGTACAGCTCGGTGAGCGGTGTGTCGAGCCACACCGGCACCCCGGCGGACCGCAGGCCCAGCCGCAGCCCCGCCGCCAGCGACTGCCCCATGGTCAGCGGCTTCTCCCCACGCAGGGCGGCCGCCGTACCGCGCGCGAGACACTCCGCCGCCACGGCGGCCCCCTTGGCGCTCACCGCGGCCAGGGCCAGCCACTTGTAGTCGGCGCTGAAGACGACCATCCCGGCGGGGACATTCATGTACGGCGGGTTCAGCCGGGCCAGTTCGGCGCCGAGGAGGTTGCCGTCGAGCTGGTCGGGCTCGATGGAGCGGCCGTTCGGGAGGCCGCCGGGCAGCTCGGGGTAGTAGTCGCTGTACCCCTCCATCCAGCGGAACCGCAGCGGGCTGTTGGCCATGACGAAGGAGAGCATCGCCGGGCCGTGGGCGAGGAAGGCCCGCTGCCGGTCGGCGGGGACGTCCGGGCCGACCACGGCGGCGAGGTAGGCGGCGGCCTTCGCGGGCGTGTCCGGCACGCCGGCCGCGAGGATCACGGAGTTGTTGGGAATCCAGATCCCGGCACCGGACCGGGCGGCGGACCCGCCGAAGGTGGCCGCCTTCTCCAGCACCACACAGCTCAGGCCCTGCTTGGCAGCGGTCAGGGCGGCGGTCATGCCGGCGGCTCCGGAGCCGATGACGACGACGTCGTAGGTGCCGAGGAGGGGTAAGTCGGCGGCCTGCGCGCCCTGTTGGGACGCGCCCACGAGGGCTGCGGCCGTCCCCGCGGCGCCGGCGGCCAGTACGTGTCTTCGCGAGGGGTTCACGTCACTGTTCATGTCGCCGCTCCCGCCCTGGGCCGTCCACCCTGTCTGACTATGTGTCAGAAATGCGAATGTGACGCGACCGCCCTGTGAAGTCAAGGGTCAGACAGTCCTTCCAGGCCGGCTCGCTCAGCAGCGGCCGGAAGCGACTGAACAAGGCGAACAGGTCGGCACCGTATTGCTCACGGAACTTCGGATCATGGTCGGCGAGGTCGAGTTCGTTGGCGGCGGTGATCTCGGCGAAGTCGCGGCGCAGACGTATCTCCGGTGTGCAGCACCGGCCCGTGAAGCGATCGCGCACCTCGGAGCCCTGATCCGCGAGGGTCGGATACGTGGCCTTGCGGTCGCAGGCGCCGTAGAAGTGGACGATCGACTCCGCCTCCGCGCCGATCGCCCCCACCAGCTCGCCGCGGCGATCGAGGGGCAGCAGGGCCGTCGGGAAGCCGTCGGTGCCGTAGAACGCGTGGCACAGACCGGCGAGCTGAAGCGCCGGGCGGGCGTTCCAGGCGGCGAGGCGAGCCCGCACCCGACGCAGGTGGGCGAGCAGGGTGCCTCCGGGGTGCGGGATCTCGGCGGCGCCGAGATCCTCCAGCAGGGCCTCGGCCTGAGCAGCGGGAATCGACACGTGCGGTCCTTTCGGCGCATCCGGTTGTGGCGCTCGTGGTCGTCTTGGGTCGGCACCCGCTCCCTCCCCCGCACTGGTCCGGACTCCGGCGAGGGTGTGGAGCGGGTTGCCGCCCGGGCCCGTGAGGATCGTCGTACAGCCCCCGGAGTGCAGTCAATCCTTGGGATTTCTGCCTAACCCCCAGTGTTAGCTTGGGGGTTGTGACCCTCGATGATCTGCGTGTGTTCGTCGCCGTGTGCCGGGCCGGGAGTCTGAGCTCGGTGGCCCGGGAGCTGGGGTGCACCCAGTCCGCGGTGAGTCAGCACGTGAAGCGGCTGGAGCGGGAGACCGGGGTCGCGCTGCTGGAGCGGCAGCCTCGGGGCGTCGTACCGACGCAGGCGGGGCGGGTGCTGGAGGCGGCCGCCGCCGAGGGGATATCCGGGCTGGATCTCGCGATACGGCAGCTGCGGGATCTCGTCGACGGCCAGAGCGGGTACGTACGCGTGGCGACGGGGGCGACGACCGTACGGCACTTCATGTCGGAGGCGGTCGTCGCGTACCGCCGCCGGCACCCCGGGGTCAACCTGGAGTTCCGCACGGTCAGTTCGGGCCGGGGCAGCTTCGACGCGCTGGCCGACGGCACGCTCGACCTGGCCTGGATCACCCTCGGCCCGCCCGTGCGCGGCATCGAGCAGCGGCCGGTGGTGGAGCTGCCGTGGGTGCTGGCGGTGCGGGCCGACGATCCGCTGGCGCAGCGGCCGTACGTCGATGCCGGCGCCGACCTGCGGGACGTACGGCTGATCCGGCTGCCACCGAACTCCGCCTCGGCCGCTCATCTGGACGCGGCCTGCGCGGAGTCGGGCGTCCGGTTCGCGCCTGACACGAGCGTCGCCGACTGGGACACGGCGCTGCTGCTGGCCGAGCTGGGGGTGGGGCGGGCGCTCGTGCCCGCGCTGCCGGGACTGCCCGTCGCCGGGGACGGCGGCGACAGCGCCTGGGGCGACGGCGAGCTGCGCCTGATCCCCGTGCCCGCCCTGCGGCCCCTCCCCGTCGGCTGGGCGGTACGGCGCTGGGATGCGCTCAGCCCGCCGGCCAGGGCGTTCGCGGACCTGGTGGAGGGGTACCGGCGGGGCACACAGGGCTGACCGGCAGGCAGGCTCCCGGCACTGCAGGCCGACTCCCGGCCTACTTGAGGCCGATCGCCGCGCAGTCCGCCGCGTACTCGGCGGTGCAGATGTCCTTGACGGTGTAGACACCGTCCTGGATCACCGTGTCCTCGATGTTCTTCCGGGTGACGGCGACCACCGACACCAGCTGCGCCGGAATGTCGTCCTGCGACGCGCTGCTGACCGAGTCCTGGGTCAGTGCGTCGAACTCGATGTCGCGCCCCTGGACCTTGTACACGGCCATCTTCGCGGCGTTGGTCGCCTCCTGCGCGAACGGCTTGTACACCGTCATGAACTGCTCGCCCGCGACGATCCGCTGGATCGCGTCCAGGTTCGCGTCCTGCCCGGTCACCGGCGGCATCTTGCTGACGCCGGCCTCCTTCAGCGCATCGATGACGGCGCCCGCCATACCGTCGTTGGCCGAGTACACGGCGGCGATGTTGCTCAGCCCGACGGAGGCGATCGCTCTCTGCATGTTCTTCTTCGCCACCTCGGGCGACCACTTGTCGGTGTCGTACCGCTTGACGATGTCGACCTCGCCCTCGAGTTCGTCGAGCGCGCCCTGCTTGAACCGGGCCGTGTTCGGATCGGCGGGGTCGCCGTTCATCATGACGACCTTGCTGGACGCCGCCTTCGAGCCGAGTTCCTCTACGAGGGAGCGGCCCTGCACCTCGCCGACGAGCTCGTTGTCGTGGGAGACGTACGCGTCGATCGGCCCCTCGGCGAGGCGGTCGTACGCGATGACCGGAATACCCGCGTCCTTGGCCTTCTGCACGTCCGAGGCGACGGCCTTGGCGTCCAGCGCGTCGATCAGGATGACGTCCACCTGGTCCTCGATCATCTGCTGGAACTGCCGGCTCTGCTTGTCCGGACTGGCCTCGGCGTTGGCGTACTGGACCTTGCCCTTGTCGTGGGTGAGGGAAGCGACTTGTTTCTTGATGAGCGGGTAGTCGAACTTCTCGAAGCGAGCCGTGTCCTTGTCGGGCAGCAGCAGCCCCACCGTGATGTCGTCGCCCTTCTCCGGCGACGCGGAGCTGTCACCACCCCCGATGCCGTCGATGACACCGCACGCTGCGAGCGACAGGGCGGAGGCGGAGGCTGCGAGGGCTATGCCGATGCGGCGTACAGCTATGGGGTGGGGGGAACGAGCGTTCACGTGCGGGGCCTTCCGAGCGGAGGAGCGGCGTTGCTACCCGGGTTGGCGGTAGCCAACGCGGCCGGGGCATGTCACGTCAAGCGGTTGTCGTAACGAGACGGCAACCGTTTGCTGTTCAATTACTCAAACCGCACGCTGGAGGGCGATTCCCGCCCTCACCGTCAGGGGAGTTGGCCGGCGAGGGGCGCCAGCGCCTCCGCTGCGGCCACTGTGGCCTTGTCGGCGCGATCCCGGAGGAAGTCGGCTGCGCTCTCGTCCGTCGCGCTAACGCCTCGTCCGTCTCCTCCGGCGACAGCACGTGCGTTTCCGGGGCTTGCCGCACGTACTGGTTCTCGAAGCGGGCGGAGAGCGGTCGGTCGGGGCGGGCGGTGAATCGGCAGGACCGTAGCGGGACAGGTCAGCGGGGGCGGCCCGCTCGGAGAATTTTCCGCGCCGGCCCGTCGGCCGACCGCCGGTGCCTAGTACAGAACCTCGCCCATGGGAGAGCTGTCCCCCACGATGTAGGCGCGGATGGACGCCAGGTACGCGTCGCGGCCGACCCGGCCGTCGCCGTCGGTGTCCAGAGCGTCGAACGCGGCCGCGGCGTTGCCGGGTGGGTTGTTCAGTGCGGTGCGCAGTGTCGTGAACTCGGCTTTGTCCAGGGCGCCGTCCCCGTCCGCGTCGGCGAGGTCGAAGAGCGCGCCGAGCGCGAACCGGCAGATGTTGTCGAACTTGTCGGCGCCCACCCAGGCGTTGTACTCGTCGAAGGTCAGCTTCCCGTCGCCGTCGGCGTCCATCTCACCCCATGCCTTGAGGCCTTCCGCGCGGGCGGCGACGACGAGCGGATCGTCCTCCGCACGCCCCGTGGCAAGGACGGTCCGGTCGATCCGGGAGAGGTAGTCGTGCCGGGTGACGACCCGGTCCCCGTCGGCGTCCATCATGGCGAACACGCGCTCGCGCGCCGTCGTCGCTGCTGCGGTGGTGGGGGGCGTGGTGGGGGTGGTTCGGCTCACTCGGGTCTCCTCCTGCTCGGGTCCTGCTCTGCCCCTGCTCCAGCTCGACGAGGAATCGTCCGCCGCTTCCTACCCTGCGCGTTCCGGGTTCCACGCGACCCGCCCGGAGCAGACGCGTGCGCTTCGGCGCACAGGGCGGGCCTGCGCCGGTGGCGCACTTCGAAGCGCCCGAAGCAGCGGGGAGCGCTGGGCAGTTGACGCACCAGTAGCGGCACGACGTGCGGGAGGGCATGTGTTCGGCAAGCGCGGTACGGCAGTCACGCTGGGGTCCCTGGTGTTCGGGGTCTCGGCACTGGTGGGGGCGCCGGCCAGTCAGGCCGGGACAGGCGGGCACGAGGCCGTCACGTGTACGGGCGACGCCGTCAGTCGCTACGAACCGCCGCTCATCCTCCAGCCCCGTAAGACCCACAACCACGCGGACGTGCGCTACACATGCACCACCGCATCCGGGCACACCGCCCCGGCCACCGGCTCCTTCCACGCCGTCGCGCCGTCGGCGTCCTGCGTCTCGCTGGCCGGCGCGCGGGGCACCGAAACCGTGCGCTACGCCGACGGCAGCCGGTCGCTGATCGTCATCGACGGTGCCACCACCGCCCGTGTCGCGGGCGTCCTGGTCGTCCTGCAGTCGGGCCGGGTCGTGGAGGGACGCGGCGCTGGTCACGTCGTACGCCGGACCGTGACCTCACTGCCCCGGCAGCTGCCCACGGACTGCCTCACCTCCGGCCTGCGGGGGACCGAAAGCGCGGTTCGGCTGGAGATCCTGGCGTAGGGCGGAGCCGCCGGGCGCGGCTGTACTGCTGACGCCCGCGCCGCTGACGGGCGCGCCCTCGATCAGGTCAATGCCCGAACAGCCGTACCCACCCGACCTACGGTCTCGCACTGTCACCCGAGTTCCAGTTCCAGGAAGGGAGCCCCATGGCAACCGTCTCGCGTGCGGCGTCGACCGTCGAGGTCATGGAGATGCTGGCCCATCTCGACCCCCGGCTCTGGGAGATCGTCGAGCCGCCGGTCCCGCCCCACCCGATCAGCGTGCCGCCGCCGGTCCCGCCCCACCCCATCAGCGACCCCGGCCTCGACATCGGCTTCCGATCGGCGGCCGCGGACGGGGCGCGGCTGAACCCGCAGCCGCTCCCGCCCGCGGACGGCCTGTTGCCGGCCGTCCGCACCATGGCCGTCTCGGTGGCGGAGGCGACGATCGCCGCCAGCCTGGCAGGGCGCAAGCCCGCCGACGTGGTGAAGGAAGTCGGGGACGACATCTGCCCCGAGCCGCCCAAGATGCCCTGGCCGAAGAAGTGGCCCGTGCCCGTGCAGCTCCAGCAGCAGCTCGCCTTCGTCCCGGACCGCGTCTCCCCCGCCGTCCAGGCCACGGCGGCACTGGTGTTCCAGTCCTATGCCCAGCGGACCACGGACAAGTCCCTGAGCACGGCCTTCACGGACCTGGCCGACCGGCTGTTGGAGAGGGCGCTGAAGACCGCCAAGCAGTCGGGCTGAGCGGGGGGGGGCGGGAGGCGATCCGGGCTTCCGGGCTTCCGGGCTCCCGGCTTCCGGCTTCCGGCTTCCGGCTTCCGGCTTCCGGGTTCCGGGCGGTACGAGGGCTCAGGCGTGCTGTCCGATGCGGTCGACCACCTGGATGTCCTGCAGCGTCCTGGTCTCCCAGTACCAGTCGCCCTGCACCCAGTCGTCCTTGCCCACCTTCTTCGGCACGCTGCCCTTGGTCCGCAGGCCCAGGTAGTCGTACGTCCGGCGATCGAAGAGGAAGGTCCAGTTCGCCCCGGGGTACGAGACGCCGACGGCGCTGCGGCCCACGACGTCCACGTCGTCGTAGTCCAGGCGGATCCGGGGCAGCTTCGACAGCGCTTCGAAGGCGGCGGCCTGCAGGCCGGGGGGCATCACACGCGGCCCCATCATCAGCATGCAACCCTCCATGAACGCAATCATGTCGGCCTTGGGCGAGTCCGCGCCGATGCGCCTGAACCACTTCAGGAGTTCGTCGGGGTCCGTCGGGATCTTCTGGAGCTCGGAGTAGACGGTGGGCGGCCATCTCACCTCGTGCTTGCCGAGCGGAGGATCGTGGTGGATCTTGCCGTACTCCTCGCGCAGGGAGGGCTTGGAGCCGTCCACCGACATCCAGCTGTCGTCGGTCCACGTCCTGGTCCTGCCGCCCTTCACCGGCGTCCGTGTGATGTAGGTCCTGGTGTAGAAGTACTGGTCATCGCGCGGCACGGGCAGGTCGCTGCCCTGGTCGCGGGACCTCTCGGCGGCCCGGCGCAGCACCTCCGTCGCGCTGACCGTGCTCAGGTGCGGCTTGCTGTCGTCCTCGTCGCCGCGGGCCACGACGACGGCGACGCCCACCGCCGCCGCGCTCAGGCCGGCGAGCGAGGCACGGAACATGACGCGTCGGCTCAGTGCACGGCCGCGGGACGCGGCGCTGCGGGACTCCTCGTCGATGGCGGTCCGGAGGCGGGCTCGGGCGGCGGCGCGGGCCTGGTCGGAGGGCCCGCCCCGGCCCGTGTCCCATTCGCGCACCATCGTCAGTTCATCCATGGTCGGTCTCCTTCTGAGGTGCGGTAGAGGGGGTACGGTCCGGTCCGCCGAGGGCCCGTCGCAGCCTGGTGCGGGCTCTGTGCAGGCGGGAGCGCACCGTGCCGACGGGGACTCCCAAGGCCCGCGCGGCCTCCTCGTAGTCGAGCTCTCCCCAGGCGATGACCAGCAGCACGTCCCGGTACCGGGCGGGCAGTTCGGCGAGAGCGCCGGCCACCGTGCCGTCGGCCCGCCCGGCGTCGAGCCTCTCGACGATCTCCTCGGGACCGCCGTCCTCCCGGCCCGGTGGCAGGGCCGCCATGCGGGACAGGGCCCGCAGCCGGCGGGCCTCCTCCCTGCGGTGGCGGCCGATCAGGTTGGTGGCGATGCCGTACAGCCAGGGCCGGGCGTGCGCGTGCGCCAGGTCGTAGCGTCTGCGGCGCTGGAAGGCGATCACGAACGTCTCCGCCATCAGGTCGTCGGCGGTGTCGGAGCCCAGACGTCGTGCGATGTAGCGGTGGATGTCGTCGGCGTGGCGGTCGAAGATCACGGCGAACGCGTCGGGCGTCTCCCAGGAGCGTTCGATGACCGAGCCGTCGGAGCCGCCGTTCGCCTCCGTTGCCGTGTCGAAGGCGGCGCCCGAGCTCGGCGCGAGCGTCACGTCCTACCTCTGTGGTTCATGTCGTATCCCTCGAAGACCGGGTGTCATGGTCTCTCGCTGTTCGCCGACACCCGCCGCCGAGTTCCACCCCGCAGAGTGACGTGCCTCACACGCTACTTGGCGTACAACGCCTCCACCTCCGCCGCGAAGTCCCGCAGCACCGCCTCCCGCCGCAGCTTCATGGACGGTGTCAGATGGCCGTCCATCTCCGTGAAGTCGGTCGGCAGGATCGCGAAGCGGCGGATGGACTCCGGGCGGGAGACCAGTTTGTTGGCCTCGTCCACGGCGCGTTGCAGGATCGCCCGCAACTCGTCGTCGTTGACGAGGAGTTCGGCGGGGACCGGGTGCTTGCCGTTCATCCGGCGCCAGTGGGTGACGCCGTCCATGTCCAGGGTGATCAGGGCGGAGACGTAGGGGCGGCGGTCGCCCAGGACTATGCACTGCGAGATCAGCGGGTGCGAGCGCAGCCAGTTCTCCAGGGGCGCCGGGGCCACGCTCTTGCCGCCCGCCGTGATCAGCATCTCCTTCTTCCGGCCGGTGATGGTCAGGTAGCCCTCGTCGTCGAGTTCGCCTATGTCGCCGGTCGCCAGCCAGCCCTCGGCCGCCGCGGGGACCACGCCGCCCGCCGCCGGGTCCCAGTAGCCGCGCAGCACCTGCTCGCCGGAGATGAGGATCTCGCCGTCCGCGGCGATCCGGACCCGGGTGCCGGGCAGGGGCCAGCCCACCGTGCCCAGGCGGGGCTTGAGCGGGGGCGTCACGGTCGCCGCGCCGGTCGTCTCGGTGAGGCCGTAGCCCTCGTAGATCTCGATGCCCGCGCCGGTGTAGAAGGCGGCCAGGCGGCGGCCGAGCGGTGAGCCGCCGCAGATCGCGTACCTCACGCGGCCGCCCATCGCGTTGCGGATACGGCGGTACACCAGGGGGTCGTAGAAGGCGCGGGCCGTCTTGAGCGCCGTGCTCGGGCCGGCGCCCGTCCCCGCCTGCCGGGCCTCCAGCGCCTCGCCGTAGCGCTCGGCCACCGATGCCGCGCGGTCGAAGGACGACGCCCGGCCGCCCGCCTCGGCCTTGGCGCGGGCGGAGTTGAAGACCTTCTCCAGCATGTAGGGGATCGTCAGGAGGCAGGTGGGCCGGAAGGCCGCCAGGTCCGGCAGCAGGTCCTCGGCCTTCAGGCTCGGCGCGTGGCCCAGGCGGACCCGGGCCCGGACACAGGCCACCGCCACCATGCGGCCGAAGACGTGCGACATGGGCAGGAAGAGCAGCACCGACGCCTCTTCGCTCGTCCTCGCCTTGAAGATCGGGTAGAGCAGCTCGATCGCGTTGTCCACCTCGGCGAAGAAATTGCCGTGCGTGAGCGCGCAACCCTTGGGGCGGCCCGTGGTGCCCGAGGTGTAGATGAGCGTCGCGAGCGTGTCCGGCGCCAGCATGCCCCGCCGTACGGCCACCTCCCCGTCCGGCTGCTGGGCGCCGAACTCCGCCAGCCGCTCCACGTGGCCCTTCTCCATCACCCACATGTGGCGCAGGTCGGGCACCCGGTCCAGCTCGGGGCCGAGGGCGGCCGCCTGGGCGGCGGTCTCCGTGACCAGGGCGACCGCGCCCGAGTCCTGGAGGATCCAGCGGGTCTGGAAGACGGAGGAGGTGGGATAGACGGGGACCGTCACCAGACCGGCGGCCCACGCGCCGAAGTCGAGGAGCGTCCACTCGTAGCGCGTACGCGCCATGACGGCGATCCGGTCCCCCGGCATCAGCCCCTCGGCGATCAGCCCCTTCGCCACCGCCTGTACCTGGTCGGCGAACTGAGTCGCCGTCACGTCCGCCCACCGCCCGTCCTCGGCCTTGCGGCTGAGCACCACCGCGTCGGGAACCGCGGCCGCGTTGTCGAACGGCAGGTCCGCGAGCGACCCGTGGGTCACCGGGGGCGCGAACGGCGGTACGTACGCCTCCCGTACGGCCCCGTCCAGCCGCCGCGTCTCCGGCTGGACCAGGGTCGGCCCGGGAGAGTCGTCGAAGGCGGCCGAGGGGGCGAAGGAGGGAAGCGGGGTGGACACGGGCGGCTCCTGCGGCGGGCGTGCAGCGAAGAAACTGCTTGCTGCATGACGTACGTGCCTCGCGCACCGTGGCGTTCACCTGCGGAGGCCTGCGGAGGCGTGCGGAAAGGGTTACCGCTGGTTAGGCAGGTGATCGTACGGCTCCGGCGTGTGGGGGTTGTGCGGGTTCGGCGGTGGTCCGGGGCCGGGTATGTGCAACGTCGGGGGTTATGTGAGGGGTCCTCAGCTTCGAATCTCCCTCCCCGTCACGCCCGCTCCAGGACCGCGGTCACCCCTTGCCCACCAGCCGCACAGACGGAGATCAGTCCGCGGCCCGAACCGCCCTTCTCCGCCAGCAACTTGGCCAGCGTCGCCACGATCCGCGCCCCGGTCGCGGCGAAGGGGTGACCGGTGGCCAGGGAGGATCCGTTCACGTTCAGGCGGGCGCGGTCCACCGGGGCGAGACCCCGCTTCTCCCACGCCGCGAGGGTGGCCAGCACCTGGGATGCGAAGGCCTCGTGGATCTCGACGAAGTCGAAGTCGGGGAGGGCGAGTCCGGCCCGCTCCAGCATGCGCGGGACGGCGTACGCCGGTGCCATCAGCAGCCCGTCCTCGCCGCCCGCGACATCGCCGTGCACGAAGTCGACGGCCGCCGTCTCGTACGCGGTGAGGTACGCCAGGGGTTCCAGCCCCCGCGCCTCGGCCCACTCCTCGCTCGCCAGCAGCACGACCGCCGCCCCGTCCGTCAGCGGCGTCGAATTGCCCGCGGTCATCGTCGGATCGGGCCGGTCGAGGCCGAACACCGGCTTCAGCGCCGCCAGTTTCTCCGGCGTCGAGCCGGGACGCAGGTTCTGGTCCCGGTCCAGGCCGCGGAAGGGCACGACCAGGTCCTGGAAGAAGCCGCGCTCGTACGCCGCCGCCAGCCGCTGGTGACTCGCCGCCGCCAGTTCGTCCTGGGACTCGCGGGTGATGCCCCAGGCGCGGGCGGTGACAGCGGCGTGCTCGCCCATCGAGAGCCTGGTGCGGGGCTCGGCGTTGCGGGGGATGTCGGGGACGAGGTGAGTGGGCCGGACATGGGTCAGCGCCTTGAGCCGCCCGCCGAGCGACCGGGCCCGCCGGGCCTGGAGCAGGATCTGGCGCAGTTCGTCGTTGACGCCGAGGGGCGCGTCGCTCGCCGTGTCCGCGCCGCCCGCGATCGCCGACTCGGTCTGCCCGAGCGCGATCTTGTTGGCGGCGGCGATGACGGCCTGCAGGCCCGTGCCACAGGCCTGCTGGATGTCGTACGCCGGCGTGCGCGCGTCCAGCTTCGAGCCGAGCACGGTCTCGCGGGCGAGGTTGAAGTCCCGGCTGTGCTTGAGGACGGCCCCGGCGACGAACTCGCCGACCGCGCCCGGATCACCGAGCTCGTACCGCTCCACGAGGCCGTCGACGACAGCCGTGAGCATGTCCTGGTTGGAGGCGGTGGCGTACGGGCCGTCCGAGCGGGCGAACGGGACGCGGGTGCCGCCGATGATCGCGACGCGCCGTACCGCCGGCGCCATCAGAGAGCTCATCTCCACCCACTCCTCACGTCTACCTTGGCTTACCTCGGGTAACCTTACTCCGGAGTCAGCACCGGAGGGCACTGGGAGTTGGACATGGCCGATCGCTATCTGACCTTCACCGGCACCGCGCCCGGTCGCTTCCTCGCCCGCCGCCTCGGGTTGCCGCAGCCCGCCGCGCTGAAACGCTGGTCACCGCAGCGGCCCGCGCTGGAGGGCGACCGGCTGCTGCTCACGGCCGGCAAGTCGGACCTCGCCCTCGCCGATGCCGATACCGGTGGCGGTGGCGGTGGCGGTCTGGGCCTCGGCCTGACGGCCTCCTCCGAGAAGCCGGCCGCCGTACTGCTGGACGCCACGGGCGTCCGGGACGTCGAGACGCTCGCCGAGGTGCACGCCGCGCTCCACCCCGTCGTACGGTCGGTCGCCGCAAGCGGCCGGATCGTCGTCCTCGGCGCACCCCTCGACGCCGCCGACCACCACCAGGCGGCCGTCCAGCAGGCCCTGGAGGGCTTCATACGCTCGCTCGGCAAGGAGATCGGACGCGGGCGGACGGTGAATCTCGTACGGCTGACGGACGCACGCGCCGCCGAGTCGACCCTCCGCTTCCTCCTCTCCCCCAAATCGGCGTACGTCAGCGGTCAGATGATCGAAGTCGGCCCCCACGACTACGACGAGACCGCCCCGCCCGCCGACCCGGACCGCCCCCTCACCGGCCGCACCGCCCTCGTCACCGGCGCCGCGCGCGGCATCGGCGAGGCGGTCGCCGAGACGCTGGCCAGGGACGGCGCCCGGGTCGTCGTCCTGGACGTGCCGCAGGCCGAGCAGGACGCGCGGCGCGTGGCCGACCGGCTCGCCGGCACCGCCCTCGCGCTCGACATCACCGCCCCCGACGCGGGCGAGCGCATCGCGGCCGCGCTGCCCGACGGGCTGGACGTCCTGGTCCACAACGCCGGGATCACCCGCGACCGGCGACTGGTCAACATGCCCGCCGAGCGCTGGAGTTCGGTGCTGGACGTCAACCTCGCGAGCGTGCTGCGCACGACGGACGCGCTGCTGGCGAGCGGCACGCTGCGGCGGGGTGGCCGGATCGTGGCGACGGCGTCCATCGCGGGGCTGGCGGGGAACGCCGGTCAGACCAACTACGGCGCGAGCAAGGCGGGCGTCGTCGGCCTGGTCCGCTCCCTCGCTCCGCGTGCGCTCGCCGAGCACGGGGTGACGGTGAACGCGGTCGCGCCGGGCTTCATCGAGACGAAGATGACCGCCGCGATTCCCCTGTTCATCCGGGAGGCGGGGCGCCGGATGAACTCCCTCGCGCAAGGCGGACTGCCGGTCGACGTCGCCGAGACCACGGCCTGGCTGGCCGATCCCGCGTCCGGGGCCGTCAACGGCCAGGTCGTACGCGTATGCGGCCAGAGCCTGCTGGGGGCGTGATGTCCCTCGTCCTCACCAGTGCTCCTTCCCTTCCGCCCCTGCTCGCCCGGGGCGCCCTGCTGTCACCCTTCAAACGCCCCAGCCCCGACGCGGAGTTCCCGCGAACCCGACTCGTTCTGCCCGACCTGCGCGTCGACCTCGGCCGGCTCGCGGCGTACGAGAGGGTGTGCGGGTTCCCTACCGGCGAGGACGCCCTGCCGGTGACGTATCCGCATGTGCTCGGCTTCCCGCTGGCGATGCGGCTGATGAGCGGCCGGGACTTTCCGCTGCCGCTGCTCGGACTCGTCCATACGTCGATCACGATCACTCGGCACCAGTCCCTCACGGCCACCGGCCTGTACGAACTCTCCGTGCGCATCGACGGATTGGCGCCGCACCGGCGCGGTACGGAGGCCGCGGTGATCACCGAGATGCGGGCCGGCGACGAGGTCGTATGGGAGTCGCGGAGCACCTATCTGGCCCGGCACCGCACGGGGCAGCGCGCCCCCGAGGCCGCGCGGGAGGTGTCGGAGGTGGAGGGGTCGCAGGAGCCGCAGGAGGTGCGCAAGCCGCTGCCCGAGGTCGCCGAATGGCGCATCGCCGGGGACGTCGGCCGCCGCTACGGTGCCGCCTCCGGTGACCGCAACCCCATCCACCTGCACCCCCTCACCGCCCGCCTGTTCGGCTTCCCGCGCGCCATCGCGCACGGCATGTGGACGGTGGCCCGCTGCCTCGCCGCGCACGGCGCTCCGGAAGCGGCCCTGGTGGAGGCCGAGTTCAGGGCGCCTGTGCTGCTGCCGGGGACGGTGACGTACGCGGCCGAGGGTGGGCGGTTCGAGCTGCGGAGTGGGTCAGCGGAGCGGGTGCACGTGGCCGGCCGGGTTCATCCGCTCGCCTGAGCCGTGGCCTCCGGCGGCGTCCAGGGCCGGCCGCCCATGAGGTTGGCCAGCCCCGACCACGCGAAGTTCATCAGGGTGGCCGCCGCCTCCCTCGCCGTCACGCCGGGCGTGGCGTTGGCCCAGTCGGCGAGGGACTCGGCGGCGCCGACCAGGGCCTCGGCGAGACCGGCGACCTCGCGCTCGGGGAGGTCGGGGTCGCGATGGGCTTCCCGCGCCGCCGCGAGGATCAGTTGCGTCACGAACGCGACGATCTCCGCGCGCATGGCGGCGACCTCGGAGGCGAACGGCTCGCCATGGGTGCGGGCCTGCAGATGCAGGACGGACCAGCCATCCGGGTTCTGGGATGTGTGCGCGAAGAACGCGCCCAGCCCTTCCCAGAGTTGGCGGTCGGCGGGCAGATCCCGCCGCACGCCGGTGCGGACGGCCTCGGTGAGCGCGGCGGCCTCCCGCCGGATGCAGGCGGTGAAGAGGTCTTCCTTCGAGTTGAGGTACAGATACACCAACGGCTTCGACACGCCCGCGAGTTCGGCGATCTCGTCCATCGACGCGGCCATGTATCCCCGCTGACCGAAGGTCTGCACGGCGGCGTCCAGCATCTGCTGCTCACGGACGGCACGCGGCATCCGCTTGGTCTTCACAGCACCCATGGCGATTAGCGTACGGGCCGGGAGGGGCGATCCCACCCGGCCCGCTGCATCCGCCGTCTTCTACTCGTCGTTCCCGTCGTCCTGGAACCGCGCGATCCGGTCGGTCAACGCCCTGCCGTCCACCGTCGGCAGGGCCGTCAGCCGGGGCAGCAGCTGCGCGGTGAGCAGGGTGGACAGCGCGGAGGTGTCGGCGCCCGTGCCGTCGGTCCGGACGACCACCGGCTGCGGGGCTTTCCCGGCGAGCTTCGCGCCCACTTCCAGTCGGCGCCGGGCCAGTTCGTACTGCAGGACGGCGCGGTTGTCGCGGTAGGCCTTGGCGAGGGCGCGCTGGGCGCGGGCCTCGTTCTCGGCGGCGATCAGACCGCTGCGGCCCCGCGTCTCGATCTCGAACCGCACGCGCTGGGCGTTGGTCTCCTGCTGCTCGAGCAGCTGGGCGACCTCTTCGCGGGCCCGGTTCAGCGCGGCCTTGACCTCGACGATCCGGGCGTCGCGCACCTTCTTGGCGCGCTCGATGTCCATGCCCAGCTGGTCGATCCGGCGCTTGCGGATCAGGCCCCACTCCTGCTCGTACGCGGTGCGCTCCTTGGCGACCCGCTCCCGGGTGGCCAGGTGCTGCTGGTACTGCGCCGGCAGCTGCACGTCAGGGATGTTGGAGCCGGTGATGCGCACGCCGTAGCCGGACAGCTGGCGGTTGAGCAGTTCCTGCATGTCGGCCACGTCCGAGCCACGCAGGTCGTACGCCCGCTCGGTGCGCATCTTGCGGGCGCGCTGCCGGATCGCGTCCTGGACGGCGCTGGAGAGCACCAGGTCGAAGTTGCCCGCGCCGATGGTGCGGACGAACAGCACGGCGTCGGTGATGCGGAACTTCAGGAAGAACTCGATCGACCGCAGCGGCACGTTCTCCTGCGTCGGGCAGGCCATCACCGGCGCCGAGTACGGGATTTCGGTGGCCACGTCGACGACGAAGTCGACCCGCGACCACGGGTGCCACAGGTAGTGGCGGCCGGCGTCGAGGGTGCGGGTGACGGCGCCGTAGCGGGTCAGCACGCCGTTGGTGCCCTGCTCGATCTCGACGATCGAGGAGCGCCACCACCACAGCGCGCCGATCAGCAGCAGCACGACGCCGCCGATGTAGGAGAGGACGGCGAGGGTGTCGTAGGCGAGGTCCCCGGCGGTCGAGTCCGCCTCGCCCAGGGACAGCATCACGCCCGTCAGCAGGGCGTAGACGCCGAGCCACAGCGGCAGCATCCACCACAGGCGGCGCCGGTGGCGGGGGATGATGACCGGGATCAGGGTGTCGGCCTCGCCGCCGCGCAGCAGCCGCGCGATCTCGCTCCAGGGGGCGACGGACTCGGAGATGACCGAACGGCGGTGGGAACGGGCGCTGCTCACTGGGCGGCCTCCTCGGACACGTCGGAGCGGTCGGAGCTGTCGGTCGACTCGGGCGGATCGGGCCGCTCGGCCTGCTCGGGCACCTGCGGCACCGTGGGCCGCTCGGCGGCCAGCAGCGCGCCGATCTCCGTCTCGCGCGCGGCGATCCGCTCGGACACCTCGGCGAGCCGCGACCGTACGGCGGCCATGTCCTCGTCGGTGAACAGTTCCGTGCCGCGCTCGCCGACCAGTTCGCGGGCCAGCTCCAGGAAGTCGATCCCGGCGTCCGCGCTACCGCCGATGCGCACCAGGCGCGGCAGGTGGTCGGCGACCTGCTCCAGCGTGTCCAGCACCTGCTGCTGGTAGCGGTACTCCAGGATCTCCGGCGCCTCGGCCGCGGTCACCGCGCGGATGTCCAGCGCCTGTGCTTCGAGCAGGGCCGCGTTGGCCTTCGCCTCCGACTCGGCCTGGACGTAGCGCTGCCGGGCGAGCGCCTCGGCGCGGTTGGTCTCGCGCTCCACGGCGGTGTCCATCTGCGCCTGGTACTGGGCGATGTCGGCCTGGATCGCGGACAGCGTCTCGAGACTGGAGGCGAGTTCCCGGGTGAGGTCGCCCTCGTCCTGCTCCTTGCGGAGCTGGAGCGCGTACTCGTGCGTGTATGCCTCCTTGGCCACCCGCACCATCTCGGGCGCCGCCAGGTCCATGCGGTAGCGCTGGTCGGAGGGCTCGGCGTGGGTGATGTTGGCGTTGGTCAGCTCGACGGCCGGGCGGAACTGCTGGTTGAGCTGCTCCAGCAGCCGGCCGGTGTCCTCGCCGACCATGTCGTAGATGCCGGCGGCTTCCTGCTCGTAGACCAGGGTGCGGATCGTCTCGCTCACCGCGTTGCTCAGCTTCTCCTCGAAGCCGCGCACCGCGCCCAGCGTGTAGACGAACTCGGTGGGGTCGCTGATCCGGAACTGGATGAACAGGTCGATCGACGCCTTCACGCCGCCCTTGGTCGGGGCCTCGCGCACCGGCGCGTTGAACGGGTACTCGCGCGTGGTGTTGACGATGTACGACACCCGCTTCCACGGGCTCAGCAGCACGACCCGGCCCGGGCCGACGATCTTCTCGAGCTTGCCGAACCGGGTGATCAGCGCCTGGCAACCCTCCGGCACCATCACCATGCCCTGCCGCCACCACACGAAGGCGACGGCGAGCACCGCCATGACCCAGTAGTGCACGCCGAACAGCGGGTTGGTCAGGACGTCGGCACCGGCGGCGCCCACGACTCCCGCACCCACCGCGCCCAGCACGAGCAGCGTCAGCACCGGCAACATGGAGATGAACGAGCGGCCCTTGGGCATCACCATCGGGCAGATGGCGTGCGCCACCTCACCGCCCTCGCGCACCTGCTCGCTGCGGCCGAGCGCTTCGCCTGCCTCGTCCAGCGGCACCGTCTTCTGCCGCATGACGGTGGCGGTGGAGCCGCCCTGCTCGCGGGCGGCCAGGAAGTCGGCCGGGTCGATGGCCCAGCCCTGCGCGTCGTACTCCTCGCCGCCGGCGCCCTGTGTCCCTCGTCCGCCGGTCTGCCGCCGCAGTTCCTCCTGCGCGGCCGTCCGCGGATCGGTGCCGGAGGCGACGGCCTCGGCAACGCGTTGTGCGCCCTGCTTGGCGCGCGCTTTCGCTCGTGCCACAGTTCCCCCTTGTGTTCCGACGCCCGTGGGATGCGGGTCCTACTGGTGATACACCGGTCGGCCCGATGTGGTTCCAGCCATCCCACACCATGATCCGGACAAGGGTAAGGGGCGCATCCGCACAGTTACCCATCGGTATCACTGGCGGGGGTCGGAAAGACCGTACGGCGGCTCCTGCCTGCGGACGCCGGGAACCTACGAGCTCTGGGAAGAAGCCTGCCCCTGCGCCCGGGCCGAGTCGACGGCGGCGTCCTCCTGGCTGCGGTTCGCCTCCAGGTTGGCCTTCATCCGGTCGACCTTCTGGACGATCCGGACGGAGGCGCGGTCGCGTTCCCTGCGCAGCACGACGAAGCTGATCGGGGCCGAGAGCACCAGGGCGAGCAGGATGATCCACATGCCGTTGGAGTCGCCGAGGCCGCGCGGGGCGAGGCCGGAGAAGACGAGGCCCCAGACGACCACGAGGCAGCCCACGAAGATCCCGAGGCGCATCAGTGTGTAGCGGAGCATCTCAATCCACTCTTCCGATTCCAAAAAGGGCCACTGTCCAGTGAAGCACGCGGGGCAGCCGATCTTGCAGGGGGGTCGGCGCCGCTCACGGGCGCCCCGGGCGGGGCTCAGTCGAGCGGCAGCAGCATGATCACGTCGTCGCGGTCGTCGCCCGGCGCGACCCGGATGGCGTCCGGGATCCGGCCGACCTCCTTGTAGCCGCTGGAGCCGTAGAAGCGCTCCAGGCCGAGGCCGCCGCGGCAGGTGAGGCGGATCGCCTCGATGCCGCCGAAGGTGCGGGCGGACTGCTCGGCGGCCGCCAGCAGGTCGCGGCCGTAGCCCTTGCCCTGGTGCCGTGGATGCACCATCACCGTGTACAGCCACACCCAGTGGGTCATCAGGTGGTGCGTGTTGAAGGTGAAGAAGGCGGTCGCGGCCACCTCGCCGGCCTCGTCCTGCCCCACGAGCAGCCGGCTCTGTCCCTCCGCCATCGCCGCGAAGTGCTTCACGAGCGACGGCCGGATCGCCTCCCGCGTCACCGGCGGCACGAAGCCGACGGCTCCGCCCGCGTTGGAGACGTCGGTCCACAGGTCGAGGATGCCGTCGCGGAGGGCGGGAGTGACGGCGGGGTCGAGAGTGAAAGTAAGGGACACCGCGCCATCTTAACCATTACGAGAGCGCTCGTGCCGCCACTTTCAGATCCGAGACCAGCCCCTCGTACGCCGCCTTGCGGTCCGCGTCGTCCTGCGCCCGCAGCACCGACGACGGATGCACCGTCGCCACCAGCTTCTCCTGCCTGCCGTGGATCTCCCGCTCCAGCAGCGCCCCGCGCACCTCGCCGACCCGGAACGACGAGCCCAGCAGCGCCTTGCCCGCGGTCGCTCCCAGGATCACGATCAGCTCGGGCTCCACGACGGCGAGCTCGGCGGCCAGCCAGGGGCCGCACGCCGTCATCTCCCGCAGGGACGGTGCCTTGTGGATACGGCGCTTGCGGGGCTCGGCCTGGGTGAACTTGAAGTGCTTGACGGCGTTCGTCACATAGGCCTCGGCAGGGTCTATGCCGGCCTCCTCCAGCGCACGGTCCAGCAGGCGCCCGGCAGGTCCGACGAACGGTTTGCCCTGCCGGTCCTCCTGGTCGCCGGGTTGTTCGCCGACGAGCATCACACGGGCGTTCTTGTCTCCGGCGCCGAACACGGTCTGCGTCGCGTTGCGGTGCAGGGGGCAGCCCCGGCACTCGGCGGCGGCTCGACGCAGGGCGGGGAGGCCGCCGCGGTCCGGGACGAAGGGTTCTGCGGTGTAGGCGTCCTCGGGTGCCTTCGTGGTGACCATGCCCGACGGGTACCCCCGGTTGCCGGGAGTGTCCCAACCCAGGGGCATCCGAGGGCGCCCTCAGCCCGATTGGTCCACTCCGTGAGCGAGGGGAAATCTCCGGGCGCGGACTCCGCCTTCCGCGCTGTCGAAGTCGTACTCGTCGACAACGAGGAAGCCGTGTTCGACTCTCGGGAACGAAGCCAGGAGAGAAAGGGCGTCCACGCGCACGATCGGCTTCAGATCCGAGTCGATCACCCACACCCTCTTGGCGCTGGCGATCACGATTCCATCGCCCTCTGGCAGGGCGGAGACACCCGAGACTTCCAGCGACGGTCTACCGACGGGCTTCAGCTCGTAGGAGGCTGTCACCGCACCGCTCGCGGCACTGAGGATCAGCGCTGTCGCGTCCCCGAGAAGCACCATCGTGTCCGTGGCCGCACAGTGGAGACAGCCGTAGTCGCTGGTCTGCGAATCGGCGTGTCGAAGACTCGGGTCCTCACCGCGATCGCCGAGATCCGCCACCCAGACAGGGGCGCCGAAGCCGTCCTCCCGCCGAATCCTCAAGTGCTCCCGGTCGTCGATCGCACCGCGCAGGACATCGCCATCGGGTAGGGAAACGACCGCTTCTCCGCCGAATGTGACCCTCCGGGTCATCCCGTCACCAGCCGCAGACGACCGTCAGAACCGCATCGGCTGCGGGGACTCGCGGCGCAACGGGTCCGGTCCGTCGAACTCACGGATGATCTCGTACCTGGTGTTGCGTTCCACGGGACGGAACCCCGCGTCCCGGATCAGTTCCAGCAGGTCCTCGCGCGTCAGCTTGTTCGGCGTGCCGAAGTTGTCCGCGTCGTGGGTGATCTTGTACTCGACGACCGAGCCGTCCATGTCGTCGGCGCCGTGCTGGAGGGCCAGCTGGGCGGTCTGGACGCCGTGCATGACCCAGAAGACCTTGACGTGCGGGACGTTGTCGAAGAGCAGGCGCGAGACCGCGAAGGTCTTCAGGGCCTCGGCGCCGGTGGCCATCTGGGTGCGGGCCTGGAGGCGGTTGCGTACCTTGCCGTCCTTCATGTCGACGAAGTCGTGCTGGTAGCGCAGGGGGATGAAGACCTGGAAACCGCCGGTCTCGTCCTGGAGTTCGCGCAGGCGCAGGACGTGGTCGACGCGGTGGCGGGGCTCCTCGATGTGGCCGTACAGCATGGTGCACGGGGTCTTCAGACCCTTCTCGTGCGCCAGGCGGTGGATTCGGGACCAGTCCTCCCAGTGGGTTCGGTGGTCCACGATGTGCTGGCGGACCTCCCAGTCGAAGATCTCCGCACCGCCGCCGGTCAACGACTCCAGGCCCGCGTCGATCAGCTCGTCCAGGATCTCGGACGCCGACAGGCCGCTGATCGTCTCGAAGTGGTGGATCTCCGTGGCCGTGAAGGCCTTCAGGGAGACGTTCGGCAGGGCGGCCTTCAGCTCCCGCAGCGAGCGCGGGTAGTAGCGCCACGGGAGGTTCGGGTGCAGCCCGTTGACGATGTGCAGCTCGGTGAGGTTCTCGCTCTCCATCCCCTTGGCGAGCTTCACCGCCTCCTCGATGCGCATCGTGTACGCGTCCTTCTCGCCCGGCTTGCGCTGGAAGGAGCAGTACGCGCAGGACGCCGTGCACACGTTCGTCATGTTGAGGTGGCGGTTGACGTTGAAGTGCACGACGTCGCCGTTCTTGCGCGTCCGCACCTCGTGCGCGAGGCCGCCGAGCCATGCCAGGTCGTCCGACTCGTACAGCGCGATGCCGTCCTCACGGGTCAGCCGCTCACCGGCCCTGACCTTCTCCTCCAGCTCGCGCTTGAGCCCGACGTCCATGCCCACACCTTTCTCCGACAACCTGTCCAACCGTACGCCCCCACCCTTCGGGCGGGAGGTGCCCCCAAACGGCGCTAAAGGCGCTTACGCCTCTTCGGGCAGTTCCCCGACCCGGTTCTCCCACTTCGTGGAGAGCACGATCGTCGTACGGGTCCGGGAGACGCCCTTGGTCCCGCTGAGCCGCCGGATGATCTTCTCCAGGCCGTCCACGTCGGCCGCGCGCACCTTGAGCATGTAGG
Source organism: Streptomyces sp. NPDC107522 (assembly GCF_055657525.1). Classification (NCBI taxonomy): domain Bacteria; kingdom Bacillati; phylum Actinomycetota; class Actinomycetes; order Kitasatosporales; family Streptomycetaceae; genus Streptomyces; species Streptomyces sp. NPDC107522. The sequence goes on along the minus strand of NZ_JBVKAU010000007.1, from coordinate 88,524 downwards.
AGTCGTCGCCGGCGATGAACCAGCAGTCCTCGATCTCGCCCAGGTCCCGCAGGCGGTTCGCCACGTCCTCGTGGTCGGTGGCGTCGGAGAGCGAGATGCCGATCAGCGCGGTGACGCCGAGGCCGAGCGAGGCGGCGTCGACGGTGGCGCGGTAGCCGGTGATGACGCCGGCCGCCTCCAGCCGGTTGATGCGGTCGGTGACGCTGGGTCCCGACAGGCCGACGAGGCGTCCCAGCTCCGCGTAGGAGGCCCGGCCGTTCTCCCTCAGGGCCTGGATGAGCTGCCTGTCCACCGCGTCCATGCGATTCGAAGCCTTCCGCTGAAGAGGTCTTGAATGGTTCCCGAAGTGATGCGAGGTACTGCGAGTTGCTCAGAGGGCGTTCATGTCGTGCGGGCAGCGCCGCCGAGTTCGCCCCTCCAGCGGCGGTAGAGCCGGTGCTCGACGCCCGCCGCGTCGAGGACCCGTCCGGCGACGAAGTCCACCAGGTCCTGGATGTGCGTCGCCCCCGCGTAGAAGGCCGGCGAGGCGGGCACCACGGTCGTGCCCGCGTCGTCCAGGGTGACCAGGTGCCGCAGGGTCTGGCCGTTCAGCGGGGTCTCCCGAACGGCCACGACCAGCTTGCGCCTCTCCTTGAGGGTCACGCTCGCCGCGCGCTGCAGCAGGTCCTTCGACAGGCCGAGCGCGACGCCCGCCACGCAGGCCGTGGAGGCCGGCACGATCAGCATGCCCTTCACTGGGTACGAACCCGAGGACGGACCGGCGGCGAGGTCGCCCGCGCTCCAGTGCCGTACGCCCTCGATGTCCACCTGGAAGGTTCCCGGCTTGCCGTCGGCCCCCCGCGACAGCCATTCCCGCAGGTCGTCCTGCCAGTGCGCGTCCCGGAAGGAGATCCCGGTCTCGTCGAGCAGCGTGAGCCGCGAGGCCCGGGACACCACGAGGTCGACGCTCTCGCCGGCGTCCAGCAGGGCACGCAGCACAGCAGCCGCGTACGGCGTACCGGATGCTCCGGATACCCCCACGATCCAAGGCACGCGCTGCTTTTCTCCTGCGTTCACGCAAACGAGCCTACCGGTGGGGCCGGGTCTGTTCAGGACCGGTGGGGCGCCTTGGGGTCGACGGGGAGACGGTCCGTGGGAAGACTCAGCTTGCCGAGTGAGGTCTCGACGGTCAGCTTGGGACCGTACGGGATGGTGTCGCGGCCACGGTAGCCATCGGGGCCGGGGTTCCACATGGTCACGACGTGGCCCTGGAGTGGATCGAGGACCAGGTAGTTGGCGATGCCCCGTGAGGCGTACCAGCAAGGCTTCAGTTCGTAGTCGCGGCGGACGCTTTCCGGCGACACCACCTCGGCCACGAACTCGATCAGGTCGGCCGGGTACGCACTGCGGTTCTCGGCCTCTGCCTCGGCCGGAATGACCGCGAGGTCGGGGCAGAACTCGTTGGCGTCGTCGAAGGGAAAAGCGACATCGCTCACGAGAGCCCACCCCGACGGCAGCTGGTCCTCGACGATGGACCACAGCCGTTGGATGGTCTTCCCATGGAACGGCCTGACCGGGTTCATCACGATGCTGCCCTCGACAATCTCCGTCAGATAGCCGGGGAACAAGTCCTCCAGCTTGCTGAGCTGCGAGTGCAGGCGGTCGATGCCCGAGACGGTCACGGTGGCCTCCCTGGGGTCCTGCCCTCGATGGTAGGCCGCACCGTAGCTACACGGTCAGGCCCCGAACCAAGAGATCAAGCAGCGCACACACGAACAGGGCAATCCCGATGAACCCGTTGACGCTGAAGAACGCCCTGTTCACGCGCGACAGGTCATGCGGGCGCACGATCGAGTGCTCGTAGAGGAACGCGCCGGCCACGATCAGCAGGCCCATCCAGAAGAAGGCCCCCGCGTCCGTGACCACGGCGTACCAGACGAACAGTCCCGTCGTCACCGCGTGGCAGACCCGCGCTCCCCAGATCGCCGCGGGGATGCCGAAGCGGGCCGGGACCGACATGACGCCGATCTCCCGGTCGGTGTCGACGTCCTGGCAGGCGTAGATGAGGTCGAAGCCGCCGATCCAGATGCCCACCGCGAGGCCGAGGATCACCGCGTCCCAGGACCAGGAGCCGGTGATCGCCAGCCAGCCGCCGACCGGGCCCATCGCCTGGGCGAGGCCCAGGATGGCCTGGGGGAAGTTCGTGAAGCGTTTGCCGTAGGGGTAGACCACCATCGGGATCACCGCGATGGGGGCGAGGGCCAGGCAGAGGGGGTTCAGCAGGGCCGCCGCGCCCAGGAAGACCACCAGGGCGATGAGGGCGCCCGTCCAGGCGTGGCGGACCGACATCGCGCCGGTCACCAGCTCGCGCTGGGCGGTCCGCGGGTTCCGCGCGTCGATCTCGCGGTCGATGATCCGGTTCACCGCCATGGCGAACGTGCGCAGACCCACCATGCAGATGGTGACCAGCAGCAGCCGGCCCCAGTGGATGTTCTTGTCCCACTGGAACATCGCGGTGAGCGCGGCGATGTACGCGAAGGGCAGCGCGAACACCGAGTGCTCGATCATGACGAGGCGGAGGAACGCCTTGGTCCGTCCTGGCTGCGGAATCGCGGCGGAGGCGCTGCTCACAGTCCGTACTCCTTCCAGCGGCGGTCGACCTTCGCCGCCGTCTCGGGGTCGGACTCCACCATGTCCGGCCAGCCGCCGTCGCGGGTGTAGCCCTCCTCGGGCCACTTCTTCGTCGCGTCGATCCCCGCCTTGCCGCCCCAGAACTGCTGGTAGGAGGCGTGGTCGAGGTGGTCGACGGGGCCTTCGACGACCGTGAGGTCACGGGCGTAGTCGGTGTTGCCGAGGGCTCGCCAGGCGACCTCGTGCAGGTCGTGGACGTCGCAGTCGGAGTCGACGACCACGATCAGCTTGGTCAGAGACATCATGTGGGCGCCCCAGATCGCGTGCATCGTCTTCTGCGCGTGCTTGGGGTACTTCTTGTCGATCGAGACGATCGCGCAGTTATGGAAGCCGCCCGCTTCCGGCAGGTGGTAGTCCACGATGTCCGGGACGATGATCTTCAGCAGGGGGAGGAAGAAGCGTTCCGTCGCCCGGCCGAGGGGTCCGTCCTCCGTCGGAGGCCTGCCCACGACGATCGACTGGAGCAGGGGGCGACGGCGCATCGTCACGCAGTCGATCTTGAGGGCGGGGAAGGGCTCCTGCGGGGTGTAGAAACCCGTGTGGTCGCCGAAGGGGCCTTCCGGCAGCATCTCGCCGGGCTCCAGCCAGCCCTCCAGCACGACCTCCGCCTGCGCCGGGACCTGGAGCGGAACCGTCTTGCAGTCGACCATCTCGATCCGCTTGCCCGCGACGAACCCGGCAAAGAGGTACTCGTCGATGTCGCCGGGGAGCGGGGCGGTGGAGGCGTACGTCACGGCGGGCGGGCACCCGAAGGCGATCGCGACGGGCAGCCGCTCTCCCCGCCTCGCCGCCACCTGGTAGTGGTTCCGGCTGTCCTTGTGGATCTGCCAGTGCATGCCGATGGTGCGCTTGTCGTGGCGCTGGAGGCGGTACAGGCCCAGATTCCGTACGCCGCTCTCCGGGTCCTTGGTGTGGGTGAGCCCCAGGTTGAAGAAGGAGCCGCCGTCCTTGGGCCAGGTGAACAGCGCCGGGAGCCGGTCCAGGTCCACCTCGTCGCCGTGCAGCACGACCTCCTGCACGGGAGCGCCCGCCGACTTCACCTTCTTCGGCGGTACGTGCGTCATCGCGCCGAGCTTCCCGAAGGCCTCGCGGACGCCGACGAACCCGTGCGGCAGTTCGGGCTTGAGCAGCCCGCCGATCTTGTCGGAGATGTCGCCGTACGACTTCAGGCCCAGCGCCTTCAGCAGCCGCCGGTCCGTCCCGAAGACGTTCATCGCGAGGGGCATCGACGACCCCTTCACGTTTTCGAAGAGCAGCGCGGGACCGCCGGACTTCTGGACCCGGTCGACGATCTCCCCGACCTCCAGATACGGATCGACCTCGGCCTTCACGCGCTTGAGGTCGCCTTCGCGCTCCAGTGCCCTGAGCAGGGAACGAAGATCGTCGTAAGCCATGGGGTCAAGTATCCCCGAGCGGCTACCCTGGCCCTGAACCCGGGGGCCGTGCCCCCGGCACCGACGACCGTTTCGCTGGAGAGGGCCCATGCTCCGGGTGCTGATGTTCCTCGTGCCACTGGCGCTGAGCGTGTACGCGTTCATCGACTGCATCAGCACGAAGGACGACGACATCCGCCACATGCCCAAGCCGCTGTGGGCCATCCTCGTCCTGCTGTTCCCGCTCGTCGGCTCGATCTCCTGGCTGATCGCGGGCAAGAAGCGCAGCCCGGCCGCCGACGGCTGGTCCGGCATGCGGGCCGGCCGGGAGCGGCAGCAGTGGGTCGCCCCCGACGACAACCCGGAGTTCCTGAAGTCCCTGGACGAGGACGACGACGGCAAGAAGGACGACCGGAACAAGCGGGACGAGCCCTGACCCCGATGAGGTCATCGGCGTCCTCGACGGCTACAGGTCGCCGCGCAACACCAGGTCCAGCAGCCCCGGGAACCGGGCGTCGAACTCTTCCTTCCGCAGCCGGTTGACGCGCCTCGGTCCCTCGTCGCGCTGCTCCACGAGACCGGCTCCGCGCAGCACGGCGAAGTGATGGCTGAGGGCCGCCTTGCCGACGGGGACGTCGAAGCTGCCGCAGCTGCGGGACCAGACGTCGGACGCCGCCAACTCCCTCACGAGCGCGAGGCGTACGGGGTCGGCGAGCGCGGCGAGAGCGGTCTGGACGGAGACGTCGTCCGGGTGGGTGTGCTCGGGGGCGACCCGGTGGCTGGTGCCGCTGCGCTGGACCATGCCGTACCCCCTGACCTGTCGCCGGCTGGATCTGTGATCTGTGGATCTGCGGATCCGTGACCGGTTGCCGAGTGTTCGATGAAAACCATACACTCCCGAGTGTTCGATCCCTGTTGAACACTCAGATGAGGTGTGTCGTCATGCGTGCGGTCGAGGTGCAGGAGTACGGCGGTCCCGAGGTCCTCAAGGTCGTGGAGGCGGAGGTCCCCGAGCCGGGCCCCGGCCAGGTGAGCATCGACGTGGCGTACACGGGAGTGAACTTCGCCGATCTCAAGGCGCGTGCGGAGGGCTACCGGGTGGCGCGGCTGCCGTTCGTCCCCGGCCTGGAGGTCTCCGGGCGGATCAGGGCGGTCGGCGCGGGCGTGACCGACCTGGCCGTGGGCCAGGAGGTGACCGCTCTGACGGAGGGCGGCGCCTATGCGGACGTGGCCGTCGCGGGCGCGGCGACCGTCTTCTCGCTCCCCGAGGGGGTCGGCCTGCGAACGGCGGCGACGTTGCCGACGGTGCTGCCGACGGCGTACGCGCTGGTCCACGCCGTGGGCCGACTGCAGCCCGGCGAGACGGTGCTGGCGCAGGGTGCCGCGGGCGGCATCGGCACGGTGGTGGGCCAGTTGGCGAAGGCGGCGGGCGCCGGTGCGGTGTACGGCGTGGTGTCCGGCGAGGCCAAGGCGGCGTACGCCCGTGAGCACGGCTACGACGAGGTGTTCGTCGGCGACTTCGCGGAGGGGGTGCGGGCGGCGACCGGTGGCCGCGGGGTCGATCTGGCCCTGGACCCGGTCGGCGGCGACACCTTCCGGGCCTCCCTGGGCTCGCTCGCGCCGTTCGGCCGTCTGGTCTCCTTCGGCAACGCGAGCTCCGCCGGGCCGTGGAGCGTGGGGCAGCCCGAGCTGTATCCGCTCGGCGTCTCGGTGGGCGGCTTCTCCATCCTGACCTTGGCGAAGACCGCTCCGGCGGAGCTTCGCGCGCTGGCCGGGCGGGCGTTCGCCGCGGTGGCCGACGGGACGGTGTCCCTGCCGGTGACGGCGGAGTTCGGCCTGGAGGAGGCGGCCGAGGCGCACCGGTTGATGGGGGCGCGGGCCAGCACGGGCAAGCTGCTGCTGCGGGTGTCGGGGGACTGAGGGCACGGCGCCTACACGGCGTGGGCCTCGCACAGTTCCCTCAGGCGTGCCAGCTCACGCTCGGCGGCCGCGCGGTGGCCGAGGTCGAGGGCCATCGTGCCGCGCCCGTACGTGTAGAAGATGTCCTCACGGGTCTGCGGGTCCAGTCCTCGCACTCCGCACAGGGAGCGGAAATCGACATCCAGGAACAGCCTGGTTCCCGACATCCAGTTGCGGGTCTCGGTCGCCAGGTGGTCGCGCAGGACGTCCTTGAGGTGGTCGCGGGTCAGCGGGTCGGCCTCGTCGGGCCGGGGTTCTCCCGGGTGGTGCGGGTGCTCGGCGAGTTCGTCCGCCCATTCGACCAGCGTCGCCACGATGTCGTGGGCCGCGTCGAGGTCGGCGGGGTCCGACGCGAGCAGCTGCGCCGCCAACTTGCGGGCCGCGCGGGCTCGTTCGGCGTCGTCGGTACACGCGGCCACGAACGCGGCCAAGGCCCCGCCCCGCTGCCGCAGCTCGGCCACCTGCCAGGCCCACTCCATCACCGACCAGCCCATCAAGCCTCCCCACCCCGGCGCTCCTCGTGACCACCGAGCCAGGTCACCCAACACCGGCCGCCCACCGCCCCGCCACCGAATTACCGGGTCAGCCCGCTTCGGACGCCGGACGGCGAAGAGCGTGCGCGAAGCGCCGAGGGCGGCGAAGTCCCGGTCGGGAGTGTCGAGTTCGTCATCGACCCGGGCGAACAGTCTGCCCCCGGGGCGTGCGCCCGGGAGCTCGGGACTTCGGGTTCGACGACGGCTGCGGGTTGTCGGTGGTCGGCCGCGCAGTTCCCCGCGCCCCCGGGTCGGCTGCAGTACCGCATGCCATCAAGCTGAACCGCAGCCCCCCGGGCCCACACCCGACCACCCCGCGCAGCCCGAACCCACCGAGCTCCCGACTCAAAGACCGGCCCCCAGCCTTCAGCCCGTCACCGTCCCCGGCGCCCCCTCCGCCACCAGCCTCCCCCCGCCCGCCCCGCCCTCCGGCCCAAGGTCGATCAGCCAGTCGGAGGCGTGGGCCACGTCGAGGTTGTGCTCGATGGTGATGACCGAGTGGCCGGTGTCGACGAGGCGTTGGAGTACGGCGAGGAGGCGGGCGGTGTCGGCGGAGTGGAGGCCGGTGGTGGGCTCGTCCAGGAGGTAGAGGGTGCTGCCCGCCGCCTTGCGGCCCAGTTCCTTCGCCAGTTTCAGGCGCTGGGCCTCGCCGCCGGAGAGCGTCGTGGCCGGCTGGCCCAAGGGGAGGTAGCCGAGGCCGACGTCGGACAGGCGTCGCAGCCGGGCGGTGATCGCCGGGATGCCGGCGAACATCCCCAGGGCCTCGTCGACCGTCGCCTCAAGCACCTCGGCGATGTCGTGCCCGTCGTGGCGCACCGACAGCACCTCCGGCCGGAAGCGCCGGCCCCGGCAGCCCGGGCACCTCACCTCCACCGGCGGCAGGAAGTGCATGTGGACCGACAGCACGCCCGCACCCTCGCAGCGTTCGCAACGTCCGCCGGGGACGTTGAAGGAGAAGGCGCCAGGCGTCAGCCGCCCCCCGGAGCGGGCCGCGAACGTCTCCCTGATCGGCGTGAAGACGTCCGAGTACGTCGCCGCGTTCGAGCGCGGCAGCCGGCTGATCGGCTCCTGGTCGATGGTCACCACCTTGCCCAGGTGCTCCCAGCCTTCGATCCCGTCGTGCTCGCCGGGCAGGTCTCCCGCATTGTGGAAGTGCCTGCGCGCGGCCCGGCCCAGGATGTCCAGCAGCAGCGTCGACTTGCCCGACCCGGACGGCCCGGTGACGGTGACCAGACGGCCGAGCGGGATCCGTACGGTGAGGTCCTTGAGGTTGTGCGCCCGTGCCCCCCGTATCACCAGCGCCCGGTCGGCGTCCCCCCGCCCCTTCGAGGCGGGCGCCGACAGCCGCCCCGACAGATATGCCCCGGTCACCGAGGAGTTCGCGGCCCCCGAGCCCGCCCGCGCCACCTCCTCCGGCGTCCCCTGCGCCACGATCCGCCCGCCGTGCCGGCCCGCGCCCGGACCGACGTCCACCACGTGGTCCGCCGCCCGCAGCACGTCCAGGTCGTGCTCGATGACCAGCACCGTGTTGCCGAGGTCCCGCAGCCTGCGCAGCACGTCGACCAGACGGGCGGTGTCGGAAGGGTGGAGCCCCATGGTCGGCTCGTCGAGGACGTACAGCACCCCGGTGAGACCCGAGCCCAGCAGCGCGGCCAGCCGCAGCCGCTGTGCCTCGCCGGCCGACAGGCTCGGCGTCGGCTGCTCCAGGGTCAGATAGCCGACGCCGACGTCGACCAGCCGCCGTACGCGCTCCGTCAGGTCGGCGACGACCGGCTCCACGAACACCCACTCGTCCGGGGAGACCCGCTCGCGCAACCCGCCCAGCCAGGCGGCGAGTTCGTCGAGGGACGCGCCGGCCGCCTCGACGATCGTCAGCCCGTGCACGGTGACCGCCCGGCTCTCCGCCCGCAGCCGGGCGCCCCCGCACTCCCCGCAGACCTCCTTCACCAGCGCCTGCTTCTCCGTGCGCTCGCGGTACTCGGTGTCCTCGATGCGCTCGGCGTAGCGCCGCATCAGCGCGGTGGCGACGCCCTCGAAGCGTCCGGCGGTGACGGTGGCGGGCGGCTCGGCGTCCGGGAAGTGGCGGCGGAATTCCGGGCTCTCGACGCCATGGAACAGCAAGTCCCTTTCTCGGTCGGTCAGTTGGCTCACGGGGCGGTCCGTGTCGAAGGTGAACCCGTAGTGCCGGGCCGCCGCCCGCAGCAGCTGCACATTGCGCTCTACGGCCTTCGGGTGCCACCCCAGTACGGCGCCCTCCGCGACCGAGCGCTGCCCGTCGACCAGGCGTCGTACGTCCGCCCGGATCACCTCGCCGAGGCCGGTGCAGGCCGGGCAGGCGCCGGCGGGCTTGTTGAAGGAGAAGGAGCCCATCACCAGCTCCGGGACCGGTGTGCCGCAGTGCGGGCAGGGGACCTGTTCGCCCTCGGTGTCCTCGTCGTCGTACTCGTACGCGTGCGACGGCGGGACGTCCTTCCCGCAGCCGGGACACGGCCGTACCCCGATCCTCGACCAGAGCAGCCGCAGATAGGTGAACACCTCGGTGACCGTGCCGACGGTGGAGCGGGGGCTGCGGTTGGTCAGGTGCTGGTCGACGCTGATGGACGGGGACAGGCCGGTGATGGAGTCCACGGAGGGGCGGCTGACGAGGCCGGTGACCATGCCCAGCGACTCCATGTACTGCCGCTGGCCCTCCCGGTGGAGGGTGTCGAAGGCGAGGGTGGACTTGCCGGAGCCGGAGAGGCCGGTCATGACGACCAGCTTGTTCTTGGGAATCGCGAGGGTGACGTTGTCGAGGTTGTGCAGACGGGCGCCAGTGATGCGGATGCAGTCCTCCATGCCTTCAAGTTTTCCATTGAAGTGCTTGTGGAGACTTTGGCCGCATGCCTCCCGCACGACTCCCTGATGACATGGGGATTCCTGCCGCGTAACCTTCAACTCCCGTGAGGAACGACGACGAACGACTGCGGCCGGTCGACCTGGCCCGCCTCGCCGGGATCTCGACGCAGCAGGTCCGCAACTACGAGGAGGCCGGCGTCCTGCCCCCGGCCGCGCGCACCGCGTCCGGCTACCGGACCTTCACCGAGGTGCACCGGCGGGCGCTGCTGACGTACCGCGCGCTGCTGCACGGGTACGGGCCGGTGACGGCGACCGGGATCATGCGGGCCGTGCACACCGGTGACGTCCCGGCCGCGCTCGCCCTCGTCGACGCCGCGCACGCCGCGCTGCACGGGGAGCGGGCCGCACTGCGGGCGACGAGCGAGGCCCTGGAGACCCTGACCGAGGCGCCCCCGGCGGAGCTGCCGCGCTCCGGTCTGCGCATCGGCGAGGTGGCCGCGCTGCTCGGCGTACGGACGTCGGCGCTACGGGTCTGGGAGGCGGCCGGACTGATCGCACCGGAACGGGAGCGGGGCACGAAGTACCGCCTCTACCGCCCGGCCGACGTCCGCGACGCCCGTCTGATCCACACCCTGCGCCGCAGCCACTACCTCCTCGACCAGATCCGCCCGGTCCTGGACGGGCTGCGCCGGGAGGGCAGCACCGAGGCGCTGCGTACGGCGATCGCGACACGGGGCGAGATGCTGACGGCCCGCACGCGGGCGATGCTGTCCGGGGCGGGGCGTCTGGACGACTACCTGGAGTGCGTCGGCCGAAAGGCGTAGGGCAGAACATCCTGGTGCCGGTCCCGTCGTTGGGCCGGGCATGAAGATCATCGCTTCCGCCGCCGCTCTCGCCTGTGCGGCCCTGCTCGCCGCCGCCGTCCCCGCCTCGGCGGACGACGGGCCCATCGACTTCGGCATCTTCCAGGGTGTCAACGACACCAAGGGCTCGGGCTCCCCAGACAGTGCGTCGAGCTCGAGCGTCCCGAAGTCGGCCCTGGTCATGCTGGTGGAGGACCTGATGTCGCCCGGGCGGCAGTGACCGGACCTCGGACCCCGGAGCCGGCGCGGGAGAGGGCATGACCCCCGTCGGCCCCGAAAGGGCCTCGTCCTCGAACGCCGGACGCGCTGAATGATGCGGACCGGCGTCGAGAGACGGAGCCCCTTGCGGGTGGGTGGGGGCTCGGGATGGTGACGCCTCGTTCTCGAACGCCGGGCGGGCTGGATACGTTGCCCTCGTGTTGTGCCCACAGGAGAGTGGGAGGCATGGAGCTCTTGGAGCAGGCGACCGCTCGTACATGGCTCGGTACCGCCGTGGCCGAGGCGCGTGCCGGGCTCGGGGAAGGCGGCGTTCCCGTCGGGGCCGCCCTCTACGGCCCCGACGGGGCCCTCCTCGGCCGGGGGCACAACCGGCGCGTCCAGGACGGCGACCCGTCGATGCACGCGGAGACGGCCGCCTTCCGGGCGGCGGGACGGCAGCGGTCGTACCGCGGAACGACCATGGTGACCACGCTCTCGCCCTGCTGGTACTGCTCCGGCCTGGTCCGGCAGTTCGGGATCTCCCGGGTGGTGATCGGCGAGGCGGTCACCTTCCACGGCGGGCACGACTGGCTGGCCGAGCACGGCGTGGACGTCGTGCTCCTGGACGACGCCGAGTGCATCGCGATGATGCGCGACTTCATCGAGAACCATCCGGCCCTGTGGAACGAGGACATCGGTGAGTAAGCCACGTACGCCACGCATCCCCACGATCGACCTCAGGCCCTGGCTCGAAGGCGACGCGCAGGCGCGCGGGGCGATCGCCCGCACCGTCGACGAGGCCCTGCAGACGGCCGGGTTCCTCCTGGTCACCGGGCACGGTGTGGACCCGGCGCTGCGCGCGCGGATCCGGGCGGCGGCCCGTGCCTTCTTCGTGCTCCCCGGCGAGGTCAAGCAGGCCTACGAGGCCAAGGTCGGCGGCCGCGGCTGGCTCGGCCCCGGCGCCGAGGCCAACGGCTATGCGGAGGGCACCGAGACCCCGCCGGACCTGAAGGAGTCGCTGACCTTCGCGACGCACGAGCCGTTCGAGGACCCCGTCGTCAACGCCGAGTGGTACGCGCCCAACGTGTGGCCGGCCGAATTGCCCGAACTCCGGCCGCTGTGCGAGGAGTACCTGACGCGGATGGGCGAGCTGGAGAACCTGCTGCTCTCCCTGCTCGGCGAGGCGCTCGGCCTCGAACCCGACTTCTTCACCCGGCACATGGACCACCCGACGTACGGCTTCAACATCAACTGGTACCCGGGGACCGAGGTCGTCGGGGAACCCGAGCCCGGCCAGTTCCGCATCGGTCCGCACACCGACTTCGGGACGGTGACGATCCTCGACCGGCAGGCGGGCAAGGGCGGGCTGCAGGTCTACACGGACCCCGCGGACGGAGGCGGGGGCTGGGAGGACGCGCCGTACGATCCGGACGCCTTCACCATCAACATCGGCGATCTGATGGCCCGTTGGACGGGTGACCGGTGGCGGTCCGGGCGGCATCGTGTGCTGCCGCCGCCCGCGGACGCGCCCGCCGAGGAGCTGATGTCCCTCGTCTACTTCGGGGAGTGCACGCCCGGGACGCTGGTCGAGTCCGTGCCCGCGCCGGTGGGGCGGGTGGCGTACGAGCCGGTCGACTCGCATGTGTATCTGCGGGCGAAGCTGGACTCGATCACCGTCGGCTGACGCCGTCGGCCGGCCTGGGCTGATCACCGCGAACCGTTTCTGAGAAAGGGTTGCCTCGTTGGGCGAGATACCACCCTTTCGGGTGTGTCCCCCGCCGCGAATGGAGCCGCCCGTGCGAATCACTGACATCCAGCGCTGCGAGGTCCGGCCCGGACGTCTCGTCGAATGGACGCTCAGTCCGGCGACCGTCGCGAGGGCGACGGGTCTGCCGGAGGACTCCAGGCCGCCGGCGTACATCCAGGAGTCGCACATCAGAACCGCCCGGTCCGTGCGCGACGACGGCCTGTTCGTGCCGACCTGGCTCGGTACGGCGTTCGACCTTCCGGGCCGGGCCGACCTCGACGCGCTTCAGGAGGCGTTGCGCGGCTGGACGCTGCGGCACGAGACGCTGCGCAGCGGCTTCCGCTGGTCCGGCGAACCGGGCGACGAGATGCGCCGGTTCACGCTCGACGCCGACGCCGTGTCCCTGCAGCGCACGGAGGTCGGTGACTTCGCCCGCCCGGCGGACCTGGTCCGCCGCCTCCAGGACCGCTTCGACGTCACGGCGGACGCGCTGCGCTGGCCCAACCTCATCTACGCGGCCGTCGTCCGCTCCGACTCGACCAGCGTGTACATGGCCTTCGACCACAGCAACGTCGACGGTCACTCCATCCACCGCATCCCGGCCGAGATCCAGGAGCTCTACGCGGCGGCCGTCGCGGGCCGGGCCACGGAGCTGGCGCCGGTCGGCAGTTACGTCGACTTCTGCGAGATCGAGCGCACGGACGCGGACCGGATCGACGACAGCCACGAGATCGTCGACCGCTGGCGGGAGTTCGTCGGCCGCTGCGACGGCAGGCTGCCGGACTTCCCGCTCGACCTCGGCCTGGACCCCGACGGCGGGCTGCCCACCCAGCGGCTGCTGCGCGAGAGCCTCACGGACGCGGACACCGCCGCCGCCTTCGAGGCGTACTGCCGTCCCTACGGCGGCACCGCGGTCGGCGTCCTGGCCGCCACCGCCCTCGCCGTCCACGACATCGGCGGACAGGACGTCTACCGCACCGTCGTGCCCCTGCACACCCGGGTGAAGTCCCGCTGGTCGGACTCCGTCGGCTGGTACGTGGGCGGCGCCCCCATCGAGATCCCCATGACCGAGGCCCGCGACCTGCCCGGCGCCCTGCGGACGGTACGCGCCGCGCTGCACGCCAACCGGCACCTGGCCCGCATGCCGCTCGCCCGCGTGCTGCGGCTGCTCGGCACGGACTTCCGCCCCACCTCCCCCGACCTGTACTCGATCGTCTCCTACGTCGACGCCCGCGGCGTCCCCGGATCCGGGCGCTGGGCCGAGCAGAAGGCGTACGGGCTGATCAGGGTGTCGTACGGCGACCAGGTGTGCGCCTGGATCACCCGGCTCCACGAGGGCCTGTGGTTCGCGAGCCGCTTCCCGGACACCGACATCGCGCACAAGAACATGCGGCTGTACGTGGAGCGGCTGCGGGACGTCATCGTCTCCACGGTCCCGTCCTCGCGCCCGCCCGTTCCGGAAGCGCGCCCGTCAGCTTCGTAGGCGGACCCGGGGGAGGTGCTGGTGGGCGGACGGTTGCACGGGCGCGGAGCCCTCTTCGACGCGGAGCCCGCCGGTCTCGCCCCACGGCTCGTCGGACTGCGTCCGCACCAGCACCGGACCGCGAAGGTCGAGCACCCGCAGGAGCTGCCCCTCGTCGTGTTCACCGGTGCGCGCGGGCTCGGCAAGTCGGCGGTACTGCGGGAGCTGCGGGACGCCCGGTGCTGGTGTACGACAAGCCGGGCGACCCGTACACGACGACGCTGCAGAAGTCGTTCGAGAGGCTGCTGAAGGGGTCGCCGTACCAGCCGTGGGCGTTCACCCCGCCCGCCGACCGCAGCCAGGAGGGATCCACCGCCAACGACTTCCGGCAGATCACCCACCTCGTCTGCGACACCGCCGAGAACACCGACACCATCCTCTTCGCCGGACGCCACACCCAGCTGCGCCAGTTCATCAACGCGCTCGGCGAACGCGGCTGCCAGGACCGGGCGTTCACCCTGCTCACCGGCGACGAGGGCTCGTACCTCACCGGCGACAAGGACCTCGACCGGGACGCCCTCAAGCACAAGCTCTCCGTCCGCTGCACGGCCCTCGCGCACCCCGACGCCTGGCTGACGAACGACCCGCCCGCGACCGGCGGCTCCGCCGAGGACGCGAAGGTCCTGGCGGACCTCGTGCGGGCGGCGCGCGAGCCGGAGACGGAGGGCTCACAGGCACAGGGCGGGCAGCGGGTCGGGCCCATCGGTCCGGTCACCCTGGACGACGGCCAGCTGATCATCGCCTACGACGCGATGACGCTGACCTACCAGGGCATCCGCAAGGCCAAGCCGGACGGCAAGGACGCCCCGACCCTCGCCGACGTCCACGATCAGTGGGAGCTGATGACGGGCTCGCAGCGGGTGAACGGGGCGAGCGGCTGGATCTGCCTGGACAAGCACGGCAACCCGTACGACAAGGCCTTACCCATCGTGGAGGTCGCACCGGAGGGCCGCGCTTCGTCACCCTGGCCTGGTCCGACGGGAAGCCACCGGCGAAGGAGTGCCTGCCGCCGGCGTCGTAGCCGTCAGGGGTTCTCTTCGAGGGTCTCGATCAGCCGCTCGAACCGGGCCCGCCAGCGCTGCTCCGACTCCGTCTCGCCCTGGAACTCGTGCGTGAAGCGGAGGGCGGAGCCCTGCTCGCCGTCCCGTTCCAGGTGGAAGCGGAGCCGCCCGCCGCCCTCGACCGTGTACTCGGCGACCCGGTCCACGTCCCAGGCCGTGACCCGCCCGCTGCCCAGGTCACGCAGGGTGACCGCGCCGCCGAGGTGGGGTTCCAGGACGTCGGCGTACGTGAACCAGGCCGCGAGCCCCTCGGGGGTGCTGAGCGCCGGCCAGACCGTCTCCATCGACCGGGGAAGGCGCACCAGGAAGTGCAGGATGTGCGTGTTCCCGTGGGTCTGGCTGATGCCCTGTTCTACGGAACCGGTCATGACACCAGCCTGACCCCACCGGGAACGAAATGCACCCCTTACGGCCGCTGACCTGCGCCGTGTCAGACCCCGGCGTAGGAGTGCTTGCCGGAGACGAAGATGTTGACGCCGTAGTAGTTGAACAGCCAGCAGCCGAAGGCGATGAGGGCCAGGTAGGCGGCCTTGCGGCCCTTCCAGCCGGCCGTGGCGCGGGCGTGCAGGTAGCAGGCGTAGGCGATCCAGGTGATGAAGGACCAGGTCTCCTTCGGGTCCCAGCCCCAGTAGCGGCCCCACGCGTCGCCCGCCCAGATCGCGCCCGCGATGATCGTGAACGTCCACAGCGGGAAGACGGCGGCGTTGACGCGGTAGGAGAACTTGTCGAGGGACGCCGAGGCGGGCAGCCGGTCGAGGACGGAGTTCGCGAAGCGGCCCGGGGTGCCGCCGTTCGCCAGCTTGTTCTCGTAGCTGTCCTTGAAGAGGTAGAGCAGCGTAGAGACGGCGCCGACGTAGAACACCGCGCCGCAGAAGATCGCCGTGGAGACGTGGATGTACAGCCAGTACGAGTGAAGGGCGGGAACCAACTGGTCGCTGGCGGTGTACAAGACAGTGACGGCGAGACCGAGATCGAGGAGGACCGTGGTGATCAGGAACAGCCCGAGCCAGCGCACGTTCTTCTTCAGCGCGAGCAGGCCGAGGTACACGCCGACGGCGACCGTGGAGAAGGTGATGTTGAACTCGTACATGTTGCCCCACGGCGCCCGCTGCACCGACAGAGCCCGCGCGAGCACACCGCCGAACTCGATCAGGAAGGCGAGGGCGGTGAGGGAGATGGCGATACGCCCGTAGAGGTCGCCCTGCTCGTCCCCACCGTGCGCCCCGGGCCCGTCCGGCACGTCCCGCTGCCCGGCCGTGGACCGCACGACGACCTTCGGCCGTTCCAGTACGGCGGTGGAGCCGCCCTTCTTCACGGTGACGGCGGGCGCGGCGGCCTTTTTGGCCTTCTCCGGGGTGAGCGCGGCGGCCGTACGGCCGACCTTGCTGCGGCTGCCGAGGAGCCATTCGGCGATGTACGCGAAGAAGGCCAGGGTGTAGACGGCCATCGACGAGTAGATCAGCGTGTTGCTGATGCTCGCGAGGTTTTCGTTGGTGGCGGCGGCCAGCTCGGTCGCGGCGGCGAGAGTCACTTCGTCTCAGCCCCTTCGGCGGGTGCGACTTGGGGGTCGGGGGTGGGGGTGTGGGCGTCGTCGTCCGAGTTGTCCCCCGGCGGGTCGTCGTCGGGGTCGGGTGCGCCCGGTGCCTGCTCGTACAGGGTCCCGGCGAGTTCGCCGAGTTCCTCGGGCACCTTGGCGGACTCGCTGCGGCCGAGGCCGGCCATCTCGACGACGGTGACGCCGTCGGCGCCGGTGGTGGCCCGCACCCACACGCGGCGGCGCTGGATGAAGAGCGAGGCGGCGAGGCCGAAGATCGCGGCGAGGGCACCGGCGAGCGCCCAGCCGCTGCCGGGCTGGCGGGCGACCTGGAAGCCGGCCCACTCCTTGATCTCCTTCTCGAAGGTGATCGAGCCGGCACCGTTCGGGAGCTTCATGGTCTCGCCGGGCTTGAGGTTCTCCCGGAGCTGCTCGCCCTTGGAGTTCTTGAAGCCCTTCAGATCCTTCTTGTTGAGCTGGTACACGTTCTGAGGGAGGCCCGAGTTGACACCGAGTTCGCCGTGGTAGGCCTCGAGGTTGAGCACCGGATTCAGCAGCGCCGGGAACTGCGAGACGACCGCGGTGCCCGCGCCGCCGTACGACGGCAGGAAGAAGGCCTGGAAGCCGAGCTGGTCCCACTTGCCCTGGGCGTCGCGGTAGCCGTCCATGACCTTGATCGCGCCGGTGGAGGTGACGTTGCCGTCCAGGGGGAGGAGGGGTACGGCGTCGTGGAAGACGACCTTGCCCCTGCCGTCGCGGACCGTGATGACGGGGGCGTAGCCGTGGCTGACGAGGTAGACCTTCGAGTCGCCGATCGCCAGCGGCTCGTTGACCTTGACGGTGGTCCTCTTGTCCTTGCCGTAGGCGCCGACGCTGTAGGTGAGGTCGGCCTCGTAGGTGCGTGGGGTGCCACGGTTGGGGCCGGTCACCTCATAGGTGCCCTTGAAGTTCTTCAGGGTGAAGCTGAAGGGGTCGAGGTCGTCCTGGCTGAAGAGGCTGCCGGACTTGAAGTCGTCGTACTGGGTGAGGGTGTTGGAGAAGCCGTCGCCCTCGACGATCAGCTTGTTGCCCTCGGACTTGAACAGCTGGCCCCAGGCGAAGGCGATCAGCATCACGACCAGCGCGATGTGGAAGACGAGGTTGCCGACCTCGCGCAGATAGCCCTTCTCGGCGGCGACGGCGTCACCGGCGAGGTCGGCGCGGAAGCGGCGCTGCTTCAGCAGCGCGAGCGCGGCCTCGCGGACCTGCTCGGGTTCGGCCTCGGTGCGCCAGGTGGTGTAGGCGGGCAGCCGGGTCAGCCGCCGGGGGGCGGCCGGCGGGCGGCTGCGCAGCTGGCCCACGAACTGCCAGGTGCGCGGGACGATGCAGCCGATGAGGGAGACGAACAGCAGGATGTAGATCGCGGAGAACCACACCGAGCTGTAGACGTTGAAGAGGCCGAGCTTGTCGTAGACCGGCGCGAGCGTCTCGTGCGCCTTGCGGAACTCGGCGACCTTCGTCTCGTCGATGCCGGTCTGCGGGATGAGCGAGCCGGGGATCGCGCCGAGCGACAGCAGCAGGAGCAGCAGCAGCGCGACCCGCATCGAGGTGAGCTGCCGCCAGAACCAGCGGGCCCAGCCGATCACACCGAGGGAGGGAAGGTTCGCGATCTCCTCGGTGGGGGCGGTGGACAGCTGGGAGCCGGCGGCGCCCAGGTCCTGGTCCTCGGCCCGGCCCGGGGTGTTGTCCGTTGTGGTGTTGCTCATCGATCAGATCCCCACAGTGAAGCCGTTGGACCAGACCTGCATCTCCTGCACGATGCGGTCCCACGCGCCGGTCAGGAGCAGCACGCCGGTCGCGATCATCATGATGCCGCCGATGCGCATGACCCAGACGTAGTGGCGCTTGACCCAGGCGAAGGCGCCGAGGGCCTTGCGGAAGGCTACGGCAGCGAGCACGAAGGGGATGCCGAGGCCCAGGCAGTAGGCGACGGTCAGTATGGCGCCGCGGCCGGCGCTGGCCTGCTCGAAGGAGAGTGCCTGCACGGAGGCGAGGGTCGGTCCGATGCAGGGCGTCCAGCCGACGCCGAACAGCGCGCCGAGCAGCGGGGCGCCGACCAGCCCGGCCACCGGCCGCTTGTGGAAGCGGAACTCGCGCTGGGTGAGCCAGGGCATCAGCCCCATGAAGAAGACGCCCATGAGGATCATGAGCACGCCGAGCACCTTGGACAGGACGCCCTTGTTGTCCTGCAGCGTCTGCCCGAAGTACCCGAACAGGGCACCGCCGGAGACGAACACAACGGTGAAGCCGAGCACGAACAGCGAGGCCCCGGCGGCCATCCGCCCCCGCCGGGCGTCAGCGAGGTCGGTGCCGCTGACTCCGGTGACGTACGACAGATAACCGGGGACGAGTGGCAGGACGCACGGGGAGAAGAAGGAGACGAGGCCGCCGAGCACGGCGATCGGCAGCGCGAGCAGGAGGGCACCGTGCAGCACGGTGCCGTTGTTCTCCGCGGCGAGGGTGAACGCTCCGCTCACGTCACTTCTCCGCGAGAACGGGCTCGATCATGTCCCGCAGCGTCTCCTCGCCCAGGGGCTGCAGCGCACGCGCGGCGATCTTGCCGTCCCGGTCGATGACGAGCGTGGAGGGGATCAGCTGCGGGTTGAGCGTGCCCTTCTTGAAGCGGAGCATCAGCTTGCCCGTCGGGTCGTACAGGCTCGGGTAGGTGACGCCCTGCTCCTTCTCGAAGGCGAGCGCGGGGGTGGTGCTGGTGTCGCGGGTGTTGATGCCGACGAACTGGACGCCCTGGCCCTTGAGGTCGGTGTAGACCTTCTCGAAGTTCTTCGCCTCGAGCCGGCAGGGCCCGCACCACGAGCCCCACACGTTGACGACGAGGACCTTGCCCTTGTACGCGGTGGTGCTCAGCTGCTTGCCGTCGATGGTCTTGCCGGACAGCTCGGGGGCCGCGCCGCGCTTGCCCTGCGCGACCGTGGCGACGCCGTTGTTGCCGGTGACGAAGTTGGTGTCGCCGCCGCCCCCGGACGTTCCGCCCGAACTGCACGCGGACAAGGTCAGCGCGGCGACGGCGGCGCTGGTGGTGGCGAGCAGGGCGACACGGCTACGGGCGCGACGGGCGGCACTCATGTGAAAAGTTTCGCATGCCCGTTCTGGGGATCTTGCGCACCCCCCTCTCGGACGTAAACCCGCATTTCAGGCGGCGTTTTGCGGACTCTCGGAGGAGCCGGTGGAGGAACTGCTGGAGGAACTGCCGGAGCCGCCCTTCATGAACGTGTTCCAGCCCCCGGCGGGCTCCTGTCCCACGTCGAGCGTGCGCAGCCTGTCCAGCACCTCCGGCTTCTGTACGTCCATCCAGTCCACGAACTGCCGGAAGGAGACGAGCCGGATGTCGGCGCCCTTCTCCTTCTCCCGCGCGATGTGCTTGAGGGCTTCCTCGACGGCGTCCATGTATATGCCGCCGTTCCACTGCTCGAAGTGGTTGCCGACGAAGAAGGGTGCGCGGTTTGTCTCGTATGCCCGCTTGAAGCCCTGGATGTACGCCTGCGCGGACTGCTCACGCCAGGCCGGGTAGTTGTGGCTGGGCGCGTTGGTCGAGTTGATCGACTGGTTGGCGAGCATGTTGTAGTCCATGGACAGGACCTCGAACGAACGTCCGGGGAAAGGTATCTGCTGCAACGGCAGATCCCACAGCCCCTGCTTCTTCGTGGGCCACACCTGACGCCCGCCCGGCGACGACGCGTCATACCGCCAGCCCAGCTCACGGGCGGTGGGCAGCAGGTTGTCCTGGCCGAGGAGGCAGGGCGTGCGGCCGCCGACGAGCTCCTTGTCGTAGTCGAAGGGCAGCGACGGCAGATCGGTCCAGCCGCTGTTGGTCCGCCACTCCTTCACGAAGGACTTGGCCTGCTCGATCTCGCTGCGCCACTGCTTGGGCGTCCAGTTCCCGACGGTGCCGGTGCCGCCGCAGAAGTGGCCGTTGAAGTGGGTGCCTATCTCGTGGCCGTCGAGCCAGGCCTGGCGGACGTTCTTGAGCGTCTGCCTGATGTGGTCGTCGGTGAGGTAGCCGATGTCGGAGGCGCCGCGCGGGTTGTTCGGGGGGTCGTAGAGCCGCTTCTTCGACTCGGGCAGCAGGTAGAGCCCCGAGAGGAAGAAGGTCATGTGTGCCTCGTGCTGCTTGGCGAGGTCGAGGAAGCGCGGGAAGAGGCCGTTGCCGACCTCGCCGGCGCCGTCCCAGGAGAAGACGACGAACTGCGGCGGCTCCTGGCCGGGCTCCAGCGGCTCGGGCTTGGAAGGCTGGTGGGGCTGCTTGCCGGTGTAGGAGGTGGAGCCGTCGCCGATGGGGCGGGCGCGGTTGGCCTGGGTGCCGGGGTTGTTGTCCGAGCCCTTTCCGGAACCTCCACCCTGGTTCGACCCGTCTGACGACGTGAGGGTGCCGCAGCCGGCGAGTCCGACAGCTGCGGCCGTCCCCACGCCGAGCCCTATGAGTCCCCTTCGGCTGACATTGCGCATTGGTGCCCCATCCGTCGTGCTTGCCTGGTGGTCACCCAGTCAGAGGGCACGACGAACGGGGAGGTTCCTCCGGATCTCGGAGGATTCGCAACAAATGTCACAAACACGTCTTGGGCGCCGGTGTCACGCCCCGAAGGCCTTGTCCTTCCCCTTCACCGGCCTGGCACCGGCACGGAGATGGGCGGGCACGAGATCGATGGCGGGCTCGGTGTAGCCGACGGAGACGATCCTGTCGCCCTGGTACGTGAAGCTCGTCAGGGACGCGAGCGTGCACTGCCGCTTGCGCGGGTCGTGCCACAGCCGCCGCTTCTCGACGTACGACCGCACGATCCAGATCGGCAGCTGATGACTGACGAGAACGGCCTCGTGCCCGCGCGCGGCGTCCTTGGCGGCGTCGAGTGCGCCCATCATGCGGATGACCTGGTCGACGTACGGCTCACCCCAGGACGGCTTGAAGGGGTTGACCAGGTGCTTCCAGTTCTCGGGCCGCCGCAGCGCCCCGTCGCCGACCCCGAAGGTCTTGCCCTGGAAGACGTTGTCGGCCTCGATGAGCCGCGCGTCGGTCGCGAGGTCCAGCCCGTGCGCCTTGGCGATCGGCGTCGCCGTCTCCTGCGCCCGCTCCAGCGGGGAGGAGCAGACGTACGTGATGTCACGGGAGGCCAGGTGCTCGGCCACCCGGTCGGCCATCTGCCGCCCGAGCTCGGAGAGGTGGTACCCGGCGAGACGGCCGTAGAGGATCCCGTCCGGGTTGGCGACCTCGCCGTGCCGCATGAGGTGGACGACGGTGACGTCGCTGTTGTTGTCGATGTCGCGCTCGCTGTTGTTGTCGCTCTTGTCGGTGATGTCGCCGCTCATGCCGCCGTGGCCTCCGCCGCCGCTCGGGCCGCCGCCGGGAGGGCGTCGGCGATCCGCTGAACCGCCCGCTCGTCGTGGGCCGTGGACACGAACCAGGACTCGAAGGACGAGGGCGGCAGATAGACGCCCTGCGCCAGCATCGAGTGGAAGAAGGCGGTGAAGCGGAAGGACTCCTGCCGCTTGGCGTCCTCGTAGTTCTCGACGGCCCGGTCCGTGAAGAAGACGGAGAACATGTTGGAGGCGTTCTGCAGCCGGTGCGTGACGCCTTCCTTGGTGAGGGCCTCGGTGACCAGGGACTGGATGGTCGCCGACACGGCGTTGACCTTGTCGTACGCGGCCTCGTCGAGGAGCCGCAGCTGGGCGAGGCCGGCGGCGGTGGCGACGGGGTTACCGGAGAGGGTGCCGGCCTGGTACACGGGCCCGGCGGGAGCGAGGTGGGCCATGACATCGGCGCGCCCACCGAAGGCGGCGGCCGGGAAGCCGCCCCCCATCACCTTGCCGAAGGTCATGAGGTCGGGCCGGACCCCGTCGATGCCGTACCAGCCGGCGCGGCTGGTGCGGAAGCCGGTCATGACCTCGTCGGAGATGTAGAGAGCGCCGTTGCGCTGGCAGGCGTCCTTCAGTCCCTGGTTGAAGCCGGGGAGCGGCGGGACGACGCCCATGTTGCCGGGCGAGGCCTCGGTGATCACACAGGCGATCTCGCCGGGGAACCGGTGGAAGGCCTCGTGCACGGCCTCGAGGTCGTTGTAGGGCAGGACGATGGTGTCGCCGGCCTGGGCGCCGGTGACGCCGGGGGTGTCGGGAAGGGCGAAGGTGGCGACGCCCGACCCGGCCGCGGCGAGCAGCGAATCGACATGCCCGTGGTAGCACCCGGCGAACTTGATCACCTTGGACCGCTGGGTGAACCCGCGGGCGAGCCGGATGGCGGACATGGTGGCCTCGGTCCCGCTGGACACGAGCCGCACCTGCTCGAGCGGCTCGATCCGGTCGACCATCTCCTCGGCCAGGGCGACCTCGCCCTCACCGGGCGTACCGAAGGAGGTACCGCGGGAGACGGCGTCCTGGACGGCGGCGATGACCTCGGGGTGGGAGTGCCCGAGGATCATGGGCCCCCAGGAGCAGACGAGGTCGACGTACTCACGTCCGTCGGCGTCGGTCAGGTAGGGACCGGTGCCGGACACCATGAACCGGGGCGTACCGCCCACGGCACGGAAGGCGCGCACCGGGGAGTTCACGCCGCCGGGCGTGACGGCGGCGGCACGGTCGAACAGGGCCTGCGAGGCCGGTGCTTCGTATGGATAGGGCGATTCGCTCATGGGCCTGCGACTTCTCCGACCTTCTGTCGACTTCTCGGACTCCGATTGCCAGTGACCTCCTCAGGGTAGGCCAGCGGGAGGTGACGG
Source organism: Streptomyces sp. NPDC107522 (assembly GCF_055657525.1). NCBI lineage: Bacteria > Bacillati > Actinomycetota > Actinomycetes > Kitasatosporales > Streptomycetaceae > Streptomyces > Streptomyces sp. NPDC107522. The sequence continues at coordinate 65,468 of NZ_JBVKAU010000007.1, read as the reverse complement.
CAGCGGGCCGCCGCTGACCGGCAGCGGTGCCGCCGCTGACCGGCAGCGGTGCCGCCGCTGACCGGCTGTGGGCCCGCCCTGACCCGGCATCCGACCTCCCCTCCCCCGCGATCTGCGAGACTGGTCGTGATACACACAGCTCATGCGGGGTGTGATGGTCGGGGACTGAAAAGATCCTGCGGACAGGTGTTTCAACGCACGTTTCGGCGGGCGGCCGTGGGGGAGGTCACTGACACGATGATCGGGTTGCGCGGCGGGGCCACGCGTCCTAGAAAAGCAGTCGGGTGGAGATATGCATCGCGGTGGCGGACTGGGCGAGGGGACTGATGACCTGGGTCCTCGACGTGCCCGGCGGGGAAGGCACCGGCGCGACGCGGAGGATTCGAACGAAGCACGCCAGGGACACGTAGTACCGGATATGCCTGGTACACCGAACGAGTCAGAGCGGGCCGACCGTCGCATGGATCGGCTGAGGGCGAGCAGGAATGGTGGTCGGGTGGGGGTGACGTACAAGTACTTCGGCGCGCCCGACGGCGCGACCGCGGCCCGCGTCCCGATCTCGATGCGCCCCGAAGAACTCGGCGGCGACGAACTCGGCATGAACGGCATGTTCACCAAGATCAAGCCGGAGACGATGGCCGCGATGGTCCTGACCGGCATCGAGGGCGTCCCGCTGCACAAGGTGCCGCCGCTGGAACTGGTCGTCCTGCACCCCGACTACGCGGTGGTCAAGCTGCCGATGACGGTGGTCGATCCGCTGCGGGGCATAGGAGAGGAAGCGGTCGGCGCGGCCGCCTTCATCTGGTCGACGGTGCCGGACCGTGGTGGGCCCCGGGATGCCTTCAATGTGTACCAGCTGCTGCACGAGTGGCAGGACTTCAGCCATCGGTTGCATGAGGCGGGGCATCAGCCGTACTGCTTGGTGTGGCCCTGAGCTGGGGCTTTGCCGGTTTTGGGCGGGGTTTTCGGACCCCGCCTTTGTCATATGCGCAGGAGCGCCGTCAGCCGGCCAAGAGACAGGCGCGTGTACGTCCAACGTGCAGCCCGCGACGGCCCGGGAAGCGTCGTCATGGGCGAGGTCTGCGGGCGTGGAGGACGAAGGCCGGGGGCGTGTTGCGCCATATGGTGCGGCTGGGGACGACTTCCTCGAAGCGGCCGGCCAGCAGGTCGCGGAACCGGCGGGCTGGGTGACGTCGGCCGGCGGGAGCTCCTTCATGCGGGCTGAGCGGAGGGTGCGGGTCGCCGTGTCCGTAGAGCCCAGTCGAGGGCGTCTTCCGCGGCCGCTTCCCAGCCGTCGTGGAAGGCGGTGCCGTGGTCCCGGCCGGGGTACTCCCGGTACTCGGTGAGCGCTGCGGAGCGGCGGTAACGGCGGTGGGTCTCGCGGACGACCGCCGCGGGCACGATGTGGTCGGCCGTGCCGACGACCAGCAGCAGCGGGGCACGGTCGGAGTTATGGCGATGGACCAGCCGCTCACGCACCCAGCGCAGCCCGCACCGCCTCGGCCCTCTCCTCCGTGAACACCCCACTGTCCAGCAGTGACAGAACGGAGAGCACCCCACCCGAGGAACCCCAGCTCCCCTCCTCGATCACACGGAAGTTGACCCACCAGGCCGGCGACGGCCTCTCCATCCCGCATGCCGCCGCCAGCGCGGCCAACACCCGCTCGATGACCTCGGCCCGGACCTCCGGCTGCCAGGCGGCGTCCATGACCGCCACGTCGATCACGATCACGTCGAGCTCCGGCCCGGCGTCCACCAGCAGCCGACCCCCGATCGCCATCATGTCCGGCTCGCGCTCGACGAAGTGCACCTGGAACCCGACCCGAGCGGCCGGTGCGAACTGCCCCACCTCGGGCACCAGCACGGCGTCCGTGAGCGTCTCGGCCAGCTCGCGGCGCTGCTCCAGGCTCAGGCGCCCCTTGGGTGTGTTCACGGTAATGATCGTCACGGCAGTCTCCTATGACAGTCGTTACAGACAGTGAGGACGGGCAGGCGACCCCAGTTCTATAACGACTGTCATACCGAGCTGCCGTACCGAGCTGTCATACCGAGTGGACGACCGTGATGTGGCGCTCGCGCCCAGGCGCCTCGACCTCGTCCACCACGGCGACGGCCAGATCCTCCGCACTGATCCACGACCGCCCGTCCGCGCCGGTGAGCAGCGTGTCGCCGCCGCGCCGATAACGCCCGGTCCGCTCGCCGGGCTCCAGCAGGGCCGGCGGGCTCAGGTACACCCAGTCCGCGTCGGCATGGGCCTGGCAGGCCCGCAGCTGCGCGATCCCGGCGGCGGCGATCGGCTTCAACTCGGCAGGCACGAAAGCGGGGTTGTCGGCGACCCGCAGGTCCCGGTCGCCAGGGCTGCGCAGTGCGCCGGCGCCGCCGACCACAAGGACGCGCATCCCGAGCGGTGCGGCGACATCCAGCACCGAGCGGGTGGCACCGACCAGGAACTCCTGGTCGACGGGGTCGGTCCGCACCGTCACCACCACCGCGTCCGCGCCTGCGGTGCCGAGCGCCTCGCGTACGGCGTGTGCGTCGTTGGCGTCGACCGGGACCGGCGTCACGTTCGGGCCCAGGCCCTCACCGGCGGGCTTCCGGGACAGGGCCAGCACCCGATGCCCGCGCGCACCGGCCTCGCTGATCACCCGGCCCCCGACCATCCCGGTGGCACCGAGCACGGCGATCGTCATGCCGCTCTTCATCGCGTCCATCCGCGTCGCACCCGTCCGTCGCGCTTCCGCCTGCACCGCGTCGATCTCCATCACATCCACCCGTCGCACTTCCGCCCGCACCGCGTCGATCTCCATCACATCCACCCGTCGCACTTCCGCCCGCACCGCATCCCCCCGTCACATCAACCCGCCGCACTTCCGCCCGCCCCCCTCAACCACGCCGCGTCCGCCCGTTCCCCCTCCGCCAGCGCCGCATCCACCCGCCTCAGATCCATCCATCGCGCTTCCACCGGCCCACACTCACCCACGCCCCATTCCGCCCGTTCCGCCCCTTCCGCATCCACCCCGACTTCGGCGCATTGAGCTGCGCCGCAAGCAAAGCGGCCAGCGCAAGGACGAACCCGGTGGTCTGCGGCAGGCTCAGTGACTCGCCCAGCGCGGCGCCCAGGGCGGCCGCGACCAGTGGAGACAGCAGCACCAGCGGGGCCGACGCACCGACCGGCAGCCTGCCGATGCCGCGGAACCACAGCATGTGCGCGATCAGCCCTCCCACGCTGCCGAGCCACAGGTAACCGACGGCCGCTGCGACGTCGATCCGCGGCGGCGCCCCCTCGACGGCCAGCGTGAGCGGGAGCAACAGCAGCCCCCCGGCGGTCAGTTGCCAGCCGGCCAGGGTCAGGGGGCCGACCCCCGCCTGCCGCCCCCACCGCTTCATGAGGACGATCCCGCAGGCCATCGCGGCCGTACCGCCGAGACCGGCCAGCACGCCCACGGCATCCAGCCGCGCCCGGGGCCCGAGCACGACGAGTCCGACGCCGATCACCCCGATCACGCCCCAGCTCCATCGCCATGCCGTCGGCCGGTCGTGCAGCACGGCGATCGCCAACCCGGCGACCAGCAGCGGCTGGGTGGCGCCGAGGGTCGCGGCGACGCCGCCGGGAAGTCGTTCGGCCGCCAGGAACAACAGGGGGTACAAGGCACCGATGTTGAGTACGCCGAGGACGGCGGCCTTCCACCACCAGTCCCCGCGCGGCAGCGCCCGGGTGAGGGCCAGGCCGACCAGCCCGGCGGGCAGGGCGCGCATCAGTCCGGAGAACAGCGGATGCCCGGACGGCAGCAGTTCCGTGGTCACGGCGTACGTCGTGCCCCAGGACGCGGGAGCGAGCGCGGTCAGTGCGACGACCGCCGCCTGCCGGGCGGGCGAGGCGCGCGGCGGGACCGGTGACCGCCCGGTCAGGGTCTGCGTGGTCTGCATGCGGTGAAGTCTCGGACGCGTCCCCCATGAAACCAACGCATGCTTGTCATCACAGCCATGAATCAGAACGATGACTGCCGTGGATCTCCAACAGATGCGCTACGTCGTCGCCGTCGCCGAAACCCGCAACTTCACCCGCGCGGCAGAGCGCTGCCTCGTGGTGCAGTCGTCGCTCAGTCACCGGATCGCCGGTCTGGAACGGGAGCTCGGGGTCAGGCTGTTCGCCCGGTCCAGCCGTCGTGTCGAACTGACCAGCGCCGGCGAGGCGTTCGTCGCCGCGGCGCGCGAGTGCCTGGCCGCCGCGGACCGCGCGGTCGCCGACGCCGCGGCCGCGACGGGAGTGGTACGCGGCCGACTCGCCGTCGGTGTGATCGTGACCGCGGCCGCCGTGGACGTACCCGAGCTGCTGCAGCGGTATCGCGCCCGGTACCCGGACGTCCGGGTCGTCCTGCGTTCCGGACGCAGTGACGAGATGGTCGCGGCGATCCGGGACGGTGATCTGGACATCGCATTCCTCGGCCTGCCGGAGGGCGAGCGGCCGTCCGGGGTGGAAACCGTCGTCCTCGACCACGACGAGCACGTCCTCGTCGTACCGGCCGGACACCGGCTCGCCGGTGTCTCCCGGGTCACGCTGCGGGAGATCGCCGACGAGACGTTCGTGGACTTCGCGGCCGGTACGCCCGCCCGGGCCCAGTCCGATCAGGCGTTCGCCGCGGCGGGTCTGGCCCGCGACGTCGCGTACGAGGCCGGCGTCGTCGAGCTGATCTCCCGCCTCGTCGCGCGCGGGCTCGGCATCGCGCTCCTGCCCTCGGCGTACATCCGGCCGCTGGCCGCTGACGACTCCGAACTGGCGCTGCTGCCGGTCGTGGACGGACCGCGTCGCATCGAGTATCTGGCGTGGAGCCGCTTCAACCCCACCCCGGCCACCCGGGCGATGCTCGACGTCCTCGGGGTGCCACGACAGACGTAGGCCTCAGTCCTGCGTCGGCAGGTGCGGTGCCGTATCCGGATGACCCGCCGTCTCAGATCTCCCGGCCTTCCTCAGCCGCGGGCGGCGGAGCCGTGGTCTCCCGGGGGATCAGGTGCGTGGGCAGGACGACGTGCCGGACGTGGTCCGCGTCGGAGTCGTCGATGAGGGCGAGGGCGAGTTCGCCGGCCTCGCGGCCGAGGTCCGAGGGTGACTGGGCCACGGTGGACAGGTCGAACCAGTCGGCGATGGGCTGGTCGTCGAAGCCGAGGACGGAGACGCGTTCGGGCACCGGGATCTGCGTCTTGCGCAGGGTCCAGATGGTGGCGACGGCGACCTCGTCCTGTTCGGCGAAGACCGCGGTGGGCGGCTCGCGCAGGCTCAGCAGCTTGCCCACCGCTTCGGCGGCGGCGCGCTTGTCGCCGACCTCGGTGGCGACCACCAGGTCGTCGTCGAGGGGGATGCCCGCTTCGGTGAGCGCCTGCTGGTAGCCGAGCAGGCGCTCGTTGGAGCTGAAGGAGAAGCCGCTGGCACCGACCGTCTGGACGAAGGCGATCCGCCGGTGGCCGAGGTTGAGCAGGTGCCGGGTGCCGTGCAGGGCGGCGGCCACGTCGTCGACGTAGACGCTCGGCCGTCCCTCGACGTGCTGGCTGACGTAGATGACCGGCATGCCGAGGTTGTCCAGGCTCGCGGTCTCCTCGTCGGTGAGGTCGAAGCAGAACACCAGCAGCGCGTCGGCGTTGCGCCGGGCCGGGAGGCGCTCGAAGAACGCGGTGCGCGCGGCCAGGTCGGGGACGACGTAGACGTTCAGTTCCAGGCCGGCCGCCCGCAGCAGCGGTGCCAGGCTGGACAGGGCGGCTCCCATGAACCACGACTGGAGCGTGGGCACGAGCACCGCCACGTTCCCGGTCCTGCCCGTGACAAGGCTTGCAGCCTGCCGTGACACGGCGAAGTTCAGCTCGCGTGCGGCCTGCTCGACGCGCGCGCGGACCTCCGCAGAGACGGTGGACATGCCGCGCAGGGTGCGCGAAACGGTGGATGTGGAGACCCCGGCCCGTTCGGCTACGTCAGCCATCGTGGGGTGCCGCTGAGCTGGTGGCATGAGCGGACCGTAGCACAGATGACACGGACTTCGGGGCCGTTCGTGACAGCGTTTTCATGCACCGTAAAGCATCTGCCGCATCGCATTACTGCGTAGTAACGCATTGACTTCCGGCGAAAGTGACCCCTAGCTTGCAAGCGTTGTCACGCCGAGGCCATGCGTCAGCCCATTGAGTCGCACATATGGGATCTGACCTGCAAGTTTCATTCATCAACAGGCATGACAACGCGGTCTCGTGCCAGGGACAGACGACCACGTACGACCAGGAGACACCGTGAAGACCACAACCACCAGAGCGTCCCAGTGTGTGGGCATACTCGCCGTCGGCGCCCTCCTCCTCACCGCCTGCGGCTCCTCCGACGAGGGCGCCGCCGGACAGGCCGGGCCGGGGAGCTTCGAGGGCCGCGGCCCCATCACGTACGTGGCGGGCAAGGACACCACCGGGTCCGTCCAGCCGATGCTCGACCGCTGGAACAAGCTGCACCCGAAGGAGAAGGTGACCTTCATCCAGCTGCCGACGGACGCGGACGCGCAGCGCCAGCAGATGATCCAGAACGCGGAGACGAAGTCCGACGCCTATACGGTGCTCTCGCTCGACGTCGTGTGGACGTCGGAGTTCGCCGCCCACCAGTGGATCGACAAGCTGCCCGAGCAGCGGTTCCCGCTCGACAAGATGCTGAAGCCGGTCGTGGAGACGGCCAAGTACCGCGACGGCCTGTACGCGGTCCCGGCCAGCTCCGACGGCGGCATGCTCTATTACCGCACCGACCTGCTGAAGAAGGCCGGGATCACCCAACCTCCCACCACCTGGGCCGAGTTGAAGGCCGACTGCGCCAAGGTGAAGAAGCTGCCCGAGGCCAAGGGCATGTCCTGCTACGCCGGGCAGTTCCAGAAGTACGAGGGCCTGACCGTCAACTTCTCCGAGGCCGTGAACTCCGCGGGCGGCGTCGTCACCGACGCCAACGGCAAGCCGGACGTCGACACGCCTGAGGCGAAGAAGGGCCTCGACTTCCTCGTCGACTCCGTCAAGGACGGGACGATCCCCAAGGAGGGCATCACCTACCTGGAGGAGGACGGCCGCCAGGCCTTCCAGTCCGGCAAGCTGATCTTCCTGCGCAACTGGCCCTACGTGTACTCCCTGGCCGGAAAGAGCGACATCAAGGGCAAGTACGCCGTCGCCCCGCTGCCCGGCCTCGACGGCCCCGGCTCCTCCAGCCTCGGCGGCCACAACCTGGCCCTGTCGTCCTTCGCGAAGAACAAGGCGACGGCCCTGGACTTCATGAAGTTCTTCAGCAGCGAGGAGAACACGGCCACCTTCCTCAAGGACGCCTCCCTCGCCCCGCCGTACGCCTCCCTGTACGACGACAAGGCGCTGGTCGGGCAGTACCCGTATCTGCCGGTGCTCAAGGAGTCCATCCTGCGCGCCGTGCCCCGCCCGCGGGTCGTGCAGTACGGCGACGTGACCTCGGCAGTCCAGCAGGAGGCGTACGCGGCCCTGACCGGGAGCAAGAGCAGCGCGCAGGCGCTGAAGGACCTGCAGGAAGCCCTGCAGAAGTCCACCGGGCAGTGAGGAGCGGCGTCATGGCCGACACCAAGATCCCGCCCCCGGCGCCGGTGGTGAACCCGGAGCCCCGGGAGCCGGCGAACCGCCGTACGCGAGGACCGTCCCGCGCGACCGCCGGCTCGGCACGAATGGCCGCCCTGCTGGTCTCCCCGACCCTGCTGGTGCTGACGATCGTCGTGCTCTACCCGACGCTCATGGCGCTCAACGAGTCGCTGTACGGGGCGAAGGGCCTGGACCCGGAGACCGGGTTCATCAGCACGACCGAGCCGTTCGTCGGGCTGCGGAACTACGCCGACATCTTCGGCGAGGCCGGGGAGCGGTTCTGGAACGCCTTCTGGAACACGACCTTCTTCACCGTCGTCACGGTCGCCCTGGAGACGGTGATCGGGGTGGCGATGGCCCTGATCATGCACAAGGCGTTCCGGGGCCGCGGCCTGGTCCGGGCGGGCATCCTCATCCCCTGGGCGGTGCCCACGGCCATCTCCGGGCTGCTGTGGCGGTGGATCTTCAACAGCGACGGCATCGCCAACGCGCTGATCGGCCGTCAGGTCCTGTGGACCACCGAGGGCTTCCAGGCCAAGGTCGCCGTCATCGTCGCCGAGGTGTGGAAGACGGCGCCCTTCATCGGGTTGCTGGTCCTGGCCGGGCTTCAGGTCATCGGCAAGGAGGTGTACGAGGCCGCCCGCATCGACGGGGCGAGTCCGCCACGCCAGTTCTGGCACATCACCCTGCCGCTGGTGAAGCCGGCGCTGCTGGTGGCGATGCTGTTCCGCTGCATGGACGCGCTGCGCATGTTCGACCTGCCGTACATCCTCATCGGCGCCCAGAAGCACTCGGTGGAGACCCTGTCGATGCTCGCGCAGAACGAGGCGTCCAACGTCCGCTTCGGACCGGCCTCCGCGTACTCGGTGCTTCTCTTCCTCTACGTCTTCCTCGTCGCCCTGGCCTTCGTACGGCTGCTCGGCGCCGACCTGATCGGAGACGCCGGCGCCGGCGGCCGTAAGCGGAAAGGCAGCCGTATCCCGGCGCTGCGCCGCCGTACGGAGGTGGCGGCATGACGACGCTCACTGCGAAGTGGCGCAGCGGCCTGCTGTACGCCGGTGTCATCGCGGTCGTGGCCTACTGCCTGGCCCCGTTCTACTGGATGCTGGTCTCCAGCCTGCGCCGCACCTCGGACATCTTCGACACCTCGCTCTTCCCGTCCGTCGTGTCGCTCGAGAACTACCGTGCGGTGTTCGACCCCGCGCAGGGGTTCGGCCGCGCGCTGCTCAACAGCCTGGTGGTGGCGGGCATCACGACCGTCCTGGCACTGTTGCTGGCGACCTTCACGGCGTATGCGATGGCCCGGCTGGAGTTCCGTTTCAAGCGGCTGATCCTGACCCTGATCATCGCCACCTCGATGTTCCCGGTGGTGTCGATCGTCGTTCCGCTGCTGAAGCTGTTCACGGACATCGGCTGGATCAACACCTACCAGGCCATGATCGTGCCGAGCATGTCCTTCGCGCTGCCGCTGGCGGTGTGGAACCTGACGACCTTCTTCCGGCAGATGCCGGACGAGCTGGAGCACGCCGCCATGGTCGACGGCTGCACCCGGGGCCAGGCGTTCCGCAAGGTCATCATCCCGCTCGCGGCGCCGGGCATCTTCACCACCGCGATCATCACGTTCATCGCGGCCTGGAACGAGTTCCTCATCGCCCTGTCGATGACCAACAAGCCCGGCATGCAGACCGCTCCGGTCGCCATCTCGAAGTTCACCGGCGCGACGACGTACGAGACCCCGTTCGGCAGCCAGATGGCCGCGGGCGTCCTCGTCACGGTGCCGCTGGTGGTCATGGTGCTGGTCTTCCAGCGCCGTATCGTCGCCGGGCTCACGGCCGGCGCGGCGAAGTAGACACGCCAACCCCTCAACTCCCAAGGAGCCACACACCCGTGTCCCCCACCACCCCCTGGTGGCGCAGCGCCGTCATCTACCAGGTCTACATCCGCAGTTTCGCCGACGGCAACGGCGACGGCGTCGGCGACATCGCCGGTCTGCGCTCCCGGCTGCCGTATCTCAAGGACCTCGGCGTGGACGCCATCTGGATCAACCCGTGGTACAAGTCGCCGATGGCCGACCACGGTTACGACGTGGCCGACTTCCGCGAGATCGACCCGCTGTTCGGCTCGGTGGCCGAGGCGGAGCGGCTCATCGCCGAGGCGCACGAGCACGGGATCCGCGTCATCCCCGACATCGTGCCCAACCACACCTCCGACCGGCACGCCTGGTTCCGGGCTGCGTTGGCCGCCGGGCCCGGCAGCCCCGAGCGCGACCGCTACGTCTTCCGGCCGGGGCGCGGCCCCGACGGCTCCGAACCCCCCAACGACTGGGTCTCCAGCTTCGGCGGCCCGGCCTGGACCCGGCTGCCCGACGGCGACTGGTACCTGCACCTGTTCGCTCCCGAGCAGCCCGACCTCAACTGGGAACACCCCGAGGTCCGCGAGGAGTTCGAGTCGATCCTGCGGTTCTGGTTCAGCCGGGGCGTGGACGGCTTCCGTATCGACGTCGCCCACGGCCTGATCAAGCACCCCGAACTCCCCGACCTGCCGCCACGCCAGGACCCGGTCGACGGGCGGCCCTGGCAGCACGTCGACCACCCGCACTGGGACCGCGACGAGGTCCACGAGATCTACCGTGCCTGGCGCAAGGTGGCCGACGAGTTCCCCGGCGACCGGTGCTTCGTCGCCGAGGCGTGGGCGGACACCCCCGAACGGCTCGCCGCCTACGTCCGCCGGGACGGCCTGCACACCGCGTTCAACTTCGACTTCCTGATGTCCATGTGGGACCCGAAGGAGCTGCGCACGGTCATCGACGACTCGCTCGCCATGCTCGGCTCGGTGGGCGCGCCGGCCACCTGGGTCCTGTCCAACCACGACGTCGTACGCCATCCCAGCCGCTACGGCCGCCCGACCCCCTCCCGGCGCTGGGTGGCCAACGAGACCTACCGCGCCGAAGGCCCCCTGGACCTCGACCTGGGCACCCGCCGCGCCCGCGCCGCGGCCCTCCTGATGCTGGCCCTGCCCGGCGGCGCCTACGTCTACCAGGGCGAGGAGCTCGGCCTGCCCGAGGTCGAGGACCTGCCCGAGTCCGTTCTGCAGGACCCCATCTGGGAACGCTCCGGCCACACCCAGCGCGGCCGTGACGGCTGCCGGGTGCCGATCCCGTGGTCCGGGCAGAGCACGCCGTACGGCTTCAGCCCCGAGGACGCGACCGCCGCGCCCTGGCTGCCCCAGCCGGCCGACTGGGCCGGGCGCAGCGTGGCCGCGCAGACCGGCGACGCGGCCTCGATGCTGGAGCTGTACCGCACGGCCCTGCGCCTGCGCCGCGACACGCCTGCGCTCGGCGACGGCACGCTGACCTGGCTGGACGCCCCCGACGGGGTGCTCGCCTTCCGCCGCGAGCCGGGTTTCGTGTGCGTGGTCAACCTGTCGGCCGAGCCGTACCGGCTGCCCGGCCACAGCGCCGTTCTGCTGACCAGCGGCCCCGTCGAGGGCAGCGTACTGGCGCCGGACCAGGCGGCATGGCTGGCGGTGTGACGATCGGCGAGCAGGGGGGCGGGGGTGCGCCTCGCCCCCCTGCGACCTCGGAGCGCTCAGGGGACGGACGTCGCCACACCTTTTCTCACGGATGCCGGCATTCCGTACCATGACAGCCATGAAGGAGCCCGTCGAGCCGCCGCTGCCGCCCGCGCCGGGCGCGGAGCAGTACCCGTCGCTCGCCCTCGTCAACACCGTCATCGCGCTGCCGGGCGGTCACTACGTCGATCTGCTCGGCACCCCGGCCGCCGCGAACGACTGGCTCGTCGGTCTCGGACTGGCTCCCGTCGACGCCGGGATGCGGGAGATGTGCGCGGCGCAGCTGCGTTCGCTGCGGGAACAGATCCGGTCGCTGTTCGACTCCCGCGTCGCGGCGCTGCCCGCCCTCCCCGCCGCCCTGGCCGCCGTGAACGACGCGCTGACCAGGGTCCCCACGGCCCCGCTCCTCCAGTGGGACGACAAGAACGGCCCCTACCGCGCGGCCCCGCACCCCACCACCGAGATCGTCGACCACGCCCTGGCGACCCTCGCCGCCGACGCCGCCGACCTGCTCACCTCCCCCGACGCCGAACGCCTCACGGCCTGCGGCTCCGCGCCCTGCAACCGCTACCTGCTCCGGCACGGCCGCCGCCACTGGTGCTCGACCCGCTGCGGCGACCGCGCCCGCGCGGCACGCGCGTATGCCCGGCGTACGCGGCCCCCGTCGGACTGACTGAACCCGCTAGACCCGCACCCGCCGCTCACAGTTCGTGGCGATCAGGTCGCGCAGGTTGGCGACCACCGTGTCGGTGGCGCCGCCGTCGCAGTCCGCCGAGTCGTTGCCGATCACGCCGTCGCGGAGGTCGATCGTGTCGTTGGCGCCGCCGGTGCGGACGAAGTCGCCGCCGGTTCCGGCGTTGATGACGGTCGTGATGTCGGCCGTGGAGAAGAAGCTGTCCCCGAAGTTGCCCAGCGCGGAGTTGATACGGCTGACCCCGGCGGCGAGGCCGCAGTCGGCGGCGGTGCCGTCGGTGCCGGGCACCGCCGTGCAGCCCGGGCGGGCGAGGATGTGCGCGTCGTCTTCCACGATCAGATGTCCCTGCCGTGGTCCGTCGGTGGCGACACTGACCCTCATATGGTTCGCCACGTTGGCGAAGGCCAGGATCCGGACGGTGCCGTCGACCCGGTCCACCACGGAGCCCGGAGTCTCCTGCGCGACGGCGGGGGTGGCGGGTACAGCGAACGCCGCCAGGGACACACCCGCGACCAGCAGCGGAGCGGCCGTACGCGTCACAGACCTCTTCGCGATCTTCATGCCTGCGCTTCTCTCCTTGCCTGGGGAGAGGGTGCCAAGCGCGGCGCCCTCGGCTCAGCCAAACACTCGGCAATGGATCACGCACGGTGAGTAATGCACACGAGTGTCGTCGGCGGGGGTGCGGGGGTCTTCAGGGCGAGGTCGAACCAGACGGCCTTTCCGTGCGGTACGGCCGGGCCGTGGCCCCATTGGCCGTGGGTGAGGGCGTCCACGAGGTACAGGCCCCGACCGCCCGTCTCCCACTCCGGTGGAGTCGACTCCCTGGTCACCGGCGGGTTTTCGTCCCTGTCGTAGACGACGACACGCACCCGCCCGGCCTCTACCCCCAGCCACAGCGCGGCGCCGTCACCGCCCTTGGCGTGGACACAGGCGTTGGTGACGAGTTCGGAGGTGCAGAGCGTGGCGTCGTCGACGAGGTCGGTGTCGAGTCTGAGTTCGCGGAGTACGGAGGCGACGAAGTCGCGGGCGATGCGGGGGGAGGTGTCGAGGGGCGGGCAGGTGAGGGTGTAGGAGGGCATGGCGGATCAACTCCGGTGGGCTGAGATGGGTTTGGCGAGCCTGGCCGCGTTGCTGTCCGGCGCCCCGGGTGTCGACGGGCCGGGGTGGCGCTTCCAACGGGCTTAGGGCGTGCGGGACTTGCGGATGCGTGACGGGACGGACACGCTCCGTGAGGTACGTTACGACAGTAGCGGGAAACGTTGAGGCGCCTCAACGTTTCCCGGACATCGTCACCAGGAGGACTGAATGCCAGCGAAAGCCAACCCCACGGCCCGTCAGGTGCGCTTGGGGGCGGAGATGCGCAAGCTGCGTGAGGCCGGGGGCGTATCGAACCGCCAGGCGGCCCAGTTCCTGAACACCAGCCCGACGCAAATCAGTCACATCGAGGCGGGACGGTTCGGGATCAGCGAAGAGCGGCTGCGCAGCATGGCCCGGTTCTACGCCTGCGACGATCCACAACTCGTCGACGCGCTTGTCGAGATGGCCAAGTGGTCCCCTGGCAAGGGCTGGTGGGAAGAGTTCCGCGGGATCATCCGCCCCCGGGCTCTCGACCTCGCCGAGCTGGAGCACCACGCCTCCTACATCCGCACGTTCCAGGTCGTGCATATCCCGGGAATCCTTCAGACCGAGGAGTACGTCCACGCGGCCTCGATGTTCGTCGAGCCGAACCGTCCGGAGAGCGAGCATGAGGCACGCGTCTCGTTCCGGATGCGACGCCAGGAGGTACTCGAGTCGGGGATGCCGTATGACGCGATCATCCACGAGGCCGCACTGCGCATGCGTGTCGGCGGCCCCAAGGTCGCCCGGGCTCAGCTCGAACATCTCCTCCGAGCGTCCGAGCGGACGAACATCACGATTCGCGTGATCCCGTTCGCGGCCGACGGTTTCGCAGGGGCGGGCCTCGCGATGCAGTACCTCGGCGGAGTCATCCCACAACTCGACACCGTGCAGATCGACACACTGCACGGGGCCGAGTTCATCGATGCCACCGCTCAACTGAACCGCTACCGAGCTCTCCTCGAACGCGTGGACAGTACTGCTCTCCCGCAGGATGCTTCACTTGACCTCATCCGCAGAATCGCCCAAGAACTGTGAAAGGCCACCCGTGTCTGAAGCCCTCCACTGGCAGAAGTCGTCGTTCTCGGCAGGGCCCGAGGACACCGACTGCGTGGAGATAGCCGCTACCCCCACCACCCTCCACCTCCGCGAAAGCGACGCCCCGACCAACGTCCTCACTCCCACCCCCACCGCCCTCCACGCCCTGCTCACCACCCTGAAGGCAGATTGACGGAAGCGTCGGCTTGATCTTGCCCGTAAGGCCAACATGTCCTCATGACTGGCTGGCAAAAGGCTCTTTGGTGGACGTTGGCCGCAGTGGGCGCCCTCGCGGCGGTCGTGCTGCTGGTGTGGGTGGCGACGGCGGATCTGGAACGGTCGAGTCAGGCCGCGGGCGTGATCGGCTCGGTGGCCGGAATCGCGGCGTTGGGGGTCGGGCTGTGGCAGCTCAGGGCCGGGGCGGCGAGCACACCCTCTGCCGTGGAGCCGGTACACGCTGAGGCCGGCTCGAACGCCGCTCGCGGCAACATTCGCAACGCCCAGGCGCGGGACACGGCGCCGGGCGCGGGCACATCGCCGAACAGCGGACCCGGAGTACGGGCGACCGGCGGCTCGAACGCGGCCGGTGGGGACATCGACGGGTCGACGGCGCAGCACGGCCAGTGATGGGGAAACGCAAGCAGCAGCCCGGCAGAGACGTGTCGAGCGAACCGGCCATGCCCGCAGGGATATCGGCCTCCTCAGGCTCCAACGCAGCCGGACGCGACGTCGTGAACTCCGTCGCGGTGCACGCCGAACAGGCGCTGCCCCCGGAGGCGTACGGTCCGATCCCGGACGACGCCGCGGCCGACGGGGCGTCGAACATCCCCCTGACAGAGCTGTTCGTCGGCCGGGACTCGGCGCTTGATCAGCTGGACGCGGCGCTCGCCGCTCCGGGCGGGGTGGTGTTGCGGGCGGTGAGCGGCCTGGGCGGGGTGGGCAAGTCCACGCTGGCCGCACGCTGGGCCGCGGACCGGGCCACGGCTCGGCTGCGGTGGTGGATCACAGCCGACAGCCCGGCCGCCGTGGACGCCGGGCTCGCTGAGCTGGCGTGCGCGCTGCAGCCGGGGCTGGCCGGGTTACCGGTGGAGCTGCAGAAGGAGCGGGCGGTGGCGTGGCTGGCCGGTCACGGGGACTGGTTGCTGGTGCTGGACAACGTCGACCACCCCGACCACATCGGCCCGCTGCTGGACCGGGTACCCCATCAGGGGCGCATCCTGGTCACCACGCGCCGGGCGACGGGCTGGCATCGGCTGACGACCACGCTCCGCCTGGACGTGTTCGATCCGGCGGAGTCGGTCGAGCTGTTCACCCGCATCCTCACCTACGACGGGCCGCGGGAGACCGACGGCGCGCGTGACGTGTGCGACGAGCTCGGGCACTTGGCACTGGCCGTGGAACAGGCCGCCGCGTTCTGCCACGAGAGCGGCACGACGCCCCGCGCCTACCTGGACATGCTGCGTCAGTGGCCGGCCGAGACATACGCGCTCGGTCCCGCGGGTGCGGACGCTGAGCGAACGGTGGCTCGGATCTGGCGCATCACACTCGACCGCCTCGCGGACATGCCCCTCACAGGGCAGGTACTACGGATCCTGGCGTGGTACGCCCCCGACCACATCCCGCGCACACTGCTCGATGGCCTTGCCCCACCGCCCGTCCTCGCAGCAGCGGTCGGGCGGCTGGCCGCGTACAGCATGATCACGGAGAACGACGACGGCACCCTCTCGGTCCATCGACTCGTGCAGGCCCTCGCCCGCACTCACCAGGACGAGGACCCCCACCGCCAGGACGCCGACATCGTCCGCGGCCAGGAGGAGGCCACGAGCCGGCTAAGAAGCGCCTTCCCCTCCGAGGTCTTACTGCCCGAACACTGGCCCCAGTGCCAGCTGCTGCTGCCGCACGTCGACGCCCTGGCCAAGAACAGCACGTCTGAGCAGGACACGCTCGACATGTCGTATCTGCTGGACCGAGCCGCCGCGTTCCGACAGGACCAAGGCGCAACAGAGCTTGCTATCGCATACTTCCTCCGGGCTCATGCCACCATCCAGCGTGTACTCGGTGAGGTCCACCCCGACACGCTGGCCTCCCTGAACAACCTGGCAGCCGCGTACGAGTCAGCCGGAGACCTGACGCACGCCGTCCCGCTGTACGAGCAAAACCTCACCGATTGCGTTCGGATGCTCGGTGAGGACCACCCCCACACGCTGACTGTCCGGAACAACCTGGCAGGCGCATACGAGTCAGCCGGAGACCTGGCAGGCGCCATCCCGCTGTACGAGCAAAACCTCACCGACCGGATTCGCCTGCTCGGTGAGGACCACCCCCACACGCTGACTTCCCGGAACAACCTGGCAGGCGCATACGAGTCGGCCGGAGACCTGGCACGCGCCATCCCGCTGTACGAGCAAAACCTCACCGACCGGATTCGCCTGCTCGGTGACGACCACCCAGACACACTGGGCTCGCGGAACAACCTGGCGTACGCGTACAAGTCGGCCGGAGACCTGGCACGCGCCGTCCCGCTGTACGAGCAAAACCTCACCGATTGCGTTCGGGTGCTCGGTGAGGACCACCCCAACACGCTGCGCTCGCGGAACAACCTGGCGTCCACCTACGAGTCCTCGGGAAACTTGACACGCGCCGTCCCGCTGTACGAGCAGACCCTCGCCGCGTGCGAACGCGTTCTCGGGCACGAGCACCCAATGACGGAAACGGTGCGTGCAAATCTGAACTCCGCGCGCGGCGCATAGTGGCCGACTGGCAATCCCCTACGCTCACTTCGTCCCCACTGTCCGCAACACCGCAACCGCCAACGCCCGCGCCACCCCCACCACTTCGCTCACCGACACCCGCTCCCCCGCACTGTGCGCCACCCGAATATCCCCCGGCCCGAACTGCAAGGTAGGAATCCCAGCCCCGGCATACAACCGCAGATCACTCCCGTACGGCGCCCCACACTCCCGCAACCCGCCCCCGCCCCCGCCACCCACCGCATCGGCATAAGCCCCCCGCATCACCCCCGGCAACGCATGCCCCTCCGGCAACCGCCCACTCGCGAACTGCCCACCCGGCCACGTCACCGTCGCCGGATGCTCCCGCAACCAGGGATCATCCGCGCACGCCTCCGCCACACACCGCTCAAACGCGGCCCGCGCCTCCGCCGGATCCTCCCCCAGCCGCACCCCCAACCGGCCCTCCGCGACCAGCAGATCAGGCACACTGCTCGCCCAGTCCCCGGCGCGCACGGTCCCCACCGACAGGGCGTACGGAATCGGATGCTCGGCCATCAACGGATGCACCTCCCGATTCCGCTCGGCCTCCAACCGCCCCAGCGCCTGATGCAACGGCACATACGCATCGATCGCGCTCACCCCCTGATCCCGCGCACTCCCGTGCGCCGCCTTACCGGGCACAGCCAGCCGAAAGGTCAACGCCCCCGCGTTGGCGGTGACGAGCGCACCACCCGTCGGCTCCGCGATGACGCACACATCACCCCTGTGCCCCCGCCGCAAGGTCCCGAAGGCACCAAGGCCTCCGTCCTCCTCCCCCACCACGAAGTGCACCCCCACCCGCCCCCGCAGCCGCACCCCGGCGGCCCGCATCGCGGCGAGCGCGGCGAGGTGGGCCACCAGCCCGGCCTTCATGTCACAGGCCCCACGCCCGTGTACGACATCACCGGCCACCCTCGGCACGAACGGATCCCCGGCCCACGCGTCGAGATCCCCGGGCGGGACGACATCCACATGTCCCTGCAGGACGAACGTAGGCCCGTCTCCGCCGTCCTCCGTCACGCCCACCAGGCCCCAGGCCTCGTCCCGCTCCGCCTCCGTACCCGGGAACTCGGGTTCCGCGCGCAGAGCCTCCAGATCCATGGACCACAGGTCGACGTCCAGCCCGAGCCGCTCCAGCCGCCCCGCCAGCAGATGCTGCAGCTCCGACTCGGCCGCGCTGCCGGTGACACTCGGCACCGCGATCAGCTCCAGCAGCGTCCGCCCGATCGCGGCCTCGTCGATCTCCGCCAGGACGGCACTCTCCACGTCACTGAGCACGATGACGCCCCCTCCCCTCTCCCGGACAGACCCGGGCCGCCGCGCACGGCACGCCGGACCGATCGTCACCCATACCCGGGGAGAACCGACAGGGCCTAGACGGAACCGCCCACCGTGAACCCGTCCACCCTGAACCCACCCACCGTGAACCCGATCACCGTCCCACCCCCGTCCCGCCGGAAGGCGAACGGCGCACCCCCGTGCGACAGCGCCACCTCCCGCACGATCGACAGCCCCAGCCCCGACCCCGGCAGCGACCGCGCGTCGGCGGCGCGGTAGAAGCGGTCGAAGACGCGGATCAGGTCGTCCTCGGCGATGCCCGGCCCCCGGTCGAGGACCTCCACCCGAACCGTCCCGGGCCGCGCCGGCCCGGCGACGCTGATCTCGATGGGCGCCGTGCCGCCGCGGTCGAACTTCGCCGCGTTCTCGACGAGGTTGGTCACCGCGCGCTGGAGCATCCCCGGCCGCCCGTCCGTCGTCGTGTCACCGCTCGCACGGACCTCGATCCGCCGTCCCGTACGCCGTCGGGCGAGCCCCGCGACGTCCTCGGCGATGTCGGCGAGGTCGACCCGCTGGGCCGGCTCGGTGTCGGACTGCCCGGCCGCGAGGTCGACCAACTCGTTGACCAGGTCGGTCAGTTCGCGCGCCTCCTGGCTCAGGTCCGCCACCAGTTCGTCGCGGGTGGCGGGGGGCAGCTCGTCGATGCGGCGCAGCAACGAGATGTTCGTACGCAACGACGTCAGCGGAGTGCGGAGCTCATGGCCCGCGTCCTGCACCAGCCGCCGCTGGTCCTCCTCCGACTGCGCCAGCCGGCCCAGCATCCGGTCGAAGGCGCGGCCCAGGCGGCCGACCTCGTCG
The DNA here is from genome assembly GCF_055657525.1 of Streptomyces sp. NPDC107522. Classification (NCBI taxonomy): domain Bacteria; kingdom Bacillati; phylum Actinomycetota; class Actinomycetes; order Kitasatosporales; family Streptomycetaceae; genus Streptomyces; species Streptomyces sp. NPDC107522. The sequence continues at coordinate 46,541 of NZ_JBVKAU010000007.1, read as the reverse complement.
TATCCAGTGACCGGTACCTGGATGCCGAGCCGCCGGGTGCGGGCGACGTCCTCGGCGGCGGCGGTGAGGACGACCAGGCGGCGCGTGATGCGCCGGGCCAGCCACCAGCCGAAGAGCCCCGCGAGCGTGACCACGGCCGCCATCAGCAGCAGGGTGCGCTGCTGCAGCGCCCGCAGCAGGTCCTCCGTGTCGCTGAACTCCTGGGCCACCTGCACCGCACCCCGTCCGCCACCGAGCGCGACGGTCGCGACGCGGTAGACGTCGCTGCCGACGCCCACGTCCTTGTACTGGACCATCCGCCCGGCCGTCGCGTCCCCCGCGATCCGCCGGTCTGCGGCCGTGACCGGCAGCCCCGGCCGTCCGGGGTCGACGACCGCACCGTCCGAGCCCAGCACCTGCACATCGGTCCTGGCGGGCCGTACGAGATCGTGGCCGGGCGCGGAGGACGAGAAGTCCTCCGGTGTCATCGGCCGCTCCCGCACCTCGCCGCGCAGATCCTGCACGACCTCGTCGAACACGGACTCCTGGTCCACCCGCACCAGCCGGGCGGCGGCGGTGTACGACAGCAGACCGACCAGGACGGTGACGACGGCCGTCACCGCCGCGAAGGACACGGCGAAGGTGGTGCCGAGCCCGCTTCTGCGCCGCCCCGTCAGCAGCCGCCCGAGCCGACGGCGGACCCGGCGCACTCAGTCCTCCCGCAGCACATAACCCACCCCGCGCACCGTGTGGATCAGCTGCGGCGCGCCGGGCTCGTCGAGTTTGCGGCGCAGGTAGCCGACGTAGACGGCGAGGTTCTTGGAGCCGGGGCCGAAGTCGTAGCCCCAGATGCGGTCGTAGATGGTGGAGTGGTCCAGGACGATGCCGGCGTTGCGGACGAGCAGCTCGAGCAGCTCGAACTCGGTCCGGGTCAGCTCCAGCTCCCGCCCGCCCCGCCACGCCCGCCGCGCCTGCGGGTCCATCCGCAGGCCCGCCGCCTCGATCAGCCGGCCGGACGTCGCGGGAGTGTCGGGGGCCTGCTTCGGTACGTCGACGGGGGCGCCGTTCGTCTCCGTGGTGCGGCGCAGCAGGGCGCGCAGCCGGGCGAAGACCTCCTCGACGTCGAAGGGCTTCACCACGTAGTCGTCGGCGCCCGCGTCCAGGCCGGCGATCCGGTCCTGGGTCTCCACGAGCGCCGTCAGCATCAGGATCGGGGTGCGGTCGCCCTCGGCACGCAGCACCCGGCAGACCTGCAGCCCGTCGATGCCGGGCATCATCACATCGAGGACGAGCACGTCCGGGGGCGTCTTGTGGGCCTGCGCGAGCGCCTCCACACCGTCGGCGACCGCGGTGACCTGATAGCCCTCCAGGGTCAGCGCGCGCTCCAGCGCGTTGCGGATGGCGCGGTCGTCTTCGGCGAGGAGAACAGTCTGGGACACGGGTTCAGTGTGCCAAGGCCTCTGGCGGTTCGGCCGTGTGAGGGAGCTTACGGTCACCCTTCTTACTGGGCTCTCACCCTCACACGGGCCGCCTGGGACTCAGCCGCCGGACGGGCTGGAGAGCGCCGCCAGCTGTTCGGCGAACGGCACCACCGCGAGGTCGTCCTTCACCGTCCGCCCCGCCGACAGCCCGGCCATCAGCCCCGCCAGCTCCCGCGCCGCCCGCTCGATCCGCCCGTCCAGCCCCTCGGCGCCCCAGTCCTCCGAGGCGGCGTAGACGCCGGTCGGGACGACGACGGCCCGCAGGTGGGCGAAGAGCGGACGCAGCGCGTGCTCCAGTACCAGGGAGTGCCGCGGCGTGCCGCCGGTCGCCGCGATCAGCACCGGCATACCGGACAGGGCGTCCTTGTCGATCACGTCGAAGAACGACTTGAACAGCCCGCTGTACGACGCCGAGAACACCGGCGTGACCACGATCAGCCCGTCGGCCGAGGTCACCTGCTCGATCGCGGCGGCCAGCTTCCGCCCCGGAAAGCCGTTGGTGAAGTTGTGCGCGATCTCCACGGCGAGGTCGCGCAGCTCGACGACCTGGACGTCCGCCTCGGTCTCCCGGCCGACCGCGGCCGCGAGCCGGTCACCCAGCAACCGCGTGGAGGACGGGACGCTCAGCCCCGCGGACACGACGACGAGCTTCATGCGACGGTCACCTCCTGGGCGGCCTTGAGGGAGGAGTGGGTGGGGGCCTCGGGGACGTCGGCCGGACGGCCGTTCGCGAACTCCTTGCGCAGCACCGGCACGACCTCCTCGCCGAGCAGGTCGAGCTGCTCCAGGACGGTCTTCAGCGGCAGCCCGGCGTGGTCCATCAGGAACAGCTGGCGCTGGTAGTCACCGGCGTACTCCCGGAAGCTCAGCGTCTTCTCGATCACCTGCTGCGGGGAGCCCACGGTCAGCGGGGTCTGGTCCATGAAGTCCTCCAGCGACGGCCCGTGCCCGTACACCGGCGCGACGTCGAAGTACGGCCGGAACTCGCGGATCGCGTCCTGGGAGTTCTTCCGCATGAAGACCTGACCGCCCAGCCCCACGATCGCCTGCTCGGCCGTGCCGTGCCCGTAGTGGGCGTACCGGGACCGGTACAGCTCGACCATCCGCTTGGTGTGGTCGGCCGGCCAGAAGATGTTGTTGTGGAAGAAGCCGTCGCCGTAATAGGCCGCCTGCTCGGCGATCTCCGGCGAGCGGATCGAGCCGTGCCAGACGAACGGCGGTACGCCGTCCAGCGGGCGGGGCGTGGAGGTGAAGCCCTGCAGGGGGCTGCGGAACTTGCCCTCCCAGTTCACGACGTCCTCGCGCCACAGCCGGTGCAGCAGGGCGTAGTTCTCGATGGCGAGGTTGATGCCCTGCCGGATGTCCTGGCCGAACCACGGGTAGACCGGGCCGGTGTTGCCGCGGCCCATCATCAGGTCGACCCGGCCGTCGGCCAGGTGCTGGAGCATCGCGAAGTCCTCGGCGATCTTCACCGGGTCGTTCGTGGTGATGAGCGTGGTGGAGGTGGAGAGGACCAGCCTCTCGGTCCGCGCCGCGATGTAGCCGAGCATCGTCGTCGGGGACGACGGCACGAACGGCGGGTTGTGGTGCTCGCCGGTCGCGAAGACGTCGAGGCCGGCCTCCTCGGCCTTCAGCGCGATGGCGACCATCGCCTTGATGCGGTCGCGCTCGGTCGGCGTCCGGCCGGTCGTCGGGTCCGGCGTGACGTCGCCGACGCTGAAGATCCCGAACTGCATGGTCGCTCACCCTCCAGGTTGTTGACCGTTCAACTATACCCGGAGAACAGAGGCCGGCCCACGACTATTCCGCCTCTCTCAGCCCTTCCAGTGCGGATCCCTCCCCGTCGCCGCCAGCAGCCGCTCGAAGTCCGTGGACCCCTCCGCCACCGGCACCGGCTCCCCGAACACACCCATCTGCCGGGCCGTCGGCGCCAGCTCGTCGACCGCGCCCGCCAGCTGCTCCACGACAGCCGTCGCCGCCTCGCCCAGCCGGTACTCCCGCCCCGTGGCGCACGCCAGATCCCACACGTGCACGGTCAGATCGAGCAGTGCCATCGACCCGACGAGCCGCGCCGGCATGTTCATCGCGCCGGTCACACCCTCCTCGGCGCCGGGCGCGGACCAGGCGGCCACGAGCTTGTCGATCTCGTCCGCGAGCCGCTCGCGCCAGTCCGGCCCCGCACCGACCCGGTCGGGCGTCTCACCGAAGTCCGACGCCTCCTTCGCGGCCAGCTTCTGGAACTGCACGACCACCTGGAAGAGGTGGTTGACCAGGGCCTTCACGTCGTACTCGGCACAGGGCGTGGGAGCGGCGAGCGCCGCGTCGGGAATGCCACGGACCACCGGAACCGCCCGCTCCCGCGCCATGCCCAGCAGCTCACCGATGCCGTACTCGTTCGCCTTCGCGCTCTTCGTGTCCATACCCCGACCGTAGGGACACGCAGGCCTGCCCTTCTTGAAGAAACGCGACGTACGATCCGGTCATGGCCGAACCCCGCCACGACACCCGCGGGATCGTCGACCCGTCCGGACTGCTCAGCCGCGTCCGCTTCCGCCGCCACGAACCCGCCGAGCCGCTGCGCCGGTACATCGAGTGGTACTGGCTCATCGACTGGGACCTGCCCGAGCCCTACGCCTCCCACATCGTCCCGCACCCGGCCGTCAACCTCACGTTCCAGTGGGACGAGGACGAAGGCCCGCCCTACAGCGAGGTCACCGGGGTCGCCCTCGGCCTGTACACCAGGAAGCTGACCGGTCGGGGCCGGGTCTGCGGGGTCAAGTTCCGCCCCGGCGGCTTCCGGCCCTACGCCCCCGACGCGCCGGTGTCCCGCTGGACGGGCACGGCACTGCCCGCCCAGGACGTCTTCCCGCAGGCCACGGCCGACACCGCCCATGCGATCGTCACCCGGTCCGACGACCCAGCCAAGGTGGCCGCCCTCGACACCTTCCTCCTCTCCCTCCCCTGCGCCCCGGACCCCCAGGCCGACCTCGCCACCACCTTCGTCCAGCGCATCCGCACCGACCGCACCGTGCGCCGCGTCGGCGACTTCGCCCGCGCGCAGGGCCTGTCGGTGCGGGCCCTGCAACGGCTCTTCTCCGCCTACGTCGGCGTCAGCCCCAAGTGGTGCATCCTCCGCTACCGCATCCACGAGGCCCTGGAACACGCCGGCACCCAACAGGACGTCGACTGGGCCACCCTCGCCACCGCCCTCGGCTACGCCGACCAGGCCCACCTCGTCCGGGACTTCACGGCGACAGTGGGGGTGCCGCCCACGGCGTATGCACAGGGGGTGCGGTGAGGCGGCAACCATGCCACTCAGCTGCGGGCAGTTGTGCCTCCCGGCATCTCAGCCCGTCCGGCGTTTGAGGACGAGGCCCCTTCAGGGCCGAAGCGGGGGCCTGGGGGCGGCAGCCCGGGAGGGGACGGGTAGGGGCGGCGGGGGCGAGGCAGCGCAGCGGCACCCCGTCAGCGCCGGGCTGCGCGACCCACCCCCGGCCAGCCCCGACGCCGGGCACCCAGCCCACCGGCCCGACACACCCACCCACCGGCACCCCCGACTCACGGCACCAGCACCAACCGCCCCCGAACCCCACCCCCCTCAAGCCGCGCATGCGCCTTGGCCGCGTCCTCCAGCGCGAACGTCTCAGCCACCCGAGTAGTCAGCACCCCGCCATCCACCAGCCGCACCAACTCGGCCAACCGCCCCCCATCGGCACTCACCTCGACCGCATCGGTCCGAACCCCCCGCACAGCACCGGGCTGCGCCTGCGGAATGGCCCCCACGTACACGCCCCCGTCCCGCACCCAGCCCAACGCCGGCTCCCCCAGCACCGCCGCGTCCAGCACCGCGTCCACGCTCCCCGCTCCCACCGCCCCGCTCACGAACTCCGCCGCCCCCAGCGATCGTACGAACTCCTCGTCCGCCTCCCGCGCCAGGGCGGTCACCGATATCCCCCGGTGCGCGGCCAGTTGGACGGCGTACCCACCGACCGCCCCCGCCGCCCCCGTCACCAGCAGCGACTGCCCCGGCGCCAACTCCAGCAGATCCAGAGCCTGTACGGCGGTCAGCGCGTTCAGCGGCAGCGTCGCCGCGTGGACGGCGTCCACCGTGGCCGGCGCCTTGGCCGCGGCGTCCGTGTCCACGACGACGTACTCCGCATGTGTGCCCAGCGGCTTGACCATGCCGTAGTCGAGCGCCACGACCTGGTCCCCGACCTGCCAGGAACTGGCCACACCCACCGCGTCAACCGTCCCCGCGACGTCCCAGCCGAGCCCGATCCGCTTGCCCGCGCCCCCGAAGACGCCGGACCGCACGCCTGCGTCCACCGGGTTGAGCGCGGCCGCCGCGACCTTGATCCGTATCTCCCTCGCGCCGGGCTCCGGCACCTCGGTCTCCACGACCTCCACGGCTTCCGGCCCGCCGAACGAGTTCACCACAACAGCACGCACAGCGACTCTCCTTGGTTTGTCAGGTTCGTCAGGAGTTCGGATGTTCTCCCGCCGTTGCGACAACCCTAGGAAGAGCTACTATCTTCTAGTAAGTAGTTACCTGAGAGTGCGTATGTACCTCGGAGGTGAGCCATGGCGACCATGACGGCGGCCCAGCGCCGCGAACAGGCGCGCATCGAGTACGACGCGTTCCTCAAGAGCTGCCCCACCAACCAGCTCCTGGACCGCATCAGCGACAAGTGGGTCAGCCTCGTCGTCTCCGCCCTCGCCCCCGGCCCCCTGCGCTACAGCGACCTCGGCCGCAAGATCGCCGGGGTCAGCCCCAAGATGCTGACCCAGACCCTGCGCTCACTGGAACGCGACGGCCTCCTCACCCGCACCGTCACCGCGTCCGTCCCGGTCCGCGTCGACTACGAACTCACCCCCCTGGGCCACAATCTGGCCCTGCTGCTGACCGCGGTGAAGGACTGGGCGGAGACCCACTTCGACGAGGTCCACGAGGCCCGCGAGCGCTACGACAGTGAGAACCTGGACAACTAGGCCCCGCACCTCACCGCAGCCGGTCAGAAGTAGTACGTGTCCCCCGTGTCCAGCACCAGCACCCGCTGCCGCTCCTCGCTCCGGTCACCGTCCACCGCCGTGCCGCTGCGCACCGTGTCGAACTCCAGCAGCACCTCCGACGGCGTCCCCCGCAGCCGCACCCCGAGATCGATCGGCTCCCCCACCCCGTCCGCGTCCAGCACCCCCACCGGGCACAACACAGCCCGCTCCCCCTCACGCGCACACCCCTCCGGCAGCGCCTGCCGCTCCGCCAGCGGCTCCGACCAGCGCAGCCGTACCGTCGCCGTCGAGTCCGGCAGGGCGCTCGGCCCGGAACGGTGCGGCGTGAACCGTACGTCGACCCGGCCGGCCGACAAGGCGGCGGAACCGTGATAGGCGAGCCCGGCCTCCGCACCGCCCACGGCCCAGGCGCCCACAGCCGCGCCCCCCACCGCCACCATCGCCGCGCCGCAGCCCGCGAGCACCCCTGCAACCCTCCGCATACCGCCCGCTCCTCACCGCACCGTGGCCTTCGTGGTCGTACGGATGTATCCCCCGCGGAGCCACCGACAGGCGCCGTCCAACAGGTGACGCGAGGCCCCGCCCACCCCCGCCGACCGGCATGCCAGGCTGCCCCCATGCTCATCCTCCGCTCCGCCGCCCTGTTCGCCGTCGCCGCGCTCTTCGAGATCGGCGGCGCCTGGCTGGTCTGGCAGGGCGTGCGCGAACACCGCGGCTGGCTCTGGATGGGGGCAGGCGTCATGGCCCTCGGCGCCTACGGCTTCGTCGCCACGCTCCAGCCCGACGCCGACTTCGGCCGCATCCTCGCCGCGTACGGCGGCGTCTTCGTCGCCGGCTCACTCGCCTGGGGCATGGTCGCGGACGGCTACCGCCCCGACCGCTGGGACGTGACGGGCGCGCTGATCTGCCTCGCGGGCATGGCCGTGATCATGTATGCGCCGCGGGGCGAGTGAAAGAACTCCGGGAACTACGGCTCAGGACGGCGGAAGCAGCCCCAGCTGCTCCAGGAAGTCCATCTCGTCGAAGTAGAGCCGGTACTCCACGATCCTGCCGTCCTTGACGGTGGCGAGGTCCACCCCGCGGATCTTGATCTCCTTCTGGGTCGGGGGAAGGGTCTCCCCGGTGGGCAACTGAATGGGCCCGGTGTTGCGTCCGCTGAAGAACCCCTCGTCGATGGCCGTGTCCCCGACCTCGTACGCATGCAGCGTCTCGTACGTCCCGTCCGGAATCGCCTCCGTCATCTGACGCCAGTACGCGACGATGTTGTCGCGCCCCCGGATCTCACCGCCGTCAGGGGTGACGGCCACCGCGTCCTCCGCGTACAGCTCGCCGAGGGCCTTCGGATCCGGGTGTGTGGTCACCGCGTCCGTGAGCCGGTCCATGACCTCACGCGCCTGTCCCATGATCCACCTCCGCTCCAGGGGATCACCCATCTCATTGTCCCACCGCACCGCCCGCCTATCCTGGCCGGACAGTCTCCCGACTCGACCACGCACGAGGAGCAGCCATGCCCACCGCAGCCCCGTCCGCCGCCTCCCGCATCGCCGTCGTCACCGGTGCGAGCAGCGGAATCGGCGCCGCCACGGCACGGCAGCTCGCCGCGGCCGGCTACCGCGTCGTCCTGACCGCCCGCCGCAAGGACCGCATCGAGGCGCTGGCGGAAGAGATCACCGCGACCGGCGGATCGGCGACGGCGTACCAGCTGGACGTCACCGACCGCGCCGCGGTCGACGAGTTCGCCACGGCCTTCAAGACCATCGGCGTCCTCGTCAACAACGCCGGCGGCGCACTCGGGGCCGACCCCGTCGCCACCGGGGACCCGGCCGACTGGCGCACGATGTACGAGACGAACGTCATCGGCACCCTGAACCTGACCCAGGCCCTGCTCCCGAAGCTGGAGGCGAGCGGCGACGGCACGGTCGTGGTCGTGTCCTCGACCGCGGGCCACGCCACCTACGAGGGCGGCGCGGGCTACGTCGCCGCCAAGCACGGCGCCCACGTCCTCGCCGAGACCCTCCGCCTGGAGATCGTCGGCCGCCCGGTCCGCGTCATCGAGATCGCGCCCGGCATGGTCAGGACGGACGAGTTCGCCCTCACGCGCTTCGCCGGTGACAAGGAGAAGGCGGAGAAGGTCTACCAGGGCGTCGCCGAGCCCCTCACGGCCGACGACGTGGCCGACACGATCACCTGGGCGGTCACCCGCCCCAGCCACGTCAACATCGACCTCCTGGTCGTGCGCCCGCGCGCCCAGGCCTCCAACACGAAGGTCCACAGGGAACTGTGATGGCCGGCGAGGGCGGAGACGACACCAGGGCGAAGGACCCGCACAACGAACGCCAGATGTGGTGGTGGCTCGGCTACTTCCTCTTCGGCATCCACATCGTGGCGTTCGTAATGATCTACGCGGTGACGCACGCACCGAAGTAGGGTCACGCAGCGTGGACAGACACATACGCTTCGACGCCCTGCACAACTTCCGCGACCTGGGCGGTTACCCGGCCGCGGACGGCCGCCGTGTCCGCCCCGGCCGCCTCTACCGCTCCGACTCCCTGGGCAAGCTGGCGGAAGCCACCCCGGACTGGTCCCGGTTCCGCTCCCTGGGCATCCGCACGGTGATCGACCTGCGCTACCCCTGGGAGATCGACAGGAACGGCCGCATCCCGCACGACGCCTCCTTCGCCTACCACAACCTCAGCATCGAGCACCGCCCGTACCACCAGGCCGCGTTGGGCCCCGAGGTGGACGTCGGCCCCTACCTGGCCGAGCGCTACATGGAAGTGGCGCAGGACGGCACGAAGGAGATCCGCAGGGCACTGGAGCTCGTGACGGAGGCGGCGGAGGCGGACGAACCCCTGGTCTTCCACTGCGCCTCCGGCAAGGACCGTACGGGTCTGCTGGCAGCGCTGATCCTGGGCCTGCTCGGCGTCGACGACAGCACCGTCATCGAGGACTTCAGCCTCACCGAGCTGGCGGCCCCGGCGCTCCTCGCCGACTGGCGGGCGAGGAACGACGGCCGAGAACCGACATGGCTGGGCTACGGCCGGGCCCCCGCCTCGGTGATGCGCCTGTTCCTGTCGTCCCTCACCGCCCGCTACGGCTCGGTCGAGGACTACGTCACCCACACCCTGGACCTCGACGCACCCTCCCTCGCCCGAACCCTCCGCACCCACCTCCTGGAACCATCCCCGACCACCTGGCCACCCCTGACCTACCGCGAGGCCACCCCCTCCGACGCCGCCCTCCTGGTCCACCTCCGCGACTCGGCCGCCCTGTGGCAACTCGCCCGCGGAATCGACCAATGGCGCCCCGGCGAGAAGGACGAGGCCCACTTCCGCCACCGTATGGAGGAGGGCGAGGTCTGGCTGGCCCACGCGAACGGCCATGTCGCCGGCGCCTGGGAACTCTGGTGGACCGACCCCGCGGCCTGGGGCCCCCGCCCAGCCGACGCGGGCTACATCCACCGCCTCATGACCACCCCTCACACGGCTCCACCCGGCACGGGCCGCGCCATGCTGGCCCAGGCGGAAGCACGCATCGCGGCAGAGGGCCGCCCCTTCGCCCGCCTGGACTGCCTCGCCTCCAACCCACGCCTGCGCGCGTACTACGAGTCGGCGGGCTACACGGTCGTCGGCGAACAGCGGGCGAAGGACGGCGGGTCGGGCAGCCCGTACGCGGTGACGCTGCTGGAGAAGCGGCTCGCGTGACCCACAAGGGATCAATGACATGAGTGAGGCCCCCGGTTCCCGCCGGGGGCCTCACTCGTCAGCCCTTCACACAGACGACCTGCTTCAGCTTCGCCACGACCTCCACGAGGTCACGCTGCTGATCGATGACCTGCTCGATCGGCTTGTACGCACCCGGAATCTCGTCCACGACACCGGAGTCCTTACGACACTCCACGCCCCGCGTCTGCTCCTCCAGGTCCTTCGTCGAGAAGCGCCGCTTCGCCGCGTTCCGGCTCATGCGCCGACCCGCGCCGTGCGAGGCCGAGTTGAAGGACATCGGGTTCCCGAGACCCTTCACGATGTACGAACCCGTGCCCATCGAGCCCGGGATGATGCCGTACTCGCCGGAGCCCGCCCGGATCGCGCCCTTACGGGTCACGAGCAGGTCCATGCCGTCGTAGCGCTCCTCGGCCACGTAGTTGTGATGTGCGCTGATCTCGGGCTCGAAGGCCGGCTTGGCCTTCTTGAACTCCTTGCGGATCACGTCCTTCAGGAGCGCCATCATGATCGTGCGGTTGTACTTGGCGTACTCCTGCGCCCAGAACAGGTCGTTCCGGTACGCCGCCATCTGCGGGGTGTCCGCCACGAAGACGGCGAGGTCACGGTCGACCAGGCCCTGGTTGTGCGGGAGCTTCTGGGCCACGCCGATGTGGTGCTCGGCCAGTTCCTTGCCGATGTTCCGGGAACCGGAGTGCAGCATCAGCCAGACAGAACCGGTCGTATCCGTGCAGACTTCCACAAAGTGGTTGCCCCCACCGAGCGTTCCCATCTGCTTTCCGGCACGTTCCTGACGGAACCTGACCGCCTCGGCAACTCCGTCGAACCGCCCCCAGAAGTCGTCCCACCCAGCGGTGGGGAGCCCGTGCAGCCGCCCCGGATCCACGGGATCGTCATGCATCCCCCGCCCCACCGGAATAGCCTGCTCGATCTTCGACCGCAGCCGCGACAGATCCCCCGGCAGGTCATTCACCGTGAGGGACGTCTTGACCGCCGACATCCCGCAGCCGATGTCCACTCCCACCGCCGCGGGACACACGGCCCCCCGCATCGCGATGACGGACCCGACCGTCGCCCCCTTCCCGTAATGCACGTCCGGCATCACGGCGAGGCCCTTGATCCACGGCAGGGTCGCGACGTTGCGCAGCTGCTGCAGGGCCACTTCCTCGACCGTCGCCGGGTCGGTCCACATACGGATCGGGACCTTGGCGCCCGGCATCTCCACGTACGACATATCGTCCTCTATCCCCCGGAAACAAAACACAAGTCTGAAATCGCAAAACCGGCGCCAGGTCGGCGAAATGGGACAACGGACCGGCGTCCACGGCAGTGCGTGCGATACACATTGTCTCCAGGGAGCGCCCCCGCACAGCAAGCGAATAACCAGCGGGGACACTGGAAGACCGGCAACGCGCCGGTCACACGGACACCGTCGAGAGGAGCCTGACCGTGCAGCGGAAGGCGTACGTAACCGGCGTCGCCGCGCTCCTCGCGGCACTGCTGGCCGGCTGCACCGGCAGCTCCGACGACGGCGGCACGACGGACGACTCCAACCCCGGCGATGCCGGTACGGCGACCGCGGCGGCCGAGCCCGGCCGGTACCGCACGCTGCCCGAACCGTGCGGCGTGGTCGGCGAGGACACGCTCGACGCGCTGCTGCCCGGCATCAAGGAGCTCACGGACGAGGAGCAGCGCGAGAAGGCGTACGAGGGCACGCCGACGCTGACCTTCGACACGGACCGCAAGGCCGGCTGCCGTTGGAAGGTGGAGTCGGCGGAGGCGACGGATCACCTCTCCGTCGACTTCGAGCGCGTGGTGTCGTACGACAAGACGGTCAGCGACGACACCCAGGCGGAGCAGCTCTTCGCGACGCAGCGCGAGGCGGCCGACCTTCCCGTGCCGACGAGTTCCGGCGCCGTCGACGGCAGCGCGAGCGCCGCGGCTGCCGGGAGCGCCGAGGGCGCCGAAGGGGGCTCGTCCACCGGTCCGAGCGGCTCGCCCTCTCCCTCGGCTTCGACTTCGGCGTCCAAGTCCGCTTCGTCCGGCTCGTCCCCTTCCTCCTCCGCCTCGTCCGATCCCTCCGCCTCCAGTTCCACCGACGGCGCGACCCCGGCCGAGCTTCAGCCCCGTGTCCTCGACGATCTCGGGGACGAGGCGTTCATCGACGACGAGCTCGGCAGCTCCGGTTCGACGGCTCAGCAGCGCACGGTGACTGTGGCGTTCCGCACGTCCAACGTGATCGTGAGGATCGTGTACGAGGAGCAGCCGGCGACCGTCGGCACGGTCCCGGACAGCGAGGAATTGCAGGACAGGGCCCGGAATCTGGCCGCGCAACTGGCGGACGCGCTGGCGGAGTAGCGCCCCTCGGCAGCCCCCGTGCACCCGCGTGCGACGTAACCGAAACGAGACCACACACCTTCTTCACCGCGTACCGTGGCCCCTCGGACCCGATCCGAACCGCAGGAACCACGAGTGTCAGTCATGAGTGAAGGAACCATGCAGCGAGCAGCAGAGCGAGACCAGCATGAGCGGTGTGAGCAGCGTGAGCAGCGGGTGAAGGGTCTTCACCGCGTCCTTGTCGCCGCGGGCGTCGTCCCCGTGATGCTGATAGCCGCGGGCTGTTCCTCGGACTCCGGTTCGGACGACGCCGCGGCGGACAGCAGCGCGAAGGCCTCGGCGTCGGCGTCCGCGAGTCCGTCGCCGACGGTGCAGGCGGCCGCGTACGCGTCGCTGCCGCAGCCGTGCAAGGTGCTGGCGAAGAAGACGCTGGAGGACCTGGTCCCGAAGGCGAAGTCGGGCAAGAAGGGCTCGTCGGACGACATCGGGACGCGTGGCTCCTGCTCCTGGAGCAGCCTCGACAACAACGGCGTGAAGGGCTCGCAGTTCCGCTGGCTCAACGTCTCCCTGCTGCGCTTCGACTCGGACGTCACACGCGGATCGGCCGACAAGCTGGCGCGGGACTACTACGAGACGCAGATCCAGGACGCCCGGTCGGTGAGCGGTGCGAAGAACGTGAAGTCCGAGCCGGTCGCCGGGGTGGGCGACGAGGCGACGGCGGTGCGCTACGACCTGAAGAAGAAGGAAGGCGCCTTCAAGCAGCAGACGGTCGTGGCCCGGGTCGAGAACGTCGTCGTGACGCTCGACTACAACGGCGCCGGTCTGGCCGGTGACAAGACCCCGAGCGCCGACACCCTGAACAAGCTGGCCCAGAAGGCGGCCAAGGAGGCGGTGGCCGCGGTGGCGAAGGCCAACGGCAGCGGCGGCAGCGCGGGCACGCCGAGCAGCACCCCTTCGAAGTCGGCTTCGAAGTCTCCCTCGAAGTCCCCGTCCAGCAGCCCCTCGAAGACGGCGTCGAGCTCCCCGTCCAAGTCAGCGGCAAAGAAGAGCTGACCGTCACACCTGCCCCACCGCCGAGTCACAAGTCGCAGCTCAGCCCCACCCTTTGCACGAGCCCGGCCCCCACCAGGGACCGGGCTCGTGCCGTCCCGGCAATCCGTTCGCCGCACGGATGTGCCACTCTGTTGCGCGCAACAACATGCATGGGGAGGGGAGTACGAGTGGCCGGGCCACCGCAGCTGACTCGGATGCACCGCGTTCTCATCGGCGTGGTCGTGTTCGGCGCCGTGATCATCGCCGGCATCGGCTTCGCCGGTTCGTACGCGGCCGTCCGGGAGCTGGCGATCAAGAAGGGCTTCGGGAACTTCAGTTATGTGTTCCCGATCGGCATCGACGCGGGCATCTGCGTCCTGCTGGCCCTGGACCTGCTCCTGACGTGGATCCGCATCCCGTTCCCCCTGCTGCGCCAGACGGCGTGGCTGCTGACGGCGGCGACGATCGCCTTCAACGGCGCGGCGGCCTGGCCGGACCCGCTGGGTGTGGGCATGCACGCCGTGATCCCGGTGCTGTTCGTGGTGGCGGTGGAGGCGGCCCGCCACGCGATCGGCCGCATCGCGGACATCACGGCCGACAAACACATGGAGGGCGTACGCCTGACCCGCTGGCTCCTGTCGCCGGTCCCCACATTCCTCCTCTGGCGCCGCATGAAGCTGTGGGAGCTCCGCTCCTACGAGCAGGTCATCAAGCTGGAGCAGGAACGCCTGGTCTACCAGGCCCGCCTACGCTCCCGCTTCGGCCGCGCGTGGCGCCGCAAGGCACCGGTGGAGTCCCTGATGCCGCTGCGCCTGGCGCGGTACGGAGTCCCACTGGCGGAGACGGCCCCGGCAGGCTTGGCGGCGGCGGGAATCGAGCCGGCCCTGCTCCCTCCGACACCGAAGCAGGCCTTGGACGCAGCGCCTGCGGCGGGCATGGCGGATGCGACGCTCGTAGCGGCGGGCAGGAGTGCCGGAGCAGTTCCAGGCAGCGCGGGCATGACAGCCACGGCCAGCCCCGCCACGGCAGCTCCGGGCAGCGCCGCCATCGCAGCCGCGGGCAGCGCTGCCGTAGCAGCTCCGGGCAACGCGGCCGACGCCGCCGCTGCGGGCAGTCGTGCCGCTGGGGCGGCGCCCGTCCCACAGAGAGCGGCACCCCACGGCGGGCAGCGCCCCGAGCTCGGCAGCAACCCGCACGCCGAGCAACCGGAATACGTGCAGGACTGGTTCAACACCCCCCGCCAGGTCGAGTACCACGGCAGCTACAACCCGACGTACGAGCCCCAGGAACACTACGAGGACTGGTACCAGGAGCAGCTCCAGGCGGAGCAGTACCAGGACCAGTACCAGGAGGAACCGCCGCCCCAGGAGCCCGCTCCGGAGGAGACCGGCACCTTCCCCATCCCGGTGACTCCCGGCCGGACCCGCGAGCTCGGGGAGGGCGGAGGCACTCCGGAGCCGACCGAGGAGGACTACTACCTGGTCTTCCGTGAGTCGATAAAGAGCGGGAACGGAGCGCCCACTCCGCGCGGCCTGATCGCCGACGTGGAGGCGACGTACGGCGTCACGCTCGACGAGGCCGAGGCCAAGCGCATGGTGAACCGCTTCTCCAACCGCCTCAACGCGGAACTGACGGACGAGCACATCGCCTGACCGGCACAAGGGAACAAGGAAAGGGGCCCTCGATCCGAGGGCCCCTTTCCCGTACCGCTTACAGCCTTACTCACCGAGCAGGCGCCGCACCCGCTCCTGCCCCACCGCCAACAGCAGCGTAGGCAGCCGCGGCCCCGTGTCCCGCCCCACCAGCAGGTGGTACAGCAGAGCGAAGAACGACCGCTGAGCCGTCTTGATCTCGGCCGGCAGCTCCTTGGGCGTCGCGTCCGCGGAGAACCCGGCCTGCACCTTGGGCACGCCGTACACAAGGTGGGTCAGCCCGTCCAGCGACCAGTGCTCGGCGAGCCCGTCGAGCAGCAGCCGTACCGACTGCTGGGACGCCTCGTCGAGGGACTTCAGCAGCTCGGCGTCCGGCTCGTCCCGGACGATCGTCCGCTGGTCGGCAGGTACGTGGGTGTTGATCCAGGCCTCGGCCTTGTCGTACCGGGGCCGCGCCTCGTCCAGCGACGCCAGCGGGTTCTCCGGGTCGAGCTCGGAGAGGATCCGCAGCGCCTGGTCCTGGTGCCCGGCGGTGATGTCCGCGACGGACGCGAGCGTCCGGTACGGCAGCGGCCGCGGCGTACGCGGCAGCTCACCCGCGGCCGTCCGCACGGCACGCGAGTGCGCGGCGACGTCGGCGGGGAGAGCGGATTCGTCCGCCACCTTCCCGTCCAGCTTGTCCCACTCGTCGTAGAGCCGCTGGATCTCCTGGTCGAAGGCGATCTTGAAGGACTGGTTGGGCCTGCGCCGGGCGTACAGCCACCGCAGAAGCTGCGGCTCCATGATCTTCAGAGCGTCCGCGGGGGTGGGCACCCCACCCCGCGAGGACGACATCTTCGCCATCCCGGAGATCCCGACGAACGCGTACATCGGCCCGATCGGCTGCTTCCCGCCGAAGATCCCGACGATCTGCCCGCCGACCTGGAAGCTCGACCCCGGAGACGAGTGATCGACACCGCTCGGCTCGAACACAACCCCCTCGTAGGCCCACCGCATGGGCCAGTCGACCTTCCAGACCAGCTTGCCGCGGTTGAACTCGTTGAGCCGGACGGTCTCGGAGAAGCCGCACTCGTTGCAGGAGTACGACAGCTCGGTGGTGTCGTCGATGTACGAGGTGACCGTGGTGAGGTCCTTCTCGCAGTTGCCGCAGTAGGGCTTGTACGGGAAGTACCCGGCGGACCCGGAGCTGCCGTCGTCCTCACTGGCCGCGCCCGACCCCTCGGCGGCCTCCAGCTCGGCCTCGTCGACCGGCTTCTGCGACTTCTTGGCACCGGCCTTCGGCTTGGTGCGGTACTGCGCGAGAACGGCGTCGATGTCGTGCCGGTGCTTCATGGCGTGCAGGATCTGCTCGCGGTACACGCCGGAGGTGTACTGCGCGGTCTGGCTGATCCCGTCGAACTCCACGCCCAGCTCGGCGAGGGAGTCGATCATCGCCGCCTTGAAGTGCTCGGCCCAGTTCGGGTACGAGGAGCCCTTCGGCGCCGGCACGGAGGTCAGCGGCTTGCCGATGTGCTCGGCCCAGGACTCGTCGACGCCCGCGATACCGGCCGGCACCTTCCGGTACCGGTCGTAGTCGTCCCAGGAGATCAGGTGCCGGACCTGATACCCGCGCCGCCGGATCTCGTCGGCGACCAGGTGCGGGGTCATTACCTCGCGCAGGTTGCCGAGGTGGATGGGCCCGGAGGGGGAGAGCCCGGACGCGACGACGACCGGTTTGCCCGGGGCCCGACGCTCCGACTCCTCGATGACCTCATCCGCGAAACGGGAGACCCAGTCGGTGGTCTCGGTGCTCTGAGCCACGATCGGCACGTCCTTCTTTCTCCTGAAGCAGCCGGTACGGTCAACGGCTGGCGCCCCCATTGTCCCAGCTCCGACGGCAACGACGAAAACGCCTTTTCAGAGCTCGGGGAACTGCGCGAAGAGCCACACACAACCCGCACCCGGCGATGCACAGAACCCCCGAGCTCCTAGCCGCAAAAACCCCTTTACCCCCCATGGGATACTGACCGTGTCTATCCATCCCCACGAGGAGAACGGCACCCATTCCTATGGCCCCGGTCACATCCCTCAGCGACTCCGTCAACAAGCAGCTCGCCGACGCCCTCGCTTCCGCCCTCCCGGAAGCCGACGGAGTCGACCCGCTGCTGCGACGTAGCGACCGGGCCGACTTCCAGGCGAACGGCATTCTGGCGCTCGCCAAGAAGGCGAAGGCGAATCCTCGTGACCTGGCGACGCAGGTCGTCTCCCAGGTGGTCACCGGCGACGTGATCAAGGACGTAGAGGTCTCCGGCCCCGGCTTCCTGAACGTGACGATCACGGACAAGGCCATCACCGAGAACCTCGCGGCCCGGTACGCCGACACGGACCGCCTCGGCGTCCCCTACGCGGACGCGCCCGGCACGACGGTCATCGACTACGCCCAGCCCAACGTGGCCAAGGAGATGCACGTCGGCCACCTGCGCTCCGCGGTGATCGGCGACGCCCTGCGCGCCATGCTCGACTTCACCGGCGAGAAGACGATCGGCCGACACCACATCGGCGACTGGGGCACCCAGTTCGGCATGCTCATCCAGTACCTGTTCGAGCACCCCGGCGAGCTGGCCCCGCCGGAGGACGTGGACGGCGAGCAGGCCATGTCGAACCTGAACCGGGTGTACAAGGCGTCCCGCGCGGTCTTCGACGCGGACGAGGAGTTCAAGGAGCGCGCCCGCAAGCGGGTCGTGGCGCTCCAGTCCGGCGACAAGGAGACCCTGGAGCTGTGGCAGCAGTTCGTGGACGAGTCGAAGGTCTACTTCTACTCCGTCTTCGAGAAGCTGGACATGGAGATCCGCGACGAGGAGATCGTCGGCGAGTCCGCGTACAACGAGGGCATGCCCGAGACCGCCCGCCTCCTGGAGGAGATGGGTGTCGCGGTCCGCTCCGAGGGCGCGCTGGTCGTCTTCTTCGACGAGATCCGCGGCAAGGACGACCAGCCGGTTCCGCTGATCGTGCAGAAGGCGGACGGCGGCTTCGGCTACGCGGCATCCGACCTGACCGCGATCCGCAACCGCGTCGTCGACCTGCACGCGACGTCCCTGCTCTATGTCGTGGACGTACGTCAGTCGCTGCACTTCAAGATGGTCTTCGAGACGGCCCGCCGTGCCGGCTGGCTGACCGACGAGGTCACCGCGCACAACATGGGATACGGCACGGTCCTGGGCGCGGACGGCAAGCCGTTCAAGACCCGTGAGGGCGAGACCGTACGGCTGGAGGACCTCCTCGACGAGGCCGTCGAGCGGGCCACCGCGGTGGTGCGCGAGAAGGCCGAGAAGGTGGGCCTGACCGAGGAGGAGATCGTCGAGAACGGCCGGTACGTCGGGATCGGCGCCGTGAAGTACGCGGACCTGTCGACCTCGCCGAACCGGGACTACAAGTTCGACCTGGACCAGATGGTCTCGCTGAACGGCGACACCTCGGTCTACCTCCAGTACGCGTATGCCCGTATCAAGTCGATCCTGCGCAAGGCCGAGGGGGCGGCCCCGGCCGCGCACCCGGATCTCGAACTCGCCCCGGCGGAGCGGGCGCTGGGCCTGCACCTGGACGCGTTCGGCAACACGGTCTTCGAGGCGGCCGCGGAGTACGCACCGCACAAGCTGGCCGCGTACTTGTACCAGCTGGCGACGCACCTGACGACGTTCTACGACCAGTGCCCGGTCCTGAAGGCCGACACCCCGGAGCAGACGGAGAACCGCCTGTTCCTGGTGGACCTCACGGCCCGCACCCTGCACCGGGGCATGGCCCTGCTGGGCATCCGGACTCCCGAGCGGCTCTGAGCGCCTGAGCCTGTGAAACAACACGCGCGGCCCGTCCTCTCCCCCGCTGGGAGGACGGGCCGCGGTGCTGTGTCAGCCCATGGAGCCGACCGGCCGGCTCAGCAGTGCTGCTTGGAGTCCGCCGCGAAGTCCTTGAACGCCGCCTTGGTGCCCGATCCTGCGATGCCGTCGATCGCGCCGGTGTAGCCGTGGTACGCCTTCAGGTCACGTTGCAGGGCCTTGATGGTGTTCGGGCCGACGATCCCGTCGATGCTGTCGGTGTAGCCCCAGTGCGCCTTGAGCCAGCGCTGCAGCGCCTTCCAGCTGTTGGTGCCGAGCTGGCCGTCGAGGGCGCCGGTGTAGCCCCAGTAGTCCTGGATCCAGCACTGGACGTACTTGGCCTCGGTGTTGCTCAGGCCGAGGTTGTTGACCGCGAGGACGGTGACGTCGGAGCTCACGGCGGGCTTCGATTCCGACGCGGCGAAGCTGGTCCCCGCGGTCGCGACACCTCCGGCGGCAAGGCCGACGACGGCGCTGACACTGACGAGGGTCCTCGTCCAGACATTGGGTCGCATGCGTTTCCCTCTCGCTCCGGTTCGGATGGCGGTCCTGCCGCCGGCTGGCGAGACGAGAGTGCGGGGCGGGCGGAGAGGGTTGCCACAGTTGCCGCACAACCGACGTCATCACGGGACGCCCCACCCGCTGACCTGCGCGAACGCCGCCCGCCGGGACGCCACGGCGGGACGGCTGAGACACACGGTGGCCGATTCCTTACCGGTGCGGGAACCCGCTTCCGCTGCGGGCCGTGGATGCTGATGCAGAATGCGACCGGGCGCGGGGGCCGCTGACCACGGACCACGGGCCCGGACCGTGAACGCGAGTGGGGGGTACATGTCGCGTTGGGCAGCGCTGCCCGCGGAACTGGATCCGCGCGTACGGCAGTTGGTGGTACGGCTGCGCCGGCTGAAGGACCACAGCGGGCTGAGCCTGCGCCGGCTGGCGGGGAGGACCGGGTACAGCCCGAAGTCCTGGGAGCGGTATCTGGGCGGCAGGTCACTGCCACCCCGGGAGGCCGTCGAGGCGCTGGCCCGGGTGGGGGGCGAGGATCCGACCCGGTTGCTGGCGTTGCACGAGGTCGCCGCGGAGGCGTGGGCGAGGAGACGCGAGGACGTGACGGCGGCAGCCGCGGACACGCCCGTACCGGACGCGACGGCGCCAGAACCGACCGCACCGGACCCGACTGCACCGGAACCCATCGCACCGGAGTCCGTTCCGACCGAGCCGGAGATCCTGTCGGTCGAGGTCAACCGGGCGCGCGCCCCGGGGAGTTCGCTGCGCGTCGCGCTCATGGCGGGGACCGTGGCACTGATGGTGGCCGTCTGCACGGCGGTGCTCCTCGTCGTACGGCTGGCCGGCGGCGGGGGAGAAGGAGCAGCGGCTCCCGTCGTCGCGCCGGCCGGGCCCGCCGGCCCCGGCACGTCCACCGCGTCGGCACCGGCGTCGGCCGCGCGCTCGGAGCCCCCGTACCGGTGCCGGGTCGAGCGGATCGACGGCCGCTGGTACGCGGGCAACAGCCGCACCCGGGACGCCGTCCTGGCGTACGGTCACGCGGGACAGGAGGTGGCCGAGGTGCAGTGTCTGCTGCGCAGGGCGGGCATCTCGCCCGGCGGTATCGACGGGATCTTCGGCCCGCTGACGGAACGCGCGGTCAGGCAGCTGCAGAAGCGGGCGGGTCTGGTCGTGGACGGCATCGTCGGGCCACACACCTGGAAGGCGCTGCGGCGATGACGACACCGTCGCCGGAACGGGCCCGACTGGCCGCCGCGCTGGGGGAGTTGAAGACCCGCACCGGGCTGAGCCTGGCCGGCCTCGCGGCGAAGACCGCGTTCAGCAAGTCCTCCTGGGACCGCTACCTCAACGGCAGGACGCTGCCACCGCGCGACGCGGTGCAGGAGCTGTGCCGCCTCGCGGGCGAGCCGGAGGGGCGCTGTGTGGCGCTGTGGGAGATCGCGGAGGCGGAGGGGAGCGGACGGAGCGGACGTCCGCCGGAGGGGCGACGATCCGCGTCGTCGGCCTCGTCCGGGAGTCCCGCATCGTCCACGACTCCCGCCTCGTCACCGACTCCCGGCTCCTCCCCGACTTCCGACTCGTCCGGGAGTGCCACCTCATCCCCGACTTCCAACTCGTCCCGCCCCCCTGCCTCATCGCCGCCCCCGCCTCAACCTCCACCTCCGCCTTCCCCTCCATCGGGGTCTCCGCCTCCGCCCACCTCCCCAGCTCCCCATCTCTTGGTCACGTCCGCCGGTGGCGCTCCTGATGCCGACGCCGATGCCGGTGCCGTGCACCGGACCGCGGCGGCCGTGGCCGTGCTCGCGTCCGTGTGTGCCGTGGCGGTCGGGGGCGTGGCGGCGGTGGCCCTCCTGCTGCCGCACGCGGGCGGCGAACCGCGGTCGTCCCTGTCCCCGCCTCCGGCCGCGACCGAGCCGCGCTGCCGGGGTGCGGTCTGTGAGGGCAAGGACCCGATGCACATGAAGTGCGGCGTCACGCCGACGACTCTCGCCGAGCACCGCACGGCCGGCGGCGCCTGGATGGAACTGCGCTACAGCGAGGAATGCGGGACGAGTTGGGCCCGGATGTGGGGCACGCGGATCGGCGACCGGATCGAGATGACGGCGGTGGGGCAGGACGGTCCCGAGGATCCTGCGGGTCCCGTCCGCAGTGCGGAGGTCCAGGACGCCGTCGACGCGGACTCCTACGTCTACACCCCCATGACCGCGACCCGCCCCGGAACCGTCGTGCGGGCCTGCCTCCGGCCCGCGGCGGGCGGCGAGGGGGAATGCTTCGACGGCCGGGTGGCCGGGTGAGCGGGCCGCTCGTTGTCAGTGCCACCGCCTACAGTCCACGGCATGGCGACTCTTCCGAACCCCCTGCCGAAACTCGCGTCCCTCGGTCTGCGGCTCCCGCCCGGCGGGCTGGTCGACGCGACCGACGACGGGCGGTGGCACGAGCCGCTCCTGTGGCTGGCGGACGGCCGGGCGGCTCCCGGCGACTGGGCCGCCCTGCGGCGGACGGCGCCGTCCGTCGGCCTGCTCCCGGTCGTCCTGGACGTCGGCGCCGGTCACGGCAGGCCGGAGCTGTGGGAGTTGATGCCCGGCGAGATGTCGTACCCGGGGGATCACGACGCCGAGGAGGTACTGGAGGAGTTCTGGGACGAGTGCGCGGAGGAGAACGCGGACTGGCCCGGCCTGGCCGGCACCGAGCACGCCGCCGACGCCGCCCCGGACCCCGACTCCGCCGAATCCGTCGCCTCCGACGTAGTGGACTCCCTCCTCGACGGCGGTGGCCCTCTCAAGGACCCCCGTCTCGCCCTCGTCCCGGCCCGCCGCAGCGCCGACATCCCCGCGG
Organism: Streptomyces sp. NPDC107522; assembly: GCF_055657525.1. Classification (NCBI taxonomy): domain Bacteria; kingdom Bacillati; phylum Actinomycetota; class Actinomycetes; order Kitasatosporales; family Streptomycetaceae; genus Streptomyces; species Streptomyces sp. NPDC107522. The sequence goes on along the minus strand of NZ_JBVKAU010000007.1, from coordinate 24,132 downwards.
CGATCGGCTGGACGGGCCCGGCGAACCACGAGAACGACACCGGCCGCCTGTCCGCGGTGCTCCGCTCCTGGGAGGACCGGTTCGGCATACGGGTCGTGGCGCTCGGCTTCGACACCCTGCTGGTGACCGTCGCCGCCCCGCCCACCACCCTCGCCGAGGCGGAGGCCCTGGCCGCCGAGCACTTCGCGTTCTGCCCGGACAACATCTGGCAGGGCAGCGACCCCACCCTCACCGCGTACGCCGCACACCAGCTTCTCAACCAACCGGCCTGGCACTTCTGGTGGGACTGACGGGCCGCGACGCCCTCGGTTCAGCCCCGCAACCCCTCCCCCAGCCTCCTCAGCCCCTCCCCGATCTCCTCCGGCGTCTGCGTCACGAAGCACAGCCGCAGCGTCGACCGGTCGGGCTCACCGGCGTAGAAGGGCGCGCCGGGGACGTACGCCACGTTGTGCCGCACCACCTTCGGGAGCAGGGCCGTCGTGTCGTACGACCCCGGCAGGCGGGCCCAGAGGAACATGCCGCCCTGCGGACGGTTCCACGTCGAGCCGTCCGGCAGTGCCTCGGCCAGCCCCGCCAGCATGGCGTCGCGGCGCTCGCGGTAGACGTCCCTGACACGGGTCACGTGGGCGTCGAGGCCGGTGAGGCAGCGGGCGGCGGCGAGCTGGTTGACGGTCGGGGTGTGCAGGTCGGCGGCCTGCTTGGCGACCGAACAGGCACGGCGCAGCGCGGCGGGAGCGCGCAGCCAGCCCAGCCGCAGCCCCGGTGCCATCACCTTGGAGAAGGAGCCGAGCAGCACCGTGCGGTCCTCGGCGCCCGGGTACGAGGCGATCCAGGGCACGCGCTCACCGTCGTAGCGGAGTTCGCCGTAGGGGTCGTCCTCGACGATCCACACCCCGCACCGGGCGGCGACCTCCGCGACGGCCGCCCTGCGCTCGGCGGGCAGGGTTCTGCCGGTCGGGTTCTGGAAGGTCGGCACGGTGTAGAAGAACTTGGGCCGCTCCCGGGCCACCAACTCCTCCAGCGCCCGCGGATCCACCCCCTCCGCGTCCCCCGGCACCGCCACGACCCGCGCTCCCGCGAGCCCGAAGGCCTGAAGTGCCGCCAGATAGCAGGGGTCTTCGACGAGGACGGTGTCGCCGGGATCCAGCAGCGCGGTGGCGAGGAGCGACAGACCCTGTTGGGAGCCGGTGGTGACGAGCAGGTCGTGGGCCCCCGTGGCCAGACCCCGCGCCGACATGCGCGCGGCGAGCCCGGCCCGCAGGCTCGGCTCGCCCTCCGTCGTGGAGTACTGCAAGGCCTGCGCCGGCGTCTCGGCGAGCACGTCCCGGAAGGCGGCCGCGATGCCCTCCCGGTCGAACAGCTCCGGGGCCGGCAGCCCGCCCGCGAAGTTGATGACCTCGGGACGGGCGGTGACGGCCAGGATCTCCCGCACGGGCGAACCCCCGACCGCCCCGGTCCGCGCGGCGAGCGGAGGCACGGCGGCGGTGTGGGCGTGGGGCGCGGGTTCGACGACGGTCATGACACGGCTCCTTCGGCTACGACGACGAGGGGGGGGTGACGGCTCGTGCCGGGCAGCCTAGAGAACTACATGTCACCTACAAGCAGGTTTCCGCGATACGGACTCACTGTTCGGCGGCGTCCCACACCGAGCCCGCGGGACACGCCATCCCCGCAGGTCAGCCACGGTCCCACCACCCGAGCGTCCCGAATTCCCGGCGGAAGGTGGCGGCCGGGCCGAGTGACCACGCAGTCTGAGGCCAGACCACCCCCCACACGGAGAGGGCAGCACCATGTCCGCGTCCGCACACCCCACCAAGCAGCCCGGTCAAACGACGCTGCACGGCAACGCCGTAAAGGGGCGCGGGGAACTGCGCGACCAACCACGACGGCGCCGCAGACGAAAGACGGCATATCGCGGCACTGCCGGCGAGGCGCCCGCGCTGCTCGCCGCCACGCTGGTGGCGATCGCCGCCCTCACGCTCACCGCGTGCGAGGACGGCGAGGGCCTGCGCGACGAGGGCCCGTCCACCCCGACCAGCCCGACCGCCACGACACCAGCGAGTCCCGCGACTCCAGCGACGCCCAAGGCGCCCCCGACGTCGGACGGACGCTGACGACAGACGACGTACGGCCGTTACTGGCGCCCCAGCTTCTGCGCCGCCTCGGTTGCCCAGTACGTGAGGATGTTGCGCGCACCCGCCCGCTTGATGCCGGTCAGGGTCTCGAAGATCGCCCGGTCCCGGTCGATCCAGCCCTTCTCGGCGGCGGCCTCGACCATCGAGTACTCGCCGGAGATCTGGTAGGCGGCGACCGGCACGTCCACGGCGTCGGCGACCCGCGCCAGGATGTCGAGGTAGGGACCGGCCGGCTTGACCATCACCATGTCGGCGCCCTCCTCCAGATCGAGGGCCAACTCCCGCAGGGCCTCCCGCGCGTTCGCCGGGTCCTGCTGATACGTCTTCCGGTCGCCCTTCAGCGAGGAGGCGACGGCCTCCCGGAAGGGCCCGTAGAAGGCGGAGGCGTACTTGGCGGTGTAGGCGAGGATGGCGACATCCTCCCGCCCGATCTGATCAAGGGCATCCCGGATGACGCCGATCTGCCCGTCCATCATCCCGCTGGGGCCCACGACATGGGCGCCGGCGTCGGCCTGCACCTGGGCCATCTCGGCGTACCGCTCGAGGGTGGCGTCGTTGTCGACGCGCCCTTGCGCGTCGAGCACCCCGCAATGCCCGTGATCGATGGTCTCGTCGAGGCACACGTCGGACATGACGAGAAGGTCGTCCCCGACCTCGGCCCGCACATCCCGGATGGCGACCTGCAGAATCCCGTCCGGATCGGTCCCCGGCGTCCCGAGCGCGTCCTTCTTGGACTCCTCCGGCACCCCGAAGAGCATGATCCCGGAGACACCGGCCTCGACGGCCTCCGCGGCGGCCTTCTTCAGGCTGTCCCGCGTGTGCTGGACCACGCCCGGCATGGCGGCGATCGGCACGGGCTCGCTGACGCCCTCGCGCACGAAGGCCGGGAGGATGAAGTCGGCGGGGTGCAGCCTGGTCTCGGCGACCATGCGCCGCATGGCGGGAGTGGTCCGCAGACGCCGCGGCCGCGTGCCGGGGAAGGATCCGTACGTCGTCATGCCCCCTACGCTACGCCCGCCCCGACAGCACCTTTGCCGACGAGCCGTCGGCACCGAGGTACGGCCCGGCTGCCCGCATGCGCCCCCTCCCGAACCGGGTCCATCCTGAACAAAAGCCCCGTACGCCAAGAGATCCCCTCCCCGAGCCGATACTTCCCCGAACGCAAGGACCCGACGGCGCGCCCCACACGCCTCGCCGCCGCCGTCCCTCCGTACGCGCACCACGGAGGACGCGATGCCCGCCACCCACCACCTCCACCAGACCCCCGACCTCTTCGCCCTCTCCGAGATCCACGGCCCGGTCCTGCGCCCCGGCGAGGACGCCTACGCCGACGAGGTCACCGGCTTCAACCTTGCCGCGCTGCACACACCGGACGTGGTGGTGGGCGCGACGGGCGTGGACGACATAGTGACGGCCCTGCGCTGGGCGGCAGCGACCAACACCCCGGTCGCGGTCCAGTCGACGGGCCACGGCGCGAACTTCCCGATCGACCACGGCCTGCTCATCAGCACGGCCCGCATGACCGAAGTACGGGTCAACCCCCAGGAGCGCCTCGCGACGGTCGCGGCCGGCGCGAAGTGGCGGCACGTCCTGGAGGCGGCGGCGCCGTACGGCCTCGGCGCGCTCTGCGGCTCGTCCACGGACGCGGGCGTGGTCGGCTACACGCTGGGCGGCGGTTTGCCGGTCCTCGGCCGGACCTACGGCTACGCGGCCGACCTGGTCCGCTCCTTCCAGGTCGCCACACCCGACGGCACGCTCCGCGAGGTGGACGCGACGCACGAGCCGGACCTCTTCTGGGCGTTGCGCGGCGGCAAGGGGAACGTAGGAGTGGTGACTTCCCTGGTCACCGAGCTGCCCGCGATCTCCCGCCTCCTCGGCGGCGGCATCTACTGCGCGGGCGAGGACGCCGAGCCACTGCTGCGCGCCTGGGCGGACTGGAGTCGCACGGTCCCGCCGGAGATGTGCAGCACGTTCAGCCTGCTGCGGCTGCCGCCCTTCCCGGAGATCCCCGAGCCGTTCCGGGGCCGGTTCTGGGCAAGGGTCTGCCTGGCCTGGACGGGCGAGACGGCAGCGGGCGAAGAACTCCTGTCCCGACTCCGCGCAGCCACGCCCCCGGTGGTGATCGACACGGTGGAGGAAATGGACTACACGGATGTGGACCGCATCTTCATGGACCCCCAGGACCCACTCCCCGCCCGCGAGTCCTGCACCCTGCTGCGCGACCTGTCCCCGGACGCGATCAGCACATTCCTCGCCCAGGTGGGCCCCGAGGCCCCCGACTGCCCGCTGCTCCTGGTCGAGATCCGCCACATGGGCGGCGCGCTGGCCCGCCCCGCCTCCGTGGAGGACGCAATCTGCGCCCGCGACGCCGAGTTTCTACTGGAAGCGGTGGGCGTCATGGCCGCACCCCCCATGGCCGAGGCGATAGAACAGGCCACCCGTTCCCTCAGTGCCGCGATGGCCCCCTACGGCACCGGCCGCACCATGGTCAACCTCCACGGCACCCCGGGCGACGAACCGGACCGCGCCCGAGCCTGGACCCCCGAGGTCTACCAACGCCTCCAACAGACAAAGTCGACCTACGACCCGGCCAACCTCCTCCGCTTCGGCCACACGGTCGAGACAACCCCGACCAGCGCATGACCCGAGCGACGGCCACCTCTCAACACCGGCCCACGCCTTCCAGCCCGCCCGGTCTCAACGCCGGCCCACATCACTCAGCCCGTCCGGCGTTTGAGGACGAGGCCCCTTCAGGGCCGAAGCGGGGGTCTGGGGGCGGCAGCCCCCAGGGACCGGGGTCGAAGGGGCAGCGCCCCTGGAGGATGGGACGGGTAGGGGCGGCGGGGGCGAAAAACCCCACCGCCGCCCACCTACGTCGTGGACCGCCGCCGCCGAGCCCCCGGCCGCCGCTCACTAGGCCGCGTCACCGGATCCCCGGCCTCCACCGCAGCCGCCCGCCGCCGCATCCCGAAGTCGGCCAACGCCTCCGCCAGCTTGTGCACAGACGGCTCCGGAGCCATGACATCCACCCGAAGCCCATGCTCCTCAGCAGTCTTCGCAGTGGCAGGCCCAATACAGGCGATCACCGTCACGTTGTGCGGCTTCCCGGCGATCCCCACCAGATTCCGCACAGTGGAAGACGACGTGAAGAGAACGGCATCGAAGCCACCCCCCTTGATCGCCTCCCGAGTCTCAGCCGGCGGCGGCGACGCCCGCACGGTCCGATAGGCCGTGACGTCATCGACCTCCCAGCCCAACTCGATCAGCCCGGCGACCAGAGTCTCCGTGGCGATATCCGCCCGCGGCAGGAACACCCGGTCGATCGGATCGAACACCGGGTCATACGGCGGCCAGTCCTCCAGCAGCCCCGCAGCCGACTGCTCCCCCGAAGGCACGAGGTCCGGCTTCACACCAAAGGCGATCAACGCCTTCGCCGTCTGCTCCCCCACCGCAGCGACCTTGATCCCGGCAAACGCCCGAGCATCAAGCCCGTACTCCTCGAACTTCTCCCGCACGGCCTTGACCGCGTTCACCGACGTGAAGGCGATCCACTCGTACCGCCCGGTGACGAGCCCCTTGACCGCCCGCTCCATCTGCTGAGGCGTCCGCGGCGGCTCAACGGCGATCGTCGGCACCTCGTGCGGCACGGCCCCGTACGACCGCAACTGGTCGGAGAGCGAAGCCGCCTGCTCCTTCGTCCGCGGCACGAGCACCCGCCACCCGAAGAGCGGCTTGGACTCGAACCACGACAACTGCTCACGCTGAGCGGCGGCGGAACGCTCACCGACCACGGCTATCACCGGCCGCCCGCCCTCCGGCGAGGGCAGCACCTTGGCCTGCTTCAGCGTCTGCGCGATGGTGCCGAGCGTCGCGGTCCACGTCCGCTGCCGAGTCGTCGTACCCGCGACCGTGACCGTCATCGGCGTATCGGGCTTACGCCCCGCCGACACCAGCTCACCCGCGGCCGCGCCCACGGAGTCCAGCGTCGTCGACACGACCACGGTCCCGTCCGACGCCCCGACCTCGGTCCAGCACCGGTCCGAAGCGGTGCGCGCGTCCACGAACCGCACATCGGCGCCCTGCGCGTCCCGCAGCGGCACCCCGGCATACGCGGGCACACCCACGGCCGTGGCGACACCGGGCACGACCTCGAACGGCACGCCCGCCGCGGCGCACGCCAGCATCTCCTCGGCGGCGTACGCGTCGAGCCCGGGATCCCCGGACACCGCACGCACGACCCGCCTGCCGCTGCGCGCGGCCTCCATGACAAGATGTGCGGCATCCCGCACCGCGGGTAGCCCAGCGGTTGTTGACGCGCCGTCAACAACCGCTAGCTGAGGCGTGCCTGTGCCCGGAGCGGGGTCCGACTGGGGACCCGTGTCCGTGTGCACTTCGGCGACACCGGCTCTGGCGTGCTGGCGTACGACGTCGAGCACCTCGTGCTCGGCGACGAGTACGTCCGCGTTCGCCAGCGCCTCGACGGCGCGCAGGGTCAGCAGTCCCGGATCCCCGGGTCCGGCACCGAGGAAGGTGACGTGCCCGTGTTCGAGGCCGGCGGGAAGGGTGGTGGGGCTCACTGTGCTCGCTCCCCCATCAGACCGGCCGCGCCCTGGGCAAGCATCTCGGTGGCGAGTTCGCGACCGAGCGCCAGCGCTTGGTCGTGCGTCTCGGGCACGGGACCGGTGGTGGACAGCTGCACCATGCGGGTGCCGTCGGTCGTGCCGACGACGCCGCGCAGGCGCATTTCCTTGACAATCTGCCCGTCGGCCAACAGGTCGGCCAACGCGCCCACGGGGGCGCTGCAACCGGCCTCCAGGGCGGCGAGCAGTGATCGCTCGGCGGTCACGGCGACCCGCGTGAACGGGTCGTCGAGTTCGCCCAGCGCGGCGACCAGGTCCGCGTTGTCCGCGGTGCACTCGATCGCCAGGGCCCCCTGGCCGGGGGCGGGCAAAACAGTGTCGACCGACAGGAAGTCGGTCACTTCCTCGATGCGGCCGATGCGGTTCAGGCCGGCCGCGGCCAGCACCACCGCATCCAGCTCACCGTCGTGCACGTACCGGATCCGCGTGTCGACGTTCCCGCGGATCGGCACCGCCTCGATGTCCAGCCCATGGCCGCGCGCATACGCGTTCAGCTGCGCCATCCGGCGCGGCGAACCCGTACCGATGCGCGCGCCGCGCGGCAGGTCGGTGAACTTCAGCGCGTCCCGCGCGACGATCACGTCGCGCGGATCCTCCCGCTGGGGAACGGCCGCGAGGATCAGGTCCTCGGGCTGTGCGGTCGGCAGGTCCTTCAGGGAGTGCACCGCGAAGTCGACCTCGCCTCGCAACAGCGCGTCCCTCAGCGCGGTGACGAACACTCCCGTGCCGCCGATCTGCGCGAGGGCCTCGCGGGAGACATCGCCGTACGTGGTGATCTCGACCAGCTCGACGGGCCGTCCGGTCACCCGGCGCACGGCGTCCGCGACCTGCCCGGACTGGGCCATGGCGAGCTTGCTGCGCCTGGTGCCGAGCCGTAGTGGCTGCTGAGTCATCGTGGGCCTCGGTTCTTCTCGGTGCTGTCCTCGGCCCGGGAGACGGAGGCCACCGTCTCCTGATCGAGGTCGAACAGGGTGCGCAACGCGTCCGCGTAGCCGGCGCCGCCGGGCTCGGCAGCGAGCTGCTTGACCCGGACGGTCGGGGCGTGCAGCAGCTTGTCGACCACGCGCCGCACGGTCTGCGTGATCTCGCTGCGGTGCTTGTCGTCGAGGCCCGGGAGGCGGCCCTCCAGCCGGGCGATCTCGCTGGCCACCACATCGGCGGCCATGGTGCGCAGCGCGACGACGGTGGGCGTGATGTGCGCGGCCCGCAGCGCCGCCCCGAAGGCCGCGACCTCGTCGGAGACGATACGGCGGACCTGGTCGACGTCGGCCGCCATCGGAGCGTCGGCGGAGGCGTCCGCCAGCGACTCGATGTCGACCAGCCGCACCCCGGCCAGCCGGTGCACGGCCGCGTCGATGTCGCGCGGCATGGCGAGGTCGAGCAGCGAGAGGACCGGCGTGAGGCGGGGCGCCTCGGCGACCGGCTCGGGCTTGCGGCGCTCGGGGATCCGGCCGACGGTGGCCACGGTCGCGGCGAGCGCGGTGATCAGCTCGGCGTCGGCCTCGGGGCTGCGCCGGGCGGCCTCCCGCCGGTCGACGGCACTGCCCGCCGCCCAGGCCGCGTGCTGCTCCAGCGTGGCCGCGTCCATACCGGCGACGGCGGCCTCCCCGAGGACAGAGAAACCTCCCTGCACGGCGGTGAGGTCCAGCGGGCAGTTCTCGTCGGCGCCGACACTGGTGGGCGGCAGCGGGGTCTGCCGTACGTCAGTGGAGTCGGCGTTCGTCCGGGGAGCCGGCGCCTTGTCGGCCGTACGGCCGCCACCCGCGCCCTCGGCGAAGGCGACCGGCCGCCCGGTACGGCCCTCCACCGCCGACGCGATCTCCTCGGCCGTGAGGACGAGGCCGGTCGCGCCGGTGCAGGAGACGGCGACGTCGGCACGTGTCAGCTCGACCGGCACCGACTCCATCGGTACCGCGCGGGCGGGCACGTCCAGGTCACCGGCCTCGGTCAGGATCTGCGCGAGGCGCTCGGCACGGTCGTAGGTGCGGTTGGCGATGACGATCTCGGCGACACCGGCACGCGCGAGCGTGGCCGCTGCGAGGGAGGACATCGAGCCGGCGCCGATGACGAGGGCCTTCTTGCCGTGGGCCCACGCCGCCACGTCCGCTCCGGCGGCCAGCTGCTCCAGGCCGAAGGTGACCAGCGACTGCCCGGCGCGGTCGATGCCGGTCTCGGAGTGGGCGCGCTTGCCGACCCGCAGGGCCTGCTGGAACAGGTCGTTCAGCAGCCGCCCGGCGCTGTGCAGCTCCTGCGCCTTGGCGAGGGAGTCCTTGATCTGCCCGAGGATCTGCCCCTCGCCGACGACCATGGAGTCGAGCCCGCAGGCCACGGAGAACAGATGGTGGACGGCCCGGTCCTCGTAATGCACATACAGATAGGGCGTGAGCTCGTCGAGCCCCACCCCGCTGTGCTGGGCGAGCAGCGTGGACAGCTCGGCGACACCGGCGTGGAACTTGTCCACGTCGGCGTACAGCTCGATGCGGTTGCAGGTGGCCAGCACGGCGGCCTCGGCGGCCGGCTCGGCGGCGACCGTGTCCTGCAGCAGCTTGATCTGGGCGTCCGCGCTCAGCGCCGCGCGCTCCAGCACGCTGACCGGGGCGCTGCGGTGGCTCAGCCCTACGACGAGGAGACTCATGCCGGCATCACGGCGGGTACGTCCCCGTCGGGCCCCTGGTCGGCGGATTCGGCGGCGTCGGTGGCTTCCTCGCGGGTCACGGCGGCGGGTGCGGTGCCGTCGGAGTGGGCCTCCTCGCCGGCCTTGCGCTGCTCGTGGAAGGCGAGGATCTGCAGCTCGATCGACAGGTCCACCTTGCGTACGTCGACGCCGTCCGGGACGGACAGCACGGTCGGCGCGAAGTTCAGGATGGAGGTGACCCCGGCGGCCACGAGCCGGTCGCACACCGGCTGGGCGGCACCGGCGGGCGTGGCGATGACGCCGATGGACACGCCGTTCTCCTGGATGATCTTCTCCAGGTCGTCGGAGTGCTGCACCGGAATCCCGGCGACAGGCTTGCCCGCCATGGCCGGATCGGCGTCGATGAGCGCGGCCACCCGGAAGCCACGGGAGGCGAACCCGCCGTAGTTGGCGAGGGCGGCGCCGAGGTTACCGATACCGACGATGACAACCGGCCAGTCCTGGGTGAGCCCCAGCTCACGGGAGATCTGGTACACGAGATACTCGACGTCGTACCCGACACCCCTCGTCCCGTAGGACCCGAGGTACGAGAAGTCCTTGCGCAGCTTCGCGGAGTTGACCCCCGCCGCGGCCGCGAGCTCCTCGGAGGAGACCGTGGGTACCGAGCGCTCCGACAGTGCGGTCAGCGCGCGGAGGTACAGCGGAAGCCGGGCGACGGTGGCCTCGGGAATCCCTCGGCTGCGAGTCGCCGTTCGGTGAGTTCGGCCAGTTGCCACGGTGCTCCTGCGGGTAGAGCGGGACTGCCGGCGGTCAGTCGTCCACAGACCGCCCCGTCGAAAGCAGGCTATGTCTTTGTGAACGCGTGCACAAAGATGGTGTCCGATTTGCCCGCCCAACGTGACCGGGCTCACGCACGCCCGGCGCACTGATATGGAACCGGCGCATTCGCACCACCGTTCCTCATCTCTTGGGGGCAAAACCGCACACTCTCCTCAACGATCCCCGCCCCCGAGACCAAGTCGCCGTCGATCCTAAGCCAGTTTCCGTCCCAGTTGGACTGGTCGGTCAGTCCTTGGGACTACTCGGTGAGGGCTTTGCGGAGGCGATCTTCGTTCACACGCCAGAAGGTGTGCTGGGCGCCGTCGACGAGGACCACGGGGATCTGCTCCCAGTACTGGTCGTGGAGTTGAGGGTCCTCGGTGATGTCCTTCTCCTCCCAGGAAACCCCGAGATCCCCACACACCTTCTCGATGACGATCTGTGCGTCATCACACAGATGGCAGCCGGGTTTGCGGATGAGCGTGACCAGCCGGTCCTGGGGCGACTTGGCCGCGCCGCGACGAAAGAGAGGGCTCATGTCAGCCATTCTCGCGCGGCGAGCCGCGGAGGGCGCCGACGGAGATCCCCAGGACCACCGGCGAACCGGAGGCCGGCGGCCCGCCGGATCGCTTCTTTAACGACACGGTCGCGGAGAGTTCACAGCGTTCAAACCTCTCGACTCCGGTTGCACCGAACAAACTGGCTATGCTCACGGTCATGGCCGCTCTCGGATGGCTCACTCCCCGTAGGCGCTCCGCCACGGCGCGGAGTGTGTTGGCAGGCGAGGCCTCTGCGGAGGCAGCGCGCAAGTCGTCGCAGGAAGCGACGGCCTCGGAGGTCCCGGAGACCTCCTCGACGGAACCGGAGTTCCCGGTACTCGGCGACGAGAAGGCCGCCGCCTTCTTCGACCTGGACAACACCGTGATGCAAGGTGCCGCCCTCTTCCACTTCGGGCGGGGCCTGTACAAGCGGAAGTTCTTCGAGACGCGCGACCTCGCCAGGTTCGCCTGGCAGCAGGCGTGGTTCCGCCTGGCGGGCGTCGAGGACCCGGAACACATGCAGGACGCACGCGACTCGGCCCTGTCGATCGTCAAGGGCCACCGGGTCTCCGAACTGATGTCGATCGGCGAGGAGATCTACGACGAGTACATGGCCGAGCGCATCTGGCCCGGCACGCGTGCACTGGCCCAGGCTCACCTGGACGCGGGCCAGAAGGTATGGCTGGTGACAGCGGCCCCCGTCGAGATCGCCCAAGTGATCGCCCGCCGCCTCGGCCTGACGGGCGCCCTGGGCACGGTGGCGGAATCGGTGGACGGCGTCTACACCGGCAAGCTGGTCGGCGAACCGCTCCACGGCCCGGCGAAGGCGGAGGCGGTCCGCGCGCTGGCATCAGCGGAGGGCCTGGACCTCTCCCGCTGCGCGGCCTACAGCGACTCCCACAACGACATCCCCATGCTCTCCCTCGTCGGCCACCCCTACGCCATCAACCCCGACACCAAACTCCGCAAACACGCCCGCCAACTGGACTGGCGCCTACGCGACTACCGCACAGGCCGAAAAGCAGCCAAGGTAGGCATCCCAGCAGCCGCCGGCGTGGGCGCGGTAGCCGGAGGCACAGCAGCGGCAATCGCCCTGCACCGACGCCGGCGGTAGTTACGGGGGCGTACCTGGGGCCGGTGCGGCTGGGGGTCGGGCGAGCCCTGCGGCTGGGACGGTAGCGCCCGAGCGGGAAGCGCACGACTGACGACGCACCGGTGTCTGCCCCCTGCCACTGAGTGGGATTACGCGCTCAGCCTGGCGGTTGGGCCGTAGCGGGCTCGGGAGTGCCCGGGTGGCGGGAGCTACGGACGCGCCGACCTCCCCTGCGGCTGGGTGGGATTGCGCCCTCAGCCTGGCGGTTAGGCGGTAGCGGGTTCGGGAGTGCCCGGGTGGCGGGAGCTACGGACGCGCCGACCTCCCCTGCGGCTGGGTGGGATTACGTGCTCAGCCCGGCAGTTAGGCGGTAGCGGGCCCGGGGGGTACCCGGGTGGCGGGAGCCTGCGGACGCGCCGACACCTCCCCTGCGGCTGAGTGGGATTACGCGCTCAGCCCGGCAGTGAGGCGGTAGCGGGCCCGGGAGTGCCCGGGTGGCGGGAGCCTGCGGACGCGCCGACACCTGCCCTGCGGCTGAGTGGGATTACGCGCTCAGCCCGGCAGTGAGGCGGTAGCGGGCCCGGGGGTACCCGGGTGGCGGGAGCGTGCGCGTGCCGACGCCTCCAACCCTGCGGCGGGCTTGTGCGGCTGAGCGGGATGCGCAGGTATGCCTGCGGCGGCCGCTGCGGCTGACCGAGGGTTCGCGCAGCGCCCACGGTTTCGTCGTGCGGCGAGGGCGACTGCGACCCTGGGGCCAGATCTCGACGCCACCGCCCCACAGCGTCCAGCCCGCCCGGCCTTTGAGGACGAGCACAACCATCCCGAACCCCCACCCACCCGCTGGGCCCTCGGCTCCCCAACGCCGGCCCGCCATCCAGCCCGTCCGGCGTTTGAGGACGAGGCCCCTTCAGGGCCGATGCGGGGGTCTGGGGGCGGCAGCCCCCAGGGACCGGGGTCGAAGGGGCAGAGCCCCTGGAGGATGGGACGGGTAGGGGCGGCGGGGGCGAGACTCCGCACGGCGCTGGATTGACCACGCCCGGTCACGCGCCCAATCCGCACTCCATACCCCCACAACCCCCTGTCCAGTCCCCTTGGCTGCACACGGCCACAACACGCCCCGGAGTCAGCCGGAACACGGACGATTTCGATCAACAACCGGTCACCCTGCGGCACTTGATCGACCGTCAATCGGTTACAGAAGAGACGCAATCGGTGATTTGAGCAACTGGGCGTAGCAGTGCCTGCACGAAGCGTTATTCTCCTCAGACGCAAACCGGTACCCCTCCGTCGCTACGACGGGTGAACGGTCCCGCACTGCACGTGATGGAAGCTCTGCCTCTGGGAGTCCCGTGTACCCACACGTCGGGGTTGACGCCTCGGGCCTGGCTACGCTGCGCGCAACGGTCCAAGACCTGTTGCGCGGCTTCGTCCCCACCGCGTACGCCGTCCCCGCCCTCGCCGTAACCACCGTGCCCGTAGGCCCGTGCTACGCGCTCGCCGACGGCAGCGCCGCCGTCGGCAGACGCGGACGCTCGGCCGGCGCGGCGACCGCTCGGCGGCCGGCCGCAGACAGCGACAGCGCTCGCATGATGGATCTCGTGGAACGCGCACAGGCCGGCGAGGCCGACGCGTTCGGACGGCTCTACGACCAGTACAGCGACACCGTTTACCGCTACATCTACTACCGGGTCGGAGGCAAGGCCACCGCCGAGGACCTCACCAGCGAGACCTTTCTGCGCGCCCTCCGACGCATCGGAACCTTCACCTGGCAGGGCCGGGACTTCGGCGCCTGGCTCGTCACCATCGCCCGCAACCTCGTCGCCGACCACTTCAAGTCCAGCCGCTTCCGGCTGGAGGTGACCACCGGTGAGATGCTCGACGCCAACGAGGTCGAGCGCTCCCCGGAGGACTCGGTCCTCGAGTCGCTCTCCAACGCCGCCCTCCTCGACGCCGTACGCCGGCTCAACCCCCAGCAGCAGGAGTGCGTCACCCTCCGTTTCCTCCAGGGCCTCTCGGTCGCCGAGACCGCCCGCGTCATGGGCAAGAACGAGGGCGCCATCAAGACCCTCCAGTACCGGGCCGTTCGCACCCTCGCCCGACTCCTCCCGGACGACGCGCGCTGAACACGCCACCCACCCCGAGCCGACACGCTCCGCAGTCACCAACTCACCGTAAGTAAAAGTCCGTTGACTTCGCGGTCCGTTCATCCGCCGTCCGTAACCCAAGTGCCGAGCCGCTCGTTGTGCGGGATGCAGGCTCCCTGTGGTCACTCCCTGGCCGACTTCGTTCACTCGATCGCGTGGATGTGGTCAGGGCGTGCAACCCTCAGGACCCCCTGGGGAGCCGACCGTCATCACGAGAGGAGGTGCCGCCAGTGATCGCGAACGTATCGGCACACCGGCGGGCGAACGCCTTCGCCCAGGCCCTGGAGGAGCTGACCGACCGGGGCTCGGCGGCCGAGCAGGCCGAGCAGCCCGATGGATCGGCACCGGCACCGGCTGCTGCGGAACAGACCGAGCAGGGGCGCCTGTTGGCCCTCACCGAGGGTCTCGGCGAGCTGCCCAAGCCCGTACTCGACCCCGAGGTCAAGGTCGTCCAGAGAGCCCAGCTCGTGGCCGCGATGGAGGCCATGCTGCAGGAGGGCACGGCGGGAGGCGAGGCGGGACCCGCCCTGCCCGAGCAGCGTTCGGACCGGGCACGGGGGGCTCATCGGGCCTCCCCGCTGGGGAAGTTGCGGCCCCGCTCACGGCTCGCCAAGGGCCTCACCGCGGGCGGGCTCAGCGTCGGTGTCGCCGCGGGAGCCTTCGGTGGAGTGGCCGCCGCGAGTTCCGACGCCCTGCCCGGTGACTCCCTCTACCCCCTCAAGCGCGGCATCGAGGACTTCAAGCTCAACGTCCTGGCCGACGGCGACGACGAGCGCGGGCGCACCTACCTCGACCAGGCCTCCACCCGGCTGAGCGAGGCTCGTCGGCTCATGGAGCGCGGCCGCGGCGGACAGCTCGACCACGAGTCGCTGGCAGAGATCCGCCGCGCCCTGTCCGGCATGCAGCACGACGCCTCAGAGGGGCATCGCCTGCTGCGCGAGGCGTACCAGCGCCACCCCGATTCCCTGGGCCCCATCCAGGCCCTCTCCGCCTTCTCCCGCTCGCACCGAGCGGCGTGGGGCAACCTCCGCGAGCGGCTTCCCCTTCAGCTCGTGGACGTCAGTACCAAGGTGTCGTCGGTGTTCGACGCCATAGACGAGGAGGTCGCCCCGCTGGAGTCCCTCCTCCCGCAGCCCCCGGCCAAGGGCGGCGAGGGCAAGCGGCGAGGCGGTTCGGGATCGACGTCGACCGGCAGCTCCGGCTCCGACCGGTCGGCCCACCCCAGCAAGGGCAGCGGCTCTTCCGGTCGCAACCAGTCCAGCAGCCCGAGCAAGTCGACCGAGGGCTCCGGCAGCGAGAGCGAGGGCCTGCTCGGCGGAAACACGGGCGGCCTGCTCGACCCGCCGAAGGACACCAGCAGTACGCCCCCGTCCACATCGACCCCGAGCACCGACCCCGCCGTCACCCTCCCCCCGCTCCTCCCGGGCCTCCTCCCCGGCCTGGGCATCGAGGGCGAGGACGCGAACTAGCCGCCGCAGAGCAGCAAGTCGTACGGCCATGGGGGCGCCCCCGTCACAGGGGGCGTCCCCATCGTCGTACGGGCGCCCCCGTCCCCGTACGTCGACGGACGCCCCCCATCCGTCGACGTACAAACGTTTCTTCCGTCAGCGTCACCCAGTCAGCGTCAGAAGAAGACCGACCGCCGCTGTACCAGCAACTTGTACAGCGTGTGCTGAATCTGCTCCCTCACCTGGTCGGTCAGGTTGAACATCAGCATCGGGTCCTCGGCTGCCTCCGGCGGATAGCCGTCCGTCGGGATCGGCTCGCCGAACTGGATCGTCCACTTCGTGGGGAGCGGGATCGCACCCAGGGGGCCCAGCCACGGGAAGGTCGGGGTGAGCGGGAAGTACGGGAAGCCCAGCAGGCGGGCCAGCGTCTTCGCGTTGCCGATCATCGGGTAGATCTCCTCGGCCCCGACGATCGAGCACGGGATGATCGGCGTGCCCCTGCGCAGGGCCGTGGAGACGAAGCCGCCACGGCCGAAGCGCTGCAGCTTGTAACGCTCGCTGAACGGCTTGCCGATGCCCTTGAAGCCCTCCGGCATCACACCGACCAACTCGCCCTCGCCCAGCAGCCGCTCGGCGTCCTCGGCACACGCCAGGGTGTGGCCCAGCTTGCGGGCGAGTTCGTTGACCACCGGCAGCATGAAGACCAGGTCCGCGGCGAGCAGGCGAAGGTGCCGGCCCGTCGGGTGGTGGTCGTGCACGGCGACCTGCATCATCAGGCCGTCCAGCGGCAGCGTGCCCGAGTGGTTGGCGACGATCAGCGCGCCGCCCTCGGTCGGGATGTTCTCGACGCCCTTCACCTCGACCCGGAAGTACTTCTCGTACACCGGGCGCAGCAGGGACATCAGGACCTGGTCGGTGAGCTCCTCGTCGTACCCGAAGTCGTCGACCTCGTAGTCCCCGGTGAGGCGGCGGCGCAGAAAGGCCAGGCCGCTCGCGATGCGCCGCTCCAGGCCGCCGTCGTCCTGCGTCTTCTGGGGCGGCTGTTCCTCACGTGTCACGGGAACATCATCCTGCGCGAAGGACCGTCCGGGGAGGGGCTGGACCTCGCGTACCAGCGCGGATTCACCGTTCTTGCGCCGGCTCCCCGCGCTCCGGCGCCGCTGCGGCCGTTGCACGGCGCTTCCGCGGGACCGGTCGTCGTCGAACGGAATGACCTTGGCGTCCGCCATCGTTGATGCGCTCCTCAGTTGGCGCTCTGCGTCGGGGGGTGTCCGCCGCCCAGGACGGGCAACGCGGCGATCCGGTCGACGGCCCCCGCAAGGGCCTCCGGCGGCAGCAGACCGGGGCCGCGGCTCCGCGCGAACTCCGCGAAGGTCTCCGCCGTCGTGAACTTCGGCTTGAATCCGAGCGTCTCTCGCATCTGGTCCGTCGCCACGACCCGGCCGTGCGTGAGCAACCGGATCTGCTCGGGCGAGAAGTCCGACATGCCCAGCGTACGCACCAGGGAGCCCGCCCAGGTGACCGCAGGCAGCAGCAGCGGCACGGTCGGGCGGCCCAGCCGCCGGGAGCACTGCGAGAGCAGCAGGACGCCGTCGCCGGCGATGTTGAAGGTGCCGCTGTTGAGCGTGCCCCGCTCCGGCTCGTGCGAGGCGATGCGCAGCACCTCGATCACGTCGTCCTCGTGCACGAACTGCAGCCGCGGGTCGTACCCGAAGACGGTCGGCAGCACGGGCAGCGAGAAGTACGAGGCGAGGGGCGTGTCGGCGCTCGGCCCGAGGATGTTGGCGAAGCGCAGCACGCACACGGCGACGTCCGGCCGCCGCCGCGCGAAGCCCCGCACATACCCCTCGACCTCCACCGCGTCCTTGGCGAAGCCGCCGCTGGGCAGGGACTTGGGCGGGGTCGTCTCGGTGAACACGGCCGGGTCGCGGGGCGCGGACCCGTAGACGTTCGTACTGGACTTGACCACGAGCCGCTTGACGGCGGGCGACTTCTGACACGCACCGAGCAGCTGCATGGTCCCGATGACGTTGGTCTCCTTGACCGTGGTCCGGCTGCCACTGCCGAGCGCGGTTCCGGTCACGTCCATGTGTACGACGGTGTCGGCGCCGCTCTCGGCCAGTACCCGCGCGATGGTGGGCTGCCGGATGTCGGCCTGGATGAAGTCGGCACCGCCCAGATGATGCTCGGGCGGGACCGCGTCCACGGCGACCACCCGGTCCACCTGTGGGTCACGCTGGATCCGTCGTACGAAACGGCCGCCCAGTTGACGGGCCACTCCGGTCACGAGCACGACCTTGCCCAAGATCAGCGCCTTCCTTCCAGCACTCGTACCCCTGCCGAGTTCCCCGTGTGCGGCCAACTTAGCGGGTCGATGTTGCGCTGTGATGACCGCCCAATGCATGAAGTGACGAGAATTCCCTGCGTACGACCAGACGGGTCACGCCTTTGTCCAGGCATACGCACAGAGTTCGCCCCCTCGCACATCACCTCGATACACGTGTGGCCCCCCACCGGGTGTGGTGGGGGGCCACAAGCACGTCGCCGCTTCCGCGGCGTCGCTTACTTCTTGTTGCGACGCTGAACGCGCGTGCGCTTGAGCAGCTTGCGGTGCTTCTTCTTGGCCATCCGCTTGCGCCGCTTCTTGATAACAGAGCCCACGACTACCCTCGCTCACTTCTCATCACTCGGTGTTTGGGCGCCATGGGCCCACACGACCTACGAGGGGCTAGCCTACCCGCCCGAGCGCTGAGGTCGTAATCGAGGGGGACGGAAGGGAATCCCGAACAGCCCTGAGGATCCCCTTCGCCCACTGCCGTCAGGCGGTTTCCACCCCCACATAACTCTCGCGGAGGTACTCGTGAACCGCTTGCTCCGGGACGCGGAAGGACCGCCCCACCCGGATCGCGGGCAGATGACCGCTGTGCACCAGCCGGTACACGGTCATCTTCGACACTCGCATCACCGAGGCGACTTCCGCCACGGTAAGGAACTGAACCTCGTTCAGAGGCCTCTCGCCAGCTGCAGCCATGACACACCTGAACCTTCCGCACTCGACGGCCACCGGCTTCCCCTTCCGGTGACTCTTCGTCGCTGCGTGCTCACTCCCCAATGTAGGGGCGGGTGATGCGAGTGGGGAAGAGGTGCACCCATCGGCGGCCTACTGTGACAGACACGCTCGATTGAGTACGTAGCGGGTAAGCGGCCGGTAGTAAACAGACCGCACAGCGTCATCAACCGGAACGACGGCGGACACAACCCCCTCCGCCTCCCCCACAAAGAGCGCGGGGTCATTCGTATCGGCGAGACCAATGGCCTCAAACCCCAGCTGACCTGCCCCGCAGACCCACCCGTGGTCCCCGATCACCAGCTCCGGCAGCGGGCCGCCGGCCTCCGCGGCGGCGGCGAGCGCGGTACGAACCGGGAGGGGCGAATGGGTGTGTGCGCCGGTCTCACGCCCGGTGCACGGAGCGCCGGGTTCCCGCACCAACGCGACTCCTCGTACGTAGTCAAGGTTGTACGTGCGTAGGCCGAACCGGGTCGTTATGTCGACACAGCGACCATGCGCGGGGGTGAGGACGGCACACCCCGCCGCCGACAACGCGTCCGCCAAGGCGGCGTAGAAACCGAGCAGACGATGGGGGTGCCCGGTACCGAGCAGCACGGGCGCGCCGCGCTGGGCGGCAGCACCGATCCGATCGGCAAAGGCGTCCAGACCTCTCAAAGTCCGCCCAGGATCGATCACATCAAGTCCGGAAGTGCACGCCGGATCGGCCGAAACCCCACACTTGTCCGCCATCAACTCGATCAGATCCCGCTGCCGCCAGCTCAACTCGGGATCCAGCCCCATGAGCACCCGCGGATCACGAGCAGCGAAAAGCCGATAACTCCTGAGACTCTCCTCCCGAGAGGTAGCCACAGCCCCGGCAAGCCGAACGGCCAGGAGATGCGCCCGAAGGGCTCCGGTACTCACCACGTCAGCGATGCTGACGGAGGGAACGGCACGGGGGCGTGGGAACGGGGAAACACCGCACAGTTGGGCTAATGCGCCCAGCCCCGCACCGACCCGCACGGGACGCTCACGCCACCCCCGGCCACTCTTGACACCGAATCGCATCTTTCAGCCCGCCCGGCGTCCGAGGACGAGGCGCCGCCATCCCGAGCCCCCACCCACCCGCAGGAGCCAGCCACCTCTGGACGCCGGTCCGCATCATCCAACCCGCCCGGCGTTCGAGGACGAGGCGCCACCATCCCGAGCCCCCACCCACCCGCAGAAGCCAGCCACCTCTCGACGCCGGTCCGCACCATTCAGCCCGTCCGGCGTTTGAGGACAAGGCCCCTTCAGGGCCGACGGGGGTCCAGGGGGCGGAGCCCCCTGGCGGGGTCGAAGGGGCGGAGCCCCTTCAGGATGGGACGGGTAGGGGCGGCGGGGCGAGAAATCCCGACCGCACCCCCACCTACGCCAACAACCCCCGCAACGGAAACACCGCCTTACGAGTAGCCAGCACCGCCTGATCCAGCCGATCCGCAGGGTCGTACCCCGCCTCCCACCCGGCCCACCCCACCGGCCACCGCCCATCAGTCATCCGCACCGGCCCCAACTGCCGAGTCCGCGCAAAAACCTCCTGCCGCCACCCCTCCGGAATCATCAGCTCCGGCTCAATCGGCCGCCCCGCCGCAATCCCCACCAGATGCGTCCACGACCGCGGCACAACCTCCACCACGGCGTATCCACCCCCACCCAGCGCGACCCACTTCCCCCCGGAGTACTCGTGCGCCAGCTCGTGGCAGGCCACCTGCACAGCCCGCTGCGCATCCAACGACACCGCAAGATGAGCCAGCGGATCCTCGAAGTGCGTATCGGCACCGTGCTGAGTCACCAGCACCTGCGGCCGAAAGTCGGCGATCAGCTCCGGCACCACGGCATGGAACGCCCGCAACCACCCCGCATCCCCGGTCCCGGCCGGCAACGCCACATTCACAGCCGTACCCTCCGCGGACTCGCCCCCGGTCTCCTCCGGCCACCCGGTCTGCGGGAACAACGTCCGCGGATGCTCATGCAGCGAGATCGTCAGAACCCGCGGATCCTCCCAGAACGCCGCCTGCACACCATCCCCGTGATGCACATCCACATCGATGTACGCGACCCGCTCGGCCCCCAGCTCCAACAGCCGGGCAATGGCCAGCGAGGCGTCGTTGTAGATACAGAACCCCGACGCGCCCCCAGGCATCGCATGGTGCAGCCCGCCCGCGAAGTTCACCGCATGCAGCGCCTCGCCCCGCCACACGGCCTCCGCGGCCCCTACCGACTGCCCCGCGATGAGCGCGGACACCTCATGCATCCCGGCAAACGCGGGATCATCCATCGTCCCGAGCCCATACGACTGATCCGCCGCCCCGGGATCTGCTGAGGCCGCCTTCACGGCCTCGATGTAGTCCTCCCGGTGGACCAGCCGCAACGTCGACTCACCGGCCGGCTGCGCCGCCACGACGTCGACGTCCTTGTCCAGCCCGAAGGCATCGACGAGCCTCCTGGTCAGGGCGAGCCGGACCGGGTCCATCGGATGGTCCCGGCCGAAGTCATAGCCCGTTACTGCCTCGTCCCACATCAGCTGTGCGCGGCCGCTCATGCCCGCCACCGTATCGGTCCGGTTGAGCGGCGAACGACCGGGCGTACACAAGCGTCACCAGCACCAACACCATCGGCACAAGCATGGCCCCGCGATAGTTCCACGCATCACCCAGCGCCCCCACCAAGGGCGAACCGATCAAAAACCCCACGTAATTGAACACATTGAGCCGCGCGATAGCCGCATCCGAAGCCCCAGGACCGTACTTCTCAGAAGCGAGCCGCCCGGCCGCCGCGAACGTCTGTGGCACCAGCACACACAACCCCACCCCGAGCAGCGTGAATCCCAGCATCCCGACCCACGCCCCCGGCGCCCCGGCCACGACCGCGAACCCCCCGGCGGCCACCAGCGCCCCCATCCGCACCACAGCGACAGCCCCGAACCGCCGCACCCCGAAGTCCCCGAGGGCCCGTCCCAACAGGGTGGTGACCATATAGACGTTGTACGGCACGGTCGCCAGCTGCTCCGAACTCCCCAACACGTCCTGCAGATACTTCGCGCTCCAGTTGGAGACGGTCGAGTCCCCGATGTACGCGAAGGTCATCACAAGACAGAACGGCAGCAGCACCTTGAAGACGACAGGCCCGCGCTCCCCCGACTCCCCTGACACCTCCGCCCCGGCATCGCCCCCGCCGCCCTCGCCACTCCCGTCGACGTACCACCGACTCCCCACCAGCGCGGCCGGCAACAACACCACCACGACCGGCAGATACGACACGACCAGCGCCAGCTCCCAGTGCGCCCCCACCCAGGCCAGCGAGGCCCCCACGATCCCGCCCAGGCTGTACGCGGCGTGAAAGCTGAGCATGATGCTGCGCCCGTACGACCGCTGCAGACTCACCCCGAGCATGTTCATCGAGGCGTCGAGCGCGCCCACGGCCAACCCGAACGCGGCGAGCGCCACCCCCAGCTCGACCATCCGCTCCCCCGCCCCGACCCCGAGCAGCGCCAGGAGCACGACAGGCTGGGACCACCGCAGCAGCCGACTCGGCGGTACGCGCCGCACCAGCCGCTCGGTCGCCACACTCCCCACGCCGGCCAGGATCGGTACGGCGGCGAGGAAGGCGGGCAGCAGCGCGTCGGAGACCCCGTACCGGTCCTGAATGGCCGGAATCCGGGTCACGAGCAGCGCGAAGGCGACACCCTGAGCGAAGAAGCTGAACGCCAACGAGGCCCTACCGCGCCGCAGCACATCAGTCATGGCGGCGAGCGTAGGGCCCCGGCCTACCCGTGGGTAGATCCAGCCAAAGGTGAATTTCCCTCAGCTCTGCCGACGACCACCTCAGGCGGCGACTGCCACCTCGGACCGCGCGGCGGTCTCCACCGCCTTCACCTCCGCGCCGAGCAGCCGCGCCATGGGCACGGCGGCGATCGTGCGGCTGACCACGAAGGCCAGCGCCATGGAACCGATCAGGATGACGGACCCGAGCCAGACCATGGTGTCCACGGGCACCGTGTAGGCACCGACGACCCGCACCACGCACTCCGCAAGCAGGACGACACCCCACACCACCGAGAAGACCCGCTCCGACCGCAGAAACGCAGCCGAGCCGGCCGCGGACCCGCCCGCCAGCCGCTCCCAGGCGGCCTGCCTGGCCGGGTCGCCCTGCACCAGGAAGGGCTTGAACCCCTCGGTCATCATCGGCCGGCCCAGCGCCACCGACACCAGGATCGCGATGCCGATCGTGCTGCTGACGCCGCTGTCCTTGGCGAGCATCAGCCGCGGGTCCCCGGAGACGAAACTGAGCAGCAGCGACACCACGTTCACGACGAGGATGAGGACGGCGAGCCCGTTGGTCTTCCGTTCCTTGACCGCGCACCACACCGTCCGCAGGGCCGGCACCACACTGCTCAGGGCGAGCGCCATGAACGTGCTCGTCCCGAATGCCTCCTTGAAGAGGTAGTACGACCCGACGGGCACGGCCACGTCCACGATCAGCGGCCCGAAGGTGTTCCGATTGCTCGTCCGCTCGCCCGACTGTTCGCCCGACTTCATGCTCGTCCTCGTCGTCATGCCCTCAGCTTCTCGCCCGGCCGAGGTCGGCCAGTAGAAACGATCGTCCGGAGCTCGGCATGACAAATGTCAGACGAGCAGGTCGATCAACTCCCGCATGTCGGAGAAGAGTTCAGTGGCACCGCCGAGCTTGTCGGCAGGCGTCATCGCGGTGAACCCGTACACATCCATCCCGGCGGCGACAGCGGCCTGGACCCCCAGCGGACTGTCCTCGACGACAACACACCGCTCCGGAGCGACCCCCATCCGCTCGGCGGCATACAGAAACAGATCCGGCGCCGGCTTCCCCCGCCCCACATCCTGCGAACTGAAGATCCGCCCGTCCTCGAACCACCGCTCCAGCCCGGTCGCCCGATGCCCCACCCGGATCCGCTCATGACTCCCGGAAGACGCCACACAGTACGGAAGCCCGTCCGCGGCCAGCTTCTCCAGTACGTCCCCGACACCGGCCACCGGCTGCAACTCCCGCTCGAACGCGGCGAACACCCGCGCATGGAAGACATCGTCGAACTCCTCCGGCAACCGCCGCCCGCTCCGCTCCAGGACGAGGTCATGGATCCGGTGCATGGCGGAGCCCATGTAGTCCCGGATCGAGTCCTCGTAAGTGGTCGGATGCCCGAGCTCGGTCAGATAGGCGGCGAGATGCCGGTTGGAGATCGGCTCACTGTCGACGAGAACACCGTCATTGTCGAAGATCACGAGGTCGTGGCGCATATTCATGAGCCTAAACGCAGAAAACCCCCGTGCCGAATGGCACGGGGGTTTTCTCAAGATTTGTTCGGCGGTGTCCTACTCTCCCACAGGGTCCCCCCTGCAGTACCATCGGCGCTGTAAGGCTTAGCTTCCGGGTTCGGAATGTAACCGGGCGTTTCCCTCACGCTATGACCACCGAAACTCTATGAAGTTAGACCGGACACAACACGGTCGTTGCCTCAGAACTAACACAGTGGACGCGAGCCTCTATGGACAAGCCCTCGGCCTATTAGTACCGGTCACCTCCACACGTTACCGTGCTTCCAGATCCGGCCTATCAAC
>NZ_JBVKAU010000006.1:354498-629938 GCF_055657525.1 Streptomyces sp. NPDC107522 | reverse complement strand
ACGGACACCCCCCGGCACGGCCCCGACCCACAAACCACCCGCAGGCGCTACGCGCACCCCCACCGAACCCGCACAGGCGCCGCAGGCATCAACGCACGCCCCCACCCAACCGCCAGAAGACCTACTTCTGCAGCACGGACAAGTCCTCGTCCGCCTCCGGCACAGCCACCATCCCCCGGTCGTCCGGCAGCGTCTGTACCGTGAAGCCGGGCACGCCCTCCGTCGTTGCCGTCAGCGTCCGGGACGCGTACACCGGTCCGCCCGACACCGACTCCACGGTCAGCGCGTACGTGCCCTTCAATCCGCTCGGCACCGGCACTTCCACGTCCTGTGTCGTCCCGGACTTGATCGTGAACGTCTTCGAGGTGGCCGTACCGCCCCCGCTCCCCGCCGACGCCGTCACCTTGATCTCGGCGGAGCGGAACGGCGCCGTCACGGACAGTGTTGTGCCCTTCGCCCTGTTGTCGACCACCGTCGCGCGCGTGCCGACCGGCCGGCTCGCCGGGATGAACGCCGTCTCCTGCTTGGCGCCTTCCCCCCGCACCACCCGAACCGCCGCAACCACCGGCACGCCCCGATCCGTGTCCGTGGGCGTCAGCAGCAGCGACCCCGCCTCGCCCCGCATCACGTCGCCGAGGTCCACCGCACTGGTCATACCGGCCTTGACATGCAGCGTCTCGTTCCCGGCAGGCGTGATCTCCCCGGAGGGCGAAGCAAGCCGCACCTTCAGATCCGCATCCGTGTCCCCCGGCGTGAAGGCGACCAGCCGAACGGCCTTGGCGTCCTTGGGAATGCCGGGCAGCACCAGACTCTCCGCGGGATCGGCGGACGCGGCCAGCCAGTCCGCACCGAGCTTGTCGTCCAGCGCCTGCACCGAAGCACCCACCCGACCACTGCGCACACTCACGTGCACGGTCACGTTCTCCTGCTTCTCACTGGTGAGCGTGGACAGCAGGATCGGCTCACCCGAGTGCGGCTGGACCGTGATCCCCTCCCCCACCGTGGTCTCGAGCGCACCGTCCTTGCCGTACAGCTCGATGTCGACGACGGCGGCGGAGTCGTCGGGGTTGGTCAGATGGACGTAGTCCGTGCGGTCGGCAGCCGTACTGGCGCCCGGGAACCAGAACTCGGTGTCCGGCGCGATGCAGTTGACGCCCTGCAGACCACGCCCCGTGCCCGCCGCGACCTCCGTGGTCTGCTGCACGGTCCAGCCGGGCGCGAACTTCCCGTCGGCGGTCCCGATGAGCGCCGGCGAGTCGGCCCCGGACGCGTCCTCGGTCACCGGCGTCCCCGGCTCCTTGCCGACCAGGACGGGCTTGCCGGCCTTGCCCGCGTCACCGGCCTTCTTACCCTTGCCGTCGGCCTTGCCCTTGGCGTCCGCCGCGTCGCCCGACTCCTCCGCCCCGGACCGCAGTTCCGCCTTCCCACCGCTCCCCGCCCCCTTCGTGACGGGCGTGAACGACGTGTAGGTCGTCTCGGCGAGGTCCGAGGTGCTCGGCGCCGGACATACCAGGCTCGTCCGCTCCACGGGCAGCTCGGCGGCCGCCTTCGCGGTGGTCGTCCCGGACGCGTCCGGCGTGGTGAGCGCCGCGACCCCGGTTATGGCGGCCAGGGCGCCGGCACCGGCGATCAGGGACAGGGTCGTGCGGTTCACTGCTGGCTCCCGTCGGAACGCTCGCTGCCGTGCGGATGCTGCTGTGCCGGGTCGTAGGTGGCGTCGTAACCCTGCTGGTAGGTCTGGTCGTACGAGGCGTCGTACGCCCCCGCCTGAGGCTGCCCGCCGTACGCGTACGGGTCGTACTGGCCGCCCTGGTACGGATCCGCCTGGTACGGGTCCGCTTGGTACGTCTGGTCGTAAGCGCCGCCCGCCGGGTACTGCTGCCCGCCCTGGTACTGCTCGCCGCCGGAGCCGCCGTACTCGGCGCCGGCGTAATTGGGCGTGTCCGTCCCCCAGGTGGGAGTGCCCTCGTCCGGGGTCGCCCCCATGCCGTAGGACTGCTGCTGCGGAATCACCGCAGGGGGCTGCTCCGGAGGAGAGGGGAACGCCCCTGCCTGACCGGCCTCTTCGGCCTCGGCCTGGGCGCGCAGCCGACGGGCCCGCCGCCCCTCGCCGGCCATGGCCTCGGCCGGCACAGGTGCCTCCTCGGGCATGTCGTCGTCGACGTCGCGGCGACGCCCCGGCAGGGCCATCACGACGAGGACGAGGGCGAGGAAGCCCTGGGTCCACAGCCAGGCGGTGTGGCCGATCGGGTCGTCGTAGACGACGTCCAACCGGCCGCCAGAAGCCGGGAGTTCGAAGCCCTGGGCCCAGCCGTCGACCGTGGTCGGGGTGAGCGGCTTGCCGTCCAGGGTGGCCGTCCAGCCGTCGTCGGCGCTGTCGGCGAGGCGCAGGACACGCCCTTCGGCGCCGCTCGGAATCGTGGTGTGGATCTCCACGGGCCCTGCAGCAACGGTCTGAGGCTCACCCGAGCCCGAGCCCGACCCGGACCCGGAGACGACGGCCGCACGCGATACCTGCCGGTCGACCCGCCACAACGCGCTGCCGTTCTGCTCACTCAGCCGCTGCAGTCCGGGCGTGGCGTCCAGCACGCGCGCGACCTCGCGGGGTGCGCCCTTGTGGACGAGGACGTAACGCACCGCGAACGCGCCCAGCTGGTCGGCCTGGTCGGCG
This sequence comes from Streptomyces sp. NPDC107522, assembly GCF_055657525.1. Classification (NCBI taxonomy): domain Bacteria; kingdom Bacillati; phylum Actinomycetota; class Actinomycetes; order Kitasatosporales; family Streptomycetaceae; genus Streptomyces; species Streptomyces sp. NPDC107522. The sequence goes on along the minus strand of NZ_JBVKAU010000006.1, from coordinate 627,267 downwards.
CCGGAGCCGGCGACGAGGTTGGCGACGATCTTGTCGAGCTTGGCGTTCTCCCCGTCGGCAGCGGCGAGTTCGGCGTCGCCGAGGCGGGCGCCGGAGCCGCGGACGAGCATGTAGCCGACCTGGGCCGAGGACTCGCTGTCGAGGACGAGGGTGCGGGCCTGGTCGGGGGTGCTGCTGTCCTCGGCGACGAACGCGGGCACCTGCACGGGGTCGCGTCGCTCCAGCGGTCCGTCGGCGCCGCGGATCATCCAGCCGGCGGCGACGAGCAGCGGGCCCGCAGCGGCGGCGAAGGCGATCAGCGCGGCGACCGGCTGGCGCCAGCCGAAGCTCTGCTCGGCCACGCGCGAGCGTGCCCCGTCGGCGCCGAGCAGCGCGGCGGCCAGGAGGGCGATGCCGTAGACGAGGGTCGCGGGGCCGGCCCAGGTGGAGCTGTTGGCCAGGGCGGCGAAGACGAGGCCGACCAGGGCGATCGCCCAGGCGGTCCAGATGCCGAACTGCCGCTCGGTGCGCAGCAGGGCGGCCAGCGCGGCCAGGACGACGCCGACGAGCATCAGTCCGCTGACTGTGCCCGGTCCGCCGGGGCTGGCGCCGAGCAGGTCCAGGGCGGAGGCCGCCGAGGAGCCGTACTCCAGGCCGGCCTCCTGGAAGAATCCGAACGGAAGCAGCGACAGCGACCAGGGCGCGAGCACCAGAAGGGGCACGCCGAACTGGGCCAGGAAGCGCAGGCCGTAGGCGGTGATGTCGGAGCGCCGCACCGCCAGCAGGCCGAGCCCGAGGACCAGCGCGATCGGCCACACGATCGGCGTGAAGGCCGTGGTGATCGTCAGCAGCAGCGCGTACGCCCAGGTCGCGCGCCAACTGCCGCGCGCACCCGAGGGGCTCGTCAGGCCGCTCGCCGCGATGCCCGCGCGCGCGATGAGCGGCAGCAGGACGGCGAGGACGGCGGTGCCGATGCGGCCGCCGGCGAGTGCGCCGGTGGCGGCGGGCAGGAAGGCGTAGACGACGGCCGCCCACGCGCGCAGCAGGCGGGACTCGACGAGGGAGCGGGAGGCGAAGTAGGCGGTGAACCCGGCCAGTGGCACCGAGCAGACCAGCAGGACCGTTACCGCAAGTCCGGTCGAGCCCAGCAGCGCGGAGGCGAGCATCGCCACGATCGCGAGGTACGGCGGCGCGGACGTGGTGCCGCCGGCGCCCACCGGGTGCCAGGCGTCCAGGTAGCGGGACCACAGCTCGCCGGAGTCGGCCGGGGCGGGCAGCAACGCGCCGCCCGCGAGCGCGCCGCCGCCGAGGAGCCCGCGGCACGCGATCAGTGAGACGAGCAGCAGCACCAGGAAGAGCACCGGGCCGGGCTTGCGGGCGATGCGCTTGAGGCGGGCGAACTGCTCTATCTCCAGGAAGTCGGCGTCGTCGCCGCCGGGCCCGGACTCGATCGCGCTGCCGTGCCGTCCGGCGCCGGCGGCCGCCTCGGGATCGGAGCTGCCCATGAGGTTGCCCGCGACCTGCTCGATGGTGGCCCGCACGGTCGCTCCGGGCGGCGGGAACAGCGCCCGCAGTTCGCCCTTGTCGATCACGGGGTTCCCACGCCTGCGCCGCCCGGCGATGATCCGCTCGGGGCGTAGCAGTGTGCCCATGAGGCCACGGATCTCGTCGAGGGCCTGCCCGGGGACCTTGCCCACGAGGTAGGCCAGGGTCCGCAGGACCGTGCCGAGCACGAGGCGCAGCAGCACCCAGGGCAGCACGGCCGTACGCGTGTTGACCAGCAGGGTGTAGACGGCGCCCGCCTTGTCGACCTTGTGCGGGGAGGCGGCGGTGCGGCCCACGCAGTCGACGGTGCGGCGCTCGCGGGAGGCCGCCTCGGCGTGTCGTACGACTGCTTCGGGCGCGACGAGGACGCGGTGGCCGGCGGCCGTGACACGCCAGCACAGGTCGACGTCGTCGCGCATCAACGGCAGGCGCCGGTCGAAGCCGCCCAGCTGTTCGAAGACGTCGCGCCGGATCAGCATGCCGGCGGTGGACACGGACAGCACGGACCGGACGTGGTCGTGCTGGCCCTGGTCCTGCTCGCGGCGGTCGAGGCCGGTCCAGCGGCGGCCCGAGTTGGCGATGGTGACGCCGACCTCGAGGAGCTGCCGGCGGTCGTACCAGCCGCGCAGCTTGGGGCCGACGACGGCGACGTCGTCGCGGTCCAGCTCGTACTCGTTCTCCACCACGCGCAGCAGCTGGGCAAGGGCGTCGGGTTCGGGGGCGCAGTCGTCGTGCAGGAGCCAGAGCCACTGCACCGGCTCCCCGTGGGGGAGTTCGGGCAGGTCGTAGGCGTCGTCGCGCCATGTGCGCGTGACGGGGTCCCAGCCGCTCGGCCGCTTCAGGTACGTCAGCTCGTCCGGGGTGAGGACGGGGGCGGAGCGGTTGGCCTCCTCGACGGCCTGGCCGAATCCGGTGCGCCGGGCGAGATGCAGTACGCGATCGTCGCCGAGGGCGTCGGTGACCAGCTGCGCGGACTGGTCCGCGCTGCCGGTGTCGGCGGCCATGGCGAACTGGACGGGGCGCTCCTGGCCGAGCAGCCCGGCGAGCGCGTCGGGCAGCCAGCGGGCTCCGTCGTGGGAGACGAGCACCGCGGTCACCACATGACGCGGAAACTCAGGTGCGGCAGCGGGGTCGTGATGGGCTGCCGGGTGGCTGTGCACGGACATCGAGGTACAGGCCCCGGTTCGATGGACTGCGGTGGACGCCTGTGCCCCCAGGGGGCGACGGGGCGTCTCGGACGAGCGACCACACTATCGGCTGGGCATGACGGCGGCCCGCCGCCTGTGGATAACCCACCTGCGACGGGCCGTACGAGACGTATGTACGTGCGGTTGTGAGCCGTTTCGTCAGACAGCGGCCTTCTTCAGCCGGCGGCGCTCGCGCTCGGACAGGCCGCCCCAGATGCCGAAGCGCTCGTCGTTGGCGAGGGCGTATTCGAGGCACTCGGAGCGGACCTCACAGGCGAGGCAGACCTTCTTGGCCTCGCGGGTGGAGCCGCCCTTCTCGGGGAAGAAGGACTCGGGGTCGGTCTGGGCGCACAGCGCGCGCTCCTGCCAGCCGAGTTCCTCGTCCGCGTCGTCGACCAGCAGTTGCTGCACCAGCTCGGTCATGTGCGCCCCTCGTCTGTCTTTCGCGTCCCCGTGATGTTGCCGTTACCGATTTCGGCTGAACGACACGAGTGAAATTACAAGTGTGCTGCTCCGGGCGAGTCAAGCCGAGATCTGCTATTGAGCCCCTTATTCACTCTGCGGAACCAAGGCCTAGCGGAAAGTGTTCAAATCGGCATAAACCTTGACAAGCAGGCGAGGCCCGGGAGGGCCTCCGGCCCTCCGCAGAGCCTGTACGGAAAAGGACGCCCAGAAGTTCGATCTCGTTGCACGCACGCGTAGAAGCGAACCGGATCACAGTCGGATCACAGGATCACAACGACGCCCGTGCGCCCGGTTGTGCGCCATGTGTCCCGGTCACCCCATGGACAAACCTTTCGCCACACAGATGCACCGGATGAGGTGAAACGCGTCCCACATGACGGGCGTCAAGTTGACAGTGGAGGCGTGAGCCGATGTCCTTGTGGGCATGCTCGCGAACTTGGCACTCACCTCGACCCGCACCGCCGGGTCCCTCGGTGCTGCCCGGGGTCGCTGTAGCTGTTGTTGCTGTCCCAGCTGTTGAGCCACACCTGCTCCAGCTGTAGGCCGAGTCGCCCGCCCGCTCGGCTTCCGTTCCCTCTGACCTTCTTTCACTGAGGAACCACCGCACCCCATGAACAGCGACAGCGACCTCCAGATCGCCGGCGACATCCTCGAAGTCCCGCACCTCCTCCAGGCACCGCGCGAGCACCCCGCCACCGTCGCCGACTTCGTCGGCCTGGCCCGCTCCATCGCCGCCGACCGCTCCCAGTGGGAGCACCTCGTCCAGTACGACGCGACCACGCGCTGGTACCACCGGCTGCGCACGGGCCCCGGCTACGAGGTGTGGCTGCTGTCCTGGGTCCCCGGACAGGGCAGCGGACTGCACGACCACGGCCCGTCCTCCGGCGTCCTGACGGTCCTGGACGGCACGCTGACCGAGCGCACGGAGCGTGGCACGCGCGCGTTGAAGGCGGGCGCACAGCGGGTGTTCGCGCCGGGCTATGTCCACGAAGTGGCGAACGACGCGCTGGAGCCGGCGGTCAGCCTGCACGTGTACTACCCGGGTCTGACCGAGATGCCCATGCACGCCGCCCGGGCCTGCGAGGCCCGTATCGAGCCCACTCCGGTGACTGCCTGACCCGTATCGAGCCGACTCCGGTGACTGCCTGACCCGTTGTCGTACCCGCCTGCAAGACTGGCTCCCATGCGCATTGTGGTTCTGGCAGGCGGCATCGGTGGTGCCCGGTTCCTGCGTGGTCTGAAGCGGGCCGTGCCGGACGCGGACATCACGGTCATCGGCAATACCGGGGACGACATCCACCTCTTCGGACTGAAGGTCTGCCCGGACCTCGACACGGTGATGTACACCCTGGGCGGCGGCATCAACGAGGAGCAGGGCTGGGGCCGGTCCGACGAGACCTTCCACCTCAAGGAGGAGCTCGCCGCGTACGGCGTCGGACCGGAGTGGTTCGGGCTGGGCGACCGGGATTTCGCCACGCACATCGTGCGGACGCAGATGATCGGCGCGGGCTATCCGCTCAGCGCGGTGACGCAGGCGTTGTGCGACCGCTGGAAGCCGGGAGTCCGTCTCATCCCCATGACCGACGACCGCGTGGAAACGCATGTCGCGGTCGAGGTGGACGGCGAGCGCAAGGCCGTCCACTTCCAGGAGTACTGGGTGCGGCTGCGGGCGTCCGTACCGGCGGAGGCGATCGTGCCGGTCGGCGCGGAGCAGGCCAAGCCCGCGCCGGGCGTCCTGGAGGCGATCGCCGAGGCGGACGTCATCCTCTTCCCGCCGTCCAACCCGGTCGTCTCGGTCGGCACGATCCTCGCCGTGCCCGGCATCCGGGAGGCGATCGCCGACGCGGGCGTGCCGGTCGTGGGCCTGTCTCCCATCGTCGGGGACGCGCCCGTGCGCGGGATGGCCGACAAGGTGCTCGCGGCGGTCGGCGTGGAGTCGACGGCCGCGGCGGTGGCCGAGCACTACGGCTCGGGGCTCCTCGACGGCTGGCTCGTCGACACCGTGGACTCGGGCGCCGTGGAGCGGGTCGAGGCGGCCGGGATCCGCTGCCGGGCCGTGCCGCTGATGATGACCGACATCGACGCGGCCGCGCAGATGGCCCGCGAGGCGCTGGCGCTGGCGGAGGAGGTGCGGGGCGCTTGAGCGAGGTGTCCTACGACGTGTCCGGTGACGTGTCCGCGGACGGCTACCGGGTCTGGGCCGTCTCCGGGATGCCCGAGGTCCAGCAGGGCGACGACCTCGCGAAACTGATCGCCGCCGCCGAACCCGGCCTCGCCGACGGGGACGTACTCCTGGTCACCTCGAAAATCGTCTCCAAGGCGGAGGGACGGATCGTCGAGGCGGCCGACCGCGAGGCCGCCATCGACGCGGAGACGGTACGGGTCGTCGCGCGCCGCGGCGCCCTGCGCATCGTCGAGAACCGACAGGGCCTCGTGATGGCCGCAGCCGGCGTGGACGCCTCCAACACCCCCGCCGGAACCGTGCTGTTGCTGCCCGAGGACCCGGACGCGTCCGCGCGGGCGATCCGGGACGGGCTGCGGGACGCCCTCGGTGTCGACGTCGGGGTCGTCGTCACCGACACCTTCGGGCGGCCCTGGCGCTCGGGGCTCACGGACGTGGCGATCGGCGCCGCCGGTGTGCGCGTACTCGATGATCTGCGCGGGGGCACGGACGCGTACGGCAATCCGCTGAGCGCGACCGTCGTGGCGACGGCGGACGAACTGGCCGCCGCCGGTGATCTCGTGAAGGGCAAGGCCGCCGGGCTGCCCGTCGCCGTCGTGCGCGGGCTGGCGCACATGGTGGCCGAGGAGCACGGGGAGGGGGCGCGGGTCTTGGTGCGCGACGCGCGCGACGACATGTTCCGGCTCGGGACGTCGGAGGCGGTACGGGAGGCGGTCACCCGGCGCCGTACCGTACGGGCCTTCACTGACGAACCCGTCGACCCCGGGGCCGTACGAAGAGCGGTCGCGGCGGCTGTCACGGCGCCGGCGCCGCATCACACGACGCCGTGGCGGTTCGTGCTGCTGGAGTCTCAGGAGTCGCGGACGCGGCTGCTCGATGCGATGCGGGATGCGTGGATCGCCGATCTGCGGCGGGACGGCAAGAGCGAGGAGTCGATCGCGAAGCGGGTGCGGCGGGGAGATGTGCTGCGGAATGCGCCGTATCTCGTCGTGCCGTGTCTGGTGATGGACGGCTCGCACACCTATGGCGACGCGCGGCGGGACGGGGCCGAGCGGGAGATGTTCGTGGTCGCCGCCGGGGCAGGGGTGCAGAACTTCCTGGTCGCGCTGGCCGGGGAGCGGCTGGGCTCGGCCTGGGTGTCGTCGACCATGTTCTGCCGGGATGTGGTGCGGGAGGTGCTCGGGCTGCCGGAGGACTGGGATCCGATGGGGGCGGTGGCGGTCGGTCATCCGGCGGAGGAACCTCGGCCGCGGCCTGAGCGGGAGGCCGGGGGGTTCATCGAGGTGCGGTGACGCTTTGCTGGGTGGGCCGGGGACGGCGGTTTGGTGAGGGGATCGGTGGGTGGGTGGGTGGCTGCGGCTCTGTTGCATGTGGGCGTGTCGTCGCGGGCAGAGTCGTACATCGATACGGCTCGCTGTCCGTATCGATACGGTTCGCTGTCCGTACAGCAGCGCGGCCATCAGGCCCGCAGTCCCGCAGACCGCAGGCCCTCAGGGCGCGATACGCGCCTTTGATGGCGTGGGAGCGCCTAGGCTCGTAGCTCTCGTCGGTACCTAGCTGCTTCCCGGGATTCTTCGTGGCAGGACGTTTTGCTCCGCGCCCCACGCGTACGAGTGTGCGAGGTGGGCATGTCGCTGTGCCTGCGGGTGTCCCTCGGCAGGCTGTCGCGCCGGGGAGGGTGCGGACGGTGGTGCCGGACGGGCCGCTCGATCTCGGGATCGTGCTCGGGCCCTTGCGGCGTGGGCCTGGGGATCCGACGTTCCGGGCGATGCCGGACGGGTCCGTGTGGCGTGCCACTCTTACGCCCGCCGGGCCGGGAACGTTGCGGGTCAGCGCGCGGGGTGCCGAAGTGCGGGGTGAGGCCTGGGGGCCGGGGGCCGAGTGGCTGCTGGAGCAGTTGCCGGAACTGCTCGGGGCGGCCGACGATCCGTCCGCCTTCGTGCCGCGGCATCGGCTGGTGGCGCTCACTCGGCATCGGCGGCCGGGGCTCCGGCTGACGCGGACCGGGCTGGTGCTGGAGTCGTTGATTCCGTCGGTTCTGGAGCAGAAGGTCACGACCGATGAGGCGTATCGGGCGTGGCGGTTGCTGGCGCGGAAGTACGGGGAGCCGGCGCCGGGGCCCGCGCCCGGGCGGATGTGTGTGATGCCGGATGCGGAGACCTGGCGGCTGATTCCGTCCTGGGAGTGGCATCGGGCCGGGGTCGACAACAAGCGGGCGTCCACGATTCTGCGGGCTGTGCGGGTTGCTGCGCGGCTGGAGGAGGCGGTGCGGATGTCTCCGGCTCAGGCGCAGGCTCGGTTGGAGGTTGTGCCGGGGATCGGGCCGTGGACGTCGGCGGAGGTTGTGCAGCGTAGTCATGGGGCGCCGGATGCGGTGACGGTAGGGGATCTGCATCTGCCCGGGATCGTGGGGTGGGCGCTGGCGGGGGATCGGGATGCGGATGACTCCGTGATGCTGGAGTTGCTGGAGCCGTATGCGGGGCAGCGGCATCGGGCGGCTCGGTTGATTCTGCTGAGTGGGCGGGTGCCGGGGCGGCGGGCGCCGCGGATGCCTCGGGGGGATATCGGGCGGCTGTGACGGGGCGGCGGGCGCTGCGGTTGCCGTCGGCGGCGGTTTTCGCCCCCGCCGCCCCTACCCGTCCCATCCTGAAGGGGCTCCACCCCTTCGACCCCGCCAGGGGGCTCCGCCCCCTGGACCCCCGCCGGCCCTGAAGGGGCCTTGTCCTCAAACGCCGGACGGGCTGGATGACGTGGACCGGCGTCGAGAGGTGGCTGCCCCCTGCGGGTGGGTGGGGGCTCGGGACGGTGGTGCCTCGGCCTCAGACCCCGGACCGGCCGGAATGCCCTGACCCGCGTCACGAGGCGAAGCCCCCTTCGGGCGGGCGGGGGCTCGGGACGGTCGTGCCTCGGCCTCAGACCCCGGACCGGCCGGAATGCCCTGACCCGCGTCACGAGGCGAAGCCCCCTTCGGGTGGGCGGGAACTCGGGGCGGTTGCAGCCCCGGCCTCGAACTCCGGACCGGCTGGAAGATGCAGGCCGACGCTGGAAGTGACCGTCGGTGCGTGCGGCCGAGTTCCCGGCGTCGAGTGGTGACCGTACGCTGCGGGCGGGGGGTCGGGGCGGTTGTGGCCTGTGCTCGGCGCTCCTACAGATCCGGCGAGAACCGCACCGCCCCCGCCGGGATCCGCGCGTCGCACCACACTCGTGCGCCCTCCCTCAGCTCGTTGTCGGCGCCGATCACCGCGCCGTCGCCGATGACCGTGCCGGTGAGGACGGAGCGTTCGCCGACGCGGGCGCGGGTGCCGATGAGGGAGTCGGTGATGACTGCGCCGGGTTCGATGACGGCGCCCGGGAGGATCGTGCTGCCGAAGACGCGCGCGCCCTCGGCGACGAACGCGCCCTCGCCCACGACCGTGCCGCCGGTCAGCTTGGCGTCGGGGGCCACCGTGGCCGTGGGGAGGATCAGGCGGTCGCCGCAGCGGCCGGGGACCGCGGGGGACGGGGCCCGGCCGAGTACCAGGTCCGCCGAGCCTCGGACGAAGGCGGCCGGGGTGCCCAGGTCCAGCCAGTACGTCGAGTCGACCATGCCCTGGAGGTGGGCTCCGGCCGACAGGAGGTTCGGGAACGTCTCGCGCTCCACCGAGACCGGGCGGCCCGCCGGGATCGCGTCGATGACCGAGCGGCGGAAGACGTACGCCCCCGCGTTGATCTGGTCGGTGACGATCTCCTCGGGGGTCTGCGGTTTCTCCAGGAACGCCGTCACCCGGCCCGTCTCGTCCGTGGGGACCAGGCCGTACGCCCTCGGATCCGTCACCTTGGTGAGGTGGAGGGAGATGTCCGCGCCCGTCTGCTCGTGGGTACGCACCAGTGCCTTGATGTCCAGGCCCGTCAGGATGTCGCCGTTGAAGATGAGGACCGGGTCGTCGGGGGCCGAGTGCAGGCGGGAGGCCACGTTGCGGATCGCTCCGCCGGTGCCGAGGGGCTCCTCCTCCGTCACGTACTCCAGGTGGAGGCCCAGCGCCGAGCCGTCGCCGAAGTACGGCTCGAAGACCTCGGCCAGGTACGACGTCGCCAGGACGATGTGCTCCACCCCCGCCGCTCTCGCTCTCGCCAACTGGTGCGTGAGGAACGGCACTCCTGCCGCCGGCACCATGGGCTTCGGCGTGTGCACGGTGAGCGGACGCAACCGAGTGCCCTTGCCGCCGACCAGGAGGATCGCTTCTGTCACCTGTCGTCTCTGCTTCCTGCCGGGACCGGCCGAACTGTCTTTCGGCCGGCCAGTGTATGCAGACCGTTGTGCGGCGCCCTCGACGGCAGTGCGGCATTCCCTCCGCCACTTGTCCCCCGACAGCGGTGAATACGACCCCATGGCCAACCAGATGGCCATTCCCATGCCATCGCCATGGCCGTCCCCATGCCATCGCCATGGCACCCCGCGACCGCCGTGGCGCCCCCGCATGCCCCCCGATGCACTCCGCCCGCTCCTCAACGTCCCTGGTAGCGGGCCGCCGTGGCGCGTGCCGAGCCGAGCTTGCGGTAGAGCTGCCGTCCGGGGCACTCCGTGGAGTAGCCGTCCCGATGGCCGGAGATCGCGTTCAGTCGTACGTTCTTTCCCTTTCGGTAGAGATTGCCACCGCCGGACTTCAGGTATGTCTTTCCACGCGGATTGACGCCGTAGAGCCCCAGTTTCCAAGCCGTGAGCCGGGCGATGGCCCGCACGGCGGCAGCGGACGGCCTGCTGGAGCCGTAGCTGCCGAGGACGGCGATGCCCATGGTGTTGGAGTTGAAACCGAGAGTGTGCGCGCCGAGGACCGGCTTCGCCACTCCCCCGGCGCGTCCCTCGTAGATGTTTCCGCACTTGTCGACGAGGAAGTTGTAGCCGATGTCGCGCCAGCCCATGCTCACGACGTGGTAGCGGTAGATACCGCGAATGAGCGAGGGGGCCTGCGAGCACCAGTACCTGGCACCGGTCGCCGTGTGGTGCACGAACGCCGCCTTCACCTTCTTCGTGTAGGCGAAACTCCTCTCCCGCCACCTCTCGTTCGCGCCCCAGCCGCGCCGCGTGACGATGCGCGGCCGCGGCCCGATGTACGGCTTCGCCTGCTGTTCCTGCGTCAACTCGCCCCCGCGCAGGACCACCATCTCCCGCTCGGTCTCGGCCCGGCCGAGCGCGGGGATCTCCGCGGCGCCGAGGGGCGCGAGTTCGACGTTGGCGGCCGAGGTGGCGGCGTCGGCGGCGGAGGCGGCGAGGGCCTCGGCGGTCTCGGCGGTCTCGGCCTTGAGGGAACCGGGACGGGGGGCGCCGGGCTCACCCGGTGCGGGGGCCGGATCGCCGGGGTTCACGAGTTCGAGGTGGAGGCCGGCGGGCAGCGGGGAGGCCTCGGTGCCGGCTGTCGGGGCCGGGTCGCCGGCGCCGGGTGTGCGCTCCTCGGACCGGCCCTCGGCGGGCTCCGCCGTGACCCGGACCTCGACACCGTCCGACTCGCCGACCCACAACGGTGCCGTGGAGCCGCGCACCCGGCTGGAGCGGGCCTCTGGGGTATCCGGGTCGGCCGCGTGCTCGGCGTTGTGCGTCTCGAGGTCCTGCCAGCCGGACCAGGTGCCGGTGCCGGCCGCGCGGGTGCGGACCTGGACACGGCCGTGCAGTTCGGTGCCCGGGTCGTCCCAGACGACGCCGACGAGGGAGAAGTGCGGTACGTCCCGGCGGGACAGCCCCTGTTCGACGGGGGCACCGTCGCGGTCACGGCCGCGGGGGGCGAGGGGCAGCGACTGGGTGCTGCCGGGGACGGACGGCTCGGCGCTGTCATGACGCACCGTCGGACCGGGCGCCGTGGCCACCGTCTCCCCGCGCGTGGCCGCTTCCGCGCCGAGCGCCGGTCTCGCGGTCGCCGCGACGGCGGGTGGGGTGAGCGGGAGAGCGAGAGCGACCGCGCACGTGACACCGATCGAGGAAGCAAGGAATCCACGCATGCTCCTGATAGTGGACATAGCCTTACAAACCTGTCCATTGCGGAATTGACAGGGTGTCGGTCGGCGATTCACCCGAAACGGTGGCGCCAGGGTGCCGCCAACCGGCGGTGCGTGTACGCCGGTCCGCGTACCCTTGCGCGGGTGAACGCCTCTGATCGCACCCCTGCCGACCTGCTGCGTTCCGCGCTCGCCGCGGATCCCGGACGTCCCCTGGTGACCTTCTACGACGACGCCACCGGGGAACGCGTCGAATTGTCCGTGGCCACCTTCGCCAATTGGGTGGCCAAGACCGCGAACCTGCTCCAGGGCGACCTCGGGGCCGGGCCGGGCGACCGGGTCGCGTTGCTGCTGCCCGCGCACTGGCAGACGGCGGTGTGGCTGCTGGCGTGTTCGTCGGTGGGCACGATCGCGGACGTGGGCGGGGATCCGGCGGTGGCCGACGTGGTCGTGAGCGGGCCGGAGTCGCTGGAGGCTGCGCGGGCGTGCCGGGGTGAGCGGGTCGCCTTGGCGCTACGACCGCTGGGGGGCCGTTTCCCGCAGGCGCCGGCCGGGTTCGCCGACTACGCCGTGGAGGTGCCGAGTCAGGGTGACCGTTTCGTGCCGTACGCGCCGGTCGATCCCGAGGATCCGGCGCTGATCGTGGCCGGCCGGGAGTTCAGCGGCGCCGAGGTCGTCGAACGCGCCCAGGCCGAGGCGACGGGGCTCGGCCTCACGGGACCTGGCTCACGGATCCTGTCGGCCCTGCCGTACGACACCTGGGAGGGCCTCAACGCCGGGCTGTACGCGGCGCTGGCGACGGGTGGGTCGGTGGTCCTGTGCCGGCACCTCGAGTCGCTGGGCGAGGAGGCGCTGGCGAAGCGGATCGAGAGCGAGCGGGTGACGGCCACGGCGCGGTGACGCCGGGCACGCAGCCCGGCGCCGGGTGACTGCGAGGGCGGCCCTGTGCCCCAGGTGCCGCCTGCTTGTGGCTTGCCCGACGCCGAGGCCGGCCGGGGGGTGGGTCGCGCAGCCCGGCGCCGGCGGGGTGCCGCCTCTGTGGGTCCGGAGCCGCCCCAGCGGCACGACTGCCCGCAGCTACGCAGGCTGGTGCCGACCTGCGTCTGGGTCGGCGTGACGGCTCGCAGCGGGGGCGGCATGGCGGCCCGTAGCGCCACGGGCCCGCAGTCGCCCACGGCGGGAAGGGCTGCCGGGGGGTGTCCGCCCGCAGTGGCCGGCGTCAATACGCAGCACCTCCCGGCCTAGGTCCCGCCGCCGGCTCCGAGGACGGACACCCCCCGGCACGGCCCCGACCCAGAACACGCCCGCAGGCGCTACCCGCACCCCCACCCCACCCGCACAGGCGCCGCAGGCACCCCCCGCCCAACCGCCGGAGGCTGCCGCAGGCATCAACGCGCACCCCCACCCAAGCCGCACGGCACCCCGGCCCAACCGCCGCAGGCCCCGTCACCCGTTCAGCCCATCACCACCCACCCCTCACCCCCCACTCGGGCCATGGTCGTAACAACAGCCCACACCACCCGCAGCTCGCTGCCCTGAGGAGTGGAGCCAGCCGTGACCCGCATCGCACGCCCACGCCCCGGAGGTTCCGGTGTCGGGCGGCGGCGTAGGTGGCGGTGGGTGCGGCGCGGGGCGCTCGGGGTGGGGCTGGTGCTCGTGGGCGCCGCCGGAGCCGGCTGGGCCGTCTACGCCAAGCTCGACTCCAACATCACCGCCGACGAGGCCGCCGCCGCGGAACTCGCGCGGTACGAGAAGGAGCGCCCCACCTCACTCGTGCGCGGCGCGCAGAACATCCTGCTGATCGGCTCGGACTCCAGGGCGGGCAAGGCCAACCGGCGCTACGGGCGCGACTCGGGCACCGAGCGGTCCGACACCACCATCCTGCTGCACCTGTCCGCCGAGCGCCGCAGCGCCACCGCCGTCTCGATACCCCGCGACCTGATGGTCGACGTCCCCGGGTGCCGACGGCAGAACGGCACCCGCAGCGACCCGATGTTCGCGATGTTCAACTACGCCTTCCAGGTCGGCGGTTCGGCCTGCACCATCCGTACCGTCGAGCGGCTCACCGACATCCGTATCGACCATCACATGGTCGTCGACTTCCACGGCTTCAAGGAGATGATCGACGCCCTCGACGGCGTGGAGATCTGCCTCACCGAGCCGATCAACGACAAGGCCGCCAAGCTGCGCCTCCCGGCCGGCAAGGTGACCCTCAACGGCGAACAGGCCCTCGGCTACGTCCGCGCCCGCAAGTCCCTCGGCGACGGCAGCGACACCGACCGCATACACCGCCAGCAGCGCTTCCTCGCCGCGCTGGTCAACAAGGTCCAGAGCAACGACGTCCTGCTGAACCCGGTCAGGCTCTACCCCGTCCTGGACGCCGCCACGTCCTCCCTCACCACCGACCCCGCCCTGGCCAACTTGCGCGGTTTGTACGAACTCGTGCGCGGCGTGCGCGACATCCCCACCGAACGCGTGCAATTCCTGACCGTGCCCCGGGAGTCGTACACGCACAACGCCAATCGCGACCAACTCAGGGAGCCGGAGGCCGAGCGGCTCTTCGAGCGACTGCGCACCGACACGCCGGTGGAAGTAGCCGATTCACCCGAAATGCACCACGGCTCCGAAGGGCCTACGTCCGCTACGAAGCGGCTCGTCGAAGCCGCCGATCCCACTCCTCCACCCCCCACCTTCCGAGGCAACACCGCCGCCGAGAACCCCTGCAGGTAAAACGCTCACCAAGTCGGCGAACCCCAATTCAAAGAAATGGGTCGGATTGCCCAGTTGTAGGGACGTGGAATTTGTCACCGTCGTCGCTTGACGCTGATCTGGCCGGATAGTGTGAGCGATCCGGTGCACCCGGCCGTAGTTAGGCTTGCGCACTGTTTGACCGAAAGAGACCCGAGCGCCTTGGAGGGGGAAGGCGCCGCGTGGCCCCGACGGAGGATTCAGACAACCGTGGACGCGCAAGGCCGTGGGCGGGCGGACGACATCGACCCCGCAGACCAGTGGGTACTCAATCCGAGCACCGGCGAATACGAACTGCGACTGAGTACTTCCGCACCGCAGTCACCGGTCCCCGGACAGCGCAGAGCTGTCTCCCGCGCCGGCGCCGCCTCACGCACAGCCGGTGCGGCCGCGGGGGGCACCGGGGATGCGGTGCGCAACCGGTCCGCGGCGCCTGGGCGCGAGACGCGTCCGGCGCCGGGCCGTGAGGTCCCGCCGCAGCGCCGGCGCCGGGGGGCGCCCGAAGAGCCGCTGCCGGGGCGTCGCGGTCGTCGGCCGGCGAAGAAGAACAAGGCGAAGAAGGCCCTGATCTGGACCGGCGGAATCATGGCCTTCGTCCTGGTCGGCACCGCCGGAGCCGCCTATTGGTATCTGAAGCACCTCGAGGGCAACGTCACCGCCGAGGACGTCGGCAACGTGGCCGACAACGGCTTCAGCAAGGACCAGGCCTTCAACATCCTGATCATCGGCACCGACAAGCGGACCGGCGCCGGCAACGAGGGCTACGGCGACAAGGGCAGCGTCGGCCATGCCGACACCAACATCCTGCTGCACGTCTCCAAGGACCGTACGAACGCGACCGCGATGAGCATCCCGCGCGACCTGGTCGTCGACATCCCCGACTGCGAGGGCAAGGACGGGAAGATCATCCCGGGCACGCAGAAGGAGCGCTTCAACACGAGTCTCGGGCAGGACGGCCGGAACCCGGGCTGCACCATGAAGACGGTCGAAGAGGTCACCGGCGTCGACGTGAACCACTTCGCGATGGCCGACTTCAACGCGGTCAAGACGCTGACGACGGCAGTGGGCGGCGTGGACATCTGCCTCGCCAAGGACGTCAACGACAAGGAGTCGAAGCTCAAGCTGTCGGCCGGCCCGCACACGATCGAGGGCGAGCAGGCCCTCGCCTTCGTGCGCACCCGGCACAGCTTCGGCAACCAGGGCGACCTCGACCGCATCAAGGTGCAGCAGCAGTTCCTGGGTTCCCTGATGCGCAAGATGTCCTCCAGCGACACGCTCACCAGCCCGACGAAGCTGGTGAAGCTGGCCGAAGCGGCCACCAATGCGCTCACCGTCGACAAGGGCATCGGCAAGGTCAGCACGCTCAAGGACCTGGCCCTGGAGCTGAAGAAGGTGCCGACGAAGAACATCACCTTCCTGACGGTGCCGGTGGCCGACAACCCCGACGACGGCGCCGTCAAGAAAACGGTCATCGTCGACGAGTCGCGTGCGCCCCAGGTCTTCCAGATGATCAAGAACGACACCTCCTTCACCGAGGTGAAGAAGAAGGAGGCGAAGGAGAAGGCGGCAGTCGCCGCCCGCCTGAAGGGCACCAAGGCCGACGCCTCGGAGGTCCGGGTGCGGATCCTCAACGGCGGCGCTCCGGGCGGCAGCGCCCAGGCAGAGCTCAACTGGCTGCAGCTCGAGGCGGGCGTGACCAAGTCCGAGAACGCCGGCAACGCGGACGCCGGCCAGGCCAAGACGACGCTCGAGTACGCACCCGACCAGGCGGACCAGGCACGCAGGCTGGCCGACATCATGGGCCTGTCCGGATCCGCGATGAAGCCGGGCAAGAGCGTCACCAACGCCCAGGGACTGCCGACGATGACACTCACCCTCGGAGAGGACTTCAAGGGGGCCGGGGTGAAGATGACCTCCACCTCGGCGGCGACTCCGAACGTCCCGAAGACCACGGCGGACAAGGTCGAGTGCGCGAAGTAGCGGCACCAACGGGCCTGTACCACCGCCGACTTCGGTGGGACAGGCCCTTTTCGGCACGAAAGCCCCGGCAGCGGATCTCCGGCCGGGAACGCAACCGTCCCGGACTCTCGTTGGTCTGACACAGGACGCGGTTGTGTCAGGCGCCGTTGGCCTGACGCACCGCGTGGCCGTGCCGGGTGTGGATTTTGCCGACACGTGGCCAACCCGGTTCGGACCCACAGTGGTCTGACAGGTAGCGAACCGGTGTCGGACAGAGTGGCCTGACATGGTTCGCTCCGCATCGGACAGGGAGGTCCGGCGCGGAGCGACGGTGTGTCGGGCCAAGGGTGGGGAAGGGCGGAGAGTTGGCGCAGAGCAGTGTGCGAGGGGAGGCCCCCGCGGTGGACGACACCATGTCGCTCACCCCGCAGGCCGACCAGGACACGCCGGCCGACCAGGGCGGCCGGCACGGCGGCGGGCGACGCAGAGGCGGCCGGGGAACCGACGGCAGGCGTCGCAGACGGCGGGTACTGCGCTGGTCGGCGACGGTTCTGGCGGTAGTGATACTGGGCACCGCGGGTGCCGGGTATCTCTACTACCAGCACCTGAACGCCAACATCGGGAAGGGCGAGCGCAGCAGCGGCGACTCGAAGGCCGAGAAGACGGCGCCCAACGCGGCCGGACAGACACCGCTGAACATCCTGCTGATCGGCTCCGACAGCCGTGACTCCGACGAGAACGTTGCGCTGGGCGGCAGCAGGGACAACCGCGGCAACCCGCCGCTGGGCGACGTGCAGATGCTCATCCACCTGTCCGCCGACCGCAAGAACGCCGCGGTGGTGAGCATCCCGCGCGACACCCGCGTCGACATACCCAAGTGCACGGATCCGAAGACGGGCAAGACCTACCCGGCGACCAACGACATCATCAACGTCTCGCTGGCCCGCGGCGGGGCCGGCTGCACCCTGGCCACCTGGCAGAACCTCACCGGGGTCTATATCGACCACTGGATGACGATCGACTTCGCGGGTGTGGTGAGCATGGCGGACGCCGTCGGCGGCGTCGAGGTCTGTGTGAACCAGAACGTGTGGGACCGCCCGCTGCCGGGAACGCCCGGGGGCTCCGGCCTGAAGATGAAAGCCGGCCGGAAGGACATCAAGGGCAAGCAGGCGCTGCAGTGGCTGCGCACGCGCCACGCCTTCTACAGCGACCTGGGCCGCGCCAAGGCCCAGCACATGTACATGAACTCGATGATCCGCACCCTGAAGAGCCAGAACGTCTTCACCGACGGCGGACGCCTGATGGACCTGGCCGAGGCGGCCACGAAGTCGCTGACGGTCTCCGAGGAGATCGGCTCCGTGAAGAAGCTGTACGACCTGGGCATGCAGCTCAAGTCGGTGCCGACGGACCGGATCACCATGACGACGATGCCGAGCGTCGAGGACACGGCGGACCGGAACCACCTGCTCCCGGACCCGACGGGCGCCGAGCGGATGTGGCAGATGCTCCGCGACGACGTGTCCTTCGACGACAAGGGGGCGGCCTCGAAGAAGAAGACCGAGGAGAAGGTCTCCAAGGATCCGGCGGCGGCCGACGACCGCATCGGTGTCGTGGTGCAGAACGCCACCAGGTCCAGCACCCTCGGTGCGGTCTCCGGCCGCGCGCGGACGATCAGTGGGCTGCTGGTTCAGAAGGGCTTCACCCAGGCCTCGGCAGACACCTCGGCGGCGCTCGCCGAGGACAGGACCTTGGTGCAGTACCCGAGCACGGACCTGGAGGGCGACGCTCAGCGGGTCGCCAAGTCGCTGGGGATCCCGCTGAGTTCGGTGAAGAAGTCGAGCGACGTCTCCGGCGTCACCGTCATTGTCGGCGCCGACTGGCGCGAGGGTACGACGTATCCGAAGCAGTCTTCCCCGAAAGCCGGGGACCTTCCGAAGAACGCGGACGAAATCAACGGAGCAGACAGCGGTCAGTGCATGGACGTGTACGAGCCGTACCAGTGGTGAACCGCCGGCGGGTGACCCGGGCCGGGTCACCCGCCGAAAGGCTCGGGGCGCCGACCACCGCGGAATTGCACTTTCGGCCAGCGTGATCAATTTTTGGCCATTGGCTTACACAACGTTCACATTGGCTACTTGAACGTGACAAGATCTTGAGCGGTTCTCGACCGGAACCAGAACAACCGGCTCCCCCAAAGGACCACTGCATCGCCGTCGAGACAGACGTGTGGAACCTGAGCGGCAGCAACATCACCCAGGACCACGTGCCGAGCTCCGGCCACTTCCACCGCGGCTGAACCCACCGCCGCTCAGGGCACTGACAGGGACACAAACATGCTCGAAATCAAGCGACTTGGCTCCGTCGCGGCCATCATCGGCCTCACCGTCGCCGGAACGATCGCCGCCACCGGCACCGCCTCGGCGGCCTCCTACAACGGCGCCTGCGGGTCCGGTTACGGCGTCATCGACACGATGGACGTCGGCGACGGAACCGCCTTCCTCACCTACAACGGCTCCACCGGCAAGAACTGCGTCGTCACCGTCAGCGACACTCCGGGGACGCCCATGGTCCTGGGCGCCAACCTGCGGCTGCACCGCACCGACACCGTGTGGAGGCAGGGCACCGAGGAGGACTCCGGCACCTTCAAGTACTACGCGGGCCCGCTCTACGCCTCCGCCGCGGGCAAGTGCATCGACTGGGGCGGCCGCGCAGCCTCCAACTACACGCGCATCGACTACGGCGTCCACTGCGGCTGAGCCCCACCGGCCATCGGCCCATGACGAAGGCCCCTTCCCCGCTGTCCGGGAAGGGGCCTTCGGTCCGTCCTGGGCCCTACGCCTCCGCGCCGACCTGCGGAATCGCCCTCAAACGTGAGGGCGGTTCCGCTTTTATCGGCCAATTGAGATCGATCTTCAGCCATCGATGAACATAAATGATCATTTGATGACCGGAACATGCCACTATTTTCAAGCCGTTCACGGGGGCTTCACGAGATCCCATGTCGAGGTGGGCGGCTCCCTTGCGTCTCGAGATGAGAGGTCTCCAACTGATGTCCAAGCGCGTGAAGTTCAGAGCCGCCCGTTGGATCACCACCGCGGCCATGACCCTCGGCCTGGGCGTCGCGGTCCCCATGGCCGTCGCCCCCACGGCGTCCGCCGCCGCCACCTGTAGCGGGAGCTTGATCGACCAGATCAAGCACTACGACTACTCGGTGAGCTCGCACCCGCACGTCGCCACCACCTACCTGTACTGGGACGGCACGTACAACTGCGCGAGGTCCGTCAAGGCGGGCTCCTACTACGGCGTCAGCTCCCGCATGAACCTGGACCTCTGGTCGAAGGCCGGCGGACACGACAACGACAACGGCTACTTCAGCTACGAGGCCGGTCCCGTCAAGGTGTACGGCCGGAACACCTGCATCAACTTCGAGCTGGACATGTGGAAGCCGAACGGCGGCGCCAACTTCCTGCAGGACCACGTGCCCCCGTCGGGCTACTTCCACTGCGGCTGACGTCCGCGGGCAGTGAGGGTGGTCGTGGCACAGCCGCGACCACCCTCACTCGTGTCTGCGACCGTTCCCTCACGAAGCCGCGTCGGCCCTGAGCACCGCCGGGCGGCGCGAGGCGATGACCTTCTTCGCCAGGGACCGCGGGCTGGTCAGGAAGCCGTAGCCCCAGGACATGTGCATGGTGGCGAGGGCGACCGGGATCTGGAGGCGTGCCTTCAGGGGGAGGCCCTTGCCCGCCGGGACCGAACCGGCGGCGATCGCCGCGAGGTAGCCGCCGGGGACGACCAGGGCCCACGGGGTGACCAGGGCGCCCACCACGAGGCCGGCCGCGATCGCGCACACGGCCGTCGGCGGGGCGAGGTAGCGCAGGTTGATGGAGCCGGCGTGGTAGCGGGCGACGACGTGGCGCCAGCGGCCGTAGTCCTTGTACTGCTTGGCGAGGGCGCGCACGCTCGGCCGCGGGCGGTACGACACCTTCAGCTCGGGCGAGAACCAGATGAGGCCGCCCGCTTCCCTGATCCGGAAGTTGAGCTCCCAGTCCTGGGCGCGGATGAACTCCTCGTTGTAGCCGCCCTGCTGTTCGAGGGCCTCGCGCCGGAAGACGCCGAGGTAGACCGTCTCGGCCTCCCCCGCCTGGCCGCCGGTGTGGAAGGCGGCGTTGCCGACGCCGATCTTCGAGGTCATCGCGGCAGCGACGGCGCGCTCCCAGTCGTTCTCGCCCTCGGCGTGCATGATGCCGCCGACGTTCTGCGCGCCGGTCTCCTCCAGGAGCCGTACGGCGGTGGCGATGTAGTTCGGCGAGAGCATGCCGTGGCCGTCGACGCGGACGACGATCGGGTGCCGGGAGGCCTTGATCGCGGCGTTCAGCGCGGCGGGAGTGCGGCCCGTCGGGTTGGGGACGGTGTGCACACGGGAGTCCTCGGCCACGAGCTCGGCGGCGATCTCGTCCGTGCGGTCCGTGGACGGACCGAGGGCGATCACGACCTCCATCTCGCCGGCGTACTCCTGCGCGAGGATCGCTTGGACGGCTCCGCGCAGATGCCGCTCCTCGTCGAGGACGGGCATGATGACGGACACGGCGGGGAGCTGCACGTCGGGATTGGCGTTCATAGGGGCCTCACGTTACCGCGAACGGGGGACACCCTTGCGCGCCGCCCGGGTCGCTGCCCCGGGCAGGAGATCGTATGGGCCTACGGTGCTCACGGACCCACGTACGGCCCCCAGGGCAAGCCCCAGCGGAGGTATCTCCCCCATGCCCACGCCGCCCCGCCAGTCCCCTCCTCCCGCGCAGCGCCGTCCGCAGCCGTCCCGCCGCGGCGGGGCGCGGCCGGTCGCGCCGGTACGGCGGAAGCGGCCGCGCTGGGCGATGCGGGCGGTGACCACGCTGTCCGTCGTGGTCCTCGCCTCGGCGGGGATCGGGCACGCGGTGGTCACCAGCCTGGACGCGAAGATCGCCCGCGTGGACCCGTTCAAGGACATGAAGAACCGGCCGCAGGCGGGGCACGGGATGAACGTGCTGCTCGTCGGCACGGACGGCCGCGACCGCATCAGCGAGGAGGAGCGCCGCAAGTACCGGCTCGGCGGGGCCCCCTGTCACTGCACCGACACCATCATGATCGTGCACATCTCGGAGGACCGGGAGCGGGCGAGCGTGGTGAGCCTGCCGCGTGACTCGTACGCCGAGGTACCGGCCGGCGAGGGGCACAAGGCGCACCCCATCAAGATCAACGCGGCGTACGCGGAGGGCGGCCCGAACCTCACCGTGCGCACGGTCGAGCACATGACCCACATCAAGATCGACCACTATCTGGAGGTCGACTTCACCAGCTTCATGAAGACGGTGGACGTGGTGGGCGGCGTGCAGGTGTGCACCGCCGAGCCGCTGAAGGACTCGTACACCGGACTCGACCTGCCGGCCGGCACGCACCGGCTGATGGGCGGCGAGGCGCTGCAGTACGTGCGCGCCAGACATGTGGACAGCGGCTCCGACCTGGGCCGGATGCAGCGCCAGCAGCGGTTCATGGCGGCGCTGATCGAGCGGGCGACGTCGTCCGGGATCCTGCTGAACCCGATGCGGTTCCGGGACGTGACACGGGCGGTACTGGGCTCGGTGCGGGCCGACAAGGGCTTCGGGACGGGCGAGCTGCTCGACCTCGGGCGGGCGATGCGGAACTTCTCGCCTTCGTCGTCGGAGTTCACGACCGTGCCCATCCGGCAGCTCGAATACGAGGTGAAGGGCGTCGGTTCCACGGTGAAGTGGAACTCCGCGAAGGCCGAGCGCCTCTTCCAGGCCCTGCGCGAGGACCGGCCGCTGGCCGTGCACCGCAAGCGGACCAAGGTGGTCCGGGTGGAGGTGGCCCCGCAGGAGATCCATGTGCAGGTGGAGAACGCCACGCACACGGAAGGCCTCGGCAAGCGCGTCGACACGGCACTGGCGGCCACCGGGTTCCGTACGACCGGGCGGCCGGTGGACGCGGAGGACCGCTCGCTGAAGCGGACGGTCGTCGCCCACGACCCTCGCTGGGACCGCTCGGCGAAGTCGCTGGCGGCCGCGCTGCCGGGCAGTGAGCTGCGGCCGGTGAAGGGGCTGGGGCCGACGCTGAAGGTGATCGTGGGGGCGGACTTCCGGCAGGTCCGCAAGGTGCGGTCGGAGGATCCGACACAGGGCGAGTCCATTGTGGTGCGCGGGGACGAGACCGGGTGCTCGTGACGGTGAGTCACGCTCCGCATCACAGTGACCTACAGTCCGTAACTCCAATGGCCCCGTACGGCGGTCTCCGGCGGAATGCCGGGCACGTTGCCCCGTGCGGCATCTGGTGGGAATTGTTCGCGTCCGCCCGATGGCGCGGCGCTGCGAGTGGGCGTAGGACGGAAAGGCACGGGGCCCGCCCCGGGTCCCTCTGGTCCCAGGAGGAGCCATGACCCAGCCCGGAACCATGCCCGCGATGAGCAAGGAGATGCAGGACTGCATCGACGCGTGCATGTCCTGCCACGCCGTCTGCGAGGAGACGATGAGCTCCTGTATGCAGATGGGCGGTCAGCCGCAGATGCAGATCATGCGGGCGCTCATGGACTGCGCCGAGATGACCCGCATGTGCGCGGACATGATGATGCGCCGCTCGCCCATGTCGGCCGAGATGTGCGCGATGTGCGCCAAGGCCTGTGAGATGTGCGCCGAGGCGTGTATGTCCATGCCGGACGATCTCCAGATGAAGCGCTGCGCCGAGGCGTGTCGCCGCTGCGCCGACAGCTGCCGCACGATGTCGGGCGCCACCATGTGAGGACCGCCCGGACAGCACGCGAGGGCACCCCTCGGGGGGTGCCCTCGACATGGGGGTGGTGCTCACTTGCCGGAGACGGTCACCGTCTCGTCGTTCTTCAACTGCTCCACCAGCGTCTTCACCTTCGCGGTGTCCCACTGGAGGTTGCCGTTCGCGGCGTTGCCCGAGATCGGCATGTTCATGGACTTGCCCTCGCCGCCGCTGACGCCCTTCATCGCCCAGAACATGGACGCCAGGTCCCACAGGCTCATGTCCTTGTCGACGATCAGCGAGTCCAGGCCGGCCCCCATGG
Organism: Streptomyces sp. NPDC107522; assembly: GCF_055657525.1. Classification (NCBI taxonomy): domain Bacteria; kingdom Bacillati; phylum Actinomycetota; class Actinomycetes; order Kitasatosporales; family Streptomycetaceae; genus Streptomyces; species Streptomyces sp. NPDC107522. The sequence goes on along the minus strand of NZ_JBVKAU010000006.1, from coordinate 604,154 downwards.
TCGGGTACAGCTTGAACGGGTTCAGGACCGTGCCCGGCGTCGCGACCTGGTTGGCCAGGGCCGACAGGAACTTCTGCTGGTTCTTCGTGCGGTCCAGGTCCGAGCCGGGCAGCGCGTACCGGGTGCGGACGAAGGCGAGCGCCTCCTCGCCGTTCAGGGTCTGCTTGCCCTTCTTGAAGTCCGCGCCGGACTTGGAGTCCTTGATGTCCTGCGGGATGTCGATCTCGACACCGCCCACCGAGTCGACGATGTTCGCGAAGCCCGCGAAGCCGATCTCGACGTAGTGGTCGATGTGCAGACCGGTGTTGGCCTCGACGGTGCGGACCAGCAGCTCGGGACCGTCCTCGGCGTACGCCGCGTTCAGCTTCACCTGGCGGCCGGTGCCCTGGTAGAGCTTCCCGGACTCCGAGCCCTTGTACGACGGGATCGTGACGTTCGAGTCGCGCGGCAGGGAGATCAGCGTGTCGCCGTTGCCGCCGACGTGCAGGATCATCATCGAGTCGGTGCGCTTGCCCTCGGCTGAGCCGGTGTGCAGCTTCTTCTTCTCGTCGGCCGACATGCCCGCCCGGCTGTCGGAGCCGACGATCAGGTAGTTCGTGCCCTCGCCCGCCTCCGGCCGGTCGATGACCTTGGACAGGTCGACCTCGCGGTTGAGCTTGCCGTCGGCCCAGAAGTAGGTGGCGACGGTCGTCACGACCAGCACCGTCACGAGGGTTATCGCGGTCAGCTTGATACGGCGCCGCCAGTTCGGCGCGGGCCGCGGCTCGCGCATCCCCGTACCGCCGGAGCCGCCGCCCCCGCCGTAGACCTGGCCGGTGTTGTAGCCGCTGTCGTATCCGTCGTCGTAGGCGGTGTCGTCGCCGTAGCCGCCGTGGCCCTGGCCGTTCACGTACGACGGCTGCCGGGGCACCCCGCCGTACCCCTGGCCGGGGGGTGCCGCCTGGCCGCGGCGGACCTGCCGCATCACGCGCGCGCCCTCGGGCTGTGCGCTCGCGCTGCCGCGTCCGTATTGGTTGCCGCGGTTGTTGTCGGACCATCCCTGGGGCCAGTCATTCATGCGCCCCACTATGCAGGGCTCGGCCAGGTGTCTTACAAGGTTCGGCGGAAAATAGGGGCACGGCTGTTGCGAACCCAACACAAAGTCCGCGAATGTCGACGCGGCATAAGGTGGAGGCCATGACAGACCAGGTCACCGCCGCGGAGTCGGGCACTCCGGAGATCCCGGGCAAGCCGACATCCGCCTCCCGCACCACCCTCAGCCACATCATGACCCACAACGACACCAACCTTCTGGGCACGGTGCACGGCGGTGTGATCATGAAACTCGTCGACGATGCCGCGGGCGCGGTGGCCGGACGGCACAGCGGCGGACCCGCCGTCACCGCGTCCATGGACGAGATGGTCTTTCTGGAGCCGGTCCGCGTCGGCGACCTCGTCCATGTGAAAGCCCAGGTCAACTGGACCGGCCGCACCTCGATGGAGGTCGGCGTACGGGTCCTGGCCGAGCGCTGGAACGAGTCGGCGCCGCCCACCCAGGTCGGCTCGGCCTACCTGGTGTTCGCGGCGGTGGACGCCGACGGCAAGCCGCGCCGGGTGCCGCCGGTGATACCGGAGACCGAGCGCGACAAGCGGCGGTACCAGGAGGCGCAGATCAGGCGGACGCACCGGCTGGCGCGACGGCGGGCGATCAAGGAGCTGCGGGAGAAGCGGCTGGCGGAGGGGTTCGAGGACTGAGGCCCGGACTGAGGGCTGGGCTTGAGGCCTGAGGACCGAGGTTCGGAGACGAGTGAGGGGCGCCCCCGGTGGGTGGCGCCCCTCAGTACTCGGCTCAGCGGCCGTTACGGCAGGTTGCGGGCCATGACGATGCGCTGGACCTGGTTCGTGCCCTCGTAGATCTGCGTGCTTTACAGGTCATACCGCGCTGACCTGCACGGACACCCCTCTTGGTATTGCCCTCCCCAGCATTTCCCCATGATCGTCAGGAGTCTGTCCAGGTGGGCGCCGTACTGGCGGCAGGCTCCCCGAGCGGCCGGAGGAGCGGCAGGCTCCGGGGAGGTTACGCGGTTTCCCGTTCCGTCAACCGTGATCGCTTGACCCGCGCGCCCTGGCCTCGGGAGCATCAACCCAGATGCGGGGTACTGGCAGCAGCACGGGAGAGGGGAACCCAGACCATGAAGGTCACCAAGCTGGTCAGCACGTGCGACATCAAGGACTGCCCGACGATCTACGCGACGGATCGCGGCACGCTCTTGGTTCAGGGGGAGACTCCGACCGACCACGGGCTTCAGATTCCCGCTCACGAAACCCTGGTCGAGATCCCGATGGAACTGATCCAGAAGGCCATCCGTGACAACCTCATCTAGGACCCTCGGCGACCTCTTCGACACGTTCCAGCGTGAGGCGTTCCGGCTCGAAACCCTCGACGACTACAGCAAGTCGGGGAACGTCGATGCCTATCACGCCTTCCTGGCCGGGGAGCCGCAGCCGGACGACTACAACGCGGGCTGGGTCGAAGAACTCCGCTCACACACCGGAAAAGGGAAACGGGTCTACCGGGTTCACATTCTGCGCCGCCCGCTCACGGACTATCTTAGGTTCGAACTCGGGTGGGGGTACCAGAAAAACATGTCTGGGGGTGAGGAGTTCTTCATTCTGGACATCACTGACAGGCCGAACCCCCTGCAGAATGTACCTGACTTCTGGCTCTTCGACTCCGAGTCCGTGGCCGTGATGAACTACGACGGCGCCGGAAAGTACCTGGGCTCGGAAGTTCTGTCATCGGAACGAACGGCGGAATTCGCTGGGCATCGTGACGCGGCACTCACCCACGCGGAGCCGTTCACGGAATGGTGGGCCAAGTACGGGGCGTGAACAGAGCACAGCTTGGGGCCGCGCTGCGGGCCCTGCGAGTAGCTTCCGGCAAGGAGGCCAAAGCGGTGGCCCGCAGCGCCCTCATGTCTCCGTCCAAGCTGTCCAAGATTGAAAACGCGAAGCTCGCGGCCAGCGCGACGGACGTAGAGCGCATCCTGACCGCCATCGGGGTCTCGGATGAGGTCAAGGCGGAGTACACCGAGGCTGCGCGGGCATCGGCAACGGAGGCAACGGCATGGCGCCTGTTGAAGCGCATCGGAGTCCACAAGGGCCAGCAAGCCGCCAAGGCCCTTGAAGCCCAGATGTCCACGCTCCGGCTGTTCCAACCGGCCCTGGTGCCAGGCTTGCTCCAGACGCCGGAGTACATCCGTGCCGTTCTCCAACGGCACAACTTGAGTGAGGACTCTGTCTCCCGGACGATCAACGGCAGGCTTGAACGTCAAGCGGTCCTCTACGACAACGCCAAGTCGCTGCGGTTCATAATCACAGAGCCTGTCCTGCGGTGGCGCATTGTCCCACCACAGATGATGGCGGCACAGCTCGACCGAATCGTTTCCATTTCCCGCCTGTCTCATGTGGACATCCGCATAGTCCCGTTGCAGATTCAGCAGCGCGACATTGCGAATCATGCGTTCGTCATCCGCGACGATCGAATGGTCACGGTTGAGACCGTCCACGCTGAGGTAGTCGTAACGGACCCAAGGGACGTTGGTCTCTACGTCGAGAAGTTCGAGGGATTCGAACGGGTGGCATTGTCGGGTGACCACATGCGGGGCCTGGTCGAAGGTATCCGCGACGACTTTTTGCGGGAACAGGAAACAGGCTAGAGCCGCATCCGTAGCCCGCCGAAGATGGCGCCATGGAGAGCGAAGAGAGAACTTCCGATCCTGGAACCCACACGACAGTACGGACGTGCCTGTCGGAGTCACCTCGCGAGCCGTCACCCAAACCCGGTTGCGCTGACTGCCTGTCCATATCGGTAGCCCGCGAGAACGCCCGCTCCGCGTTCGACTACAGCGCCGTATCCGACGCCAACGTACGGATGCGCCAGCACCACGCAGAGGCGCACGCGTCATGAGCAAGGGAACGGGCTCAAGGCTCTTCGCCGACCGCCCCCTGATGACCATGCGGGTCTCTCGCGACTCAGGGCAGACCTGGGGGCCGGAGCAAGCCGTGGCCACGACGGACGATCTTCCGCCACTGCTCACAAGCGCTTGGCCGCCATGCGAGTGCTGGCGCTGCACGGAACGCGGCCAAGGTTCCAGGCGCTGAAGTCTCTCCCTCTCCTCCATGAACTCCCGCCCGACATGGGCGGCGGCGGTCAGCCATGGCCGCGATTAGTTGAGCAGGAAGGTGCAGTAATGCTGAACGGAACCGACCTGTACGGGCTCGACATCGACGGGGCCTCGTTCGTGAAGGCGTGCGGCGGCCCCTGCACCGAGGGGTGCGTGACCCTCGCCCGGATCGGCGACGACGCCTGGGCCCTCGGCGACAGCAAGCGGCCGGACGCGCAGCCGCTGCGGTTCACCACGGAGGAACTGGACGCGGCCGGGATCGACCCGGCGCGGTTCGGCCTCAACGTCTGATCCTCCCCCTCCGCCAGTCGGGCCGGGTCCATCCCCCGTCCCTGGGCCCGTGCCCGGCTGGCACTTCTCGAAACGGGAACGACTCGTGCACCACCACGGCTATCTATGGACCGGCCCGAAAGAGCGCTTCGACAATGAGGCCCTACGGCGCCCCCCACACCCCGAGCCCCCACCGGCTCCAGTGTCCGATGATGACGTGAAGGCAGAGCAGCTACTCAAGCGCTATCGGGAAGTGGTGGCCGAGTTCCCGACATCTGACCTACCGCCCATCGAAACGGCGTACTGGCTGATCAAGCCGCGTTCCTTAGTTCGTGGCACATGGGATGGGGCCAAGGAGGCGGCGACCTGGCTCGGTGAACGGCTGGCCGAGTACGTCCCTCGGTTCGCGTCGGAGAGGGACCGGGACACCCCTCGTCTGGCCCAGTTGGTGAGCGCTGCTGCCGAACAGCTGCACTCGGGTGCCGATGTGTCGTACGGCTTCTACCTCGAACGCCCCTCGTACCTATCCCTGGCTGTGGTGACGTGTTCCCCGAATCGCTCGAAGCCAGAACTGGCGTGTCCTGCCAGGTAGTCGAAGCAACAAAGAAGCCCCGGCCTACTTGGGCCGGGGCTGTGTCTTTGGTTGGTTAGAGCAGTGCGCGGAAGGGGTTGGAGTCTGCGAGCGGTTCCGACCGCTGCGGTTCGGGCTCGCGCTCGGGGGCCTGCTTCGGTTCCGGGCGGTAGGCGTCCATTGAAACGACCTTGGCTCTCGTCCCGTCCGGTTCTGCCCGCTGGCCGGCCGCTACCACCTCCGGTTTCATGCGCTCTGTGTCACGGGCACTGTCGTCCGCGAGCGAGAACACGACGGCCGGACGGCCGACCCTCTGCCGTTCCTGGGTCACGACGATTCCGGGCAGTGCCTTGACCTCTACTGCGGTCGCTCCGACGTACGGGAGCACTTGAGACGACGTGGCCCGTCCGCCGTGCATTTCGATCCGGGCCCGAACCTTGTCCTCAAGGCTGAGCGGCTGCCGCTTCACCTTCGGGGACGTGATCCCCTTGGTGATGCGTACGGCGTCCTGCACCGAGCGGCGAACCAGGGTGAAGGCGGCCGACAGCATCTCTTCCGTGATGCGCTCGGAACACTCTGAAGCGGCCAGGCAGGCCGCGACCCTGAGGGTCTGCTCTGCGGTCCGCTCGATGAACACGGCCTGCCCCTCGGGCAGGGTCTCACCCAGGATGCGGGCGTAGCGGCGCACGATCCGCCACAGTGGCCGGGCGTCCTCCGCAAGCCTGATCACTCGGGGCCGTGCGGTCGCCCACCCGTACGCGTCCGACAGTTCCGAACCATCCACCTTCGGCAGGCTCACCCGGTCGTCATCGAGCATCGGGACAGACCCGAGCAGGAAGGGAAGGATGCGGTTGTACGAGCCTCCGGCCGCTTCCGACTCGCCCACGTACTTGGTCCAGTCGGACGGAGTGACGTGGCAATGCAGAACTATGGCGGGGTCGCGCACTTCCTGCGCCTCTTCCTTGGTCGTGTTGCGCAGCGTGGCCCCGTCCCATGCCGCCCGCAGCTTGGTCGTGAACGACGCGTCCCGCTTCACTCGGCGGAGCACTTCCGACCATTCCTCTTCCACCACCAGGGCGCGCACGTCGCGCCCGTGCTCGGTCTCGGCGGTCGCTTCCTGCTGCTCCCACAGGTGGTTGACCATGCTCGCTCCGGACGTGATCCCGGACGTGGTGTGTGTTGCCAGGAACCGCCCCAATGCCTTGTCCAGGACGTGATGGGCGGCCCGCAGTGCGGTTCCCTTGCCTCTTCCCGTTCCGGCCACCAGGGCGGACCACAGAAGCACGGGGCGCGCGTTGCCACGGGAGGACACCTTGACCGTGCCGCCGACGGCGGCGGACCACATCGACAGGGCGGCCACGTAGACCCCCAAGGGGTCCGTTTCCAGGAACGGGGCGATCCTGCGGACCCTGCGACCGATGGGACCATACAGAACGGGGGTGCTCATGCTGCCTCTGTCTCTATGTCAAGGGTGAGTTGGGTTGCTTCGGGCCGGGGGTGCCGGGCGCACTCGGCGCCCGGCCTGGCGGGGGCGGCACTCAGGCCGCTGCCGCTTTTCCCTCCGGTACTTCCTTGTGCGTCAGTTCGTAGGCGTGCCGCACGTGCATGGGGATGCGTCCCTTCGTGGGGACGGCGTTGCCGTTCTCTCGTGCCCACGCCCGTACAGCGCGGTTGCGCTCCCGCTCGGACATGACCTTGGGACCGGCTTCGGCAGGCTCGGGAAGCGGGTCACTACCGACCAACTCACCTGCCTGGACGGCCGACTTGAAGCGTCCGGGCTCCCGAACGTCCATGCAGGGGATGCCACGCTCGGACGCATCCCGCAGCTTGGTGGCGTTACGGTCGCCGCCCCCACCCAGGATCAGCAACACAGTGGAGTCGTCGGCACGGCCCACCACTTCGTAGCCCAGGTTCCGCACTGCCTCACGCGCGGTGTCCCAGTCGTACCCCGGGACCTCACCAGCGATCATCACGGACCGGACAGGCTCAGGGGCAGACTCCGCCACGGACACCGCTTCCGGCTCCGGCTCCGGCTCCGGCTCCGGCTCCGAGACAGGCTCCACAACCGGTACGGGCTCAGGCTCAACCGGTGCACCCGTGGCAGTCTCAGGCACACCAAGAGCGTCCATCAGGTACCGCCCGAAGGTGATGGAGTGTTCAAGGCAAAGGTCCCAGGTGTGATTCCCCAGCATCAGAGTGTCCCTGGCCTCTTCCTCGCTGCCATCACGCGCTATGTGAGCGTCGCACAGAACCTTTTCCACGGGCATGAGCACGGTCTTACGCATAGCGCTGCGTTCCTTTGTTCGGGCGGAAGTCTCAGTGAGCGGCCGGAGCGTTGCTCTAACGGTCATCTCGCTTGACCCCCATCCTTCCGCACTCCTATCACGGAACGATAACTAACGAATAACTGAAGCATTACTCAAATGTTTATAAACGGCGGGGGTAATGCCTATTAGAAAGGAATGGGGACCGCCGGGGGCGCCTTCCTTCCATCAAGTTTGCCAATCAAATCCCCAAGCGCCGAGAACGGTCAAGAGTGTGGAAGTGTTACGCCGTCTTGCAGGAATGGCAGCGCTCTGGAATGTGTCGCAAGTCGTCGCCCCAAGGTCGTTTCTTGCCCGTCAACTGCCACCCAATGTGAATGGCGAACTCTCGCACGCAGGATGAGCACTGAGGTTCAGCCCAGGGACATTCGAAGCCGGGACGGTGCACGCCGTCATGAGTCCCAGCAGCTCCGGCCTTGGCCGCCCGCCGGGCGCTCACTGCGCATCACCCTGGAAGGCCCAGCCCAGACGCTTCATGCCCTCAGCGGTGAGCCCCAGGGCTCCGGCAAGCTGGCGATACTCGGTCAGGTGATCCCGCGTCGCCGTGCCGTCCAGGATCTTGCTGTAGTACGTCAGCATCACAGCCACACTCGGGATGAACGACTCATCCCACATAGCGGCCTGCGGACTGCTCCACCATTGCCGCCACTGCTCGCGCTCCGCCTCGGTCCATTCCCGGCCCGATGGCATGTCGGGCACTGGAAGGCCGTGCTCCCAGGGCAGATCGATCAGCCCCTTGTATCGGCTGTGTGGTGAGTCGGGGTTCCGGAACTTCGGCATGACTGGCCTCCAAGGGTCCATCCGTTGGTTTCCATTACTGTCCGCTTGGGCCGGCTGCGGCCCTCTGGTGGCGCTGAGTGACAGAGACCGTCTCGGGTCTGTGCTCACAAACAAAGAAAAAGGGCCCCCACCATTTCGGCAGAGGCCCCGTTCTCGGGTACGTCAGGCAGGCCACGTAACAGCGGCCTTGACGATTCCCTTCGTGGGCTTCGTCTCGTCAAAGTTGTTGTCGGTCTTCTTGGTGTCCATCCCCGGGAATCGCACGATCTTTCCGCCGTACAGGTGCAGGGTGTCGATGTAGTCAGCCCTGTACTTTTCCGACTGACCCTCACGGAAGCCGGTGAACTGGGATGCGTAGGTGGCGAATTCACTGTGCCCAGCCACGATGTCTACCCCCGTGGGCATGGCCGTGGTGGAAGCCACCGTGAACCCTGCCAGGCGAGCCACAACGCCATTGGTGGTCACACCGCCCTCACCGTAGGCCGCAGCGTTCGCAATGGCCGGGTGCTCGATGAGGTATCGCTTCACCTTCGGGGAGACGACTACGTAACGGGCATCCTCCGGGACGTCGTTGTCATCTAGGGCGAGCATCATGTCAAGGATTCCCGAGTAGAGAGCCTGGGGGATGCTTCCCGCAACAGGGGCGAGGTTCGCAAGCGTGGTAGCAGCGGAAGCAATCACATTGCCCATGAAGGTGTCAGCCTCACGAGCAAGAGCGCGGATCATCTGCTTATTGATCGGGGAGTTGAAGTCGTCCGAAGCGAGCTGCACCCGCTCTGTGTCTTCGATCAAGATCTGTAGATATTTCGCCTGAGTGATGGGAAGTTCCTGGTCCACCGTCTCAGGACGCTGTGCGGTCATGCCATCGGGCAACTTGTAGTCACCAACGGTGGGACGCAGAAGCGAGTTGATGTGGACAACGTCACCCTGCTTCCTGATCGTGCCCTCATACTTCCGGTTGCTCACCAGGCGGGAGCCCCAGACAAGCAGCGGATCGAACTGGGTCAGAAGCTCGGCATCCCAGATCTCAGGAACAAAGGTATGGGTAGAGGCATTCTGATACGTGAAAGCCATAGAGGGATCTCCTTCTTATCGATTGCGTGCGTCAAGGGAAACGTGGCGCTGAGGGATATGAACCTCATCGCCTTGGCGGCCAAGTCCGATCCCTTGTGTGTATCCCGGAGTCCGGGGCTGGAAGGGCTCAAGAACATGGGCTATGGCCTCGGTGGACGGCTGCCCGTCCTCTCCGAGGAGCTTGGAGGCATCCAGATAACCGGTGAATCCTTCTGGCAGGGTGATACCGGCTTTGGCGGCTTGAGTCTTCAGTTCAGCCTGTGCCAGTTTCCCGGAATACTCGCGCTGAATCTCGGCCGCGATGGCATCGGAAGGTTTCTGCACAGCTGACGTGTTGCTCTCACTCATGCCTCAATCTCCTTGTGCATGTCGAGTCGAAGCAATGAATCCAGGGCCTCAGCAATGCGCCGATGCTCGGAGCCGTCATCCTCGACGAGGGCAAGGAGAGGAACGCAAAGAATGCGGGTGACAGGAACCAGCATGCGCAGGCTCGGGCAGGTAGCCCCCGACTCCCACCGGTACACGGTTGAGGGCGATACCTGGAGCTCATCAGCCAGTTCCTCAACAGACAGACCGAGAGCAAGACGACGTGCGGTGAAGTGATGACGATTGAACATGCTTCTCCTAGCGAACTGTTGCCCGGATGCGAATCTGTGACCAAAAGAGAAAGCCCCGGCCTCCCGAGGTAAGAGGAGGCCAGGGCCGAGTACAGAGAATTCCTTGAGAACGTCTCTCACCATGTATGTACGTGTCCTCTGCGCCGAAACAGGACACCCAGGCCGGCGGCGAGGTGCAGATCACGCACTCTGGGGCGGAACAAATCTCATGTGTCGTTGGAGTCCAACTCCACTTGCCTGGGCTGGTGCAGGACCCCCAAAGGTCCTGGACCTGATCTCAGAAATGAGAGGAGGCCCCGACGGAAGGGCCTCCTTCTCACTACTATCTACGCTCTATGAGCTACTTACTACTAACTAAGTCCCCGCTGTACCGGGGAAATTGGACCCCCAAAGGGGTCACCTTGCTGCCAAGGCGGCAAGGGATATCCCCAAGGAGGTGTCTTGGTGTCTCGGGTCCGAAATTCCTGCGCTCCCCTGCCCCTTGGCGGATTGGTGTCCGTAACGGTGAGTACGTCGCCATGAGCCGACTCCGCCAAGGTCGGGTAATCCGCCAGGATGTCAGTTGAGGCAGAGAGGCGCAGATTCGCCGCCCTGCCCTTCTTCCCGTGCTGAGTGAAGAACCCCAGCCGCGTCAGCACGTCCCGGCATCGCTTCCCGGGATGATCCTTGGTGTTGTAGCCAAGCCGCTGAGCTATCTCGGTGTCTCCCGTGAACATCGCCCCGGTTCGGCCGTTGACGCATCGGAGCTGAACCAAGGCCCAAAGCAAATGTTCCCGCCGGAAATCGTCAGCCTCGGTGGCGATCAGCCCACCAGGCCCGAAAGCGTCAAGGAGTGCACGGCTCCATTCCTCCTTCACGTCGTAAGTGGCAGTGAGCAACCGGCGAGGCTTCGTCTCATTCACTCGGCCCCCTGCTCGTCCAGCCAACGGTCAAGGTCGCTCGGTCGACACCGGAGCGCCTGGCCCACCTTCCTGAACGGCAGTCTCAGGGCCTTCCAATTGCCGTACACAAACGACCGGGGCTTGTTCAAGTAGTCGGCCACGTCGTCAACGGTCATCAGCTTCGTGCGCATAGGTCCCCCTAAAAGAAAAGCCCCCAGTCGCCTGGGGGCTCATTAAGTACTGCTTCAGTAGTAGCGGACGTCAGTTCCGGCCGTCATCAGAATTAACGAAGGCCGCAAGGACCTGCGTGGTCTTCTCGGTAAGTTCACCGCCAGCCTTGCCCGCAACTGTGGTCAGGTAGCCCTCTCTTCGCGCGCGCTTGAGATGGTCCTTCACGGTTTCGGGACGGCGGCCGATGAGCCGCGCCAGCCATGGGACGGGAGCCTGAGCGCCCAGGTCGGCCATGGTCTTGTAAGTCGAGGCCAGCATGGCCAAGTACGGCTCTGACACACCTTCGTTGGTGAGCAACAGGCCCGCCGCCGACCCCGCTTCCTCGACCTTCGCCGTCACCTCCTCCATGCCTTGCTGAAGCTCAGGCGCCTTCTCTGCCAGCTTCATGGCCGCCGCAAGGTCGAGCCTCCGCAGAACAGTGGTGGAGATCCCACGCGCCACGTCACGCGTGGCGGAGCCCTCCGCTGCCTCGACAGTGATCCGCTGTGGCCCTCCGGTGATCGGTCCCGTCGGCCACCACATGCGGATCACCCAAGCCCCTTGCTCCTGGGTGATCTCGAACCCGCTCTCATTCGCTTCCACGCTTTCGAACGTACCACACAGGGTGAGCCACCCTGTGTTGACAACCCAGGGTGGACCATGCGCAGACTGGATCACGCCGGGCAACCGGCACGACGCCGGGCCGTCCGTGCGTCATCGACAGAGGGGGGCCGCCTCAGTGGCAAGGGCATGGGTCGCGCGATCCAAGGACGATCCGAAGAAGTGGACGACGTTCTGGTACGACCCTGACGGGAAGCAACGGCAGAAGACGTTCGCCACCAAGACGCGGGCAGACGACCAGCGCAAGCGCAAGGAACAGGAACTCGACGCCGGAACGTACCTCGACGATCGGTTGGGCAAGCAGCCGGTGACGGCCGTCTGGGAGCAGTGGACCAATCAAAGGAAGCTGGAGAACAGCACCAAGAAGCAGTACCGATCCATCCTCAACACGACCATTGAGCCGTTCTTCAAGGCCCGTTCGATCGTGTCCCTGAAGGTTGCCGACGTTGAGCAGTGGCTCTTGTGGATGGAGCGGGACCGGAAGCTCTCGGCCCGCACACGACGCCAGCGGTTCTCGTTCTTCTCCGGGATGATGGACTGGGCTGTCGTCAACGAGATCATCGGTCGGAACCCGTGCAAGAAGGTCAAGGGCGCGGGCAGCCGCGCCAAGGAGATCCGGGAGCACAAGAGCACCGCCCGGCGACTCACGACGCGGGAAGTCCTGGCGATGCTCGATGCCGCTCCTCCGCGATACCGCGCGATGCTGTGGCTCATGGCCGGGTGCGGCCTGCGGCTGGGTGAGGCCATGGCGGTGTCCCGCGATCAGATCGACTTCAAGGCCGAGACGCTTCGCGTCGACTTCCAGATTGCGGAGGACGGAGACACCGCATCGGGGAAGAACAGCGCGATCCAGCGTCGGCACATCAAGGCTCGTGACGAAGGCGAGCCAGGGCGTTCCGTCCCCCTCCCGCCGAACGTCGCGTTCGAGCTTCGGCGGCACATCAAGAACCACGGCGTATGGGGGCCGGAACGGCTCCTCTTCCCCAACGTGACGAGGACTGGCTACCTCTACGCGTCGTACTTCTACCCGAAGATCTGGATGGAGGCTCTGGGCAAGGGACAGGTGAAGTACTGCAAGGCTCACTCGCTCCGGCACTACTACGGGTCGCGTCTGCTGTACGCCGGAGTCCCCGAGAACGACGTGGCCGACTGGATGGGCCACAGCAGTACTGACGTGCTCAGGGAGCACTACCACTACATCTTCGAAGGGGCCGAGCAGCGCGGCCGTGCAGCCATCGCAACCATGCTGACGCCCGGCGCGGACGACCCCACGGAGGCGACAGAGGTCGCCTGATCCACGTACGACAACAGCCCCCGGCAGCACGCCGGGGGCTGTGTTGTTTGTGCAGGTCAGTGGCTGTTTTCAGCCCGACATCTGCCCAGGATTCCCCCAGCATGACGCCCAGGAACGGCCTTGATCGGGCCGCAACGGGCAGAAAGCCGAGGGTGTCCCTCCGGACCTTCGAAACAGCTTCTGACCTGCAAAAACCCTGCTAGGGCAGGTTCCTCGCCATCACGATCCGCTGAACTTGGTTCGTGCCTTCATAAATCTGCGTGATCTTGGCGTCGCGCATCATGCGCTCGCACGGGTAGTCACGGGTGTAGCCGTAGCCGCCGAGGAGCTGGACGGCGTCCGTGGTGACCTCCATCGCCACGTCCGAGGCGAAGCACTTGGCGGCGGCGCCCAGGTAGGTGAGGTCGGCGTCGCCGCGCTCGGAGGCGGCCGCGGCCTGGTAGGTCAGGGCGCGGGCGGCCGAGATCTTCATCGCCATGTCGGCGAGCATGAACTGGATGCCCTGGAAGTCGGCGATCGGCTTGCCGAACTGCTTGCGCTCCTGGACGTAGCCCTTGGCGTAGTCGAGGGCGCCCTGGGCGATGCCGAGGGCCTGGGCGGCGATGGTGATGCGGGTGTGGTCCAGCGTCTTCATCGCCGTGGCGAAGCCGGTGCCCTCCTCGCCGATCATGCGGTCGGCCGGGATGCGAACGTTGTCCAGGTAGACCTCGCGCGTCGGGGAGCCCTTGATACCGAGTTTCTTCTCCGGGGCGCCGAAGGAGACGCCCTCGTCGGACTTCTCGACGACGAAGGCGCTGATGCCCTTGCTGCGCTTGGTCGGGTCCGTGACCGCCATCACCGTGTAGTACTCGGAGACGCCCGCGTTGGTGATCCAGCGCTTCACGCCGTTCAGCACCCAGTGGTCGCCGTCGCGGACCGCCTTCGTCTTCATGCCGGCCGCGTCCGAACCGGCGTCGGGCTCGGAGAGGCAGTACGAGAACATTCCCTCGCCCTTGGCGAGCGGCGTCATGTACTTCTTCTTCAGGTCCTCGGAGCCGGAGAGGATCACGGGCAGGGAGCCGAGCTTGTTCACGGCCGGGATGAGGGAGGAGCTCGCGCAGACCCGCGCGACCTCCTCGATCACTATCACGGTCGCCAGCGCGTCCGCGCCCGCGCCGCCGTACTCCTCGGGTACGTGCACCGCGTGCAGGTCGTTCGCGACCAGCGCCTCCAGCGCCTCCTGCGGGAAGCGGGCCTCCTCGTCCACCGCGGCGGCGTACGGCGCGATCTTCGCCTCGGCCAGCGAGCGGATGGCGTCACGGAGCATGTCGTGCTCCTCGGACGGGCGGTACAGGTCGAAGTCAGCCGATCCGGCCAAGGTCTCTCACGCTCCAAGGACGCTGGGTTGCAAGTGCGATGCTGGCGCTAATTACCGTTAAGTAACTCAAATTTTAGGGGTCGGCTCACGGGAGTGATACGTGAGCTTGGCGACAGCGGGGAAGTTGCCCGTCAAGCCCGCCGACTATGCTCAGGCCCGCACTGCCCCGTCCTCGTTCTCTGGAGTCTCCATGGCCCTGAAGATCACCGTGATCGGTACCGGCTATCTCGGCGCCACACACGCCGCGGCCATGGCCGAGCTCGGGTTCGAGGTCCTGGGGCTCGATGTCGTCCCCGAGAAGATCGAGATGCTTCAGCGGGGCCAGGTCCCGATGTTCGAACCGGGGCTGGAGGAGCTGCTGCGCAAGCACGTCGCCGGCATCGAGGGGTCCACCGGGCGGCTGCGGTTCACCATGGACTGGGCCGAGGTCGGGGAGTTCGGTGATGTGCACTTCGTCTGCGTCAACACTCCGCAGCGCCATGGCGAGTACGCCTGCGACATGTCGTACGTCGACGCCGCCTTCGCCTCGCTGGCCCCGCATCTGAAGAACGCCGCCCTCGTCGTCGGCAAGTCCACCGTCCCCGTCGGCTCCGCCGACCGCCTCGCCGCGTACCTCGCCGAGCACGCGCCGGCCGGCGAGGACGCCGAGCTGGCCTGGAACCCGGAGTTCCTGCGCGAGGGCTTCGCCGTCGAGGACACGCTCCAGCCGGACCGGATCGTGGTCGGCGTCCGCAGCGAGCGGGCCGAGAAGCTGCTGCGCGAGGTGTACGCCACGCCGGTCGCCGACGGCTCCCCCTTCGTCGTCACCGACTTCCCCACCGCCGAGCTGGTGAAGACGTCCGCCAACTCCTTCCTCGCCACCAAGATCTCCTTCATCAACGCGATGGCGGAGGTCTGCGAGGCCGCCGGCGGCGATGTCGCCAAGCTCGCGGAGGCCATCGGGTACGACGACCGGATCGGCCGGAAGTTCCTGCGGGCCGGGATCGGCTTCGGCGGTGGGTGTCTGCCCAAGGACATCCGTGCCTTCATGGCCCGGGCCGGTGAGCTGGGTGCCGACCAGGCGCTGACCTTCCTGCGCGAGATCGACTCCATCAACATGCGCCAGCGCGGCCAGATGGTGGAGCTCGCCCGGCAGGCGCTGGGCGGTGGGCCCTTCCTGGGCAAGCGGGTCGCCGTGCTCGGCGCCACCTTCAAGCCCGACTCGGACGACGTACGGGACTCGCCCGCGCTGAACGTCGCCGGGCAGATCCACCTACAGGGCGGCCAGGTCACGGTGTACGACCCCAAGGGCATGGTGAACGCCCGCCGTCTCTTCCCCACCCTCGGCTACGCCGACAGCGCGATCGACGCGGTGCGGGGCGCCGATGTCGTCCTGCATCTGACGGAATGGCGGGAATTCCGCGAGCTGGATCCGGCGGCGCTCGGTGAGGCCGCGGCGGCGCGGGTCATTCTCGACGGACGCAATGCCCTGGACCCGGAGCTGTGGCGGAAGGCCGGCTGGACTTATCGGGCGATGGGGCGGCCGACGGCCTGAAAACGGCCGGCTCTTCGGCAGGAGAATGCAACATCCGCATGGCCCCTCCCTTCGGCGGAGGGACCGAATGCTGCCTGCGACGCCCACGCCCAGCCCTTGCCGGGCCCGCGCGACGACATATGCCGTTCTCCTTGAAATCCCCACCCGCCGCCGAATTCTATTCGAGTAGCGTGAGGGAACAGAAAAGGCCGTCCGCGAATTCTCCACAGGCCGCATTGCGCGGAATAGCGGCGATCTCAGCCGGTCTCACAGTGGGGGTCCCCCCGAAAGAGAGGCACCGCAACAGCCGTTTAACTGACGCGTAGCCGCGCGGAATTCGCGCGCCACTCCACTGGTCGGCGTTCGCCCGTTTGAACGGACCATGCCAGGAGTGATCATGCCCCTGTTCCGCCGGGCTCTGTGGCCGCAGGACCACCGCGACGAACTGGTCGCGGGCGCGCTCGTCGGCGCCGTGGTGGTCGTGCTGGGGTATGCGTCGGGGATCGGCGCCCCGGCCGCCTCCTCCGCCACGACCGCCACCCCGCCGCCCGCGGCCACCTCACCCTCGTCCCCGGACGGGACCGCCCCACCGCAGACCCCGGGCGACGCCTCAGGGAGCGGGGCGGCAGGGGCCGGAGGGCTGCCCGTCACCGGCGTCGCCCATCCCGGCGTCACGGGCATGGACCACACCGACCACACCGGCCATGGCGACCATGGCGGCTCACCCACACCGACGCCCTCCGGCTCCGCGCCCCCGCCCTCTCCCTCCACACCGGGGACCACCCCGCCCACCGACGACGCCGCCTGTACGGACGGCGAGGTCCGGCTCGCCCGCCCCCTCCTGACCGGCCTCACCGAGCCCGTCTTCGGGCTCCTCAACCCGGCGGACGACGACACCGAGGCCCCCGAACCGCAGCCCTCCCCCTGTCTCGGGCTCGCCCCGCTGCCCTCCCTCCTCGGCGGCATCGGCCCCTCCCCGGAGGCGACGCCATGAGCCTGCGCCGAGTCCTCGTCCTCCTCGTCCTCACCCCGCTCCTCTATGTCCTGCCGGGCACGACCCAGGCCTCCGCCCACACCGAGCTGGTCACGTCCAGCCCGGCGAACGGCGCCGAGCTGAAGCGGGCCCCCGAGCACCTCACCCTCACCTTCGACGAGCCGGTCGATCCCCGCGACGTACGCGTGATGACCCTGGACGGCGACCGGCTGCCGGTGTCCGTCGTGCCCGGGCACAAAGGGAAAGTCGTTCGGGCCGCCCTCGGGCACCCGGCGGACGGGGCCTTCTCCGTCGTCTGGTCGGTCGTCGACGAGGAGGACGGGCATGCCTCGTCCGGGCGGCTGGACTTCGGCCTCTCCGCGGTGCCCACCACCCCTGACCGCGGCGACGAGGCCGCGCCCGCAGCGTCCCCCCTGGTGCGGAAGGGCCTCGTCGCCGCCCGCTGGACCGGCTATCTGTCGCTGGCGTTGTTCGTCGGGGGCCTCGCCTTCGTCACGCTGCTGTGGCCGCGCGGCGCGCACGAGCCGCGGGCCCGGGCGCTGCTGGGCCTGGCCTGGACGTGCGGGCTGCTGGCGTCGGTGGCGGGCATCGGCCTCCAGGGCGCCTACGCGTCGCTCGGTGGCCTGCGTGACGCCCTGCACGCCGGGACGTACGCGGACGTCCTGACCACCGGGCCCGGCGTCGTGCTCGCCGCCCGCGTCCTGCTGTGGGTGCTCGCGGCGGTGGTGCTGGCCGCACTGCTCCAGGGCGGGCCCCGCACCTCCCGCTCCCCCGGCTGGCGGGTCGGCGCGCTCGCCGTCTGCCTCGGGCTGCTGCGGGCGACCGGCATGGCGGGCCACAACGCCGAGGGCAGCGAGCCCACTTGGGGCGCGATCGCCGACCTCGTGCATCTGCTCGGTGTCTCGCTGTGGACCGGCGGGCTGGTCATGCTCGCGGTGGCCGTACTGCCGCGGCGGCGGACCGGTGAGCTGGCCGCGGTGGTGCCGGGCTACTCACGGCTGGCGGCGGTCAGCGTGACGGGCATCGTCGCGGCCGGGCTGGTGCTGGCGTGGCAGGTCGTGGGGTCGTACGACGCCCTGCTGCACACCTCGTACGGGCGGTTGCTGCTCCTGAAGACAGCCGTGCTCGCGGTCGTCCTGCTCGCCGCCCTCGCCGGCCGTCAGTGGGTGCGCACCCGCCTCGATCTCGCCGTGCTGCTGCGCGGCGACGCCGCCACCGTGCGGCCCTTCGGTTACTCGGTCGCGGCCGAGACGGGGCTCGTCCTCGTCGTGCTCGCCGTGACGAGTCTGCTGGTCACGACCAATCCTGGCCAGTGAACTCCCAGGAAAATCAAAGGAGTTGTGGTGAAACGACGTAATGAGAGCGACGCGGGACCACGCCGCCGGGCGCCCTCGGGCAACCGGGGTCTGCTGGTCGCCGGGCTCGGTGCGGCACTGACCGCGGTGCTCAGCCTGGGGCTGCTCCAGGCCGCCTCGGGCACCTCGGCCTCCGGGACCTCCACGGCGGACGCGGGCGCGGCTCAGGCGCCCGCTGCCGCCGCGGCCCAGGCCCGGCCGGCCGCCGATGCGGCGCCGGACCACCAGGTCGACATCATGAACAACAAGTTCGGCGACGGGAAGCAGCTCGTCGTCGAGGTCGGCGACACGGTCCGCTGGACCAACCACGACAGCGTGCCGCACACGGTCACCACGACCAAGGGGCCGAAGAAGTTCGACTCGGGCACGCTGGAGCAGGGCGACTCGTGGTCGTACACCTTCACCACGGCCGGGACGTACGAGTACTACTGCGCGGTGCACCCCGACATGGTCGCGTCCGTGAAGGTCGTGGCCGCCGACGACGGCGGGTCGTCGGGCGGTTCGTCCGGGGGTACCTCGGGCGGTTCCGGCGGCGGCTCCTCCGGTGGATCCGGCTCCGGAGGCGGCTCGGGCGGTACGTCCGGTGGCACTACCGGCGGTTCGTCGGGCGGTACGTCCGGTGGCGCGTCGGGCGGTACGTCCGGCGGTGGCTCCGGTGACGACGACGAGCAGTGCACCAGCGCCCGGGACGTGCTGCTGCCGATCCTCCAGCACCTCAACGCGGCGCACCTGGAGCGGTCCCCGAGTCAGCAGGTGCAGGACGCGCTCGCGCTGGACGCGTACATCAAGACACACACGGTATGGATCGAGAGCATCCTGACTCCCGCCACCGACGGCGGTGGCACGGTCCTCGACGACACGCTCAGCGTGCTCCTCGACCACATCAACAAGGCGCACCTGGAGGAGTCGCCCGGGCAGCAGGTCGCCGATCTGCTGAACGCCGACAGTTACGTGCAGATGCACACGGTCTGGGCGGAGCACCTGCTCGCCCCCACCGAGGACTTCCTGACCGACAGCTGCTGACACCGCCCGCTGCTGACATCACCCGCGCGGAAGACGGACGCCGGTCCGGCCGAGGCTCAGTCGGCCGGACCGGCGCTCCCCCCATTGTCCCCGTCACCGCCGCCCTTCCGGAACCGCTTTCAAGGAGACCGGGATGACAACCGTCACCCTGCCCGTCGACCCGCCCCCGTCCGGGGCGCCCGGTCCGGCCCCCTGGCTGCCGCTGCCCGGACGCTACACCGTGGCACCCGGCCGCTCGCTCGTGGAACTCACCGCCCTGTGCGGCCCGTTGCCCGTACGCCGTCGCCGCCTCACCCTCGCGGACGCGTCACTCACGGTGCCGGGCACCGAAGAACACCCCGAGGAACACTCCACCCTCCGCTTCGAGTTCGACGACGCCCACCTCAAGGGCGTCCTCACCCTCGACCACGCCCATGAGAGCGCCGATACGGTCCAGCTGACCGGCGACCTCGCCATCGCCGGCACCGACTTCCCCGTGCTGCTGCGGCTGCGGGTCGTCGAGCGCGCCGACGACCGGCTGCTCGGCGTCGGTGTGGCCCGGCTGCCGTACCGGCTGCTGCGGCGCGCGACCGGCTTCCGGTTCGGCAGGCTGCGTCCCACCACCCGGCTGCGGCTGCTGGTCGCCGGGGAGTTCGCGTGAGGGCGGCCCGGCGAGCGGTCCAGGGGGCCGTACTCGTCCTGTCCGTCCTGCTCGGGCTGTTGTTCGCGGTGCCGGGCGATAGCGCGTCGGCGGCGACGTACCGGGTGGCCATGAGCGGGTACGCGTACCGCCCGGCGACCCTGACGATCCCCGCGGGCGCCACGGTGACCTGGACCAACCAGGACACCGCCCCGCACGACGTGAAGACCACGTCCGCCCCGGCCGCCTTCCACTCCCCCATGCTGAACAAGGGCGGCAGCTGGAGCTTCACGTTCACGACGCCGGGGACGTACGCCTACTACTGCACCGTCCACCCGAGCATGACGGCCCGGATCGTGGTCGAGGCGGCACCGACGAGGTCGGCGCCCGAACCGACGCACGAGCACGCGGGACCAGGGTCGTCCTCGGGCCATCATGCGACCGTGCCCGCTCGGCCGACGGCGCCGACTCGTTCGCCGTCCCCCACCCGCTCGTCTCCCTCTCCCTCCGTACGGCAGCCGCCCACCTCGTCGGCGGCGGCCGTACCGCAGTCGGCGCCCACACCGACCGCGGCGCCTCGGACCCAGGTCACCGCGTCGACAACCCGCCCGCTGGACCCCTTGCTGGTCCTGACCGGGATCGTCGCGGGGGTCGCGGTGCTGTGCCTGCTGCTCGTGGGGTCGCGGGCGTCCCGCACACGCGAGGAAGCGGAGGCGGACTAGCCGGCGTCCTTGGCCCGGTACCGCCGCATCTTCGCCCGCGCCCCGCACACCTGCATCGAGCACCACCGCCCCCGCCCCGCCGGGCTGCGGTCGTAGTACGCCCAGTGGCAGTCGACGGCCTCACAGGCCTTCAACCGATTCCACGAGCCCTCGACCAGGGCCCGGGCGATCACCACCGCCACCCGGGATGTCAGCGAGCCCCCGTCCGCGGCGACGAGGCCGGCCGAGCCGTCGGCCGCGTCGACCGCGACCACCAACGGCCCCTCCCTCAGCAACTCCCCCAACGGCGTCACCACCCGGTGCGGCGGATGCCCGGCATGTGCGAGAAGAGCCACCCGCAGGGACTCCCGCAGCTCCCGCGCCCCCGGCACGTCCGCTTCGGCCAGCCCGAAGCGTGCCCGGCCCTCCGCCGTGTCCAGCGAGTCGGCGCCCGACTCGATGTCCAGCGTGTTGACCAGGGACTGGACCAGCTCCAGGCCCCCGGGCGCGGGCGATCGCTCACTCATGGCTGCACGCTACCTCCCGCTGCTCCCCTTGCGACGTTACCTCCAATGAGGGAGTATGCGGTAACGGAGTTACCTCTTGCCGCACGGTATGGGTAACACGGACTTCAAGGAGGAAGTCATGGCCATTGCCGAACTGGGCGTCGTCGTCGTGGACTGTCCCGACCCCCGCGCCCTCGCCGGCTTCTACGCGCGCGTGCTCGGCGGCAGCGTCGAGGGGGAGGGAGACTGGGTGGACCTGAAGGTGCCCGGCGGGCAGTCGCTCGCGTTCCAGGCCGCCCCCGGGTTCGTACCGCCGAAGTGGCCCGCGCCCGATCACTCGCAGCAGTTCCACCTGGACCTGACCGTGGAGGATCTGGACGCGGCCGAGGCAGAGGTACTGGCCCTGGGTGCGAAGCCGCTGGACGCCGAGGACCGCTCGCGGACCTTCCGGGTTTACGCGGATCCGGCGGGGCACCCGTTCTGCCTGTGCGCCTGCTGATCATGCCTTGACCGCCGGGAGGACCCTATGGCCGCCGTGACCCGTCTGCGTTCCGTCGTCATCGACTGCCCCGACCCGCGCGCCCTCGCCCGCTTCTACGCCGGCGTCGGCGGCGGTACGCCGGAGGAGGACGACCCCGAGTGGGTCGTCCTCCAGCTCCCGGACGGGCCACGGCTGGCCTTCCAGCCGGCGCCCGGGTACACCCCGCCGGAGTGGCCGCGGGCCGACCGCAACTCGCAGCAGTTCCACCTCGACTTCGACGCCGGGTCCACCTGGGAGGAGGTCGACGCGGCTCAGGAGAAGGTGCTGGGGCTGGGCGCGCGGCTGCTGCAGGCTCAGGACAAGGACGACTTCCGGGTGTACGCCGATCCGGCGGGGCATCCGTTCTGCCTCTGCCGGATCGAGCACTCCTGATCCGGCACCGGCAACGGCTGTCCGTCGAGGGGTCCGGCACCGACAACCACTACCCGTCGAGGTCCGCGATCTTCGCCGTCGACGGCTCCCGGCGCCGCTGCGCCTCCCGCGCCGTGAAGTCGGCCTCGCGCAGCACCCGCTGGACATTGCCCCAGGTCAGCAGCGCGATGTCGGCTTCTGTCCAGCCCCGGCGCAGTAGCTCGGCGATGAGGTGGGGGTAGCGGGAGGCGTCGGCGAGGTCCTGGGGGTGGGCGGTGCCGGAGTCGTACGCGCCGGAGAGGCCGACGCACTCCGGGCCGGCCACCTCGCGGACGTGGTCGAGATGGTCGGCGACGTCCCGGACGGACGGGCCGGTCTGCTCGGCGGTGAGCGGCACCAGGCACAGGCCACGTGCGGCGCCCAGCACGGCGAGCAGGTCGTCGGGGAGGTTGGCCGGGTGGGCGCGCAGAGCGCGGGCGGCGGAGCGGGCGCACACGACCGGGGCCTTGGAGACCGCGCACGCGCGGCGGACGGTGTCGGCGGAGGCGCCGGAGAGGTCGGCCAGCACACCGAGGCGGTTCATCTCACGCAGGACCTCCTCGCCGAACCGGGTCAGCCCCGCCTCGCCCGCCCAGGAGGTGCCGGACAGGGTGAGGGCGCGCAGCCCGAGCGCGTGCAGGCAGCGCAGGATGGCGAGCGAGTCGCCGAGGGCGGCGCCCGCGGCGGGGCCGAGCAGGACGGCGATGCGGCCGGTGTGGCGGGCGTCGGTGATCGGCCCCGGGGCGTCGGCGAGGCGCAGGCTCTCGGGGTGGCCCCGTACGACGGTCTTCACCAGGTCCAGCTGGTCCAGCGTGGCGGCGACGGCCCGGTCACCGGCCGGTTCCTCGGGCAGGTGGAGCGCCCAGAACAACGCGGTGACGTGGCCTTCGCGCATCCGCGGCACGTCCGTGTCGACGGCGCCCTCGCCGAGTTCCAGGTCGACCCCTGGGAGGTCACGCAGCGCCGACGGCAGTCCGCTGTAGCCGTCGGCGACGGGATGGGCGTCGAGGAGGGCATGTGCGCGGTCGAGGAGGCCGGTGTCGGAGCCTTCGGCCGGGCCGGTGACCGGTTCGGACGGCTCTGCGGGGAGCGGGTCGGGCAGGCCGTCGAGTCCGCCGACCTCGGAGCTGGTGTCCAGTTCGTCCCTGAGGTCTGCCATGGCGGTCTCCGTACGTGCTCGGGATCCTGATCAGCAGTACGGTTCACCGTCGCACGGACCCGGAGCGGCTTCCTGGTGGGCGGTGCGTTCGGGGGTACGGGGGCGGCGGGAGTACGGGGGTGCCGGTCAGCGTTCCCGGGCCGCCTCGATCACCTGGTCCAGGGTGTCGCGGGAGCGGACGAGGTCGGCGATCATGCGGTCGATGCGGTCGCGCTCGGCGGTGAGGTCCTCGACCAGCCGGGGCGTGGCGACGGCGGAGGGGCCGCCGTCGGTGTCCCGCATGCAGGGCAGCAGCTGGGCGATCCTGCTGCTGTGCAGCCCGGCGGCGAACAGCTCCTGGATCCGGATGACCCGGTCGACGGCCGCCCCCGGGTAGTCGCGGTGCCCGCCGGGGGTGCGGTCGGCGCGCAGCAGCCCCTGGGTCTCGTAGTAGCGCAGCGACCGCTCGCTCACGCCGGTGCGCCGGGCCAGTTCACCGATCCGCATGCCACTGCCCCCCGCTCGGTCCGGGCTTGAATCTGACACTGATGTCAGGTTCTAGCGTACGGCCATGAGGCAGACAACGGACTTCCTGGCACCGGCCCGCCTTGGCCGGCTCGAGCTTCCCCACCACCTCGTGATGGCGCCGCTGACCCGCAACCGCGCGGAGGCCGACGGCACCCCGACCGACCTGATGGTCACCCACTACGCCCAGCGCGCCACCGCCGGCCTGATCATCGGCGAGGCCTCGACGCCCAACCCGGTCGGGCAGACGTACCCGAACATCACCGCGATGCACACCGACCGGCACACGGCCGGGTGGCGGCGGGTGACCGAGGCCGTGCGGGCGGGTGGCGGGCGGATGTTCCTGCAGCTCCAGCACGGCGGGCGGGTCAGCCACCCGGCGACCACCGGTCTGACGCCGGTCGCGCCTTCCCCCGTACCACTGCCCGAGACGATCTTCACGCCACGCGGACACCAGCCCGCCGTCGTCCCCCGGGAGATGACCGCGGACGACATCCGGGCCACCGCCGCCGACTTCGCCGCAGCGGCCCGGCGGGCCGTCGAGGCCGGCTTCGAGGGCGTCGAGGTGCACTCCGCCAACGGTCATCTGCTGCACCAGTTCCTCGCCGGGAACACCAACCGCAGGACGGACGGATACGGCGGGCCGGCGCGGCGGAGGGTGCGGTTCACGGCGGAGGTCACCGAGGCGGTGGCCGACGCGATCGGCGCCGACCGGGTGGGCGTACGGATCTCCCCGGGGAACACCGTCAACGGCATCGCGGAGGACGACACCGACGTCCTCTACCCGGCGCTGGTGGCCCGGCTGAAGGACCTGGACCTGGCCTATCTGCACCTCGTGCACGCCGACCCGGACACGGCGGTGTACCGGCGGATCCGCGCCGACTGGCCCGGCGTCCTGATCGGCAACCCGGTCCTGCCCGGACTCACCACCGAGGCCGTCACCCGGGCCACCACGGACATGCTGGCCGCCGGGGCCGACCTGGTCGCCCTCGGCAGGCCGTTCCTCGCCAACCCGGACCTGGTCACGCGGCTGCGGCTCGGGGCACCGCTCAACCCGGTGCGGGACAGGTACCTGATGTACACGGGCGGGGCGACCGGCTACACCGACTACCCCGCCCTCGACGATCAGCCGTCCAGTCCGTCCAGTTCCTCGATGGTCGCGTTGGACGGCCCCCGCGTCGCCTGAAGGTCGCGGGCCACGTCCTCCGCCGCACCCAGCACCCGTACGGCGTTCTGCCAGGTCAGCTTGGCCAGGTCGGGCTTCGACCAGCCGCGGTCCAGCAGTTCGGCGATGAGGTTCGGGTAGCCGGAGACGTCGTTCAGACCGTCGGGGGTGAAGGCGGTGCCGTCGTAGTCGCCGCCGATGCCGAGGTGGTCGACGCCGGCGACCTCGCGCATGTGGTCCAAGTGGTCGGCGACCGTGGCCACGGTGGCGACCGGGCGCGGGTTGCTCTCCTCGAAGGCGCGGTGCACCTTCATCGCCTCGGCGGTCGTGTCGAGGTGGTGGAAGCCGTGGGCGCGCATGTTCTCGTCGGCCGCGGCCGTCCAGTCGACCGCCGCCTGGAGCACGAACTTCGGCACGAAGGTCACCATCGCGATGCCGCCGTTGCCGGGGAGGCGTTCCAGGACGTCGTCGGGGATGTTGCGGGGGTGGTCGCAGACCGCACGGGCGGAGGAGTGGGAGAAGATCACCGGGGCGGTGGAGGTGTCCAGCGCGTCGCGCATCGTCGTCGCCGCCACGTGCGAGAGGTCGACCAGCATGCCCTCGCGGTTCATCTCCCGGACGACCTCGCGGCCGAAGGCCGACAGGCCGCCGACGTTCGGTTCGTCCGTCGCCGAGTCCGCCCACGCGATGTTGTCGTTGTGGGTGAGGGTCATGTAGCGGACGCCGAGCGCGTACAGCGCGCGCAGCGTGGCCAGGGAGTTCGCGATCGAGTGGCCGCCTTCGGCGCCCATGAGGGAGGCGATACGGCCCTCCGCGCGGGCCGCCTCCATGTCCGCGGCCGTCAGCGCGGGGCGCAGGTCGGCCGGATGGCGCGCCAGCAGCTGCCGTACGCAGTCGATCTGTTCGAGGGTGGCGCTGACCGCCTTGTCACCGGCGTAGTCCGAGCGGACGTACACCGACCAGAACTGCGCACCCACGCCGCCCTCGCGCAGGCGCGGGATGTCGGTGTGCAGGTGAGCGGCCTGGTCGGTGGCGATGTCTCGGGCGTCGAGGTCGTAGCGGACCTGGGAGCGCAGGGCCCACGGGAGGTCGTTGTGGCCGTCGACGACCGGGAACTCGCGCAGGAGTTCCCGGGCCGCCCCCAGCGAAGCGGAGGTCATCGGCGTCACTTCCCCGCGCCGAAGCCGAACCCGCCCGCTCCCTCGACCTTGGCGCGCAGCCGCTTGCCCTTCTCGGTGGCCTGGTCGTTCAGGTCCTGCTGGAACTCGCGCATCCGCTGCAGCAGCTCCTCGTCGTGGGCGGCGAGGATGCGGGCGGCGAGCAGACCGGCGTTGCGGGCACCGGCGACCGAGACGGTGGCGACGGGCACGCCGGCCGGCATCTGCACGATCGACAGCAGTGAGTCCATGCCGTCGAGGTACTTCAGCGGGACGGGGACGCCGATGACCGGGAGCGGCGTGACGGAGGCCAGCATGCCGGGCAGGTGGGCGGCGCCTCCGGCCCCGGCGATGATCACCTTCAGTCCGCGCTCGGCGGCCTGCTCACCGTACGTGATCATCTCGCGCGGCATACGGTGCGCGGAGACGACGTCGACCTCGTACTCGATCTCGAACTCGTCGAGGGCCTGGGCGGCGGCCTCCATGACGGGCCAGTCGGAGTCCGAACCCATGACGATGCCAACAACGGGGCTCATTCGGTGATCGTGCCTCTCAGGTAGCCGGCAGCGTGACGGGCGCGCTCCAGCACGTCGTCCAGGTCGTCGCCGTAGGTGTTGACGTGGCCGACCTTGCGGCCGGGCTTCACGTCCTTGCCGTACATGTGGATCTTGAGCTGGGGGTCGCGGGCCATGCAGTGCAGGTACGCGGAGTACATGTCCGGGAAGTCGCCGCCCAGGACGTTGACCATGACCGTCCACTTGGTGCGCGGGCGCGGGTCGCCGAGGGGGAGGTCGAGGACCGCCCGGACGTGGTTGGCGAACTGGGACGTGATCGCGCCGTCCTGGGTCCAGTGGCCCGAGTTGTGGGGGCGCATCGCCAGTTCGTTGACGAGGATGCGGCCGTCGCGGGTCTGGAACAGCTCGACGGCGAGGTGGCCGACGACGCCCAGTTCCTTGGCGATGGTGAGGGCCATCTCCTCGGCCTTCAGGGCGAGGGCCTCGTCGAGGTCGGGGGCCGGGGCGATGACGGTGTCGCAGACGCCGTTGACCTGCTGGGACTCGACCACCGGGTAGGCGACGGCCTGGCCGTGCGGGGAGCGTACGACGTTGGCGGCGAGCTCGCGGACGTAGTCGACCTTCTCCTCGGCGAGGACCGGGACGCCTGCCTTGAACGGCTCGGCGGCCTCCTCGACGGAGTCGACGACCCAGACGCCCTTGCCGTCGTAACCGCCGCGGACGGTCTTCAGGACGACGGGGAATCCGTCACCCACCGCGCCTTCGGGAAGTCCTTCGCGCGCGAACGCGGCCACGTCGGCCGGGTCGCTCACGATGCGGTGCCGTGGGCAGGGCACGCCGATCGCGTCGAGTTTCGCGCGCATCACACCCTTGTCCTGGGCGTGCACGAGCGCGTCGGGGCCCGGGCGTACGGGGATGCCGTCCGCCTCCAGGGCCCTGAGGTGCTCGGTGGGTACGTGTTCGTGATCGAAGGTGATCACATCGCACCCGCGCGCGAACTCGCGCAGCGTGTCGAGGTCGCGATAGTCGCCGATGACGACATCGCTGACGACCTGCGCCGCGGAATCCTGAGGGGTGTCACTGAGGAGCTTGAACCTGATGCCCAGCGGGATGCCTGCCTCGTGTGTCATACGAGCGAGCTGGCCCCCGCCGACCATGCCGACTACCGGGAACGTCACGCCCCTAGGGTATCGGCCACGCGGGGGCGACCCTCTTACCGGACTTTTCCGGGGCTCTTCCCGACCTGTTCCCGACCTATGACCTCGCGCACAGGCAATCGCCGAGGGGGGTGGTTAGCATGGCTGGGTTGACGAAACCGATCGGCACATGACCGACACATCGACCGACAGGAGCCTTCACGACCATGGGACGTGGTTCCTCGGGGCTTCATGCGGCGCCTCCGGTACCTCGCAGTGCCGTTCGGCAGCGCTTCGACCGGCTGGTGCGTGAGGTCGCCAAGTTCGGTGCGGTGGGGGGAGCGGGGCTTCTGGTCAATCTCCTCGTGTTCAACCTGGTGCGGCATGGGACCGACCTCCAGGTGGTGCGGGCGAGCGTCATCGCGACCGTCGTCGCGATCATCTTCAACTACCTGGGCTTCCGGTACTTCACGTACCGGGACCGCGACAAGGGTCGCCGTACGAAGGAACTGGGACTGTTCCTGCTGTTCAGCGTGGTCGGTCTGGTGATCGAGAACGGTGTGCTGTACGCGGCGACGTACGGGTTCGGCTGGGACAGTCCGCTGCAGAGCAACGTCTTCAAGTTCCTCGGTATCGGGATCGCGACGTTGTTCCGGTTCTGGTCGTATCGGACGTGGGTGTTCCGGGCGCTTCCTTCGTCGGAGGGGGAGGCTGTGGCCGGTGCGGAATCGTTCCTGAAGGGGCGGCAGCCGGAGGCGGAGAAGCCGCGGGTCGGGCAGCGGGTGGGCTGACCTGCCTGGTGCCGGTTGCGGGCCCGGGAGTTTCTCGCCCCCGCCGCCCCTATCCGTCCCGTCCTCCAGGGGCTCCGCCCCTTCGGCCCCGGTCCCTGAGGGCCTGCGGCCCCCAGACCCCGCTTCGGCCCTGAAGGGGCCTTGTCCTCAAACGCCGGACGGGCTGGGAAATCCTTCCCCTCAACGGTCACCTGACCGTCGGACCCGCGTCCTGTGTCGGCTTCTTCGCCGGGGGTGTGCGGGAGAGGAACAGGGCGATGACCGGGGGGTTGGTCTGGAGCATTTCCAGGCGGCCGCCGTCTGCTTCCGCGAGGTCTCGGGCGACCGCGAGGCCGATGCCCGTGGAGTTGCGGCCGCTGATGGCGCGCTCGAAGATGCGGGCGCCCAGGTCCGCCGGGATGCCCGGGCCCTCGTCCGTGACCTCGATGACCGCCTGGTTGCCGGTGACGCGGGTGCGCAGCGCCACCGTGCCACCGCCGTGCATGAGGGAGTTCTCGATCAGGGCCGCCAGGACCTGGGCCACCGCACCCGGCGTGCCGACCGCCTGGAGGTGGCGCTTGCCCGAGCTGACGATCGCCCGCCCCGCGCTGCGGTAGGCCGGGCGCCACTCGGCGAGCTGCTGCTGGATGACCTCGTCCAGGTCGAAGGTGACGGCGGAGCCGTTGCGCGGGTCCCGGGAGTTGGTCAGGAGGCGTTCGACCACGTCCGTGAGGCGCTCCACCTGCGTCAGGGCGATGGTCGCCTCCTCCTTCACCGTGTCGAGATCCTCGGTGAGGGTGATCTCCTCCAGGCGCATCGAGAGGGCCGTGAGCGGGGTGCGGAGCTGGTGGGAGGCGTCCGCCGCCAGCCGGCGTTCCGCCGTCAGCATGCGGGCGATGCGCTCGGCCGAGGAGTCCAGTACGTCCGCCACACGGTCCAGCTCCGGGACGCCGTACCGCTTGTGACGCGGACGGGGGTCGCCCGAGCCGAGGCGTTCCGCCGTCTCCGCGAGGTCGGTGAGCGGGGAGGCGAGGCGGTTGGCCTGGCGCACCGCCAGCAGGACCGCCGCGATCACCGCCAGCAGCGCCACCGCCCCGATGATCAGCAACGTACGGCCGACCTCCCGCGTCACCGACGAACGCGGCTCCTGCACGGTGACCGTCTCGCCCTCCTCGCCGGTCTCCTTCGCACTGATGACCTCACCGGTCGGCCTGGTGCCCACCTCGATCACCGGCTTCCCCGGGATCCGGATCTCGGCGTAACGATCCCCCTGGATCTGGTCGCGCAGCACCTCCGCGTCGACGGTCTCGTCCCCGAGCAGCCGGCTGTCCACGATGCTGACCAGCCGCACCGCCTCGGTGTCCACCCGTTCCTGCGCGGTGTTGGTGATCGTCCGCGTCTCGACGATCACCAGTGACACGCCGAACACGGCGATCACGACGAGAACGACCGCGAGGGTGGACTGGATGAGACGGCGACGCACGGGACGATCCTTAGGGCCGGTAACTTCACAACGACCAGTACGGCAGCGCCCCTGTAGGAGCGCGGGACCTCATCGATCTGCGGCTCCGCCGCGCGGGCGCGACCAGCCACGACGGCGCAGCAGTCGCACACTGGGCGAAGGTCCCACGGCGATGAGGCGCCGCCTAACTCTTCTCGAACCGGAAACCCACTCCACGCACCGTGGCGATGTACCGAGGGTTGGCCGCATCGTCCCCGAGCTTCTTGCGCAGCCAGGAGATGTGCATGTCGAGGGTCTTGGTGGACGACCACCACGTCGTGTCCCACACCTCGCGCATCAGCTGGTCGCGGGTGACCACCCGCCCGGCGTCCCGCACCAGCACCCGCAGCAGGTCGAACTCCTTGGCGGTCAGCTGGAGTTCCTCGTCCCCCATCCACGCCCGGTGCGACTCGACGTCGATCCGC
Source organism: Streptomyces sp. NPDC107522 (assembly GCF_055657525.1). NCBI lineage: Bacteria > Bacillati > Actinomycetota > Actinomycetes > Kitasatosporales > Streptomycetaceae > Streptomyces > Streptomyces sp. NPDC107522. Next base: position 574,015 of record NZ_JBVKAU010000006.1, on the reverse strand, counting down.
ACTCCGTGCGTCGCCGGCGGCTGCTGCGGCTCCGCCGCCCCGCGCCGGAGGAGGGCCCGCACACGCGCGAGCAGTTCGGCGAGCCGGAACGGCTTGGTGACGTAGTCGTCGGCGCCCGCGTCCAGGCCTACGACGGTGTCCACCTCGTCGGCGCGCGCGGTCAGGATGAGGACCGGCACGGTGTGGCCCTCGGCACGCAGTCGCCGGGCCACCTCCAGGCCGTCCATGCCGGGCAGACCGAGGTCCAGCACGACCAGATCGATACCGCCCTGCATTCCAGCGTCGAGTGCGGTGGGTCCGTCCTCCCGCACCTCGACCTCGTACCCTTCCCGGCGCAGTGCGCGGGCCAGCGGCTCCGAAATGGACGCGTCGTCCTCGGCGAGCAGTACACGGGTCATGAGCTGATGGTAGTCCGCCCATGACAAGAGCTGGGGTGTGATCGGACGCCTTGATTCTTACCGTTCTTGGGGGCGTCTCTTACCTTCCGGCGCTGTGGTACAGACCTATGCCTAAGAGGTGCGATCCTGGAAAGGACCTTGGAAAGGGTGCCTGCGGTTCCCCCGACACCTGTGATCCCTGTCTCAAGTCCTTCCATATCCGGCAGTGTCCTGACGTATGGTGAATCTACGCCTGTAGCACTGCAGGGACCTTCGGCGGCACTTGACGCTGAGGGTCTCTTTTATGTGCGCGTGAAATGGAATGACCTGTGGCCGGGCCCCTGAATGCGGGGGCGTGGATCCCGGCGGTCGCCGTCTTCCGCTCCGAGACCCGGAGCGGGACTCCCCCGGGCGTGGGACGGGCGGCCGTACCCGCCGGTGCCGGCCGCCCCCCACCGGGCGCGTGACCGTTCGCTGTCGTGCGCGTCCCGACCAGCAAGGATCGACCATGGCGTCCAGCCTGACGAAGGACTCGGCCAACCCGGGCACCCCCGGCACCGAGAAGACCTTCTTCGGCCACCCCCGCGGTATGGCCACGCTTTTCATGACGGAGATGTGGGAGCGCTTCTCCTGGTACGGAATGCGCGGCATTCTCGTCCTCTACTTGATCGCGGGCGTCCTCGACGGCCCCCTGGCGGGCCGGGAAGCCCTGGCCGCCTCGATCTACGGCGTCTACAACGCGGTCGTCTACATGGCCGCCATGCCCGGTGGCTGGGTCGCCGACCGCCTCTGGGGCGCGCGTAAGGCCGTGCTCGTCGGCGGCATCGTCATCGCGGCCGGCCACTTCACGCTGGCGATCCCCGCGGACATCGCCTTCTTCTGCGGCCTCGGCCTGATCGCGATCGGCACCGGTCTGCTGAAGCCGAACATCTCCGCGATGGTCGGCGGCCTCTACGAGGGCCAGCCCAGCGCCCGCCGCGACGCCGGCTTCACCCTCTTCTACATGGCGATCAACATCGGTGGCATGGCCGCCCCGCTGGTCGTCGGCTACCTCGGCGAGAACGTCAACTGGCACCTCGGCTTCGGTGTCGCCGGTGTCGGTATGACCCTCGCCGTCGTCCAGTACGTCCTCGGCGGCCGCCACCTCGGCGACATCGGCAAGGAGCCGGGCACCCCGGCCTCCCCGGAGGAGAAGCGCGCCGCGCTGCGCAAGGTCGCCCTGTGGGGCGGCATCGCCGTCGCCGCGCTGGTCCTGGACATCCTGCTGGGTACCTACGACATCGAGCACATCGTCAACGTGCTCGCGATCCTCGGCATCGTGGTCCCGATCGTCTACTTCGTGACCATGTACCGGAACCCGGCCCTGGCCACCGAGGACAAGCCGAAGATCCAGGCCTTCGCCTGGTTCTTCGCCACCGCCGTGCTGTTCTGGATGATCTACGACCAGTCCGGTTCGCTGCTGACGATCTTCGCGGACGGCAAGACCGACCGCATGATCGGCGGCTGGGAGTTCCCGGCGTCCTGGTACCAGTCGGTGAACCCGGCCATGGTCATCGTGCTCGCCCCGGTCTTCGCCGCGCTGTGGGTGAAGCTGGCCCGACGCGACCGTGAGCCCAGCACGCCCATGAAGTTCGCCCTGGCGATGCTCCTCATCGGTGGCTCGTTCGGCATCATGGGCCTGGCCGGCGCCGCCGCCGCGAACAGCGACACGGGCAAGGTCACCGTCTTCTGGCTGCTGAGCGTCTACCTGGTGCAGACCCTCGGCGAGATGTGCCTGTCGCCGGTGGGCCTGTCCCTGTCGACGAAGCTGGCGCCGAAGCAGTTCGTGGGCCAGATCATGGGTCTGTGGTTCCTGGCCACCGCCACGGGCAACGCGCTCAACGGCTGGACCACCAAGCTGAACGCTCCGCTGGGTGACGCCGTGTACTACTCGATGTGGGCCGTCATCGCCGTGGCCGCGGGGCTGGCGTTCATGATGGCCGGGCGGAAGATCCGGGCGCTGATGGGCGACGTGCGCTAGCGCTGTGCTTGGGCCGACGGGGCCGCTGTGATCCGGGTGGATTGCAGCGGCCCTGTTGGTTTTGCCACTGTGCGCGGTTCCCCGCGCCCCCAAGAAGCGTTGGTCAGCGCATCCTTCGTTTCGGCATGAAGGTGAACACCGCACCTCCCAGTAGCAGCGCCGTCCCTGCTACCAATCCCAGCGCCTTCAGGGACCCACCGTCCTCGGCGCCCGTCGCCGCGAGGCCGCCGTCCGTCGACGAACCGCCCGCGGAACCGCCGGTCGAGCCGCCGCCCGACGCGCCGCTTGCCTGCTCGGTCGTGTCCAGGGTCAGGGACACCTCCGTATTCGTCGGCGTGCACGTCGTCGTCGTGCCCAGGGCCTTCACCGTCAGGACGCCCGGGGAGAGGGTCGACTCTCCGCTGGCCCCCGGCTTGTAGGTGCCGGTGAGGTCCGGGATCTCGATGGGGTCGCCCGCCTTGATGGCCTCGGAGTTGGTCGGGCCCTCGACGTGGACCGTGCCCTTGTCCGCACCGCCCAGGACGACCTCCATGGACGGCTTGACGGAGTCCTTGGGGATGTCGGCGGGGCTGTCCATCACCGACTTCTTGAACTGGACCGTCAGGTCGAAGCTGCCGCCGTTCTTCTTGGCGTTGATCTGGACCGGCGAGGTCGCCTCCTTGTCGCCGATCGGCGTCTTGCACTCGTACGGGACCTGGACCTCCTTGCCCGTGAAGTCGGTCTGACCGCCCCCTCCCCCGGTGCTCGTACCACCGTCGTCCCCGCCTGTCTCGCTCTCACTCGGCGTCGGCGCAGGAGTCGGGCTGGACGACCCCGTCGGCAGCCCGGTCGGCACGCTCGTCGGCAGCGTCGGCACGACCGTCGGCAACCCTCCCGTCGTACCGCCCGAGCCCCCGCCCGCGTCCGTCACCTTGATCGTGGCCGCCGGCTTCACCGTCTCCTTGGGCGTGCACTTGGTGTCCGTCGAGATCGGCTTGTTGACGTTGATGTTGTAGGCGTCCGGGGTCAGGGACACCTCGCCCGGTGCCGTCAGCTTCAGCTTGCCCTTCATGTCGGACAGCTTCATGTCGCTGTTCTTGGGGATCGGCGGGTTCTGCCGCGGGCCCTGCATCGCGATGTCGGCCGTCTGCGCGCCCGCCGCCTTCAGCGTGCCCGTCGGCTGGACCGTGTCCTTCTCCAGATCGAGGATGTCGGGGTTCTTCGACGCCGCCTGGACGAACTTCCAGACGATCTGCACCTCGTCGCCGACCTTCGCCTCCGCGGGCGCGGTGATCTCCACCTTGGTCGTGCCCTGGACCGGCGGCAGCCCGGAGATCGCGGGCGGGATGCACTCGGTCGCGTACGACACCTCGGCCGCCTGCGCGGGCGCGGCGGCCACGCCGAGCAGCACACCGGCGCCGCCCAGCATCAGGGCGACGCCCGCCGCGCCGGCTCTCCGAGGGCTACGAGGGCTGCGGGCGCTCCGGGGCCCGACCGGTGTGACTCTCCTTCGCTTGCTCACGTGGTTCCCTTCCTGGTGGGAGTCGTAGGACTCGTCGGGCTGTCGTCGTGCGGTGCGGAGAGCCGGCCGGCCGTGCCCGGGTCGTTGTCCGGGGTGAACCACGGCAGGGTCGATGAGGAGGAAGAGGGGAGGGCGTGCCTCGCCTCTTCACGGGGCTTCAAGCCCGGGATGCGCAGGGCCATTTCGGGCAGGCGGAGGCCGCGGCGGCGGGACGTCTGCCGTGGCCGCACCCGGTCCACCACCGCCATCCCGACGCGGAACAACGCCGCCGGTACGACCAGACAGACCAGGACCCAGAACAGCGTCACACCCCAGGGCCGGCCCACGCCCCAGGGCTGTTCGGCCATCACCTTGCCGCCGTACTTCAGGGAGACGGTGTAGTCGCCGTGCGCCCCGGCGGCGAGTTCCACCGGCAGTTCGATCCGTGCCTTCCTCCCCGGCTGGATCGTGCCGCGCCACTGCTGTTCCTCCCACTGCGGGGCGAACACGCCATGAGACGTGCCGACTTGGAATACGGGGTTCTTGACCGCGGAGGTGCCCACATTGCCCACGGTGAAGACGAGCGTGCGTGCTGGCGGCGCGCCGAACCAGGTCAGCAGGCCACTGGAGCCGTCCAGCCGGGTGTCCGTGAGGACCGACAGGCGTCCGCCCGCCGGTTCCGCGGGCAGCGGCTCGACCGCGTGCCCGGCCACCTGGAAGACGGCGTCGGCCTCGGCCTTCGACCCGGTCACCGTCGCCACGTGCACCACGCACGGGCAGGGCACGGGCGGCTCGGCCACCGGCAGCTTCCGGCTGAAGTGCCCCTCGGCGTCGGTCGTGACGGCCCTGCCGTCCGCGTTGGCGCAGGAGTTGGTGCCGCCGGTCACGCCTGTGGACGGCACCGACCGGCCGCAGATCAGGATCATCAGCAGGGCGCGGGGCCGCCACCCCTCACCGGTGACGGTGATCGAACCACCGGTCCCCGCCTGGGACTTGGAGAGCTTCACGGTGGGCGGGTCCGCGGCCGAGGCGGGCTGCGCCACGCCCACGAGCGGGATCAGACACAGCAGCGCCAGCAGCGCGCCGCGCACCTTGCCGTTCACTGCACAGCTCCCGTCAACTCGACGTCCCGGCACGGCTGTTCGGTGACCGACTCACGGCCGCTTCCCGCCCTACGGCGCCCACGACGTCGTACGACGAAGAAGGCACCGATCGCCGCGACCGCCCCCGCGCCCCCCGCCACCGCACCCGACGGCACGAACCGCGCCGACACTTCCGCCGTGTCCCGCACCCCGCCCGCCGCCGTCACGGTCAGCCGTACGTCGACCGCGTCCAGGGCGGGCCGGTCGGGCCAGGGCTCGGTGAGCTTCGTACGGCTGCCCGGGGGAAGGGCGACGGGGAGGGAGCGCGGCCCGCGGTCGAGGACTCGGCCGAGGACGCCGTCCGCCCGGACGGCCAGCCGCGGCTCCAGGGACGTCGTACCGCGGTTGACCAGCTCGTACGCGATACGGTCGCCGCGCACCGCCACATGCTCGACGGTCAGGGCGGACACCTCCGGGACGGTGACCCGCAGCCGGAACGGGACCCGCCGCTCACGGCCGTCCCCGTCACGGGCGACGATCTCGACGGTGCGGTCGGCGGCCGGAGCCGTCACCGTGAAGGGGACGTCGGCACGGGTGCGCGCAGGGACACGTACGGTGCCGTCCGCGAAGGTGACGCCGGTGGCGTGGAGCCGGACCGTGACGGGTTCGCCGCTGGGGTTGGTCACGGACACCGTGTCCTCCAGAACCGCCCCGGGCGCACCCTCGCCGTAGAAGGACGGCCGCCCACCGCCGGAGGGCGCGAGGGACCACCCGTCGGCAGCGCTCGCCACCGACGCGCCTCCGAGCAGCACGACCAGCGACAGACACAGGTGAAGGACGGTTCGGCAGCGCCCCGTGAGGGGCGCGGGGAACTGCGCGACCAGCCACAACGGCGCCGCAGACGAACGCCGACACATAGCGGCACTCTCCAATCGCGGCACCTCCCATCGCAGCATTCCCAGCGGAGCGTTCAGGTCTGATTCCGCCGCGTCAGCCACAACGCCCCCGCCGCCCCCGCGAGCAGCACCGTGCCGCCCAGCGTGCCGAGGGCGATGGCCGAGTCCTCCGGTCCTGTCTGCGGCAGCTCCGCGCCGGAGCCGGAACCGCTCTGGGCCCCGCCGCCACCGCTCGCGGCCGTGACGTCGAGGGTCAGCGAGGGGCCGGGGCTGTTGGTGGGCGTGCACGTGGTCGTCGTACCGAGCGCCTTGATGGTGAGCACGCCTGCCGTGAAGGTGACCTTGCCGGTCTTCTTCGGGGTGTACGTGCCCGTCAAGTCATTGATCTTGATGGGGGTGTTGGCGGGAATCGCCTCCTGGTTGGCGGGACCCGTGACGTTCAGGGTGCCGCTGTCGGCGCCGCCCAGCTTGACGGTGGCGCTCGGGTTCATCGCGCCCTTGCCCAGTTCGACCGGGCTGGACGAGACGCCCTTCTGCCACGACATGGTGATCTTGTAGCCGCTGCCGCTCTTGACGCCCTTGATGTCGATGGGCGAGACGGCGCTCTTGTCGCCGATGGGCGTCTTGCAGGCGTAGTTGACGTCGACGACCTCGGCCCGGGCCGCAGGGGCGGCCATCAACACCGCCGAGCCGGCCAGGGCCGCGGCGGTCGCAAGCGCGGCGGTTCGCTTCTGCTTCGACACGGTCCCCTCATTCCTGACGGCACATCAGATCGGCCGTCAAGGTACGCCCGGGGCGTAGAGGAGGGAAGACACGGTGCAGCCCGGAGTTGTGACGATCCGGGGGGTGTGAGAGGGGGGTCGAGTGGAGGGCGTGGCCCTCAGGTAACCGTGGGTAACCAGAGATCAGTCGGCCTCATGGCGCCCCTGCCCGCCACCGCTGATCCCGCCGCCCCGCCTCCGGCGCCAGCGACAGCCACCTGTCCCCGCTCGGCGTCACCGCATGGTCCGGGGCGATCCCCGGGCGGATCACCCCGTCGGCGTCCACCATGAACCACAGGTTCTGGCCGTTGCGCCCGTAGACCGAGTCGCAGGTCCAGATCCCGACTCCCCGGTAGGTCGAACCCCGGCTGTCCAGGCAGTAGTCGGGATAGGCGTACGACTGCAGCACGCCGCGTTCGGAGTCGACCCGCCAGCGCTGGTCGCTCGAGGACGTGCAGGTGGCCGTGACGACGTCCGTGCCGTTGTACGGAGGGCCGTCGATGTCCAGGCACAGCCCTGTGGCGACGTTCACGACCTGCGCGAAGGTGCCGTCGGGCGGGCGAACGGGAGAGGGGGTCGGCTTCGGGCGGGCGGTCTTCGTCGGTTTCGGAGTCCTTGTCGGGGAAGGCGACTTGGACGTCCGTGACGGAGACGGCGAAGGCGAGGGCGAGGAGGCCGACGGCGTGACCGACACCGTCGCGGTCACCGTCACCGCCACCGTCGGCGCACTCACCGCGGTACCGACGGAGCCCACCGGTTCCTGCGGCGACGACGAATCGCCCTGCGCCGCCAGGAAGAGCACCAGCGGCAGCAACGCCACCCCGAGCGCCGCCGACACCAGCACGAACCGACGGCGATCCCACGGCCGGCCTCCGGCCGGCCAACTCCTCTGCGCAGCAAGGCCGACGGACTCTCGCTCCGCCGCGTCGCCCGCCGCATACGCCGTCCCGCCCCACGGCAGCAGCCCCTCCGTCAGTGCCGTGCGCGGTGTGTCCCGCAGGGTCGACAGCTCCTCGTACGCCGTCGTGCAGTGCGGACAGCGCGTCATGTGCGCGCGTAGATCGGCGCTGTCGCGGGGGCTTTCCGGGCGGACCGACTCCTCGATGAGGCGGCCGAAGTCGGGGCAGTCGGGGTCGTCGGAGGCGGCGAGACGGGTGCGCAGGCAGGCCCTGGCCAGCTGCTGGAGCGCCGGGCCGATGCCGTACGTCACGTCCTCGCGGGTGAGGCCGAGGAGAGCGGCCGTCCGTTCCGCCGGCTCCCGCTCCACGACTCCGTACCAGATCAGGCCCTGGGTGCGGGACGACAGGGTCTGGAACGCCGGGAGCATGGGCGGGACCGGGCCGGACGGACCCGTCGTGTTCAGGACGAGGAGCAGTCCCGCGTCCAGGCCCGCGGCCCGCTCGTCCATGGCCCACGTGCCGGCCGACCGGGCGGTCAGCAGCAGGAGCCGGTGCCGCCAGGGGAGGCCCGGGTCGACGCCGCGTGCCGTCTGACGGGCCGCGAGCGTGAAGGCCTGGGCGGCCAGCTGCCGCGCCATGGAGTCGTTCGGGGTGCACAGGCGGGCGTACGCGAGGACAGGCGCGTGATGGCGGTCGCGGAGTTCCTGGAGCGCCTGGTACGCGGTGGCCGTGTCGGCACGCAGCAGCTCGGTGAGCCGCGCGTCGGACGCGCCCGCGTGCATCCCACGGTCACGGTCCCCGCCGTCGTCGGCCCGAGCCATCCGCCTGCCTCCTTGCAGCCTTGCCACCCGCACGGAGTCCTGAGCTACCGGCGGGTATGACGGCTCATAGTGAAGGAAGGGGAGCTTTGGGGAAAGGGTTTCTGTGGGTAACCCATGAGCCTCGTGCGAGGGGCCGAACGCTCTGTGCCCGGTATGACGCGCTGTGCCCGGTATCCGGCCGACGGATTCGGCGGGGTACCGGGCACAGCGCAGGTCAGCGGGAGGCGGGCGCGCCTCCGCCGCCGGTCGTCACTCCTCGACCGTCAGCCCCTTCCGGAGCCGGATCAAGGTGCGCGAGAGCAGCCGCGACACATGCATCTGCGAGATGCCGAGTTCGTCGCCGATCTCCGACTGGGTCATGCCCGCGACGAACCTCAGGGAGAGGATCTTCCGGTCTCTGGGCGGCAGTTCGGCGATGAGCGGCTTCAACGACTCGACGTACTCGATGCCTTCGATGCCGTGGTCCTCGTAGCCGATCCGGTCGGCCAGCGCGCCCTCGGCGTCGTCCTCCTCGGGCTGGGCGTCCAGCGAGGAGGCGGTGTACGCGTTCGACGCGGCCATGCCCTCGACGACCTCGTCGTTGGTCAGGCCGAGGCGCTCGGCCAGTTCCGCCACCGTCGGGGCGCGGTCGAGCTGCTGGGCCAGCTCGTCACCGGCCTTGGCCAGGTCGAGCCGGAGTTCCTGCAGACGGCGCGGCACCCGCACCGACCATGACGTGTCGCGGAAGAAACGCTTGATCTCGCCGACGATGGTCGGCATCGCGAAGGTGGGGAACTCCACGCCGCGCGCGAGCTCGAAGCGGTCGATCGCCTTGATCAGGCCGATCGTGCCGACCTGGATGATGTCCTCCATCGGCTCACTGCGCGAGCGGAAACGGGAGGCGGCGAACTTGACCAGCGCGAGGTTGAGTTCGACGAGGGTGTTGCGGACGTACGAGTATTCGTGGGTCCCTTCCTCCAGCGACTCCAGCCGCTCGAAGAGGGTCTTGGACAGGGCCCGTGCGTCCACCGGCCCCACTTCGTCGTACGGGGGGATGTCCGGAAGCCCGGCGAGTACGTCGTCCTGGCCGAACTCCTGACCGAAGTCGGGTTCGGAACGCACCTCGCTGTTCTGCTCGATGGGATCCAGATGTTCCGGTCGGGGTGCCGACGTCGCGCTCTGGGTATGCGATGCGTCGAGCCGGGGTGACATGATGTCCTCCATCGTTCTCGGCATATGGCTGCCGAAGCCTGTGCGTGCACTGCGGTGTGCGGCGCCTCCAAAGCCGGCCGAGTCGGTTACGTGTCTCTACTAGCCCTACCCGCTTTCGTGAGCCCACCGCAAGTGCGCTCTGTTCCGAAATGTCCGTTTCTGGGTGGATGTTCGGGTGTTGGAGGGCGTAGGGAAGGCGTAGTGTTCGAGAGCGTGAGTCAGCAGCCACGACGTCGGGAGTGAGAGACGGCATGGACCGCGGGACGGTCGGCAGCGCACAGTCTGGCCGACTTCTGGTCGAGGTGCGGGAAGAGGGCTCCAGTGCCGTGGTGACCCCGGCGGGTGAGTTGGACCACCACACGGCCGATTTGTTGCGTGAGCCACTCGAGGACTGCCTCGACAAGGGCTTCAGCCGCTTGGTCGTCGACTGCTCGCGGCTCGAGTTCTGCGACTCCACGGGGCTGAACGTGCTGCTCGGGGCCCGTCTGAAAGCGGAGGCCGCCGGTGGCGGGGTGCATCTCGCGGGCATGCTGCCCGCCGTTGCGCGTGTGTTCGAGATCACGGGGGCCGCGGCGGTCTTCACGGTCCACGACTCGCTCGACGCAGCCCTCGCCGACGAGGCCGACGGGGCGGGTTGACCCCTCTCGTCCGACGCCGCATCAGACGTCACATCATTTGTGCCGAATAGGGGGTGTTCCCTCGGCCCGGTCGGGCAGGAGACATCCTGAACCTGTCGGCTGTGATGTCGGCCACCGGGGGTGGGGGACTGTGACCGACCTGTCAGGCAAGGGCGTGTACTGGCGTGACTCTGCGTACAGACTTGTGAATTGTGTGAACGTTGAACTGGTGAATCGGTGAGGTGAAGCGCTGATGAGCACCACCCGGCCTTTCTCGCCGGGCGACCGCGGCCCCGAGCCCAGCGGCGCTTCCGGGGCGTCCGAGGGGTCCGAGTCGTCCGCCGGGCCGTCGGCGGGGCGTCAGGTCCGTCGGCTGGACTTCGACGGCCAGAGCGGGGTCGTGCCGCTCGCCCGCGACTTCGCCCGCCAGGCGCTGTACGCGTGGGGGTGGCTGCCGGCCGCCACGGCCGACCAGCGGGCCGCCGCCGAGGATGTGCTGCTCGTCGTCTCCGAGCTGGTCACCAACGCCTGCCTGCACGCCGGCGGACCGGACGAGATGTGGATCGCCTGCGACAACAAGGTGATCCGGATCGAGGTCTCCGACAAGGGCACGGGCCAGCCCGCACCCCGCACCCCCCACCGCGCGGGCCGCCCCGGCGGCCACGGCATGTTCATCGTGCAGCGGCTGTGTCTGGACTGGGGCGTCGTACGGACGCCGGGCGCGGCCGGCAAGACGGTGTGGGCGGAGCTGGGGGCGCCGGCGTAGGCTCCGGCGCCGAACGCACACCTTGCGGCGATCTGCACTGGGCGGGTTTCGCAGGCTGCAGCCTGCTTGAAGGTGGTTTCAGAAAGGCGGATCGTCCGCGAAGCCCTCCATCCTCGGTGGGACGTCGGCTCGCGGGTCCGTGTCCCGCTGGAAAGACGTGACGTCTTCCCCCCAGCCGGCGAGCGCGTCGATCGCCCGCTGCCGGTACGGGGTCCTGTCGGCAGCAAGAGCCCGGACCTCCTCGCGCAGGCCTTGGGCATGGTCGGCCGGGTCGAGTGGGACGAGCAGCGGGAGCACAGTGGCAAGGGCGGCCTTGCGGATCTCCGGCTCGTCGTCCGCGAGGAAGGGCCGGATGGCGTTGAAGAGGGTCGGCCGAAGGGCGCGGAACGCTTCGATGTCGGCCTCGTACCCGCCGGGTGACTCGTCGTTGGCGTCTTCGGCGGTGCTGCCGAGCCAGTCCAGAAGACCGGCGCGCAGGAAGAACCGAGGCACCTCAGCGGAGTGAGGGGCTTCCCCTGGCCTCGCATCGGTGACGAGGGCGAGAGTCCGAGGGTGCCCGAGAATCGCCGCGACGAAGGACGCCGCAGGGGCCGTGGCGCTGTAGAAGGTGTTCTGATGCGTGACGGCCTGGTGCAGGTCGCGGAGTGCAGCGCCCTGTTTGCCCGCGTCGTCGTCGAGAAGGTGCCGCAGGATCACAGGCGTCGCGGGCGCGACGTTCGGGCAGCAGTGCTCCACCGAGCTCCAGTCCGTCCGGAGGAGGAGCTCTTCCGGATCGACGGAACCACCGTCCTGACTGCTCGTACTCACCGGGCGAGTATGCCGGCCGACCGGTGCGTCACTGCGCCCTTCTTCCACACCTCACTGACCAGCGGCACCCCCGGCCGGTACGCCAGATGCACATGGCTCGGCGCGTCCAGCAGCAGCAGGTCCGCGCGGGCGCCCGGGGCGAGGCGGCCGATGTCGTCGCGGCGGAGGGCCGCCGCCCCGCCCGCCGTGGCCGACCAGACCGCCTCGTCCGGGGTCATCCCCATGTCCCGTACCGCGAGCGCGATGCAGAAGGGGACGGAGGAGGTGAAGGACGAGCCCGGGTTGCAGTCGGTGGAGAGGGCGACCGTGACGCCCGCGTCGAGGAGGCGGCGGGCGTTCGGCCACTGGGCGCGCGTGGAGAACTCCGCGCCGGGGAGCAGGGTGGCGACCGTACGGCTGTTCGCCAGGGCGTCGATGTCCGCGTCCGTGAGGTGCGTGCAGTGGTCGGCGCTGGCGGCGTCCTGTTCGACGGCCAGCTGCACGCCGGGGCCGTAGGAGAGCTGGTTGGCGTGGACGCGCGGGTGCAGGCCCTTGGCCTTGCCCGCCGTGAGGATCGCGCGGGCCTGGTCGCCGTCGAAGGCGCCCTTCTCGCAGAAGACGTCGATCCAACGGGCGTACGGGGCACACGCGTCGAGCATCTCGCCGGTGACGAGGGAGACGTAGGCGGCGGGGTCGTCGGCGTAGTCCGGGGAGACGATGTGGGCGCCGAGGTAGGTGACCTCGTCCGTGTGCGCCGCCGCGATCCGCAGCGCCCGCGCCTCGTCCTCGACGGTCAGGCCGTAGCCGGACTTGGTCTCGAAGGTCGTGGTGCCCTGGCGGAGGGCCTCGTGCAGGTAACGCGTGAGGTTGGCTTCGAGTTCCTCGTCGCTCGCCGCCCGCGTGGCCGCGACCGTCGTGCGGATGCCGCCCGCGCTGTACGGGCGCCCCGACATGCGGGCGTTGAACTCCTGTGTCCGGTCGCCCGCGAAGACGAGGTGGGAGTGGGAGTCGACGAAGCCGGGGAGGACCGCCCGGCCGCCTGCGTCGACCCGATTGTCAGTGGCAGGTGCTTTGCTTTGATCACCGGTCCACGCGACGCGGTCGCCTTCGATGACGACGGCCGCGTCCTGGATCAGTCCGAGGGGGGATCCGTCACCGAGGGAGGGGTCGTTGGTGACCAGGGCGGCGATGTTGGTGATGAGCGTGCTGGCGGTGCTCGCGGAGTTGGCGGGGCTGACGGTCGTCGCGTTGCTCATGGCGTCCTTGCTGGCCTGGTCGGCGGTGGGGTCGGGTCGGGGGGCGGAGGCGGGCCGCGGGGGTGGGCGGCCCGCCGTCATCCGCGCAGGGCTGCGACGGCGTCCGCGAGGGCTCGCGGCACATCCGGTACAAGGGTGTGGACCCCGTCCCGTACGACGTGCCGGCCTCCCACGACCGTATGCGACACGTCTGCTGCCGACGCAGCGAATACGGCCGTCTCGGCCCCGAGCCGCGCAAGCGGCCCTGCCGTCCTGACGGAGTCGAGCGCGATCGTCGCGAAGTCGGCGCGTGCGCCCGGCTCCAGGGTGCCCGTGTCGTCCCAGCCGAGGGCCGCGTGGCCGTCGGCGGAGGCCGCCCGCAGGAGGGCCGCCGCCGTCCAGTGACCTCGCGTACGGGTGCGCAGGCGCTCGTTCAGTTCCATCGCGCGGGCCTCTTCGAGCAGGTCGATGACGGCGTGGCTGTCGGAGCCGAGGGAGAGCGGGGAGCCCTCGTTCTGCAGGGCGGCGGCCGGTCCGATGCCGTCCGCGAGATCCCGCTCGGTCGTCGGGCACATACAGGTGCCGGTGCCGCTGCCGCCGATGAGCGAGATGTCCTCGGCGGTGAGGTGGGTGTTGTGGACACCGGTGGTGCGCGGGCCGAGGACGCCGTGCAGGGCGAGGAGCTGCGTCGGGGTGCACCCGTGCACCTCCAGGCACGCCTCGTTCTCGGCGGTCTGCTCGGACAGGTGCACATGGAGCGGGGCCCGCCGCTCCTCGGCCCACCGGGCCACGGTCTCCAACTGGTCGGCGGGCACGGCCCGTACGGAGTGGACGGCCGCCCCGATCCGTGCGTGATCCCGTTCCTTGAGAACTGAACAGCGTTCGGCCCAGGCCTCGGCGTTCCCGTCGGAGAAGCGCAGCTGGTGGCTGTTGGGCGGCTGTCCGAAGCCGGAGGACAGGTAGGCGGTGTCGAGGAGGGTGATACGGATGCCGGCTTCGGCGGCGGCGGCGATGAGGGCCTCGCCCATCGCGTTCGGGTCGGCGTACGGGGTGCCGCCCGGGGCGTGGTGGACGTAGTGGAACTCGCCGACCGCGGTGATCCCCGCCAGCGCCATCTCGGCGTACACGGCGCGGGCGAGGGCGTGGTAGCTGTCCGGGGTGAGCCGGTCGGCCGTGGCGTACATGACCTCGCGCCAGGTCCAGAAGGTGCCGGAGCCGACCTGGACGGTGCCGCGCAGGGCGCGGTGGAAGGCGTGGCTGTGCGCGTTCGCCAGGCCGGGGAGGGTGAGTCCCCGCAGGGCCTCCGCACCGGGGGGCGGGGCGGGGACGTCGGTCCGGACGGCGGCGATGCGACCGTCCCGCACGTCGAGGGCGACGCCCGGCTCGACGTGGGTGTCGAGCCAGGCGTGTTCCAGCCAGTAGGTGCGGGTCTGCTGGGTGGGCGTCACGTGCAGGCCAGTCCTTCCAGTACGTCGGCGAGGGCGATGACTCCGGCCACGCAGTCGTCCTCGGCGGCGAACTCGGCCGGGGAGTGCGAGACGCCCGTGGGATTGCGTACGAACAGCATGGCCGTCGGGATGCGCCCGGAGAGGATTCCGGCGTCGTGTCCGGCGCCGGTACCCAGAACGGGGACGGTGATGCCGGTGTCCTTGCCGAGGATGCGGCCCAGTTCGTCGCGCAGGGCGTGGTCGAACTCGACGACGGGCGTGAAGGACTCGCGGACCACGTCGAGGGCGATGCCGTGGGCCGCCGCGTACTCCCGGGCGGCCTTCTCGATGCCGCCGACCACGCGGTCGAGGCGGTCCGGGTCCTCGGCACGGGAGTCGAGCCAGCCGCGCACCAGGGAGGGGACGGCGTTGACGCCGTTGGGCTCGACGGCGATCTTGCCGAAGGTGGCGACGGCACCGGCGAGTTCGGCCTCCCTGCGGGCGGCGAGCACGGTCTCGGCGTACGACAGCATGGGGTCGCGCCGGTCCACGAGCCGGGTGGTGCCGGCGTGGTTGGCCTCGCCCCGGAAGTCGAACCGCCACCGGCCGTGCGGCCAGATGGCGCTGGCGATGCCGACCCGGTCGCCGGACAGGTCCAGCGCCCGGCCCTGCTCCACATGCAGCTCGACGAAGGCACCGATGCGGGCGAGCCGTTCCGGATCGGCGCCGATGGCGTCGGGGTCGTACCCGGCGGACTCCATGGCCCGGGGCAGGCTGACCCCGTCCCCGTCGGTCAGCTTGTGGGCGTCCTCGACGGTCAGCTGCCCGGCGGTGAGCCGCGACCCGACACAGGCGAGCCCGAACCTCGCGCCCTCCTCATCGCCGAAGTTGACGATGGCGAGGGGCTTGGTGAACCGCACGTTCCTGCCGCGCAGTTCATCGAGGGCAGCGAAGGACGACACGACACCGAGGGGCCCGTCGAAGGCGCCTCCGTCCGGAACGGAGTCGAGATGCGACCCGGTGACAACGGCGTCCCCAGCGGCGGGGTCCCCGAGCCAGGCCCACTGATTCCCGTTCCGGTCGACCTCGTAACCGAGCCCACGCGCTTCGGCCTGCGCCTTGAACCAGGCCCGGCACTCGAGATCCACACCGGTCCAGGCGAAGCGGCGGTAGCCGTGGGAGTCGGGGTGCCGCCCGATGGGGAGCAGTTCGCGCCACATCTCCAGGAAGGAGCTGCCAGCACGTGCCGGGACTGACTGCGACCCGCCGGCCGGCCCAGGCTGCGTCCCACCGGCCGGTCCAGGCTGCGTCCCGCCCGTCGGCCCAGGCTGCGACCCGCCCGTCGGTCCAGGCTGCGACCCTCCCGTCGGTCCAGGCTGCACCCCTCCCGTCGGCCCAGGCTGCACCCCGCCCATCGGTCCAGGCTGCGACCCTCCCGTCGGCCCAGGCTGCACCCCGCCCATCGGCCCAGGCTGCACCCCGCCCATCGGCCCAGGCTGCACCCCGCCCATCGGCCCAGGCTGCACCCCGCCCATCGGCCCAGGCTGCACCCCTCCCATCGGCCCAGGCTGCACCCCGCCCATCGGCCCAGGCTGCACCCCGCCCATCGGTCCAGGCTGCACCCCGCCCGTCGGCCCAGGCTGCACCCCGCCGGCCGGCCCAGGCTGCACCCCGCCAGTCGGTCCAGGCTGTGGGCAGTCGTTCCGCAGGGCGGAACGGGTGGGCACAGCCGAACCCGCAGTCGGCGACGAGACCTCAGCCCCCGCCGAAGAGTTGCCGTGCCCGCCCAAACGCTGATTCACGCGTCGTCACCCTCGCGCATAGGAACCCGCACGCCCCGCTCATCCGCCACGGACTCCGCGATGTCGTACCCGGCGTCCACGTGCCGGATGACGCCCATGCCCGGGTCGTTCGTCAGCACCCGCCGGATCTTCTCCGCACCCAGCTTCGTACCGTCGGCCACCGTCACCTGACCGGCGTGAATGGACCGCCCCATGCCCACGCCACCACCGTGGTGAATGGACACCCAGGACGCACCCGAAGCCACGTTCACCATGGCGTTCAGCAGCGGCCAGTCGGCAATCGCGTCGGACCCGTCCAGCATCGCCTCGGTCTCGCGGTACGGCGAGGCGACGGAACCGCAGTCGAGGTGGTCGCGCCCGATGGCCAGCGGCGCGGCGAGCTCCCCGCTCGCCACCATGTCGTTGAACCGCTCGCCCGCCTTGTCCCGCTCCCCGTAACCGAGCCAGCAGATACGCGCGGGCAGCCCCTGGAAGTGGACCCGCTCCCCCGCCATCTTGATCCAGCGGGCGAGGGACTCGTTCTCGGGGAACAGGTCGAGGATCGCCTTGTCGGTCTTGGCGATGTCGGCGGGGTCGCCGGACAGGGCCGCCCAGCGGAAGGGGCCCTTGCCCTCGCAGAAGAGGGGGCGGATGTAGGCCGGCACGAAACCGGGGAAGGCGAACGCCCGCTCGTACCCGGCGAGTTGCGCCTCGCCACGGATGGAGTTGCCGTAGTCGAAGACCTCGGCACCGGCGTCCATGAAGCCGACCATGGCCTCGACGTGCCGCGCCATCGACTCGCGAGCCCGGGTCGTGAAGCCCGCCGGGTCCTTCGCCGCGTAGGACGCCATCTCGTCGAAGTCCAATCCGAGCGGCAGGTAGGACAGCGGGTCGTGCGCCGAGGTCTGGTCGGTGACGATGTCGATGGGGGCGCCCATGGCGAGAAGCTGCGGGACGAGGTCGGCGGCGTTGCCGAGGACGCCGATGGACAGCGGACGGCGGGCGTCACGGGCCTCGACGGCCAGTTGGAGTGCGTGGTCCAGCGAGTCGGCCTTCACGTCCAGGTAGCGGTGCTCGATGCGCCGCTCGATCGCGCGCGGGTCGCAGTCGATGCAGATGGCGACGCCGTCGTTCATGGTCACGGCGAGCGGCTGGGCGCCGCCCATGCCGCCGAGTCCCGCGGTGAGGGTGATCGTCCCGGCGAGGGTGCCGTTGAACTTCTTCGCGGCGACGGCGGCGAAGGTCTCGTAGGTGCCCTGGAGGATGCCCTGGGTGCCGATGTAGATCCAGGAGCCGGCCGTCATCTGGCCGTACATGGTCAGCCCCAGCTGTTCCAGACGGCGGAACTCCTCCCAGTTGGCCCAGTCGCCGACGAGGTTGGAGTTGGCGATGAGGACGCGCGGGGCCCACTCATGGGTCTGCATGACGCCGACGGGGCGGCCGGACTGGACGAGCATCGTCTCGTCCTGCTTGAGCGTCCTCAGCGTGCGGACCATGGCGTCGAAGGAGCGCCAGTCGCGGGCCGCCTTGCCGGTGCCGCCGTAGACGACGAGCTTGTCGGGGTGCTCGGCGACCTCGGGGTCGAGGTTGTTCTGCAGCATCCGCAGGGCGGCTTCCTGCTGCCATCCCAGGGCGCTGAGTTCCGTACCGCGCGGCGCTCGGACGGGGCGGGCTCCGGGTACTGACATGGTCTGCCTCCCAGCGGACTGTGACTGCGAACTTCGACTGCGGACTGTTGAGGTGGTTATTCACATCCTGACTTCCTGAATAGAACTAGTCAATACGTTCGTGCGCCAGCGTGGGCGCGTCCCGGGTGTTTGGCTGGATGCATGGGCTCGTGCGACGACATGACGGGGGATGACGACATGACGGGGGACGTGGTGAGCAACCGAGTGGACCGAGTGGACAGCGGGATCGGGATTCCGGACTGGGACGCCGGCCGGGCCGCCCGGCGGGACGAGGCGGTGCGGGCCGCCGTGGAGCAGGGGCTGCTCGGGCCCGGCTCCCCCATCGTCGGCCTGCTGGACGTCACCGGCATCCGGGAGTCGGCGGCGGCGCTGCGGGCGGCCTTCGACGCGGTGGTGGCGCCGGGCACACCCGTGCTGCACGCCTTCGCCGTGAAGGCGACCCCGCTGGTGCCGGTGCTGCGGCTGCTGCACGAGGAGGGCATCGGCGCGGAGGTGGCCAGCCCCGGTGAGCTGGCGCTGGCGCGGGCGGCGGGGCTGCGCCCGGAGATGACGGTGCTGGACTCGCCCGCCAAGACGCCGGCCGAGCTGCGCGAGGCACTGGCGCTGGGCATCGCCGTCAACGCCGACAACCCGCAGGAGCTGGACCGCATCGACGCCATGATGAGGTCCGCCACCAGCCGCTCCCCGCTGGGCATACGGGTGAATCCGCAGGTCGGCGGGGGTTCGATCGAGGCGACGTCCACGGCCACGGCGACGTCGAAGTTCGGGGTGGCGCTGCGCGACGAGGGGGCGCGGGAGTGGGTCGTGCGGGCGTATCAGGACCGCCCGTGGCTGACCCGGCTGCATGCGCACACCGGCTCGCAGGGCATTCCGCTGTCGCTGATGGCCCAGGGGGTGGCGGAGGCGTACGCCCTCGCCGAGGAGATCAACCGGCGGATCGGGCGGCGGCAGATCGACACGCTCGACATAGGCGGCGGGCTGCCGGTGAACTTCGCGTCGGATGCGACCACGCCGACGTACGCGCAGTACGCGCGACTGCTGAGCGAGGCGGTGCCGGGGCTGTTCGACGGGCGGTACGGGCTGGTCACGGAGTTCGGTCGGTCACTGCTGGCCAAGCACGGGACGGTGGTGGCGCGGGTCGAGTACGCCAAGAGTGCGGGCGGTCGCCCGGTGGCGGTCACGCACGCGGGCGTACAGGTCGCCACGCGGACGGTGTACGCGCCGGGGAGCTGGCCGCTGAGGATCGCCGCGTACGACGGCAAGGGGCGCCCGAAGGAGGGCCCGGCCGTGGTCCAGGACGTGGCGGGACCGGCCTGCTTCTCGGGTGACCTGCTGGCCGAGGGGTGCGCGCTGCCGCTGCTGGAGCAGGGGGACGTCGTGGCGGCGCTGGACACGGGGGCGTACTACTTCGCGCACCACTACGCGTACAACTCCCTTGCCCGGCCCGGTATCCACGGCTTCGCTCCGGACGGGGCCGGGGGCATCGCCTTCGCGACCGTACGCGAGGCGCAGTCGCTCGACGAGATCGTGGCCGAATCGGGAGGGGCGCACGCCACCTCGCTCACCACCCTGCCCGCGCCGCAGCGCCGTTGACGCAGGCCGACGAGGACCACCCTGCCGCTCGTGATCAACTCGCCTGAAAACAGGCGCAGTTGACCCACCCTAGCCACTCCGTGGCATGTTCCACCGGAAAATGCCCGAACGCTCACTCGCCGCACACACGTTGCGTAGTTTCTACGTCACTCAGGCGAACCCCAGGCGGGAGGGGAGCGACGGTGCCCGGAATCGACGAGTGCTTGCTGGAGACGATGCGGTTGCCCGGTGCGCGTGGCGCCGCGCTGGTCGACTGGACGAGCGGGCTGGCCCTGGGCACCGTGGGCGACCCTCCGGGCGGTGACCACGAGGCGGCGGCCGCCGAGACGGCGGAGCTGGCACGGCTGGCCGCCGAGCAGCACGCGTTCGGGCCCGACGACGAGGCTGGTGCGGCGGATCCGCCCGTCGAGGACGTGATCCTCAGCAACCGGGACAGCTACCACGTGCTGCGGTTCGTGCCGACGGCCTTCGACAGCAGCGTGGTGCTGTACCTGTGGCTGGCCCGCACGGACGGCAACCTCGCGCTGGCCCGTATCCGGCTCGGCGAGATGGCCGAACGGCTGGTGCTGGCATGACCGTCGTCGGAACCACCCCACCGCCCCGGCTGCCGGTCCGCAACCGGGCGGCCGCCGGCGAGCGGGCCCGGGGCGGCGTCTCACCGATGCTGACCCGGCTCGCCGAGGAGCGGGCCACCGGCGCCCTGGTCCGCGAGCACGGCACGCTCCACCTGGTGGAGGGCCGGGTGGTGCACGCCGAGAGCCCGCTCGCCCCCGGCCTCGGCGTGCTGCTCACGGCCCACGGCGCACTCGACGCCGAGACCTGGCGGGACGCCGAGGACAGCGCCGACGAGGGCCGGCTGATGCGCCACGGCCTCACCCCGGGCGCGCTGGAACTGGCGCAGGCGAGCGCGCTGTACGACGCGGCGTACTTCGCCCTCGCCCCCAGCAGCACGCCCGGCCGCTTCCGCTACGGCGCCCCGCACTGGCTCGCCTCGGTGCATCCCGTGCCGGTCGCCGCCCTGGAGCGGGAGACGCTGCGCCGCCGCGCCCTGCTGCGCCGCATCTGGCCCGACCCGGCTACGGATGCCGCGCCCCTGATCCGGGCCGACCCGGTCGCGGCTCCCGCGGTCCCGTCCCGGCAGGCCGCCGTACTCGCCCGGGTGGACGGCGTACGGCGGGCCGCGGACATAGCGCGGGAGCTGGGCAGACCGGCGTTCCACACCCTGGTGCACCTTCGACGGCTGGCCGCGGCGGGGCTCGTGGCGTCGCAGCCGCCGCCCGCCGACGACCATCCGCCCGACGCCGCCGATCCCTACATCGCGCTGCTGAAGAGGGTCAGGGATGCGCTGGAGGCCCTTTGACCGCAAACCCTTCGAGGACCGCGAGCCCCCCGGGGTGCCGCGCCCGCCGCAGCGGTCCCGCGCCGAGAGGAGAACCCTGATGGCGGCCGAGGCCCCGTTACTCGACGAGTTCCGCCGGCTCAGAGCCCGCGTGCCCCAGCTGACCGGCGCGCTCGCGGCCGGTGTCGACGGCCTCGTCCTCGCCCACGACACCCCCGGCGTCGAACCGGACGGCCTCGCGGCACTCACCGCCGCCGCGCTCGGCGTCGCGGTGCGGGTGGCCGACGCCACCGGCCGGGGCGACTTCCGCGAACTGCTGGTGCGCGGCGCTGACGGCTACGTGGCGACGTACGCCGCGGGCCGCACCGCCGTCCTGACGCTGCTCGCCCAGGACAACGTCAACGTCGGCCGGCTCCACCTGGAGGGCCGCCGCGCCGGCGCCCGCATCGGAGAGCTCGTCGACGCCGAGGCGGCGCCTCCCAGGAAGAGCCCTGCCAAGAGTTCCGCCAAGGAGCCCGCCAAACCCATGCCCACCCGCACGAGAACCCCGCGCGGCGCACGCACCACCACTACCAACGCGCGTGCCGCTACCGACAGTTGAGAGGAACACAACGTCATGGCCAACACCGAGACCACGCTGAAGGAATGCCTCGCCTCGATCGAGGGCGCGACCGGAGTCGCCCTGGTCGACTACACCAGCGGAATGGCGCTGGGCACCCTGGGCGGCAGCAAGAGCTTCGACCTCAATGTCGCCGCCGCCGGCAACACCGACGTCGTCCGCGCCAAGATGCGCACGATGGAGCACCTCGGCCTCAAGGGTGGCATCGAGGACATCCTGATCACCCTCACCGACCAGTACCACCTGATCCGGCTGATCACCGGGCGCGGGGGCAACGGCCTCTTCCTCTATCTGGTCCTCGACGCCAAGCGGGCCAACCTGGCGATGGCCCGGCACCAGTTGAAGAAGATCGAGGAGGACCTGGAGGTCTGACCCGAGGCCGGAGCTACACCAGCGCCGCGGTGCGGCGGCGGGCCCCGCCCGGGGCCGCGTCGCCCGCGGCGATGCCCGTACTGCGGAAGGCCTTCACGGCCTTGCCCGCCGGCCGGCCACCCCATGCGTCGAGCCAGTCCACCCGCACCCACAGCAGGGCGTTCTCGGCCAGCTCGCGCCGACCGAGCCAGGCCGCCTTCAGCCGGAGCCCCGCCCCGCACCCGGCCAGCAGCATCCCGCCCGCCGCCGGCACGGCGAACGCACTGCCCAGCGCGACGAGGAACGCCAGCAGCAGCCACCAGCGGTGCCCCCGGCGCCAGGTGCGGACGGCCACCGCACGGTCCTGGAGCACATCGTGCTTCCCGGCGCGGGCGGCCGAGCGGATCAGGGCGGTGTAGCGCTTGCGGCGCACGTACGCCACCACGGCCGTCGCGACGATGAACAGCGCGGCGCCGGCCATGACGCCGATCCTGCGACCGGTAACGCCCGGCACCAGTACGCCGATGCCCGCGGCGAACACCCCGAGCCACCACAACGGCGCCGCCCCGGCCCGTACGACGACGGCCACTCGAGCCAGCCCTTGACCTCCGCGTGCCACGTTCTGCCTCCCGTCCAGGTCTGTCCAGATGCTGTGGGCGCACGTTAGCCAGCAAACGTGAGACGAGCCTTAAGAACTCACTCCACGAACAGCCCCCGCGCCGCCGCCCGCGCGTCGAACTCCTCCAGTCGCGCCTGGGCGTCCGGCAGGTCGTCGCACATGGCCTCCAGCAGGACCCGGCCCAGCAGCATCGGCGCGCACGCGGTGTCGAAGGCGAGGCCCGTGCCCACGGCCGCCGGGAGCAGCAGGTCGGAGACCTTGGCGACCGGCGCGAACGCGGAGTCCGCCACCGTCACCACCGTCAGCCCGGCCTCCTTGGCGTACGCCAGGGTGTCCACGACCTCGCGCGGATGCCGGGGCAGCGCGAAGCAGAGCAGGGCCGTCGCACCGGCCCGCACGGCGGCGTCGATCCGGTCGAGGATCATCGTGCCGCCCTCCTCCAGCAGCCGTACGTCCGGGTGGACCTTGGCAGCGAAGTAGGAGAAGCCGTACGCCTGGGAGGCGGCGGCCCGCAGGCCGAGGACGGGCAGCGGGCGGGAGGCCGCGAGCAGGCGTCCGGCCTTCTGCACCGGGCGGGGGTCGGCGAGCGCCTCCGCCAGGTGCCGCAGGTTCTCGATCTCGGCCTCGACGGCCTGCTGGTACTCGTTGTACGAGGCGGAGTCCGCGGCCGGCTCGACGGGCGTGACCTCGCGCAGGTGTCTGCGCAGCGCCGGGTAGCCGTCGAAGCCGAGGGCGACGGCGAACCGGGTCACGGACGGCTGGCTGACCCCGGCGAGCTCGGCCAGCTCCACGCTGGACAGGAACGGCACGTCGGCGGCCCGCCGCACCATGCTGTGCGCGATGCGCCGCTGGGTCGGGGTGAGCCGGTGCCCCTCGAAGAGCGCCTGCAGCCGCGCGGCGGGACTGTCCGTTCCCTGCGCCGCCCCGTTCGTGTTCCTGTCCGCGCTCATGCGGCGCTCCCCCTCCAGATGTCCGTGAACCGGTCCAGCAGTGCTGCCGCCGCCGTCACATCATCGGTGAGCGGCCGGTCGGCCAGATCGTCGTCGAGCACCGATTCGGCCAGCGCCAGCGCCCGGCCCACCGGCAGCGCCGGATCGGGCCTCAGGTCGCGCAGGCGCAACGCCCGTACGGCGGCGACGAGTTCACAGCCGACGACGAGACGGTACGCACCGCACGCGCGCAGTGTCTGCCGGGCGGCGAGCGAGGCGAAGCTGGCCTGCTCCTCCACGCCCCGGGAGAGTACAGCGTGGCCGAGCGAGGCGGGGGCGGAGAAGGCGCGCAGGTCGCCGAGGGCGGCTCCGGCGGCGTACTCGAGGATCATCACACCGGACGAGGCGGGCTCGTGGTCGGCGAGGAAGGGCTTCAGGCGGGTGTAGGCGGGCTCGTTCAGGGTGGACAGCCGGGACGTCGACAGCCGGGCCACCTGGGTCAGCGCCAGCCTGAAGTGATCGAGGGCCAGGGCGAGTTGTGCCTGGTAGAAGCCGCCGTGGTGGTAGGCGGCCATGTCCTCGGGGGAGATGAAGGGGTTCTCGGCGGCCGCGTTGATCTCCACCGCCAGCACCTCCTCCAGGGCGTCGGCCGCGTCGTGCGCGGGGCCGTGGATCTGGGGCAGGCAGCGGAAGCCGTACGGGTCCTGGATCCGGCCCAGCGGCGGGGTCGGCCGGTCCTCGGCGCCGATCAACTCGCGCATCCGGCGGGCGACTTCGGTGCTGCCCCGGTGTGGGCGGGCGGCGTGCACGGGGGCGGCGTACGCCTCGTGGGAGCCGTCGACGGCGAGCAGGGACAGGGCGGCCACGACCTGGGTGGCGGCGACGAGCCCGCGCAGTTCGTGCAGGGCGAGGGCCGCCTGGCCGAGGGTGAGGGCGTTGCTGCTGATGAAGGCGAGGGCGTCGTTGTTGTCGAGCGGCTGCGGTTCGGGGGCCCCGGAGCCGCGCCAGGGATGCTCGCCGGCCAGCGCGAGTCCGGCCTGCGCCAGCGCCGCGAGGTCTCCGGTGCCGACCGAGCCGAACTCGTTCACCACCGGGTACGCCCCGCTCTCCAGCGCCTCGCAGAGCGCGGTGACGACGGTGGGCCTGAGGCCGGCACCTCCGGCCAGCAACTGATTGGCGCGTACGGCGAGCATGGCCCGCACCTGCCGGGCGGGCAGTTCCTCGCCGATGGCGCCGGCGTGGCTGCGCAGCAGACGCAGACCGTGTTCGGCGGCGGCCTCGGTGGGCACGTCCTCGTTCCGGTTGGCGCCCACGCCGGTCGAGCGGCCGTAGACCCGTCCGGTCGCGGCGATGAGGCGGGCGGCGTCCCAGGACTCCTCGGCGCGTTTCATCGCTTCGGCCGCGGGGACCGGCCGCGCGGTCCCGTCGGCGAGGCGTACGACGTCCTCGACGCCGAGCCCGATCCCGTCGAGGACGACGGGGCCGGGGTGCCCGGAGGGCGCGGCGCCCGGCGCGGCCACGATGGTCCGAGACGACATGAGCCCACACTCCCCTCACTCCGGCCGGCCGATCCACATCGATCCATGGCGATCTATTCAGACACCATGAACTCTGCATGACGTCATACAGCCGGGCAAGGGACATCGGGTTCTCCAGCCGCAGGCGCCTCCCTGCGCACCCCAGCACGAACAGGGGGGCTAACCCCAGTGCGGCCGTCGGCCGGGCTTCGTACCGTGGGGCGTATGACCGGAATGGATGCGCGGGACACCGAGCTCAAGAAGGAACTCAACGCCACCCTGCAGGCCCGCAGGGAGCTGGGCGAGGAGTACGAGTCCGCGCTGGTCGACTCGTTCCTGGAGAAGGTCGACCAGCGTATCGACGGGGCGGTCGAGCGCCGGCTGCGGCGGCAGCTGGCCGAGCAGCAGATGGTGGTGGCCCGGGGCGCCCGGTCGCCGAAGCCGACGGACTCCTTCGGTGAGCGCTTCGGCTTCGGCATCGTCACGCTGGTCGCGGCGATCCCGCTGTCCGGCATCGGCGGCGGCGTGGCCGGCCTGCGCGGTCTGCTCGTCACCTGGATCGGCATCGTCGGCGTGAACGTCGTCCAGGCGGTGCGGACGAATCCCGGGCTCTTCCGGGGCCTGCGCCGCAAGTCGGCCAAGGACGAGGACCGCTGGGAGGACTGACGGCCCGAAGCCGCCGAAAAAAGCGACGAATACCGCAACCATCAATTGAGGAACCACGACGGCGACCAGCCACGTCCGCGAGAGCGGCGCCGGTTTAGGCGCAAAGGTGGGCGGGGACCGCCGCACCCCCGTTGCCGGGGGGCGGGACGACGGCGGTCCCCGCGAGGGACGCGGGCCGGGTCAGGGCCGGGCTTGCGCGTCCTAGGCGTCCATGGAGGTCCGGGAGCCGCTCCGGAGGTCCTTGGCGCCGTTCGGCGCCGGCTGGGGCGGGGAGCCGCTCCCGCCCTGCCGACACCCACTAATGTGCCGGACCCGTGTTAAGCGGGTGCTGCGCGGACGTGACACGCTCGTACCACTTCCGCGACGGCTCGAACGGCTCCGGTCACCGCAAGTTCGCCGCGTACACGGGCAGTTCACCGGAGGTTTCCCGCTACTTCCCGCCCTTGGCGAGGAAGGCCAGCAGGTCCTGCCGGCTGACCACACCGGTCGGCTTGCCCTCGACGAGGACGATCGCCGCGTCGGCCGCGCCCAGTACGGACATCAGGTCGCCGACCGGCTCACCGGAGCCGACCTGCGGCAGCGGGGCCGACATGTGCTTCTCCAGCGGGTCGTCGAGCGAGGCCCGCTTGGTGAACAGGGCGTCCAGCAGCTCCCGTTCGACGACGGACCCGACGACCTCCGCCGCCATGACGTCCGGGTGGCCGGCGCCCGGCTTCACGATCGGCATCTGCGAGACGCCGTACTCGCGCAGCACCTCGATGGCCTGACCGACCGTCTCGTCCGGGTGCATGTGGACGAGGGAGGGGATGGCGCCCTGCTCCTTGTCGTTGAGGACGTCGCCGACGCGCGCGCTCGGGCCCTCGTCCTCCAGGAAGCCGTAGTCGGCCATCCACTCGTCGTTGAAGATCTTGCTGAGGTAGCCACGGCCGCTGTCGGGGAGGAGGACGACCACGACGTCGTCCGGTCCGAGCCGCTCGGCCACCCGCAGCGCCGCCACGACCGCCATACCGCAGGAGCCACCGACGAGCAGGCCCTCCTCGCGGGCCAGGCGCCGGGTCATCTGGAAGGAGTCCTTGTCGGAGACGGCGACGATCTCGTCGGCGACGGTCCGGTCGTAGGCGGTCGGCCAGAAGTCCTCACCGACGCCCTCGACGAGATACGGCCGCCCGGACCCGCCGGAGTACACCGAGCCCTCGGGGTCGGCGCCGACGACCTGCACCTTGCCGTCGCTGACGTCCTTCAGATAGCGGCCGGTGCCGGAGATGGTGCCGCCCGTGCCGACGCCCGCCACGAAGTGGGTGATCTTCCCCTCGGTCTGCTCCCAGAGCTCGGGGCCGGTCGAGTGGTAGTGGGAGAGGGGGTTGTTGGGGTTGGAGTACTGGTCCGGCTTCCACGCGCCGGGCGTCTCGCGCACCAGGCGGTCGGAGACGTTGTAGTAGGAGTCCGGGTGCTCGGGATCAACGGCGGTGGGGCACACGACCACCTCGGCCCCGTAGGCCCGCAGCACATTGATCTTGTCGGTGCTCACCTTGTCGGGGCACACGAAGATGCACTTGTACCCCTTCTGCTGGGCCACGATGGCGAGGCCGACACCGGTGTTGCCGCTGGTCGGCTCCACGATCGTCCCGCCGGGCTTGAGCGCACCGCTCTCCTCCGCGGCCTCGATCATGCGCAGGGCGATGCGGTCCTTCACGGAGCCGCCCGGGTTGAAGTACTCGACCTTGGCCAGGACGGTCGCCCGGATGCCCGTGGTCACGTTGTTGAGCCTCACCAGCGGGGTGTTGCCGACGAGGCTGATCATCGAGTCGTGGAAATGCACCGTTGTCTCCGGATGCTGCAAAAGGTGTGGTCGTAGTGGTTCCGCCAGCCTATGGCCTGCACGGGGCCCGTGGAGGTCGTTCACTCGCCGTTGGGATTGGGACACGGTCCGTGCCGGGCAAGCAGTTGATGTACGGCTGATTTCGGCTATGAGGAGGTGGCGGCGACGTATGACGAGCATGTCGAGGGCGAGGGTGGCCCGGCGGATCGCGGCGGGCGCCGCGTACGGCGGAGGCGGGGTCGGACTGGCCGGGGCGGCGGCCGTCGGTCTGCTCCTGGCCGAGGTCCAGCTCGCCAAGCGCCACGTGGGAAACGGCACCGACAACCACGTCCCGAACGCGGACGGCCGCTACGGCCACACGTACGACACCCCCGGTGCGGCGCCGTTGCGCCTGACGATGCTGGGTGACTCGACGGCGGCGGGGCAGGGCGTGCACCGAGCGGGGCAGACGCCGGGTGCGCTGCTGGCCTCCGGCCTGGCGGCGGTGGCGGAACGCCCGGTCGTCCTGCGCAACGTCGCCCTGCCCGGGGCCCGCTCGGACGACCTGGACCGCCAGGTGGCCCTGGTGCTCGCCGATCCGGCCCTCGTGCCCGACGTCTGCGTGATCATGATCGGCGCGAACGACGTCACGAACCGTATGCCGCCGACGCGATCGGTCCGTCACCTGTCCGCTGCGGTACGGCGTCTGCGCACGGCCGGCGCGGAAGTGGTGGTCGGCACCTGCCCCGACCTCGGCACGATCGAGCCCGTCCAGCAGCCCCTGCGCTGGCTGGCCCGACGGGCCTCACGCCAGTTGGCGGCCGCCCAGACGATCGGCGTCGTCGAACAGGGCGGCCGTACGGTGTCGCTGGGCGACCTGCTGGGCCCTGAGTTCGCGGCGAACCCACGGGAGCTCTTCGGCCCCGACAACTACCACCCCTCGGCGGAGGGCTACGCCACGGCGGCGATGGCGGTCCTCCCGACGGTCTGCGCGGCCCTCGGCCTGTGGCCGGCGGAGGAGGAGCGCCCAGACGTCACCCGGCGCGAGGGCTTCCTGCCGGTGGCCCGTGCGGCGGCCGAGGCCGCGTCGGAGGCGGGCACGGAAGTCACGGCCGCCATGCCGACGGGACCGAAGGGGCCGTGGGCACTGCTGAAGAGGCGCCGCCGCCGCAGGGTCCCCGAGCCGGACCGGGCCCCGGCGACGCCGTCGCCGTGAAGGGGCGCGACGCCAGTACCGCGGCGAGATTTCGCCCCTGCCGCCCCTACCCGTCCCATCCTGAAGGGGCTCCGCCCCTTCCACCCCACCAGGGGGCTCCGCCCTCTGGACCCCCGCTCCTCAAACGCCGGAGGGCTGACCTACCAGCCCGTCCGGCGTTCGAGGACGAGCCCGGACCATCCCCAACCCCCACCCACCCGCAGGGGGCTCCGCCGCACAGGACCGGCGCTCACTTCCCAGCGCCGGCCCACATCATCCAGCCCGTCCGGCGTTTGAGGACAAGGCCCCTTCAAGGCCGAAGCGGGGGTCTGGGGGCGGCAGCCCCCAGGGACCGGGGTCGAAGGGGCGGGGCCCCTGGAGGACGGGACGGGTAGGGGCGGCGGGCAAGGAAAGCAAGCGCTTAGAAAATTGCGGCCAGGGTCACACACCAACACCCGTGACCTGGCCCGTACGTGCGGGTAACTTCCCCCACAGCCCTGCTGAAATCCCCGTACGCCAATGGAGCCGTGATGCCCGAAGCCGTGATCGTCTCGACCGCCCGCTCCCCCATCGGCCGCGCCTTCAAGGGCTCCCTCAAGGACCTGCGCCCGGACGACCTCACCGCCACGATCATCCAGGCCGCCCTCGCCAAGGTCCCCGAGCTCGACCCCAGGGACATCGACGACCTGATGCTCGGCTGTGGCCTCCCCGGCGGCGAGCAGGGCAACAACCTCGGCCGCATCGTCGCCGTACAGATGGGGATGGACCACCTCCCCGGCTGCACGATCACCCGCTACTGCTCCTCGTCGCTGCAGACCAGCCGCATGGCCCTGCACGCCATCAAGGCCGGCGAGGGCGACGTCTTCATCTCGGCGGGCGTGGAGATGGTCTCCCGCTTCACCAAGGGCAACTCCGACAGCCTGCCCGACACGCACAACCCCTTCTTCGCCGAGGCCGAGGCCCGCACCGCGGCCGTCGCCGAGCAGGAGGGCACCACCTGGCACGACCCGCGCGAGGACGGCCTCGTCCCCGACGCCTACATCGCGATGGGCCAGACCGCCGAGAACCTCGCCCGCTGGAAGGGCGTCACCCGCGAGGACATGGACGAGTTCGGCGTCCGCTCGCAGAACCTCGCCGAGGAAGCCATCAAGAACGGCTTCTGGGAGCGGGAGATCACCCCGGTCACGACCCCCGACGGCACGGTCGTCAGCAAGGACGACGGCCCCCGCGCCGGCGTCACCCTGGAGGGCGTGCAGGGCCTGAAGCCGGTCTTCCGCCCGGACGGGCTCGTCACCGCCGCCAACTGCTGCCCCCTCAACGACGGCGCCGCCGCGGTCGTCATCATGTCCGACACCAAGGCCCGCGAGCTCGGCCTCACCCCGCTCGCCCGCATCGTGTCGACCGGCGTCTCCGGCCTCTCCCCCGAGATCATGGGCCTCGGCCCGGTCGAGGCGAGCCGGCAGGCGCTGCGCCGCGCCGGCCTGACCATCGACGACATCGACCTGGTCGAGATCAACGAGGCGTTCGCCGCACAGGTGATCCCCTCCTACCGCGACCTGGGCATCGACATCGACAAGCTGAACGTCAACGGCGGCGCCATCGCCGTCGGCCACCCCTTCGGCATGACCGGTGCCCGCATCACCGGCACGCTCATCAACTCCCTCCAGTTCCACGACAAGCAGTTCGGTCTGGAGACGATGTGCGTCGGCGGCGGCCAGGGCATGGCGATGGTCATCGAGCGCCTGAGCTGACGACAGCGACCGGTCCCCTTGTGTAGTCAACTCACGACCCTGCGTGAGCCTTCGGCCCAGAACCCGGGAAACTCCAAGGTTCTGGGCCGATTTGTGATCCAATCTCCCCCAGGATGTGACCTATCTCCCTCCACAGAGGGATTTGCGCAGCT
Source organism: Streptomyces sp. NPDC107522 (assembly GCF_055657525.1). Taxonomy (NCBI): domain Bacteria; kingdom Bacillati; phylum Actinomycetota; class Actinomycetes; order Kitasatosporales; family Streptomycetaceae; genus Streptomyces; species Streptomyces sp. NPDC107522. Next base: position 543,659 of record NZ_JBVKAU010000006.1, on the reverse strand, counting down.
CAGAGCCGTTACACCACCGAACCCCAGGCCCAAAGACCTGTCCGTTTCGTGACGTTACGCACTGACAGCTGGATAGTCCGCCCTTCAAGCTGATGTAGGAAGTCGGGGGTCGACTTTGAACCGGGAGTACGTCAGTGAGCGCCATGCCGATCGCCTTGCTGCTCACCACGGCCGCCACCGGCGCCGTGGGCGTCGCCGTCCTGCGCACCCTCATGGTGCTGCGTCGACAGGTCGCGGCCCTGCACACCGAGCTGGCACAGAGCAACGCGGACGCAGCCCGCGGTCTCGTCCCACAGGCCCGCCTCTCCGCCGACGCCGATGAGATACGCGCCGCGGTGGCCGAGGCGCTCGCCGAGGAACGCGAGCGGGAGCTGGCCGAGGCGCGCGCCTTCTGGGCGGCCCAGGAGGCCCGTGACGCCTCCGACGCGCCGACGCTGCTGGGTCTGTCCGACAGCGAGCTGTTCCTGCCCCGGCAGGCCGATTTCGCGGGCCTGGAGCATCTGGAGCCGGTGACCGAGCCGACCGCGGACACGGACGAGTTCGCCGGGGAGTCCCCCGAGCTCGCCGCGGCCCGCCGCCGTCACCCCTCCCACCCGGACTTCGTGCCGGTCTCCTCACCGGCCGTGAACGACCACGAGCGCACGGTGGCCGCCCTCGAGGAGCTTGCCGCCTCCGCCACCGAACTGACCGACGTCCGACCCGGCCCCCTCGGCACGCTCGACGTCTACGTCTTCGCCGACGGCACCACCCTGTGCATGACCCCGGGCCACCGGGAGACGGCGGAGCGTCTGGCAGCGGCCCTGCGCGCGGGCGAGACGCCGGTACTGCTGGGCGGTTCGGGAGTGTCGGGTGCGTACACCCTGACGTTCGCGTGCGGTGAGGAGAGCGTCTACATCCTGGCCGACAGGGTCATAGCGAGCCTGTAGCTCTCGGCGCCGGGATGGAACGCCCCAAAGGGGCGCGGGGCTGGATCGATATGCGGCTCCGCCGCGTGGGCGCGACCAGCCCCCACGAACCCGCAGTCGCCGACGAGCCTCACACGCCCGCTCTCTTCTGCGCTTCCTCAACCAGCCGAACCGCATCAGAAACGTCGGCGTCAGTCTCAATCACCATTGCCAGGTCATGCACGGCGACGGTGACTTGATCAGCGGCGGCAAACATCCCCGCATCAGGCATCTCCCGAGGCTCGACCTCGGGCGCCTCCAGAACTTGCGCCCACCGAGCCAACTCCCTGGCCAGGCGCAGGGCCTCCGTCGCCGCACCCCTTTGCAGCCGGCTTTGCGGTGCCGCCCGCAACCGGTCGGCGAAGTGATCTACGGCTTGGGTCAGACGCGTCGTATCAACCACGCCGTGAGCGTACGCGACTGTTGCCAACGGGCGAACGCTCAGGCACGGTGACCTGAAGGACCGGCTTACATCCCCTTTGCGTCCGGAGGCGCCGATGTCCCACGTCCTCTCCGAGGAGACCCACCGCAATATGCTCGCCCGCATCCCCCACTGCACCGGTCGTGAAGTCTCCGACTGGCTCCGCACCGTAGAAGAAGGCCCGGCTCTCGTCCGCTTCGAGGAGAAGGTCAGCTGGCTTCGGCACGAATACGACCTCGCGTACGGCCACGCGAAGGCGATCGTCCACGAGTACGACCTGAGGAGGGCGGCGCGCAAATTCCTCTAGGCGCGCACAGACGACGAAGGGCCCCGGGATGCACCCGGGGCCCTTCGCTTACGACGGTGCTTCGACCGTGGGAGTTCAGTCGCTGCTGTTGAGGATCGAGATGAGCCTCAGGAACTCCATGTAGATCCACACCAGCGTCATCGTGAGACCGAAGGCCGCGAGCCAGGCCTCGTCGCGCGGCGCACCGTAGGCGATGCCGTCCTCGACCTGCTTGAAGTCCAGGGCGAGGAACGCGGCGCCGAGCAGGATGCCGACGACACCGAAGACGATGCCGAGCGGGCCGCTGCGGAAGCCGAGGCCGTCACCGCCGCCGAAGACGGCGAACAGCAGGTTGACCGCCATCAGCAGGATGAAGCCGAGCGCGGCCGCCATCACGAAGCCGTAGAACCGCCGGTTGACGCGGATCCAGCCCGCCTTGTACGCCACCAGGACGGCGGTGAAGACCGCCATCGTGCCGAGCACGGCCTGCATGGCCGCACCGCTGGCGATGTGCTCGTCGACGACGCTGGAGACGACGCCGAGGAAGACACCCTCGAGCGCGGCGTACGACAGGATGAGCGCCGGCGAGGCCTTGCGCTTGAAGGACTGCACGAGCGCCAGCACCATGCCGACCAGACCGGCGCCGATGGCGATGCCGTAGGACCGGTTGATGTTCTCGGCGTCGACCGGCAGCAGGAACCACGCGAGCGCGGCCGTGACGATCAGCGTGCCGAGCGTCGTGGCGGTGCGCAGGACGACGTCGTCCATCGTCATCCGGCCGGTGGTGGCCGGGGCCTGCGGCGGTGCGCCGTGCTGCAGGTCCTGCTGGGCGTACGGGTTCTGGGCGTAAGGGTTCTGCGCGTACGGGTTGCCGGCCTGCGGCTGGGCGTACGGGTTGCCCTGCGTGCCGACAGCGGCGCCCCCGGCCTGCGGCGCGGTGTTGAAGCCCGCGTAGCCGTTGTCGCGGCTGAACCCCCGTCGCGAGAAGACCGGGTTGCTGCTCCTCATTTCACTCCTCCATGGCCGCCGTGCGCGGCCTTGGCTCAAGAGTAATAGGTTGGCAAAGGATTGACCCTAGTACTTGGGGAGGATCTTTCCCTCGTCGTGTTGCGCAACACGCTACGCGGCCAGGTGATTCCCGGCCACGGAGGGGCTCATTCATGACCAACCTGGAACGTGGCCGGAACCGGTCGGAGATCACACCCTTACGCCACGCCTACGGTCACCCGAACGGGAACCCGGTGTAGCCCTCGGCGAGGTCGGTCTCGGCCGCCCTCGACCCCGTGAGCCGCTCCAGTCGCGCCAGCTGGATCCGGTCCTCGAAGGGCGTGGCGTCGGGGGCGCGGTGCAGCAGCGTCGTCATGTCGTAGGAGAACCGCTCGGCCTGCCAGACGCGGCGCAGACAGGTCTCGGAGTAGGCGTCGAGCAGCTCCGCCGAACCGGTCTCCTTTTCGTACGTCAGTGCCCGCGCGAAGGTGACGACGTCCCCGACGGCCAGATTCAGTCCCTTCGCGCCCGTCGGCGGCACGATGTGCGCCGCGTCGCCGGCGAGGAAGAGGCGGCCGTACCGCATGGGCTCGTGGACGTAGGACCGCATGGGCGTGACCGACTTCTGGGTGATGGGGCCGCGCTCCAGGCGCCAGTCGTCGGCGGTCTCGAAGCGGCGTTCCAGCTCGTCCCAGATCGCCTCGTCGCTCCACTCCTCCGCGTCCGTGCCCTCGGGCACCTGGAGGTAGAGGCGGGAGACGGACGGGGAGCGCATGGACAGCAGGGCGAAGCCGCGGTCGTGGCGGGCGTAGACCAGCTCGTCGTGCGAGGGGGCGACGTCGGCGAGGATGCCGAGCCAGCCGAAGGGGTACGTCCGCTCGAAGACCTGGGTCAGTTCGGCTGGTATCGCTCCCCGGGACACGCCCCAGAAGCCGTCGCAGCCGACGACGTAGTCGCACTCCAGGACGTCCTCGCGGCCCTCGTGCCGGAAGCGGATCCGCGGGCCGGCGGTGTCCGCGCCCTCCACCGCGAGTGCCTCCGCCTGGAACAGCAGCGGGCCGCCCTCCTTGAGCTGGAGGGCGATGAGGTCCTTGCAGACCTCGGTCTGGGCGTAGACCATCACCGACCGGCCGCCGGTGAGGGCGGGGAAGTCGACGCGGTGGCGCTTCCTGTCGAAGCGGAGCTCTATGCCGTCGTGGCGCAGGCCCTCGCGGTCCATGCGCTCCCCGGCACCGGCCGCGCCCAGCACGTCCACCGTGCCCTGCTCCAGGATTCCGGCGCGCTGGCGGTGCTCGACGTAGGCGCGGTCGCGGCTCTCCAGGACGACCGAGTCGATGCCGGCGTTGTGGAGCAACCGGGCGAGGAGGAGGCCGGCGGGGCCCGCTCCGATGATGCCGACGGCGGTGCGCATCGGTCGCTTCCCTTCGTTCATCTGATCGCCCATCCGCACTCGTTCGTCAGGTGAAGTTTTATTCACCATTTCCTGACGTGAGTCTCCGGCCACGCACCCCCGCTGTCAACGGTTGTGCGTGAACTCTTGAAGAGAGGACGAAGATCGGAAGTGCCCAGAGCCGGACTTGAACCGGCACGCCCGCGAAGGGGCAGCGAGGTTTAAGCTCGCCGTGTCTGCATTCCACCATCTGGGCAGGCCATGGGCTCCGCATCGAGGTTCCGAGCCTATCGGGATGCTTCCCCCGAACAGCGGACGGGCGGACCGATGTTGTCTTATTTTATTGACGTCTGAGGGTGCATCAGCCCATGGAACGGGCCATCCGCACTTGCCAATAGCCTTACGTGCGGCGGTCGGCGGCGCATACGGAATGACGGAATTTCACCGTCCGAACGAGGACGCTCCACCTGTTCCCGACGTGAACACCCGTCAGGGTTCACCGTCATCCTCAGGTATGACTCGGGCCTGCCCGGTCCATCCGCAGTCTGCCTTCGGAACCGGAACAGCGACTGACTACACGGCGGCCCTCGGCCAGGACGATGGATGACGTCCTTCGAACACGTCGTCGTCCTTCAGGAGCGTTCCTCTCGTGACCACCGCATCCATCGCCGGCCGGGCCACCGCCGTGGCCGCGCGTGCCACGGATCTGTCGAAGATCTACGGACAGGGCGAGACCCAGGTGGTCGCCCTCGACCGGGTCTCCGTCGAGTTCCGGCAGGCCGAGTTCACCGCGATCATGGGCCCCTCCGGCTCCGGCAAGTCCACGCTGATGCACTGCGTGGCAGGGCTGGACACCTTCTCCTCCGGTTCCGTGCGCATCGGCGACACCGAGTTGGGCTCCCTGAAGGACAAGCAGCTCACCAAGTTGCGCCGGGACAAGATCGGCTTCATCTTCCAGGCGTTCAACCTGCTGCCCACGCTGACCGCGCTGGAGAACATCACCCTCCCGATGGACATCGCGGGCCGCAAGGCTGACAAGCAGTGGCTGGATTCGGTCATCCGGATGGTGGGCCTCGCCGATCGCCTCCGCCACCGTCCCGCCCAGCTCTCCGGCGGCCAGCAGCAGCGCGTCGCCGTCGCCCGCGCGCTCGCCTCCAAGCCCGAGATCATCTTCGGCGACGAGCCCACCGGAAACCTCGACTCCCGCTCCGGCGCCGAGGTGCTGGGCTTCCTGCGCAACTCCGTACGGGAGTTGGGGCAGACCGTGGTGATGGTGACCCACGACCCGGTGGCCGCCGCGTACGCGGACCGCGTGGTCTTCCTCGCCGACGGCCGGATCGTCGACGAGATGTACCGGCCGACCGCGGACAACGTGCTCGACTTCATGAAGCAGTTCGACGCGAAGGGCCGCACCAGCTGATGTTCCGCACCGCCCTGCGCAACGTACTCGCGCACAAGGCCCGCCTGTTGATGACCGTGCTCGCCGTGATGCTCGGCGTCGCGTTCGTCTCCGGCACCCTGGTCTTCGCCGACACCCTCTCCAACGCCTTCCGCAACCAGTCGGCGAAGAGCTACGACGACGTCGCCGTCGCCGTCACCTCGCACGCCGACCCGGACAACCCCGAGGAAGAGCCCGGCCTCTCCCGGAAGACCCTCGACAAGATCTCCGCCGTGGACGGCGTCGCCGGCGTGTACGGCCGCGTCGAGGGCTTCGCCGGGGTCGCCGACCCCGACGGGAAGCTGATCGGCGTCGGCTGGTCCAACAAGGGCTCCAACTTCGCCCCCGGCAAGGACGGCAAGGACACCGCGTACACGTTCACCGACGGCTCCGGCCCGGTGAAGGACGATCAGATCGCCCTGGACGAGGAGTCCGCGGCCAAGGGCGAGTACCAGGTCGGCGACCGGGTGCGGGTCGCGACCAACGGCCCGGTGAAGGAGTACACCCTCAGCGGTGTGTTCACCACCGAGGACGGCGCCGTGAACGCCGGCGGCAGCCTCGTCCTCTTCGACACCGCGGTCGCCCAGAAGCAGTACCTCAAGCCGGGCTACTTCGAGAGCGTCACCGTCACCGCCGCCCCCGGCGCGGACGACGCGAAGATCCTGGCCGCGGTCAAGCCACTGCTGCCGGACGCCGCCGACGCTCAGACCGGCCAGGCGCTCGCGGACGAGCAGGCCGAGCAGATCGAGCAGGGTCTGGGCAATCTCAAGCAGGTCCTGCTGGGCTTCGCGGGCATCGCGCTGTTCGTCGGGATCTTCCTGATCTCCAACACCTTCACGATGCTGGTCGCCCAGCGCACCAAGGAGATCGCCCTGATGCGCGCCGTCGGTGCGTCGCGCAAGCAGATCACCCGCTCGGTGCTCGCCGAGGCCGCGGTGGTGGGCCTGGTCGCCTCCCTGATCGGCTTCGTACTCGGTATCGGTCTCGCGGTCGGTCTGCGGTCCGGAATGGCCGCGTTCGAGATGAAGATCCCGGGTGGCCCGCTGATCGTCTCCGCCACGCCGGTGCTCGCCGCGATCGGCGTCGGTGTGCTGATCACGATGCTCGCCGCCTGGTTGCCCGGCCGACGGGCCGCGAAGATCCCGCCGGTGGCGGCCATGAACAGCGTCCACGCGGTGGCCACCACCAAGTCGCTGGTCGTGCGCAACTCCATCGGCGCGGCCATCACCGCCCTCGGCTCGGCCGCGATCGTCGCGGGTGCCTCGGCCGGCGGCGACGACGGCCGGATGTACATCGGGGCGGGCGCGTTCTTCGCGCTGGTCGGCGTGATCATCCTGATCCCGCTGCTCTCCCGGCCCGTGATCGCGCTCGTCCGTCCGCTGCTCGTCGGCCCCTTCGGGGTGTCCGGCAAGCTGGCCGGCCAGAACGCGGTCCGCAATCCGCGCCGTACCGGAGCCACCGCCTCGGCGCTGGCGATCGGACTGACGCTGGTGACCGGCCTGTCGGTGCTCGGCATCACCGTCGGCACGGCCATCGACAAGATGACCACGGACAACATCAAGGCCGACTACATGGTCTCGATGGCGAACGGCGGCGACCTCGACCAGTCCGCGCTGACGGCGCTGGAGAAGGCCAAGGGCGTCTCGGCGGTCTCGCCGCAGCAGGACGTCTACTTCCAGACCGGTGACGACGACTACGTGTCCGCCTCGGCGGTCACGCCGGGCGACATCCAGCAGGTCCTGAACGTCGACGTCGTCAGCGGCAACGTCGACTCGCTCGCCAAGGGTGAGATCGCGGTCGCCGAGAAGACGGCGAAGAGCAAGGGCTGGAAGCCCGGCGACAGCGTCCCCGTCACCTTCGCCGACGAGAAGAAGGCCACGCTGACCGTCGGCGCCGTCTACAAGGACAGCGAGTTCCTCTCCCCCGTCCTCATCGACTCCGAGATCGTGAACCGGCACGAGGCGAAGCCGTCCATCCGGCAGATCTTCGTGAAGGTGGACGGCGGCCAGTCCTCGGCGAACGAGAAGGTCCTCATCGACGCGCTGGGCGACAACCCCGCGATCACGGTCATGGACCGGCAGGACATCCGCAACGAGTTCGGCGGCGCCATCAACACCATGCTGAACATCATGTACGGCCTGCTGGCGATGGCCCTGATCATCGCGGTGCTGGGCGTCGTCAACACCCTCGCGATGTCGGTCTTCGAACGGCAGCAGGAGATCGGCATGCTGCGTGCGATCGGTCTCGACCGGCGCCGGGTGAAGCGGATGGTCCGGCTGGAGGCCGTGGTCATCTCGGTGTTCGGCGCGGTCGTCGGCATCGGTCTCGGCTCGTTCCTCGGCTGGGCGATCGGCGAGACCATCGCGGACCAGATCCCGGGCTACGCGCTGGTCCTGCCCTGGGACCGGATCGGCATCTTCCTGGTGCTGGCCGGACTGGTGGGCGTCCTGGCCGCGATGTGGCCGGCCCGCAACGCCGCGAGGCTGAACATGCTGAACGCGATCAAGGCGGAATAGCCGTACGAGCTCATGGGCCCCGTTCCCGGCAGGGAGCGGGGCCCTCGGCGTTTCAGCCCCAGGTACGGGCCCGCAGCGGCATCCCCGAGTCACCGGAATCGGGTGTTCTGACGGCCAGCACCTGGTTGACCCCGATGCGGTTGCGCTCGAAGGCGAGCGCGGAGGCGGCCATGTACAGCCGCCAGACGCGGGCCCGGCCGGGGCTGGTGAGCCTGACGGCCCGGGCCCAGTCGGCCTCCAGGTTGGCGACCCAGCGGCGCAGGGTCAGGGCGTAGTGCTCACGGATCGACTCCACGTCGCGCACCTCGAAGCCGGCGCGTTCGAGTTGGGTGACGGTGGTGCCGATGGGCTGGAGCTCGCCGTCGGGGAAGACGTAGGAGTCGATGAACGCGTCGACCTCGTACGAGGATTCGTCCCGCTGCGGCCGCCGCCCGATCTGGTGGTTGAGCAACCGCCCCCCGGGCTTCAGGAGCCGGTACAGCACATCGCAGTACTCCAGGTACCGCTCGGCGCCGACGTGTTCGGCCATGCCGATGGACGAGATGGCTTCGTACGGCCCGTCGGTGACATCCCGGTAGTCCTGTACGCGGATCTCCACCTTGTCGGTGAGCCCCTCGTCGGCGACGCGCTTGCGGGCGTAGGCCGCCTGCTCCTGGGAGAGGGTGATGCCGACGACGTTCACGCCGTACTCACGGGCGGCGTGGATGGCCATGGAACCCCAGCCGCAGCCGACGTCGAGCAGCCGCACGCCGGATCGGAGGGCCAGCTTGCGGCAGATGAGGTCGAGTTTGTCGCGCTGGGCGTCTTCGAGGGTGCCGTGCGGGGGCGGGGCCGGCCAGTAGGCGCAGGAGTACACCATGGACGGCCCGAGGACGATCTCGTAGAAGTCGTTTCCGACGTCGTAGTGGTGGCTGATGGCGCGCTTGTCGGTGCGCTTGGTGTGCAGATGGGCTCGCTGCCGGCGGACCTCCTCCGGGGGCGGGGCGGGCGGCAGCGGAAGTCCGCCGAGCTTGACGAGCCCGCGGACGCCGGCGCGCACCTCGGGGTCACGCAGGGACTCCACCAGCCCGCGGGCGTCCTCCCCCCGCTCCCACACCAGTCCCGCGAGCACATCGAGGGCCGCGTACAGATCCCCCTCGATGTCGAGGTCCCCGGCGACCCAGGCCCGGGCGAGCCCCAGCTCACCCGGCTTCCACAGCAGCCGGCGCACCGCACGCCGGTTCCGTACGACGAGAGTCGGCGCGCCCGGCGGCCCCGCCTGCGAACCGTCCCAGGCGCGGATGCGCACCGGGAGCGGGGCTCCCAGCACCTGTTCGAGAAGACCCTTCAGTCGCACCGCGGCGTCGGCCATGGCGCACACCTCCGTGGAGAGGAGATCCCGGAATGTCCAACACCACGTAAACACCTGAGGGGCTCGGAAACAGTCCCCCATGCGCGTTGTTTTGGCCCGTCCGGCGTTTGAGGACGAGGCCCTTTGGGCCGAAGGGGGGTCTGGGGGCGCAGCCCCCAGGGACAGCAACCACCGCGCCCGGGAAAGCCGAAGGACCTCCCGCACCACGGATGGCGGAAGGTCCTTCGGTCAGTTCAGCGACCGGAGAAGGTCAGGAGGCCTTCGCCTCGGTCTTCTCCGGCTTGGGCGCCGCAGGCATCGGCTTGGCCGCCTCGTAGAACTCCTCGCGCGGAGTCTCGAGGGCGCCCAGCGCCACGACCTCGCGCTTGAGGAACATGCCGAGGGTCCAGTCGGCGAAGACGCGGATCTTGCGGTTCCACGTCGGCATCGCCAGGCCGTGGTAGCCACGGTGCATGTACCAGGCGAGACGGCCCTTGAGCTTGATCTTCATCTTGCCCATGACGATCATCGCCACGCCCTTGTGCAGGCCGAGACCGGCCACCGCACCCTTGTTGGCGTGCTCGTAGTCCTTCTGCGGGAAGCCCCGCATGCCGGAGATCACGTTGTCGCCGAGGACGCGGGCCTGGCGCAGCGCGTGCTGGGCGTTCGGCGGGCACCAGGCGTTCTCGTTGCCCGCCTTGCGGCCGACGAGGTCCGGGACCTGGGCGTTGTCGCCCGCGGCCCAGATGTAGTCGGTGCCCTTGACCTGGAGCGTGGTCTCGCAGTCGACGTGGCCACGGGGGCCGAGGGGCAGACCGAAGCGGCCGAGGGCCGGGTTGGGCTTGACGCCGGCGGTCCACACGATCGTGTTGGAGTCGACCTCGAGCCCGTTCTTCAGCACGACGTGGCCGTCGACGCAGGAGTCCATGGAGGTGGAGAGGTAGACCTCGACCCCGCGCGCCTCCAGGTGCTCCTTGCCGTACTGGCCGAGCTTGGGGCCGACCTCGGGCAGGATCTTGTCAGCGGCGTCGACGAGGATGAACCGCATGTCCTCACGGGACACGTTGTTGTAGTACTTCGCCGCGTCGCGGGCCATGTCCTCGACCTCGCCGATGGTCTCCGCGCCCGCGAAGCCACCGCCGATGAAGACGAAGGTGAGCGCCTTGCGGCGGATCTCCTCGTCGGTCGTGGAGTCGGCCTTGTCCAGCTGCTCCAGCACGTGGTTGCGCAGGCCGATGGCCTCCTCGATGCCCTTCATGCCGATGCCCTGCTCGGCGAGGCCGGGGATCGGGAAGGTGCGGGAGACCGCGCCGAGCGCGATCACCAGGTAGTCGAAGGGCAGCTCGTACGCCTCGCCGACCAGCGGGGCGATCGTGGCGACCTTGCGGTCCTGGTCGATGGTGGTGACCCGGCCGGTGAGGACCTCCGCCTTGGGCAGCACGCGTCGCAGCGGGACGACGACGTGGCGCGGGGAGATGCTGCCGGCGGCGGTTTCGGGGAGGAAGGGCTGGTAGGTCATGTACGACCGGGGGTCGACGACCGTGACGGTCGCCTCGCCGTAGCGCATCTTCTTGAGAATGCGCCGAGCTGCGTACAGGCCTACGTACCCACCGCCTACTACGAGGATCCTGGGACGCTCCGTGGTGCTCATGCCATCGAGTATCCACCCGCCTCAGGGGGGTCGCTCGTGCGCCCCTTCACAAGCTCTTGCAGGCCCTGTGCTACACTCCCCGGCCCGCGTGACGCAGGTCATGGTCACGATCGGGAACCCGACTCCGGCACAACCCGTTGTCAATGCCGCGTGAGCTGCCTCTCTGGCTCTACGGACCCCCTGTGAGCGACCGGAAACACCTTCCGCGAACGACTCCCCGAAGCCCTCTTACACCGCCCGTCTGAACATGTTCAAGGGCCTGTTCACCCCTCGGAAGGGTCAACCAGCCTGCATCCGCGCTTCTACAGGGCCGAATTCCTTGTGAAGAACTTCACGAACTTTCTTCGACGGGCGCCGCGAAGGGGTCGCACGAGGCTCAGAAAGGGGCTCGCAGGCCCCCCTGGGGAGCGCTCATACGCTAGCCGACCTGCTCAACCGGCGGCTACCGCCCAGTAATAAACGAGACGCGAACCACCCTCCGGCGGCGACCTGGATCACCGTTCACCCGTCGGCCAGATTCCGCGTCACCCGTCAGCCACATTCCGCGCGCGCATGGACAGATGTGTGCATAGCGTGCAGCCATGATCACTCCACAGAAGGCCCTCAAGCGGGCCACCGCTCGAATAGTGTCGGTCAGCGCTGCCCTCGGCATCGCTCTCGCAGCAGGGGCCGCGACGGCCGCAACCGCCGCCGCCGCACCCGCTTCCCCCGTCACCAAGTCCGTGGCTGCCGGCGGCCACGAACACGGTCACCACCACGGCCACCACGGCCACCACGGTGGCGACGACGGGTGCGTAGGCCTACTCGTCCTCATCTGCAACTGACGGACAACCTGCACCGGTTGCGACAAACGGCCCCGATACCTCCACGAGGTACCGGGGCCGTGCCATGTCACCGCGCGTCAGTCAGTCGGCGCGCCTGCCCTCGTCCGCGTCCTCCGCCACCTTGAAGGCGATGCCGTCGAGGATGTCGTGCTCGCTCACCACGACCTCCTCGGCGCCGATCCGCTCCATGATCGCGAGCAGCACCAGCGCGCCCGCGGCGATGACGTCAACTCGCCCCGGATGCATGGACGGTACGGCCGCCCGCTCCGCGTGGGTCGAGTGCAGCAGCCACTCGGTGATCTCCCGGACCCGGTCGTGTCCGATCCGTGAGTGGTGGATGCGGGTCGAGTCGTACTCGGGCAGCTCCTGGGCGATCGCCGACACCGTGGTCACGGACCCGGCGAGCCCCACCAGCGTGCGCGCCTCACGCAGCGGCACCGTCTCCTCGGCGAGGTCGAGGGCCGCCTCGATGTCGGCCCGCATCGCCGCGATCTGCTCCTCGGAAGGCGGGTCGGAGACGACCCCGCCCTGCGCCAGATGACGCTCGGTCATCCGCACGCAGCCGACGTCCACGGAGCGCGCCGCGCGGACGTGCTCCTCACCGACGACGAACTCGGTCGAGCCACCGCCGATGTCCACGACCAGGTAGGGCTTGGGGAGGTGGTCGTGTTCCGCCAGCTCCTTCGTCGCGCCCGTGAAGGAGAACTCCGCCTCCTGATCCCCGGTGATGACCTCGGGCTCGACCCCCAGGATGTCCATGACACCCCGCACGAACTCGTCCCGGTTCTCGGCGTCCCGGGACGCGGACGTGGCGACGAAGCGCAGCCGCTCGGCGCCGTGCTCCTTGATGATCGCCGCGTACTCACGGCAGGCGGCGAAGGTGCGCTCCAGTGCCTCGGGAGCGAGCCGGCCGGTCCGGTCGACGCCCTGCCCGAGCCGCACGATGGTCATACGGCGGTCCAGATCGACCAGTTCACCGCTCTCCGGGTGCACGTCGGCGACGAGGAGCCGGATGGAGTTGGTACCGCAGTCGATGGCGGCGACGCGGGTCATGGCGGGGCCCTTCTGTGATCACGAGAACTTCTCGACGCCGGTCAGCGTCTTTCAGCCCGTCCGGCGTTTGACGACGAGGCCCCTTCAGGGCCGACGGGGATCCAGGGGGCGGAGCCCCTTCAGGATGGGACGGGTAGGGGCGGCGGGGGCGAGATCACTCGGCCGGAACCACACACGGCCCCTTGCGCCACCACTCCGGCAGCATCGCAATGGCCTCGTCCCCCAGCGGATTCACCCCGGGCCCGGCAGCCAACGAGTGCGCCACCAGCACATGCAGACACTTCACCCGATCCGGCATCCCACCCGCGCTCGGAAACCCGGTCAGCTCCTCGATCTCGTCCCGGCGCCGGATGTAGTCCTCGTGCGCGGCACGGTACGCGGCGGCGAGTTCCGGGTCGGTCTCCAGCCGGGCCGTCATCTCCTTCATCACCCCGTTCGCCTCCAGCGTCCCGATCGCGGAGTTCGCCTTCGGGCACGTCAGGTAGTACAGCGTCGGGAAGGGCGTGCCGTCGGGCAGCCGCGGTGCCGTCTCCACGACGTCCGGCTGACCGCACGGGCATCGGTGGGCGATGGCGCGCAGCCCGCGCGGCGGGCGTCCGAGCTGCTGCTTGAAGGCCTCGATGTCCGAGTCGGTCGGCTCGGTGCGCGGGGTGGCGGGCGGGGGCGTTTCCATGCCTGTACGAAAGTCTCTCTAAGGTGTCTGTCGGTTCACTGATCGGAGGCGTCGGCCTTGTCGACCCCGTCCCAGATGTTCGAGTACCAGGGCCGGTCGGCCGCGTCCACGCCGGTCCGCGCCTGCTTGGCCGCGTCCGGGTCGACCACGATGTAACCGGTCTCCCCGGGCATCACATAGTGCAGCCGCTGCCGGATCTGCTGCTCGGCGTACGCGTCGTCCTGCCAGCGTGCCTTGAGGTCGCGCAGCTGCTCGACCCGCTGGGCGGCCTCCTCCTTCTGCCGCTGCAGATCGGCGATCTCGGCGCGCTGGGAGACGTACTGCCTTATCGGGTAGGCGAGCGCCACGACCATGGAGCAGACGACCAGCGCGAGCAGCGCGGCCCGTCCGGTGAGCCTGGAGCGCCGGGCCTGCCGCTTGGTCTGGGAGCGGTAGACACGGGCCGCCGTCTGCTCGCCGAGCAGCCGGATCCTGGTCGCGGTGGAGAACCGGTCCCGGTCCTTCACGGCCATCTTCCCCGCCTCCCGTCTCACACGCGTACGTCCCCGCACACGGTACGGGACCGAGTACGGGGACGTACGTATGCCTGGCTAAGCCTTAGCCCTGCCGAGGTCAGCCCTTGAAGCGCGGGAAGGCCGAGCGACCCGCGTACACGGCGGCGTCGTCGAGGATCTCCTCGATGCGCAGCAGCTGGTTGTACTTGGCGACGCGCTCGGAGCGGGCCGGGGCGCCGGTCTTGATCTGGCCGCAGTTGGTGGCGACGGCCAGGTCGGCGATGGTGACGTCCTCGGTCTCGCCGGAGCGGTGGGACATCATGCACTTGAAGCCGTTGCGCTGGGCGAGCTCGACGGCGTCCAGGGTCTCGGTCAGGGAGCCGATCTGGTTGACCTTGACCAGCAGGGCGTTGGCCGCGCCCTCCTCGATGCCGCGGGCCAGGCGCTCGGGGTTGGTGACGAACAGGTCGTCGCCGACGAGCTGGACCTTGTCACCGAGCTTGGCGGTGATGGTCTTCCAGCCCTCCCAGTCGTCCTCGAACAGCGGGTCCTCGATGGAGACGAGCGGGTACGCCTCGACGAGCTCGGCGTAGTACTCGGTCATCTCGGCCGCCGAGCGCTCCTTGCCCTCGAAGACGTAGACGCCGTCCTTGTAGAACTCGGACGCGGCGACGTCGAGGGCGAGGGCGATCTGCTCGCCGGGGGTGTAGCCGGCCTCCTTGACGGCCTCGAGGATGAGGTCGAGGGCCTCGCGGTTGGAGCCGAGGTTCGGGGCGAAGCCGCCCTCGTCGCCGAGGCCGGTGGCCAGGCCCTTGCTCTTCAGGACCTTCTTCAGGGTGTGGTAGACCTCGGCGCCCCAGCGCAGGGCCTCGGAGAAGGACTCCGCGCCGATCGGGGCGATCATGAACTCCTGGATGTCCACGTTGGAGTCGGCGTGCGAGCCGCCGTTCAGGATGTTCATCATCGGCACCGGCAGCAGGTGCGCGTTCGGGCCGCCCAGGTAGCGGAAGAGCGGGAGGTCGCTGGCCTCGGAGGCGGCGTGGGCGACGGCGAGCGAGACGCCGAGGATGGCGTTGGCGCCGAGGGAGCCCTTGTTGTCGGTGGCGTCCAGGTCGAACATGGCCTGGTCGATCAGGCGCTGCTCGGTGGCGTCGTAGCCGACCAGCTCCGGGCCGATCTGCTCGATGACGGCGAGGACGGCCTTCTCGACACCCTTGCCCAGGTAGCGGTTGGGGTCACCGTCGCGGAGCTCGATGGCCTCGAAGGCGCCCGTCGAGGCGCCGGACGGAACGGCGGCACGACCCGTGCTGCCGTCGTCGAGGCCGACCTCGACCTCGACCGTGGGGTTGCCTCGGGAGTCCAGGATTTCCCGAGCTACGACGACGTCGATGGACGGCACGAGCATCTCCTTCTTGGGATGTGACGCGGGTACGCAGACCGTGGTGGGTACTGCGAGACGAGCCTAACCGGCTCACGGCGATCGGCCAGCGGTCGACCGGCCCGTGGACAGAACCGAGAGTAAATTGTTTCCGAACGGAACAAAAACCCCCGTACACAAAAGCACCCCGCACAAAAAACCCCGCCCCGGTGCGTACGGGGGAACACGCACCGGAGCGGGGAGCCCGTGGGGACGGGGGTGGCCCTCACGAGGCCTTCATTATGAGGACCACGGATGGGAGGGCGCTGTGGTTCAGCTGTCGCCCGGGTATTACTTCAGGTGCAGCTGCTGACCCGGGTAGATCAGGTTCGCGTCCTCGACGATGTCCTTGTTCAGCTGGAAGAGCTTCTCCCAGCCGCCCTTGACGTCGTGCTTCTCGGCGATCGAGCTGAGGGTGTCACCCTTGACGACCTTGTACTCGCCGTCGCCCTTCTTGACCTTCTTGCCGGTCGGGGTGGTGACGGTCTTGGTGCTCTTCTTGGCGGCCGGGCGGTCGGTGGAGCGGGAGGCCGACTGCTGCTCGGTGGAGCGCGTGGTCGTCTCGGTGCTCTGCGAGGAGCCGCTCGCCGAGGAGCCGTTGTAGGCGGCGCTGGACAGGCCGGTGCCGCAGTTCGGCCAGGCGCCCTTGCCCTGGCCCGCGAGGACCTTCTCGGCTATCTCGATCTGCTGGGCCTTGGTGGCCTTGTCGGCGGTGGAGGCGTACGCCGTGCCGCCGTACGCGGCCCAGGTGGAAGCGGAGAACTGCAGACCGCCGTAGTAGCCGTTGCCGGTGTTGATCGACCAGTTGCCGCCGGACTCGCACTGGGCGACGGCGTCCCACTCGGACGCGGTGGCGGCGGAGGCGCTGCCGGCCGCCATCAGCGGGGCGGCGACGGCGGCGGCACCGGTGACGCCGACGACGGCGATGGCGCGAGCGGCCTTGGACGGACGACGGTGCTTGCCCTTGCTGGAAAACAGCATGGAGAGATCCCCTCACCGACGCCTGCGAGGTGAGCTGTCGGGTTCGGGCCGGTTGAGTTGCCCGGCCGCGCCCGGTCGCCTTTCGGCTCCCGTTGCGCGGCTTCACCCCTAGCCGACTCCGGCCGTGCGGCCTCGAAAGGCCTCAACTGCCGGACCCGGCGCCTACCTTGGGTCCCCCGCTCCTGCCTACGGCGCTTGACGCGACGACTGTTCCCGTGCGGCCGCTGGCAGGATTCGGCGTTGCGGCAGCCGGGGCTCGGATTGCCGAGCGATCACGACCGTAGACACCCGAATCCCGGATTTCCAAAGACGATCAGGGCTTCTGAGATCTATCTCTCACTACATTTAAAACGGACATTCAGCGCGAACCATGACGCGAACTCCAGCTGCTTTTCGCCCTGTTCGCCCCCTATTCGGCGGGGAGTTCCAGGGTCTGACCGGGGAAGATGTGGTTGGCGTCAGTACCGATGGCCTTCTTGTTCGCGTCGTACAGCGCGGACCATCCACCGTCGAGCTCAAGGGAGTCGGCGATGGACGCGAGAGTGTCGCCGGCGCGGACGGTGTACGAGGCGTGGCGACCGGAGGCCTTGGCGGCACTGTCGGCGACCTCACTCTCGTCGGCGCTGGGGCCGCGATGGCGACCGGAGCCGGCCACGGCGTCGGCCGTTTCCGCGTAGATCGCCCCCGTGTCGGCGAGACCCCAGGAGCCCACATCCTGGCCGGAGTTGGCCTGATCGTCACTCTTGGGCGTCTCCGTGGAGGGGTCCTCGGGTGACTGCGAGGCCTTTGCGGAGGGTGACGTACCGGACTTCGCGGAATCGTCCGCCGAAGAGGAAGAAGAGGGAGAAGAGGACGAATCCTGGGACGATTCGGACGAACCATCGGGAGAGCCGCTCGGCGAGTTCGAGGAGTCCGACGAGTCGCCGGACGAGCCTGAGGGCGTCGACGAGCCGGACGAGTCGGAGGAATTGGACGAGTCAGATGATCCGGATGAGTTGGATGAATCCAGCAATCCGGAAGATCCGGACACCTCGGAGGGCGAGTCCTCCGCGACGCCGGTGTCGAGGTCGACCGAACCGGAGTCCTTGGTGAGCCCGTTGAGCACCGCACAGGTACCCCAAGGGCTGGTGCCCTGGTCCGCGAGGATCTTCTGAGCGACGGCGATCTGCTGGGAGCGGCTCGCGAGGTCGGGACTGGAGGCGTAGTCGAGGCCGCCGTACTTGTCCCAGTCCTCCTGGGTCAACTGCAGTCCGCCGTACTGCCCGTTGCCGGTGTCGGCGCTCCAGGAGCCGCCGCTCTCGCACTCGGCCACCTTGTCCCACACGGTGCCCTCGGCTGCGCTGGCGCCCGTGGCGCCGAGCAGCGGGATGGCGATGGCGGAGCCGGTCACACCGGCCGCGACGATGAGGGCCGGAGCCTGGCGGGGGCGACGGTGACGACCGTTCCCGGAGAGCATGCGGGGACCTTTCGCGAGACAGCAGGGACCGGCGCGACCGGTCGTGCCGGGTGTTGCAGGGGCCGCGCTGATCCGTGAACGTATAGGCAGGCGATCACTTGTCACAAGTTAATGCCGCGTAGATCACGTGAAGATCACAGACTTGAGGGCATCTCATCTTCGGGTGTGCGAACGGGCCGTGCGGGGTAGGTGGAGCGTTTCGCTCCGGTCCGTGACCGGACGGCTGTGAAGTGCGACGACGGCGCTGCGCTCACGAAGGCGACGGCGCTGCGCTCACGAAGGCGATGGCACGGCGGTCACGGTGCCGGTGTGAATTGGACGGGCAGCGTACGCAGTCCGCGCATGATGAGGCCGCCTCGCCACCGCAACTCGGCCGGGTCCACCGCGAGTTCCAGATCCGGGAGGCGGGTGAGGAGCGTGGCGAGGGCGGTCTGGCCCTCCAGCCGGGCCAGCGGGGCGCCGAGGCAGTAGTGGATGCCGTGGCCGTAGCCGAGGTGCTGGTTGTCGCGGCGGCCGAGGTCGAGGACGTCGGGGTCGGCGAACCGCTCCGGGTCCCGGTCGGCGGCGGCCAGGACGACCAGGACGGGGTCGCCGGGTGCGATGTGCTGCCCGCCGATGGTGAGGGGTTCGGTGGCGAAGCGCCAGGTGGCGAGCTCGACGGGGCCGTCGTAGCGGAGGAGTTCCTCGATGCCGGTTTCGAGGAGGGCGGCCTCCTTGGCGGTGAGGGACTTCTGGAGGCGGGCGCGCTGCTCGGGGTGGGTGAGCAGGGCGTACGTGCCGTTGCCGATGAGATTGACGGTCGTCTCGAATCCGGCGAACAGAAGGATGAAGGCCATGGCGGCGGCCTCGTTCTCGGTGAGGTGCTCGCCGTGGTCGGAGGCGCGGATGAGGCCGGAGATGAGGTCCTCGCCGGGGGTGGGGGCCGCGGGGAGTGCCTCGCGCTTGCGGTGGATGAGGTCGGCGAGATAGCCGCGCATCTTCTTGACGGACCGTGCGACACCGCCCCTCGGG
Organism: Streptomyces sp. NPDC107522; assembly: GCF_055657525.1. Classification (NCBI taxonomy): domain Bacteria; kingdom Bacillati; phylum Actinomycetota; class Actinomycetes; order Kitasatosporales; family Streptomycetaceae; genus Streptomyces; species Streptomyces sp. NPDC107522. The sequence continues at coordinate 524,787 of NZ_JBVKAU010000006.1, read as the reverse complement.
CCGCCCTGATGCCGGATCATCATGCCCGCCCAGTCCCGGAAGTCGTCCTGGTCCTCGCGGGGGACGCCCAGCAGGTCGCAGATGGCGTAGATGGGGAGCGGGAAGGCGAACTCGTGGATCAGGTCGGCGTTCCCCTTCGCCGCGAACCCGTCGATGAGGTGGTCCGTGAGCTCCTGCACGCGGGGGGCGAACTCGGCGACCCTCCGGGGCGTGAATGCCTTGGAGACGAGCCGGCGCAGGCGGGTGTGATCGGGCGGGTCGATGTTGAGGAGGTGCGTCATCAACTCGGCCTTGCGCTCACCCGGGATACCGGTCTTGCCCTTGGCGTGCGCGGGTTCGTCGTGATGGGCCGGGTTCTTGGAGAGCCGGCTGTCGGCGAGCGCCTGCTTGGCGTCGACGTACCGGGTGACCAGCCAGGCTTCCACGCCGCTGGGGAGACGGGTGCGGTGCACGGGGGCGTGCTCGCGGAGCCAGGCGTAGGCGGGGTAGGGGTTGCTGGCGAACTCCCAGGTGAAGAGGTCGGGGGCCTGGGAGGTGGCGGCGGTCGGGGGGTGGGGCTGGTTGGTCACTCCTTGACGGTATCCGCAGGGGTGGTGGGGGTGCGGGCCGGTGGTGGGGGAAGGGTTTCCGGGAGACCTTCCGGGTCCACGGTGGCTGCCTTGCGATACCAGTCCTCGGCCTCCTCGCCCTTACCCTGAGCGTTGAGCAGATCTGCTATCCGCCGCTCGGCGTACACGGCTCCCCGTTCATGACCCTTGAGGTACCACTGGAGCGCCTCCTCGTTCCGGCCCTGGCTCTCGAGTGTGAGGCCGAGGTTGACCGCCGCGGACGGGTCGCCGCACTCCGCCGCCTGCCGGAAAAGGGGCTCCGTCTCGGCGTCGTCGCGTTTCCGCACGCTCTCGAGATAGACGGCGAGGGTGTTCGCGGCGCGAGCGTCACCCCAGGCGGCCGCGTACCGCAGCCAGTCCTCGGCCTCATATTCGCGCCAGTAGCTCAGGATGCTCCCTAGGCTTCCCGCGACCTCCCGGTGGCCAGCGGCCGCGGCCTTGCGGTACCAGCGCACGGCCTCGTCCTCATACCCGGGCCCTATCAGCATGTCGCCCAACTCGTGCGCTGCCGCCCCGTCACCCGCCTCGGCGGCCGCGCGCAGCCAGTGCTCGGCCCGCTCCCGCAGCAGGCTGCCGAGCCTCGCCATGGCTTCGACAGAGCCCGCCGCAGCCGCCTTCTGGAAATATGGCAGCGCAGAGTCCTCGTCCCCGCGTTCCAGCAGGGTCCCCGCCAGCTCAACAGCAGCCCACGGATCCCCCGCGTCCGCCGCCCCCCGCAGCCACCCCTCGCGCTCGTCGCCCTCGGTGTGCTGCGCGAACCCGAGCGCCACCGTCGCGTCCCCCGCCTCGACGCGGGGGTGCAATGCAGTGCGGGCCGCTTCCAGGACGGCGGTGAAGTCCAGCGCAGCGCCCGGCTCCCCGGCGGCGTCGAGCAACAACCACCACACCCCGTCCGGCACCGGCTCCAGGTCCCCCGACCGCAGCGCCTCCGCGACCAGCGCCCCGTACGCCCGCCAGGTGCCGTCCTCCTCGCCTGCCACGAGCAGTCCCGAGGCCCCGAACATGGGCGCGGTGGCCCAGGCGAGGGCGTCCTCGAAGGACTCCCGGTCCTCCGCCCGGTACTGCTCCTGGACCCTCCCGAGCAGTTCGGCCGGCACCGCTCCCGTGACCCCGCACCGGGCGAGATCGACGGCCGCCCGGACCAGCAACTGGCCTCGCGGATGCTCCAGTTGCGTGCCTACGCGGCGCCACTCGTCGTACAGGTGGTGCCCGACGGCGAAGTAGGAGGCCACGCCCTCCCGGCCGCTCCACATGTACGCCGGGTACGCCCGCGGATCGTCGAGCGCCGCCAGCCGCGCCAGTTCGGCCTCGCTCCACTCGCGCGCCAGCTCCACCGTGCGCGCGGCGGCGACGACCCGGTCACCGGGTGTGGTCCCGGTGCGGCGCCGGTAGTACTCGGCGAAGCTCATCGTGGCGAGCACGACGGCGCCGAGATCACTGAGCCGCCCCAGCAGCCGAAGATCCAGGCCGCCCGCGCCGAGATGGCCGGTCAGCTCGTCCAGCCAGACGACGTAGGCGCCGGGGTTGCCCTGCAGCGCGGCGGCCAGGGGACGCAGGTCCTCGCCGGGGTCCGGGGCGTACAGGCGGTGGCCCTCCAGTAAGCGCACGCCGTGCCATGCGGTGTACGACTTGCCCACGCACGAATCGCCCAGGATCAGCACGAGGCCCTTGTCGGCCAGCTTGGCGCGCAGGTCCTCCTCGCAGTCGCGCGGCACATACGGCGGTACGTCCGGCTCTCCGGGCACGGGTCGAGTCGGGCGCACGCCGAACTCCAGCGGCCCCACCGCACCGACCGGCCGCCACTGCGCCGGCGGCGGCACGGTGCCGTAGTGGTTGTGCTGCACGCCCACGACCCGGTCGTGGAACGTGGAGTCGCGGAAGTCGATGTGGTCACCGGCGATATGGGTGGTGCTGCCACCGGTCACCACGTGGGCGTTGTCGCCGGTCACCGCGACGCCGATGTCACCGCCCGCCGCGACGGAGCGCGGCCCGCTCGCCGTGACGCCGGACGCGGTACCGGTCGGCGGGGTGGCGGGGGCTTGCTCGGCCGCGATGGTCTGAAGGTCGGAGAACTCCTGGGGATGGTTTCTGCGCAGGAACGTCAGCAACCTGACCCAGTCGTCCGTGGACGCCCCTGACGGTGTCATGATCCAGAGATCCACCGCCCCGGGAACACCCGACCGCTGCAGCACATTCACGATCCGCCGTGAGGTGGCCGGCGAGTCGTCCATGGCGCACACCAGCGCGTCCCTCAGCTCCTCCAACTCCCTTGCCACACAGGCCCCCACACCTCGCACCCACCCGTTGCCCCAACGGTACTAAGAGGACACCCCCTCAGCAGCCCGCACGGCATCCCGGTAGGCCCGCGCGGCCACCCGCAACGCCGCCTCCGGATCCACCCCGGCCGCCTCCGCCCGCACCGCCATCGCGAGCAGCTCGTACCCGATGCCCTCCCCCGTCGGCAGCGGCACCTCCAGTCCCGCCATGCGGACCCGGGACGCCAGCTTCGCCGCTAGGGCGAGACCGGGCTGGCCCAGGGGTATGCCCTCGGTCACCGACTCCCGCTGCTTCTCGACGGCCTTCGTGCGCAGCCAGTGCTCCTTGACCTCCTCGGGGGTGGTCGCCGTCTCGTCGCCGAAGACGTGCGGGTGGCGGTGGATGAGCTTGGCGACGATGCCGCCGGCCACGTCGTCGATGGAGAAGGGCGCCTGCGGGTCCTCCTCGGCGATCCGGGAGTGGAAGACGACCTGCAGCAGGACATCGCCCAGTTCCTCGCGCAGTTCGTCGCGGTCGCCGTCCTCGATCGCCTCGACGAGTTCGTACGCCTCCTCGATGCCGTACTTCGCCAGGCCCTTGTGAGTCTGCTGGGAGGACCAAGGGCACTCGGCGCGGATGCGGTCCATGACCTGGACGAGGTCGAGGAGGCGGGCGCCGGGCAGGTCGTAGGAGGCGGGGAGCAGCTCCAGCTCCGGCATGCTGACGCGTCCGGATCCGGCGAGGCGTGCCAGGCCGTCCGTCAGAGCGGGCTCGCCCTCGCCGGTCGCGACGACCACGACCGTACGGCCGCCGGCGCACGCGGCGATCAGTTCCTCGGCGCTCGGGGCGGCCTCGTCGACGGCTGTCCCGGCCTCCCGCAGATACGGCAGCTGCGGATGCGCGCCGTCCGCGCACAGCACGCGGTCGGCGCTGTGCAGCGCCTGCCACGCGGGCCACGAGAGCAGGCCGGGCGCGACGCGGTGGCTGGTGGTGAGCAGGACGATGCGGCCGGGGCCGGCCTCGGCGGCTTCTGGGCTGGTTGCGTTCACGATCCGAACGTAACCCACGTCGCCGACGTCACCCCGAGTTATCCACAGGCCGGGGCCGCTTCCTTGTCCACAGGCCGGGGCCGCCTCCCTTGTCCACAGGCTGGGCGCCGCCGCCGTACCGTCACATCGGCTGCTGCATCCCCGCGGCCGTCACCTCGCGCACCCACGGCGTCTTCGCGTCGGCCCGGCTGCTCTTCTGGACGTCCCAGGTGCCGTAGCGCGGGTTGAGGTCGATGTCGAGCTTCTTGGACGCCTCGGACAGGGCGTTCCAGAAGGCGGGCTTTCCGGTGTCGGTGCCGAGGGCGGTGGCGAGTTTCTGGGCCTCCAGCTGGAGGCGGAGGTTCTCCTCGAGGCGCTGCGGGGGGATGCCGTACTGCTGGAGCCAGGCCGCCTCCAGCGCCTTGGCACCGCCGACCTGCGCTTCCAGGCCGCTGCGCATCCGCTGGAGCTCCTTGCGGGTGAAGGTCACACCCGCGTCCTGGGCCGCGCGGTGCAGCACCTGGTCGAGGACCATGGTGTGCAGGACGTCGCGCGGGAGGGTGCCGGACTTCGCGACGACCTGCGCGTACTGGGCGTCGTCCGGCACGGCCGCGCGCTGCGCCGCGCGCACCTCGCTCACCCGGTTCTCCAGCTGCGCGACGGTGATCCGCTCGCCGCCGACGACGGCCGCCGCGCCCGGATGCGCATCGTTTCCGCAGGCGGTGAGGAGAGGCGCCGCGGCGATCGCGGCGGAGAGGAGGAGCGCGGTGCGACGGCGGCGGTGCAAGGAGACCTCCCGAGGAGAGCTTGTGCGACGGTGCACAAAGTCTTGCGGTGATCGATGGTAGGCAGTGGGCAAGCTCTGGCCAACCCATTCGACCAACGATTCATCAGGACTTCGGGCACCGGAGCACAGCGAAGCACCCCCGCCCGGCCCACTCGGCGCTCCAGGCGCCCTCGGCCCTGCTCAGCCGGTGATGGCCACCGGCGCGTCCCACGCGTCACGGTCCACGGTGATCGTGTAGCCGTTGCGGGTCTCCTTGCTGTTGACCATGTACTGGTGGGCGCGGCTGTGGCCGGTGTACTGGGTCGAACCCCACGGCCAGTCCGCCGTCGTGGTGTTCTGCTTGTCCCACAGGGCGTACCAGAGGTTGCCGGGCAGGTCAGTCCGGTCGGTCGCCGTGGCGACGGCCTTCGCGCTGGAGCTGGTGAAGCCGTAGAAACCGGCGCGGTAGATCTTGGCGCGCAGGCCCTTGTCGAAGGCCCGGACGTATGTCAGCACGGCGTCGTTGCACGCCTTGTTCGTGATGTCGTACGGCTCCATGTCGAGGTAGACGGGGCTGCCCGCCTTCATGCCGAGCGCCGATGCCCTGGCCACGGCGTCCGCCGCGTCGCTCGCGCCGAGGGAGGCGGCCGTGGATGCGGTGAGCTTCTCGGGGTTGGAGCCGGTCTGGCAGGGCGGCTGGGCGCCGACGTAGATCGGGATGAGTTTCCAGCCCACGGTGCTGACGGACTTCACCCAGGAGGCGGTGAGGTTGGGCTGGGAGCAGCCGCGGTTCCTGCCGCCGATGTAGACGGCGGCGGCTCCGTAGAAGCCGGTGTGCCAGGCCTTCATCGCGGACAGGGAGGGGGCGGCGCAGGTGTCGAAGGCGCGGCCCGTGTACGTCCTCTGCGGGGGCCAGGTCGTGGCGGCCATCGAGGTCTGCGCCGAGATGCCGGCTCCGGCGACGACGGCGGCACCGGCCACCGCCCAGGTGAGGTATCTGCGCTTCTTCGACTGACGATGGCTGGACATGCGTGATCCCACCCCTGGTTGCGTGGCACTGCGTGGCAAAAGGAACCGCAACCTATCCGGCGTCGGTCATGCGTTCGGGAAACCCCGGCCCCGCGCGGTCACAAGAGTCGCTCAGGGAACGGCAAAATCTAGCCGCGCACCTGCCCCAGCCACTGCAGGGTCCGCCGTACCTCCCCCGCGAGGGGGTGGCCGGGGCCGCGCAGGCGTTCCACGTCGAGCAGCAGGCGGGCCAGGGTGTCGTGGGCGGCGGGGCGGTCGCCGAGGGCCAGCAGGAGGTGGCCGATGCGGCGGCGGACGTCGTGGGCGAGCTCGGGGTCGCCGGAGACGTACTGGTTCTCGTAGTACGGCAGCAGCGCCCGGTACTCGGCGAGCGCGGCCGCCGGTTCGCCGAGCTGTTCCAGGCACTGGGCGGCGTCGTAGCGGAAGCGCAGGGACTGCGGGTCGGCCTGGCCGGCCTCGGTGGCGCGTTCGTCGGCGAGGCGGCGCAGTTCGGGCAGCGCGCGCCGGTACTGGCCGTCGTCCATGAGGGTGGCCGCGTACTGCTTGCGCAGGGTGCGTACGACCGGGGAGTGCTCGCCGTGCTGCTCGGCGGCGGCGGGCAGGATCGCGCCGAGGATGTCGACGGCCTGGGTGATGCGGCCCTCGCCGAGGAGGCGCTTGACCTCGTCGACGGCGCGCGCGACGTCCGGCTTCTCGTCGGCGGGTGTGACGGGGGTGGCGGGGGCGGGCTGGGGCGCGGGCGTGCGGGCGCGGTCCGGCCAGGGGGCGTGGGGGCGCAGGAAGGGGCGGGTGGGGTCGAGGGGCGCTCCGGTGGGCGTGCCGCGCGCGGGCAGGAGCTGCGCCAGGTCCTCGTACACGTCCTGCGCGGAGGCGGGGCGGTGCTGCGGGTCCTTCGCGAGCAGGCGCAGGACCAGGGCTTCGAGCGCCTCGGGGACCTCGGGGCGGATGCGGCGCACGGGCAGCGGCGGCTCGTACAGGTGCCGGTGGAGCACGCCGAGCGCCGTCGAGCCGGAGAACGGCACGTCGCCGCTGAGGAGTTCGTGCAGGAGTACGCCGAGTGCGTACAGGTCGGTGTACGGGCCGACCGCGCCGCCCATCGCCTGCTCGGGGGCCATGTAGGCGGGCGAGCCGATGGGGGTGCCGGTGTGGGTGAGGCGGGTGGTGTCGGTGTCCATGACGGAGGCGACGCCCAGGTCGAGGACGGTGACGGTGCCCTCCTGCTTCACCATCACGTTGCGCGGCTTGAGGTCGCGGTGGACGATCGGCACGGCGTGCACGGCGCTCAACACGGCGCACAGTTGCGCGGCGACCGAGACCGCCCACTGCCAGGGGTACGGGTCGTGTTCGGCGAGATGGGCGGAGAGGTCGACGCCGTCGACGTACTGCATGACGAGGAACAGCTCCTCGCCCTCGCTGCCCGCGTCGTGCACGGTGACGAGCCCGGGGTGGTCGACCTGTGCGGTCACCCGGCACTCGCGCACGAACCGGCGGCGCAGCTCGTCGGCCTCCTGCCCGGCCACCTTGTCGGGGCGCAGCAGCTTCACCGCCACGCGCCGGTCGAGCCGCTGGTCGTACGCCGTCCAGACCTGTCCCATGCCGCCCTGTCCGATGAGCGTGGACAGTTCATAGCGGCCGGCGACGACACGTCCTGTCGCCACGGTCACCTTCCGCCCTCGTGGTTGCCGTCCTGCCGGGAGTCGTGCTGGCGCAGGTAGTCACTGAGCTCGTCGAGCTCGGCGCGCACCTGGTCGATACGCGCGGGCGCCGGGCGCTGCGGGGGCGGCGGTACCGGCGTCCGGGACAGCGGCGGCTGAGGCGCCGGGGTCTGGGGTACCGGAGTCTGCGGTATCGGGGTCTGAGGTATCGGGGTCTGAGGTATCGCCGATGACTGCGGCACGGTCGTGGCCGTGTACGGCGACTGGGGCTGCGGGTAGCCGTAGGCCGGGGCCGGTGGCTGCTGCGGGGCGTAGCCGGGGAAGCGGAGCTGGTGAAAGTGGCGTATCTCCGCGGAGAGGTAGTACGCGATCGAGGCCACGAGGCCGCCCAGGACGAGGGCGAGGCCCGTCCAGCCGCCCGGGGTGTGGATCTCGTCGCCCGGCTCGGAACCCATCAGGTACAGGCCGAGGAACTCCACCACGATCGACGCCCCGAACAGGCACCAGTCCAGCGGCTTGCGGGTCACGATGGCCAGGCGCAGCATCATCGCCCACGTCAGCAGGCCGAAGCTGCACACCGAGATCACGACGAACAACACGCGCAGGAAGACCAGCACCCCGGTGGGCGGCTGCTGCTTCACCGGCTGCGTGTAGCCGTGGCCTTGCATGGTTGCTCCTGATGCCTGAAGTGGGCGTACGAGGCCGCCCGACCCTGCCGGTGCGGGCAACCCTCGTCGTGCGATTGTCGCTTCGAGCGTATAGGTCGACACCGACATACGGTCACCGGTTGTACCGAACCGTTGTCGTGCTGATCACTTCGTACGACGCCGCAGGTCGCGCGGAGGATCGGCTTCCGGCTCGGCCGCGCACGACCGGCCCCGGTGGCTCACAGCGGGTGCCGCATCCACACGTTGGGCTCGACGTACACCGCGTAGTCCCGCTCCGGCTCGCACCGCACCGGCACCAGCGCGCCGGGCACCTCGATGTCGCCCGCCGTGTCGAAGGGCAGGCCGGTCCAGCCCCGCCACTGCTGCAGTGAGCCGACGACGGTCATGGAGGCCGGGGCGATGGAGTCGATGGTGGCACCGGCGCGGGCGTGGACGCGCAGCCACGGGTCGTGGGGCAGGCCGTCGGAGCGTACGCGGTGGGCGTACTCCTCGATGGGGGTGTGCGGTTCGAGGTGCTTGGCGTTGGGGCGGACCGGGGCGACGACCTCGCGGAAGCCGTGGGCCCGGGCGTTGTCGCGCATCGCGGAGAGCATCCGGGCGGACAGGCCGCTGCCCTGGGCGTGCGGGGCGATGACGACGGAGATGGCGCTGACCGTGTCCGGCCGGGTGCCCTGGCTCAGGTCGGCGAACGCCCACACCAGCACCTCGGCCCAGCCGCGGGCGGGCAGTCGGCCGCGGCCCTCGGCGGCGAGGGCGAACGGGACGCTGTAGGCGTGGGCGACGACCTCACCGTGCTCGTCCTCGGCGAACAGCGCGTACTCCGGGAGTTCGCGGGGGATCCGGCCGTAGTGGGCGTCGCCCACGAGGTCCTGGATCGCGAACTCCGGCCAGGTGTCCGCCATTTCGACGACCCGCTCGAGCATCTCGGGGCGTTCGGCGAGACTCGATACCTTCAACTCCATGCCCGTCACGGTAAGCGCGGAGCGACTGCGCCGGACAGCCGTTTTCGGCGCACCGCCCGGCACCGCTCGACACCTCCCGGCACCGCTCGGCACCGCGTCGCGCCGCCGGTCACCCGCCGCACTGACGCAGCATCATCTCCTTGTCGGCAGCCGTCACCGGCAGTTCGTACTTCAGTGACACCTGGGCGAAGCGCACCGCGTACGAGCAGCGGATCCGCTTGTTCGGGGGCAGCCACGACGCGGGGCCGGAGTCGCCCTTGGAGCCGTTGGTCGGGCCGTCGACCGGTATGAGGTTGAGGGGGTCGTTGGCGATGTCCTGGCGTTTGCCCTTCGGCCAGCGGGAAGCGCCCATCTGCCAGTCGTACGACAGCGGCATGACATGGTCGATCTGCACGGTCGTGGCGCGGGACTTGGCCCAGTCGATCGTCCGCCCCGTGTAGGGGTCGTGCAGGGTCATGGAGGTCACGACGCAGTCCGAGCCGGAGCGGAAGCGGACGTCCTCGCCGTCGCGCTTGAGGAGGTCGTTGCGGGTGTCGCAGCCGTTGCGCGCGAAGGGGATGCCGCCCGGGGCGGAGTCCATCCAGGCGTAGCCGAACTCGTCCCGGTCGTAACCCGTCCTGGGGCCGCGGCCCTTCGTCGCCACCTTCTCGATGAGGGCCCGTGCCTCGGCCCGGTCCGCGTCCGAGGTGAGGGGCGCCAGACCCGGTTTCGTGCCGTCGGGGTTGTCCAGCGGGCTCGCGGCGCGTCCGGAACCCGTGTCGGCGACGGAGCCGGAGGGCTCGCCGTCCACGGGCAGGTCGACGTTCTCACACCCTGCCAGGACCAGCACCATGCCGAGCACTGCCGCGGCGCTCGCCGCCCCGCCCCTCAGACGCATCACGATGCGCGCCTCCCCTTGTTGCCGGTTCCGCCCCGCACAGGCGGCTTTCCCTGGTACGCCGTCGCGAACACGGTAGCGACCCGGCGCACGGCGGCGTTCAAGAGGTCCAGACCACAACGGGCTCAATCGCGCATACCGCGCAACCCGGGCGTATCGTCGGTGGTGAATCACCTCCGGAAGGAGCTCTGCATGGGCATCTTCGACAGGTTCAAGAACCGTCAGGCGCAGGACAAGGCCAGGGACATGTCCGACGCCGCGGAACGCAAGGTCAACGAGAAGACGGGCAACAAGTACGAGAGCCAGACCGACGAGGCGCAGCGACGGATGGAGCGCGAACTCGGCATGGACCGCGACAGGCCCGAGCAACCGTAAGGCCGCAGCAGCCGTAAGGCCGGAGACCCACGGAGGACCACGAGCCCCGTCGAGCACGGCGCCGACGCGGGGAAGGCCCGCGAGGGCACACCCCCACCGCCTCTGCCGGTGCCCGTGGCACGACCGGGCCTTCGCTGAACAACCTTGAGAACAGGGGCCGTCCGCGGACACCCACGTCCCGCGGGCGGCTTCGTGCTGTCGGCCAACGGCTACCGACCACGGACTACGAACTGCCGACCGCCAACCGCTCTCAGCCACCCACCGGCCCATCAACCGATCCATGACGGCCCGCAGTCGGCGCCCGCCTCCCGCCTCCGGCGCCCGGGCCGACAAGGCTCGCTCAGACCTTTCCGATCCCCAACGTCGTCTCCGACGGCAGCAGTCCGGAGGACAGCACCGCCACCCAGAACCCGCCGAGCAGGTCCACGAGGCGGTCGGTCTCCTCAGGGGCCAGGGCCTGCCAGGGTGCGGCGGCGAGCCGGTCGGTGTGCTTCTCGACGGTGCGGCGCAGTTCCCGGCCCGCCTGCGTGGCCGTACCGTCGGCGGCGACCAGACCTCGGGCGGTCAAGCGGGTGCGGGCGGCCGCCCATTCCCCGGTGCTCCAGCCTCGGCTCTCGAAGCGTTCGACGGATGCGGCGCCTATCGCGGCGAAGGACACGAGCGACTCGACGGGGTCGAGGCCGGCCACCAGCAGGGCGGCTATGTGGCCGTCGCCGCGGTGTTCGCGCAGGAGTGTCGCCGCATGCCACAGCTGGAGGTGGGGCGCCTCCGGCCAGTCCAGGGCGGCGTTGGCCGCGGCGAGCGGGCGGCCCGCGGTGTCGGCCGCCTCGGCGGCACGGCGGGCGAGGGCGGCGGCTTCCGCCAGCTCGGGACTGTCCGTCCGGTCGCCGAATATCGCGCGGTAGGCCCGGTCGACCCCCCGCACCCTCGCCTGCAACACGGCGTGGGGAGCGGCGATCTTCCACGCCGGGTCGGTGTGTTCGGCGACCATACGGGGACTGAAGCTGTAGAAGGCAGAGGTGACCCGTTCCGCGCCGACCACCCCCAACGGCGCTGCCCGGTACGGGAAGTAGCTCGGCCATCGCTCCTCGGTGGCGTAACCGAGCGCGGCCGCCTCCTCGAAGGCCTCCGGCGCGTAGTACAGCACCGCATGCAAGGGCTCCAGCAGGTGCCAGAGCTGACGTACGCGACCCGATTCCAGACCATCGCCGTGCTTCACCATGACGCAACTCCCCAGTCCGATGACGCGGATCTCCGAAACCCACAACTTGACACTGACAAGATTGCCCGCTCCGGCCCGAACTTGTCAATGCCTAGATTGCGCGTACCCTGCTGACCATGACCCCCGCGAAACCGTCCGCCCGCCGCCCCTACCACCACGGCGACCTGCGCCGCGCCATCCTCACCGCGGCGCTCGACGCCATCGCCGCCGACGGCCCGTCCGCGCTGAGCCTGCGCGACCTCGCCCGCCGTGCGGGCGTCTCGCACGCGGCGCCCGCGCATCACTTCAGGGACCGCACAGGACTGCTCACGGCCATCGCCGCCGAGGGGTTCGGGCTGCTTGCGGCCACACTGAACGAAGCCGGGGATCTCAAGGACGCCGGCGTGCGCTACGTCCGCTTCGCGCGCGAGCACCCCGCCCACTTCCAGGTGATGTTCACCCCCGAGCTGCTGCGCGCCGACGACCTCGAACTGACCACGGCCCGCACCCTCGTCGCCGACGCGCTCCGCGGCACCCTCGCCTCCGTACGGCCCGAGAGCCTCGGCATCGACACCCGCCTGGCCGGGGTCGCGGCCTGGTCCCTGGCCCACGGCTTCGCCACGCTGCTCCTCAGCCACAACCTCGACGGACCGGTCGGCGGCAAGGACCCCGAGGAGGTGTTCCGGACGCTTGCGGCGATGCTGTTCCGGAGAGAGCCGGAGGACGACGCTTGACCTCAAGTCCGGTTGAGGTACCAGAGTGATCCGCATGACAACCGAAGCCGCAGACAAGGCAGTCGAGCAGATCGAGCAGGCCGACCTCAAGGCCATCGAGCAGGTCGTCGCCACCGTCGAGCGCACCCAGCGCGCCAAGGACCCCGAAGGCTTCCTCGCTCTCTTCCACCCGGACGCCCTCTGGACCACCGCCCACGGCAAGGTCCTCATCGGCCTCGACGCGATCGCCGAGTTCACCCGCGCCGTGCTGCCGAACGCGACGTGGGACGGCGAGGTCACCTACGAGGTGGCGCACACGCAGTTCCTGCGGCCGGACGTGGCCGCCGTGAAGGTCCGGCAGGTCTACCACTCGCCAAAGGGCGACACGGAGGGCGCTCCGCTGTACGTCATGACCAGGCAGGACGACGGCAGGTGGTTGCTGCACGCCTGCCAGAACACGGAGGTACGAGTCGACTCGGATGTGTAGGGAAGCACCCGGGGCGTCCCGTCGATCCCGCGTCTCGCGGCGGGCTGGCATCCTTGGCCGGTGTTCTCATCCGATCATGCGGGCGCCGTGTTCTTCGACGTCGACGGCACCCTGGTCCCAGGCACGAGTTCGTCGCTCTTTCTGGCCGGCTTCCTCGGGCACCGCGGCGAGTTGGCCGAGGCCGAGGATGCCTACGCCTGCGGCGCCCTGGACAATCGGCGGGTCTCCGAGCTGGATGCCGCGGGCTGGGCGGGCGTTCCCGAAGACCGGATCGCCGGCCGGCTCGACGGGCTTCCCCTCGTCTCGGGCATCGCGGAGACCGTGAACTGGTGCCGGCAGAGGGGGTTGGTGCCGGTGCTGGCAACCCTTGCCTGGTCGCCGGTCGGCAGCTACCTGACCGACCGCTTCGGCTTCCACGCGTTCAGCGGACCCCGCCTGGAGACCACCGACGGCAGGTTCACGGGCCGGGTCGCCCGCCACTTCGACGAGTACGACAAACGGGACTTCGCCCTTGCGCAGGCGCGGGAGCTGGGGCTGGCTCCCCGCTTGTGCGGGGCGGTCGGGGACAGCCGCTCCGATCTGCCCCTGTTCGCATCCGTCGGGCTGAGCGTGGCCTTCAATGCCTCGGCAGGAGCGCGCGCAAGGGCGACCGTCACGGTGGACGACGACGACCTGCGCAGCGTGCTCCCCGTCTTGAGCCGCCTGGTCACCGCCACCGGTTGACGGCCGCGACGAGGACGCTCACCTCCTCGCGAACCGCCAACGTGTCGTGCCCCCGGCGACCGCCCGGGTCACGACCCCAGGATCGACGCCAGGAACTCCCCGACCCACCCGAGCAACTCCCGCCCGACCAGCGGCTTCCCGCCCACCTTCGCGGTCTTCGGGCGCGGCACCAGCACCTGGTGCACGGCCGGCTTGATGACGCTGCCCGGGTACAGCCGCTTGACCCTGAGTTCCTGGGACTCGCGCAACTCCACCGGCGCGAAGCGGATGTTGTTGCCCTGCAGGACGATCTCGCCGACGCCGCATGCGCGTGCCAGCATCCGCAGACCCGCCACCAGGAGGAGGTTCTCGACCGGTTCGGGCAACTTGCCGTAGCGGTCGACGAGTTCCTCGCGTACGGCCTTGATGTCCTCCTCCGTGTTGGCGGAGGCGATGGAACGGTAGGCCTGGAGGCGCAGCCGCTCGCCGGGCGCGTAGTCGTGCGGGACGTGCGCGTCGACGGGCAGTTCGATCTTGACCTCGAGCGGCGGCTCCTCCTCGACGCCGCCCTCCAGGGACGCCCGGTAGTCCGCGACCGCCTCGCCGACCATACGGACGTACAGGTCGAAGCCGACGCCCGCGATATGGCCGGACTGCTCGCCGCCGAGCAGATTGCCCGCGCCGCGGATCTCCAGGTCCTTCATCGCCACGTACATGCCCGCGCCCATCTCGGTGTGCTGCGCGATGGTGGCGAGACGCTCGTGAGCCGTCTCCGTCAGCGGCTTCTCCGGCGGATACAGGAAGTACGCGTATCCGCGCTCGCGCCCTCGCCCGACCCGGCCGCGCAGCTGGTGCAGCTGGGAGAGGCCGAAGTTGTCGCCGCGCTCCACGATCAGGGTGTTGGCGTTGGAGATGTCGATGCCGGACTCGACGATCGTCGTGGAGACCAGGACGTCGAACTTCTTCTCCCAGAAGTCGACCACCACCTGCTCCAGGGCCTGCTCCGACATCTGGCCGTGGGCCGTCGCGATGCGCGCCTCGGGGACGATCTCGCGCAGACGGGCTGCCGCGCGGTCGATCGACTCGACGCGGTTGTGGATGTAGAAGACCTGGCCCTCGCGCAGCAGTTCGCGGCGGATCGCGGCGCCGATCTGCTTCTCCTCGTACGGCCCGACGAAGGTCAGGACCGGGTGGCGCTCCTCGGGCGGGGTGGTGATCGTCGACATCTCCCTGATGCCCGTGACCGCCATCTCCAGGGTTCTCGGGATCGGGGTCGCGGACATCGTCAGCACGTCGACGTTGGCACGCAGCTTCTTCAGCTGCTCCTTGTGCTCGACGCCGAAGCGCTGCTCCTCGTCGACGATGACCAGGCCCAGGTCCTTGAACTTGGTCTCCGAGGAGAACAGCCGGTGCGTGCCGATGACGATGTCCACCGAGCCGTCCTTCAGGCCCTCCAGGACCGCCTTCGCCTCGGTGTCGGTCTGGAAGCGGGACAGCGCCCGGGTGTTCACCGGGAACTGCGAGTAGCGGTCGGAGAACGTCCCGAAGTGCTGCTGCACCAGCAGGGTCGTGGGGACGAGTACGGCCACCTGCTTGCCGTCCTGGACCGCCTTGAAGGCGGCCCGTACCGCGATCTCCGTCTTGCCGTAGCCGACGTCGCCGCAGATCAGGCGGTCCATCGGGACCGACTTCTCCATGTCCTCCTTGACCTCGGCGATGGTCGTCAGCTGGTCGGGGGTCTCGGCGTACGGGAAGGCGTCCTCCAGCTCGCGCTGCCAGGGGGTGTCCGGGCCGAAGGCGTGCCCGGGGGCCGCCATGCGCGCGCTGTACAGCTTGATCAGGTCGGCCGCGATCTCCTTGACCGCCTTCTTGGCCCGCGCCTTCGTCTTCGTCCAGTCCGCGCCGCCCAGACGGTGCAGGGTGGGCGCCTCGCCGCCGACGTACTTGGTGATCTGCTCCAGCTGGTCGGTGGGGATGTACAGGCGGTCGCCGGGCTGGCCGCGCTTGGCGGGGGCGTACTCCACGACGAGGTACTCGCGCGTGGCGCCCTGCACGGTCCGCTGCACCATCTCGATGTAGCGGCCGACGCCGTGCTGCTCGTGGACGATGTAGTCGCCCGTCTCCAGGGTGAGCGGATCGATGGTCTTGCGGCGGCGGGCCGGCATGCGGGCGCCGTCGCGGCCGGCGGCCCTCTGCCCGGTCAGGTCGGTCTCGGTCAGGACGGCCAGCTTGAGCGCCGGGTCGACGAAGCCGTACTCGATCGAGCCGCAGGCGACATGCACGACCGACGGGGAGATCTCCCCCAGGTCCGCCTCCAGGCGTGCCGCCACGCCCTCGCCGCCGAGCACCTCGACCGTGCGGGCCGCCGGGCCGTGGCCCTCGGTCACGAAGACCGTGCGCCAGCCGTCGGCGAGCCAGCCCTTGGTGTCGGCGAGGGCCTTCGCGGTGTCGCCGCGGTACGACTCGGGGGCGTGCATGCCGAGCTTGAGGGTGTCGCCCGCCGCGTCAGCGGCAAATGTCTCCGTGAGCTCCTCGTCGGCCGCGAAGGGCGAGACCGACCACCACATCATGTCCAGCTCGCGCGCGCGGTCGCGGACGTCCGCGATGGACCACAGGGAGGCCGCGCCGACGTCGATGGGCGCCTCGCCGCCGCCGGCGGTGGCGGCCCAGGACGCCTGGAGGAATTCCTGCGAGGTGGCCACGAGATCGGCGGCACGCGTGCGTACCCGCTCCGGGTCGCATACGACGGCCATGGCGCCCTTGGGCAGGACGTCGAGCAGCAGCTCCATGTCGTCGACGAGGACGGGCGCGAGGGACTCCATGCCCTCGACCGCGATGCCCTCGGCGATCTTGCCGAGGAGCTCGCCGAGCTCCGGGTGCTGTTCGGCGAGGGCACGCGCGCGTGCGCGGACGTCGTCGGTGAGGAGGAGTTCGCGGCAGGGCGGCGCCCACAGGCCGTGCTCGGCGATTTCCAGGGAGCGCTGGTCGGCGACCTTGAAGTAGCGGATCTCCTCGACGTCGTCGCCCCAGAACTCGATGCGCAGGGGGTGTTCCTCGGTGGGCGGGAAGACGTCCAGGATGCCGCCCCGTACGGCGAACTCGCCGCGCTTCTCGACGAGCTCCACGCGCGCGTACGCGGCGGCGGCGAGGGCCTCCACGATGGTGTTCAGGTCGGCGGTCTGGCCGGTTCGCAGGGCCACCGGTTCGAGGTCGCCGAGGCCCTTGACCTGGGGCTGCAGGACCGAGCGGACGGGGGCCACGACGACGGAGACCCGGCCCGTCTCGGGGTCGTCGGGGCGGGGGTGGGCGAGGCGGCGGAGCACCGCGAGGCGGCGGCCGACGGTGTCACTGCGGGGGCTGAGGCGCTCGTGCGGGAGGGTCTCCCAGGACGGGTACTCCACGACGCCCTCCGGAGGGAGGAGCGAGCGCAGGGCTGCCGCCAGGTCCTCGGCCTCCCGGCCCGTCGCCGTCACCGCCAGGACCGGGCGGTCGGTCTCGCGGGCGAGGGCGGCGATCGTGAACGGGCGGGCCGCCGGGGGGCCGACCAGGTCGACGTGCATGCGGTTGCCGTCTGCGGCCGCCTTGGTCGCTTCCGCGAGGGCGGTGTCCTTGACTACGGCGTCGAGCAGACCGTGCAGGCTCATTCGGGGGCGCTTTCCGTCCTGGGTGGGCAACGCGAAGGGCCCGGCGCGTGGTACGGGCCGGGGGTTCCAGCGTACGTCGCTGCGCGGGCGGGTGCCGGGGGCTGTGGATAACGTCCGTTCTCTGTGCGTCGGCGCTGCGGCGGGGCCCGGCCTTTTCTCGCCCCCGCCGCCCCTACCCGTCCCATCCTGAAGGGGCTCCGCCCCATCGACCCGGCCCCTGGGGGCTGCCGCCCCCAGACCCCCGCTCCGGCCCTGAAGGGGCCCTGTCCTCAAACGCCGGACGGGCTGAATACGGTCACCGGCGTCGAGAGGTGCCGCCACCCGCGGGTGGGTGGGGGCCAGGGACGGTTGCGGCCTCGTCCTCGAACGCCGGACGGGCTGAATGCGTCGGCACGCAAGTGCCCGGCCATTGAAGGCCACGCATGTACACCGCGTAAGGTCCCCCTCATGCCCACCCCCGCCGCCTCCGCGACGTCGAACACATCCTCCGAACCCCACATACCGGCGCAATCCACGCCACGCGCTTCGGAGACGGAGCAGCCCGAATCCGCTCGGCGTGATCCCTGGCTGCTCGCCGTGGTCCTCTTCGTCGGGTACGCGGTCGTCTCCGTCGGGCGGTATCGGCATCTCGGACAGCGGTCGTGGGATCTGGGGATCTTCGAGCAGGTCATCCGTTCGTACGCGCACCTGCAGGCGCCGGTCGCCGACCTCAAGGGGCCGGGGTTCAACATCCTGGGCGATCACTTCAGCCCCGTGACCGCGCTGCTCGCGCCGCTGTACCGGATGTTCCCCTCGCCGGTCACGCTGCTCGTCGCCCAGGCCGCGCTCTTCGCCCTGTCCGTCGTCCCCGTCACCCGTGCCGCCGCCCGGCTGCTCGGGCGGCGGCACGGGCTGGCGCTCGGTGTCGCGTACGGGCTGTCCTGGGGGTTGCAGCAGGCCGTCGACTTCGACTTCCACGAGATCTGTTTCGCCGTACCGCTCATCGCCTTCAGCCTCGAGGCGCTGCTCGCCCGGCGCCGGCGTGCCGCGCTGCTCTGGGCGCTTCCCCTCGTCCTCGTGAAGGAGGACCTGGGGATGACCCTCGCCGCCCTCGCCCTGGTCGTCGCCCTGCGGGCGCGCCGTGACTCCCCGCGGGCGGCCCGGTATGCGCTCGGCGTCGCCGTCTTCGGCGTGGTGGCCGTCGCCGTCACCCTTCTGCTGGTCATACCGGGCTTCAACACCGCCGGCACCTACGACTACTGGAACAAGGTGAACGAGTCGGAGGGCGGCGGCCCCTTCGACGGCCTCGACACCAAGCTCCGTACGCTCGGCTGGCTGCTCATACCCACCAGCGGGCTGCTCGCCCTGCGGTCGCCGATTCTCCTCGTCGCCCTGCCCACCCTTGGGTGGCGCTTCGTCTCCTCCTACTCGCAGTACTGGGGCACCGACTGGCACTACAGCGCCGTCCTGATGCCCGTCGTGACCCTCGCGCTCGTCGACGCCCTCGACAGCACCCGCAGCAGCACGCGCGCGTGGCTGCGGTCGTACGCCCATCAGCTGCCCGCAGCCGTCGCCGCCGCATCCCTCGCGCTCACGACCTCGCTGCCGCTGGCCGCGCTGACCGAGAGCGAGATCTATCGCAAGCCCGCGCGCGTGAGCGCCATCGAGCGGCTGCTGGCCGAGGTTCCGGACGGGGCCTCCGTCGAGGCGAACATCGCGCCGATCAGCCGCCTCACCTCGCGGTGCCGGGTCTTCTGGGTCAGCAACACGCACGGCATCGACCCGGACTTCATCGCCCTCGACAACTCCCGCAAGCGCTACCGCGACGTCGAGGCCTACGCCGAGGCCCTGCACCCCGACGCCCGGTACACCGTCGACGGCACCGCCTACGGAGTCGTACTCCTCAAGCGGCAGACCCAAGAGACCGGATAGAGCCGGAGACCGGACGGAGACGGACGCGGGCCCGGTCCGAAGGTCATCCCTCCGGACCGGGCCCTCCCCCGCAACCCCCGTGTGCGGTGGCCATGGCTGCCGGGCGGCTACTCGGTCGCTATCGCGTTCAGTACGTTCATCCGGCCCGCCCTGAACGCCGGGATCAGTGCCGCGAACAGGCCCACGAAGGCCGAGCCGATGAAGACACCGATGATCGTCGGCCACGGGATGTCCAGGACGTTCAGGCCCTCCAGCGCCAGGAGCTTCTGGGCCGTCGCGCCCCAGCCCATGCCGAGCCCCAGGCCCAGCAGGGCGCCGAACAGGGCGATCACCACGGACTCCATGCGGATCATGCGGCGCAGCTGGCGGCGGGAGAGGCCGATCGCCCGCATCAGTCCGATCTCCCTGGTGCGTTCCACCACCGACAGGGCCAGGGTGTTCACCACGCCCAGGACGGCCACGATGATCGCCAGGGCCAGCAGGCCGTAGACCATGTTCAGGAGCTGGCCCATCTGGTCCTTGAGCTCCTGCTTGTAGTCGGTCTGGTCGCGGACCGGGTACTGCGGGTAGTCGTGCAGCGACTTCTTCAGGGCCGCGTACGCCGCCTCCTCCTGCCCGTCCTTCGCCTTGCCGAGCAGCATGTCGCTCTGCGGGATCCGGTCGGCGGGGACGTACTTCTGCAGGGTCTCGATGCTGATGTAGCGCGCGCCCTGGTCGAAGGAGGTGTCGTCGTCCGTGATGGCCGCGACCTCCAGCTTCGCGGTCTCGCCGCCCTTGAAGGCGACAGTGATGGTGTCGCCGACGTGCACGCCGTGCTTGGTCGCGTAGTCGGAGCCGACCGACATGGCGTCCTTGCCGTAGGCGGCGGACAGGGTGCCCTCCGTGGTCGTACGGCGAAGGTCCTCGGCGTACGTCGGGTCGGCGGCGGTGAGCCCGGTGTCGTCGGTCCTGCCGTCCGGCGAGGTCAGCGTGGCGTTGACCTGCTTGGAGCGGGTGACGTGTTCCAGTCCCGGCGTCTGCCGCATCGCCTGCTCGGCCTGCGGGACGATCCGCTGCTGCTGGGCCAGGACGATGTAGTCCGCGCCCACCGACTTGTCGAGCTCGCTCGTCGCCGAGGCGACCATCGAGGAACCGACCACCGACAGGCAGGCCACCAGCGCGAGGCCGATCATCAGGGCGGCGCCCGTGGCGCCGGTACGGCGCGGATTGCGCAGGGCGTTGCGCTCGGCCATACGGCCGACCGGGCCGAAGGCCCGCAGCAGCACCGCGCTGATCACCCGGACCACGCCGCCCGCGAGCAGCGGGCCGATGACCACGAAGCCGATCAGGGTCAGCACCACGCCACCGCCCAGCATCAGCGCACCGTCGCTCGCCTTGTCGGCGGTGGCGGCCGCGTAGAGGGCGTAGGCGCCCCCGCCGGTCAGGACGAGTCCGAGCAGGCCGCGCACCCAGCCCGCCTTGCCGTCGGCCGGTGTGCCGGCGTCGCGCAGGGCGGCCATCGGGGAGACCTTGCCCGCGCGGCGGGCCGGCAGATAGGCGGCGAGGACCGTGACCACGACGCCCAGGACGAGGCCGGCCACCGGAGTCGTCACCTTCACCGTGAGGTCGTCGGTGGAGAGGTTCATGCCGGCCATCGACATGAGCTTCATCAGGCCGATCGCGATGCCGACACCGGCACCGACGCCCAGTATCGAGCCCACGAAGCCCAGCAGCAGGGCCTCCACGAGCACGGAGCGGTTCACCTGCCTGCGGGACGAGCCGATCGCCCGCATCAGGCCGATCTCCCTCGTCCGCTGGGCGACCAGCATCGAGAAGGTGTTGATGATCAGGAAGATGCCGACCAGGAACGCGATCCCGGCGAAGCCGAGCATGGCGTACTTGATGACGTTCATGAACGCGCCGACGTCCTTGCGGTTCTCGTCGGCGTTCTCCTTGGCCGTCTGAATCTTGTACGGGCCGTCGAGGGCAGCCGCGACGTTGCGCTTGAGCTGCGCGTCGCTGACGCCGTCCGCCGCGGTGACGGAGACCTGCGTGAAGCGGCCGGTGGCGCCGAGGAGGGTGCGCTGGGCGGTCTCGGTGTCGAAGTAGACGGCGGCCGCGCCCGGGTTGGTCACTTTCCAGGAGGCGATGCCGACGATCCGCGCGCGGATGTCGCCGGTGGCGGCGATGGTGCGCAGTTCGTCGCCGAGCTCGAGGTCGTGCTTGTCGGCGGTGTCCGCGTCGACCATGACCTCGGTGGGCCCGCGCGGGGCGTGTCCCGAGGTGATCTCCATGGACTTCAGGTCGTTGACCGTCCAGTTGCCGGCGAACGTGGGCGCACCGGTGCTGGACCCCATGTTCTTGTTCTCGGAGTTGACGACGGTCACGCTCGCGGAGGCGACCGCGCCCTCCGCCTTCTTGACGCCGTCGACGGCCGCGACCTGCTCGACGGTCGAGGCGGGCAGGGAACTGGGCCGGCCCGTGCCGTTGCCGTCGTCCTCGTCCTCGGCGTTCTTCGGGCTGACGGTGACATCCGACGAGGTGACGGCGAAGAGCTTGTCGAAGGTGGTGTTCATCGTGTCGGTGAACACGAGCGTCCCGCACACGAAGGCCACGGACAGGAGCACCGCCACGGCCGACAGGGCCATGCGCCCCTTGTGCGCGAAGAAGTTGCGCAGGGAGGTCCTCAGGACGGTCATGACGTACGCCCCCGGGCGTCGAAGTCCTTCATGCGGTCCAGGACGGCGTCGGCGGTCGGCTTGTACATCTCGTCGACGATGCGCCCGTCGGCGAGGTACAGCACGCGGTCCGCGTACGAGGCGGCGACGGGGTCGTGCGTGACCATCACGATGGTCTGGCCGAGCTCGTCGACGGACCGCCGCAGGAAGCCGAGCACCTCGGCACCCGCGCGCGAGTCGAGGTTTCCGGTCGGCTCGTCACCGAAGATGATCTCGGGCCGCGCGGCCAGGGCACGGGCCACGGCGACGCGCTGCTGCTGACCGCCGGAGAGCTGGGTGGGCCGGTGCTTGAGCCGGTCGGAGAGTCCCACCGTGTCGACCACGCGCCCGAGCCACTGCCGGTCCGGCTTACGGCCCGCGATGTCCATGGGCAGCGTGATGTTCTCGATGGCATTCAGCGTCGGCAGCAGGTTGAACGCCTGGAAGATGAAGCCGATCCGGTCCCGGCGCAGCTGCGTGAGCTTCTTGTCCTTCAGCCCGGTGATCTCGGTCTCGTCGAGGTAGATCTGGCCGCTGGTGACGGTGTCGAGCCCGGCGAGGCAGTGCATGAGGGTGGACTTGCCGGACCCCGAGGGCCCCATGATCGCGGTGAACTGCCCGCGTGCGATGTCCACGTCCACATGGTCGAGGGCGACGACCCGGGTCTCCCCCGACCCGTACGCCTTGACGACCTGCCGCGCCCGCGCGGCAACGGCCGTACGCCCTCCAGTGCCCCCGTGCCTGGGAATGGTCACAGCCGATGTCACGGTATGTCTCCTATGTCGGTCAGTGGATGGGCGTACGAGGCCGTCTGCCGGTACGTCCTGCGGTCGTTCTGCGGTCGTTCTGCGAAGTGGTGCGCGGTGGTACGTCGTTGAGTCTGGCGCCGGAGAGGGGTCCGGCGCGCTGGTGCCGAGCCCCGTCTTGTACGGGGGAAAACCCCACCCCCGACGGTTCGGTCAACCGCCCCCCAGCGGCGTGAAGCCAGGCTAAGGACGAACCCCTTGGCGTCTCGTCCTCCGCCGGTACCAACCCTCCCCGAGACCTGATACGGAGGTCCCCCTAGGGGCTGTCCGCCCTTCGGTGGAGCGCGCCTCGGGGTCGTCTCCCCCTTTGGACGCATCCAGGCTCCACCCTCCCGCGACGTGAGGGTCAAGTGGGAAGCTGTTCGGCGGCAGATAGGTGCAAGGGGAAAGCAAAAGGAGAAGGGGGCCCGGTGGGCCGTACGACACCCGCGATACGCGACACCGCACAGCGCACCGGAACCGAGAAGCGGGGCGCCGTGGTCGCGGCCCTGATGCTCGCGATGGCGCTGGCGGCACTGGACGCCACCATCGTCTCCACGGCCGTACCGCAGATCGTCGGCGAGCTCGGCGGCTTTACGGTCTTCTCCTGGCTGTTCTCCGGATATCTGCTGGCCGTGACCGTGACCCTCCCGGTGTACGGCAAGCTCTCCGACACCTTCGGCCGCAAGCCGGTGCTGGTCGCGGGCGCGGCGCTGTTCCTCCTGGGGTCGCTGCTGTGTGCGGTGGCCTGGAACATGGGGGCGCTGATCGCGTTCCGGATCGTGCAGGGTCTGGGCGGCGGGGCTCTTCAGGGCACCGTCCAGACGCTGGCCGCCGACCTGTACCCGCTCGAGGAACGCCCGAAGATCCAGTCCAAGCTGTCCACGGTGTGGGCGGTGTCGGCGGTGGCCGGCCCGGGGGTGGGCGGGGTCCTGGCGGCGTACGCGGACTGGCGCTGGATCTTCCTGATCAACCTGCCGATCGGGGCGGTGGCGTTGTGGCTGATCGTCCGCCATCTGCACGAGCCGCAGCGGGACACGGCCGGGAAGGGTGCGGACACGACGGGCACGCGCGCGCGTGTCGACTGGGCGGGGGCGTTGGCGGTGTTCGCGTGCGGGGGCGTGCTGCTGACGGCGCTGGTGCAGGGCGGGGTGGCGTGGCCGTGGCTGTCGGGGCCGTCGATCGCCCTGTTCGGTACGGGACTTGCGCTCGCGGCGGTCGTGGTCGTCGTGGAGCGCCGGGCGGCCGACCCGATCATCCCGGGCTGGGTGTGGCGCCGCCGGACGATCGCGGCGGTGAATCTCGCGCTGGGCGCGCTGGGGCTGCTGATGGTGGCGCCCACGGTGTTCCTGCCGACGTACGCGCAGTCGGTGCTCGGTCTGGCCCCGGTGGCGGCCGGATTCGTGCTGTCCGTGTGGACGTTGAGCTGGCCGGTGTCGGCGGCGTTCAGTCAGCACATGTACCGAAGGATCGGGTTCCGGAACACCGCGATGCTGGGGATCGGTTCCGCGTCGCTGATCCTGCTGGCGTTCCCGTTCCTGCCCTATCCCGGGCAGGCCTGGCAGCCGACGCTGCTGATGCTGTTGCTGGGGGCGGCGCTGGGGCTGTTCCAACTGCCGCTGATCGTGGGGGTGCAGTCGACGGTGGGGTGGTCGGAGCGGGGGACGACGACGGCGTCCGTGCTGTTCTGCCGCCAGACCGGGCAGACGGTGGGCGCGGCGCTCTTCGGCGCGGTCGCGAACGGCGTCCTGGCCTCGCGGCTCGGCGGGGCGAGCGACCTGGACTCGGTGACCCGGGCCCTGGACTCCGGCGGCACGGCCCCGGAGGCCACCAGGCGGGCCATCGCCGACGCGGTGCACGCCGTGTACCTGGGCGCGTCGTGCGCGGCGGCGCTGGCCTTCCTGGTGCTGTTGCTGCTGGCGCCGAGGCGGTTTCCGGTGCTCAAGGAGGACGTGCCCGGAGAAGGCGTCCCCAAGGGGGACGCCACCAGAGAAGACGCCCCCAGGGAAGACGCCCTCAGGGAAGACGAACGCTGACCTCGGGGCTGGCCGGAGACGGCCCGTCGAGCAAGGGCTGCGGGACGCCCTTCAGATGCAGGTCGAAGAACGCGGCGACGTACGCGCGCGTGAGGGCCTGCGAACGCAGGTAGGGCAGTTGGGCGGTGTCGGGGATGCCGACCAGTTCGGCGAGGAGCGGTACGTCGGTGAAGGAGCCGTGGTCGGCTCCGGCGACGGTCAGCCAGCGCTTCCAGCCGTCCAGATCGGCCCAGGCCTGGTTCCAGTCCTTGTCGAGGGTCCTCTCCTGCTGCCCGAACATCAGGAAGGGACGGCCGCCGAGGCCGGAGGAGGGGACCGGGATCTGGAAGGTCCCGTCCATGTTCACACCGGCTCGCACACGCGGGTCCCCTGCCATCGTCGTGGCCGCGGAGGCGCCGCCGATGGAATGACCGGCCATACCGATGCGCTTGGAGTCGATCACGCGCGCGTGCCGCCAGGCGGGGTGACGGCCGGTCAGCCGGTCCACCACGAAGGAGACGTCCTTGGCGCGGCTCTCCACGACGGCCTCGCCGACCTCGGGGAACTCGTCACAGATGGCGCACGGCAGCGTCTGCCCGTCGGGCAGGGTCGTACCGGCGTTCTCATACGGATGGTCGACCAGCGCGACGACGTACCCACGACTGGCCAGATCCTCGGCGAGACCGGTGAGCGTGGCGCGCGGGAACGTGAACCCGGGCGAGAGCACGACGAGCGGGAACCTGCCGGGCGCGGGGCGCGCGTCGGTGTGCGCCCAGGTACGGACGCCGCTGATCGTCTCGGGCGGGACGGTGACGTCCGGGGCCCTCAACTCCAGCAGGTGCCGGGCCTCTTCGAGGGTCATGTAGGGGGCGGTCGGTCCGCCCGTGCCGGGTCGGGCGGGGTAGTACATGGACACCATCAACTGCCGTGCTCCGGCGGACGGAACCCACGGATCCTGACGATCGGCGTCGACGAGATGGATGGTGCTGCGGCCCACGGCGTGGGGGCCGGTGGGGCGGGGCAGTCGGGCCGCTTCGGAGAATGTGACTTCGGAGGACGCAGGGGCGAGGGCGGCAGCGGTGGCGGTGCCCGCGCCGACGGCCGGGAGGGTCAGGGCCGGTCCGAGCGCGAGCACTGCCGCGGTTGCCGCGACCGCTAAGAGGCGTGATCTGTTCATGCCGAGGACGGTAGGCCGCGGTCCCCTGACCTGGCGTCATCCTGCGGTCGGCTCCCCGGAAACCCCCGTGCGACCTCGGACGTACGGACATACCCTGACCGCCATGCCGACCCTGGAGCGCCTACGCGCCGACCACGCGGACGCCCTGCTGGCCTTCGAGCGGGAGAACCGCGAGTACTTCGCCCGCTCGGTCCCGGACCGCGGGGACGCCTACTTCACCCCTGCCGGGTTCGCCGCCAGGCACGCGGCGCTGCTGGCCGAACAGGACGCCGGGATCTGCCACTTCCACGTCGTGCTGGACGCCGAGGGACACCTCATCGGCCGCGTGAACCTGATCGACGTCGCCGACGCGTCCGCCGAGCTGGGATACCGGATCGGCGAACGGGCGGCGGGCAAGGGCGTCGCGACGGGCGCGGTGGCACAGGTGTGCCGGCTGGCCGGGACGGCGTACGGGCTGACGTCCCTGGTCGCCGTCACCACCCTGGACAACCTGGCGTCCAGGTCTGTCCTCGAGCGCAACGCCTTCACCGCCGCGGATGACATCACCGTCGACGGCCGTCCCGGGATCCGGTATCGCCGCTCACATCTCGGGCACTGACAGGGCGGGAAGCGGCCCGCGAGGTCGAAGGGGGTGTCCTTGCCTGACGGTCTCCGCGCCACACGCCTCCCGTGACGGCGGCCGCAAGCGGAGAGAGCGGCGGCGACTGCCGCGAAGTCCACGACGACGCCCGCCCGTTGGCCCCCGCCCGCGACAGCAAGCCCCCGCCGTAGCCTCCGGCGGGAACAGCAGCTGGGCCGCACGCGCCTGCGAAATCTCAGCCCGATGCCATTACCTCTTCACACGGACGCCCCATTTCGAGGAACTGTCCGTAAACGAGGTCCAACAGCGCCGCGTAGGCGTGTTGGGAACGGGCGACGGCCTGGTCACCACCCGATGCCTCGTCACCGAGCCGATCCATTCGCGACATCAGCTCCTGAAGCATCGCGGGGACGTCGACCGGCGCCGGTTTGAAGATCCCGCTTTCCACGTAACGGATCACCGTCGTCACATATTCGTCCGCTTCCGCCAGGTCGCTGTGGGCAAGAATCAGATCCTTGCTCGCCCCGCTCCGGGGGAACGGCAGGTTGCGCCACAGGGTGTAGGCGTCGATGAAGCTGAGCACCATGTTCACGCTACCTGTTGGACGGTTGAAGGGCCGGCTGCCGGCACTTCTGGCGCGAGGCGGGCAGCAGGAGTGCGGGGCGCAAAGGTCTGAGTTAATGGCGGTAACACCCCAGGTCAGACGCGGTTTGGCGTAGTAAGCGCATACCGACCGCTCAGTTTGGTGAAAACCCCGCGCGTTCCCGGCACCGCGAAGTAACGTGCGTGACTCCGTTCGCCCACCCCCCACCTCCCTGCGGTCCGCCGCACCGGACCCGAGCCGCGCAAGGAGCACCGGGATGACCCCGTCCTACGACCCGTCACCGCCGTACCCGTACGGGCGAGATGACACGTCACCGCAATATCCGTACGGCCGGGGTGACACGTCGCCGTCATATCCGTACGGCCGGGGTGACACGTCACCGTCATATCCGTACGGCCGGGGTGACACGTCACCGTCGTACGCCACCTACCCGTGGCAACCCCCGGTCCCACCGGAACCTCCCTCACCACCACGCCACCGCACCCCGGACCGCCCGCCCCTCGGGCACCACAGCGACCTGCGGATCCTGCGCACCGCCTACCGCTGGCAGCGGCGGGTGGCGACGCTCACCGCGCTCGGGTACTTCACCCTCTTTCTGATCCTGTCCGCCTTCGCACCCGGGTTCATGACGAGCACGGTCGCCGACGGGCTGCCCGCCGGACTGCTGCTCGCGCTGCTGCAACTGCCCGTCACCTGGCTGGCGATAGCGCTGTACGAACACACCGCGCGCCGTTACGTCGACCCGCTCGCGGACCGCATCCGCAAGGAGGCCGAGGTGGACGCCAAGCGTGAGGCGGGGAAGCGGGGGACGGGGCGATGACGGACTTCAGCGGGAACGCGCAGGCGATGTCGCTGGTCGCGTTCTGCGCGGTGGCCACCATCACGCTGCTGCTGTGCGTGATGACGGGCCCGGACCGGGACGACCTCGACGAGTTCTACACGGGCTACAGCTCCCTGTCCCCCATGCGCAACGGCCTGGCGATCGCCGGCGACTACATCAGCGCGGCGACCGTCCTGGGCACGACCGGCGTGGTCGCGCTGTGCGGCTACGACGGCATCGTGCTGGCGCTGAGCACGGCCCTGTCGCTGATGCTGCTGATGTTCCTGCTGGCCGAACCCCTGCGCAACGCGGGCCGGTTCACGATGGGCGACGCGCTGACGCGCCGTATGCCGGGGCGGGGCGTACGGGTCGCGGCGTGCGCGGTGACGCTGGCCGCGCTGCTGCCGCTGATGCTGGTGCAGTTGGCGGGGACCGGGCAGTTGCTGGCATTCATCCTCGGCTTCTCGGGCGACTCCCTGAAGACGGGGTGCATCGTCGGGCTGGGTGTGCTGATGATCAGTTATGCCGCCATCGGCGGGATGAAGGGCACGGCACTCATCCAGATCCTGAAGATGGTCATGCTGCTCGGGTCGGGTGCCGTGGTCGCCGTCATGGTGCTGCACCGGTTCGACTGGGATCCGGGTGCGCTGTTCGACGCGGCGGCCGAGCGCAGCGGGGTCGGCTCGGCGTTCCTGGAGTCGGGGCTGCAGTTCGCGGGCGGGTCGTATCCGCGCCTCGACATGATCAGCTCCCAGATGGCGGTCGTCCTCGGCGGTGCCGTCTTGCCGCACATCACCATGCGTATGTACACGGCGAGCGGCGCGCGGCAGGTGCGGCGGTCGATGTCGTGGGCGGTGTCGAGCGTGGCGGTGTTCGTGCTGGTGATCACGGTCGTCGGCTTCGGGGCTACGGCACTGATCGGGCGGGAGGTGATCGCCGGGGCGGACCCGCAGGGCAACACGGCGTATCTGCTGGGCTCCCGGGCCGTCTTCGGCGCCGAGGTCTCGACCGCGGAGTCCTTCCTGTTCACGGCGGTCACCACGGCCATCTTCCTCACCGTGCTCGCCTCGGTCGCGGGCATGATCCTCGCCTGCGCCAACTCCCTCGCCCACGACCTGTTCGCCACCCGGGTACGGGAGATGTCGACGCACCACGAGATGACGCTGGCGCGGCTGTCGGCGCTGGGGGTCGGCGTCCTGTCGATCGTGCTGGCGACGATGGTCCAGCACCGCAGCCTGCAGCCGCTGGTGACCCTGTCCTTCACCCTGGGCGCCTCCGCCATCGCCCCGGCCCTCGTCTACAGCCTCTTCTGGCGCCGGTACACCCCGGCCGGTCTGCTGTGGACGCTGATCGGCGGCTCGGCGGTGGTGGTGATCCTGATGCCGGGGACCAACCTGGTCTCCGGCTCGCCGATCTCGGCCTTCCCCGACGCCGACTTCAACTGGTTCCCGTTCACGACACCGGGGCTGGTGTCGATTCCGGCCGGGTTCCTCTTCGGGTGGCTGGGGACGGTCGTGTCGGGGCGGGGGAAGGTGGAGGAGCAGCGACGGCGATACGAGGCTGTGGAGGGGTGGATTCTGGCGGGGGCGGTGCGGAAGGGGAGCTGAGCGGCGCGGCGGCGGGACGGCAAGGCGGCGGGGGCAGCTGAGCGGCCGGGCGGCAGAGCGGCGGAGCAGCTCGACGGCGGCCGGGAGAGCCCCGGACCGGGGAGGAGCCGTTCGCCGGGTCACCGCTCCGAACGTGCCGGCCCGCGACCGGCGTCGCTCACTCCAGCGCCGCCTGCCGCGTCAGCGTCGCCAGGCTGTGGCGCATCTGGTCCATGCTCTTGCGGACCTCGTCCCACATCTTCCCGTGCTCGTGCAGGATCCGCTCCGTCTCCCGGGCGATCTCCTCCGCCTGCCCCTGAGCCTGAGCGACCAGCTCCTCCGCATGCGCGCGCGCCTCCTCCTGCAACCGCTCCGCCGAGGCCTCCGCCTCCGTGAGCACCAGCTGCGCCTCCGCCACCGAGGCCTCGGCCTGCGCCACCCGCTCCGCCTCCGACGCCTCCAGCGCCGCCAGCCGTTCCTCGGCCTCCCGCTCGGCCTCTGCCCACCGCTCGGCCTGCTCCTTGTCCTGCTCGGCGAGCAACCCGGTGGTGCGCCGCCGTACCTCACGCAACGGGCCGAGCACCTCCCCCCGCCCGTCCTTCAAGGCACGCTTTGCGGTGATACGGATCTCGCCCGCCTCGTTGCGTGCCGCGAGCAGCCGCTGACGGGCGCACTCGTCGGCCTCGGCGCCCACGGCATCGGCGTACGCCTGCGCCGCGTCCCGCACCTCGTCCGCGTACGACTGCGCCTCCTCCACCAGCTGCTGCGCCTCCTGCCGCGCCCGCTCCCGCACCGCCGCGGCCTCCTCCTCCACCAGCTCGAAGATCCGCCGCGCTCCCTCCCCGAGCGACTCGTACGTCTGCGGGGCCAGCTGCGCCACCGTCTCGCGCAGCTCCTCCGCCTCCTCCTCCATCTCCCTGGCGAGCACGGTGAGACGGGCGGCGCGCTCCCAGGCGGCGTCACGGTCGTGGAAGAGGGCGGCGACATAGGCGTCGACCTGGTCGGGACGGTAGCCGCGCCCCCGTACGACCGCGAAGTCGTAGAGCGAGACCGGTGCGCTGCTCATCCTGAACCCCTCTCCGCTCCGAACGGATGCGAAATGATGATTTAGCGCACATCTTGATGTATCGGACGGAAGCGTTCATAACGCGACACTCCGCGCACGGGACACGGGCGGAGGCACGAAGACCGTCACGAAAAGCGCGTACGGGCGCATACGAAAGGGCCGGCTCCGGTCGCACAACCGAGAGCCGGCCCTTTCACGCCCGCACGCCGCTGCCGGCGGCAGCCGGGTGACGCCTACGAGGGGCTTGGCGACGTCAACGAGGGGGTGGGGGATGTCTGCGAGGGGCCGACCGACGTCCACGACGGGCCGACCGACGTCCACGACGGGCTCGGTGGCGTCACAGCAACCCGTCCCACATCTGCTCCAGCAGCACCGACCACCAGCTCTCCGGCGAGCCGAGCGCCGCCGGGTCGAGGGCGGCCAGCTGGGCCTGGAAGTCGACGGTCCAGCGGCCCGCCTGCTCCTGGTTCAGGCCGAAGCGAAGACGCCACATACGGCCCAGCAGCGCAAGGCAGCGCTGGAACTCCGGCAGCCCCGTGTTCACGAACTGCGGCGGTACGGGCGCACCGCCCGGCCCCGCCTCCACCGGCACGGCGACGATGTTCGCCGTCCCGTACTGCACACAGAGCGCCTTGCCGAAGTCACTGCCCATGACGAGGTACGAGCCCGCGTCCGAGGCCGGCTGCACCCCGCGCTCCGCCGCCAGCTCCGCGAGCGTCGGAACGGGCCGCCCCGGCTGGGCCTGCGCCCAGAAGAACGGACCCATGTCCATCGGCAGACCGCCGACCACCAGGCTGTGCGCCACGACCGGCGGCACGCCCTGCCGGGACACGGCGGCCTGCTCGAACCGGAAGATCCCCGGCCCGAACGCCCCCGCCAGCTCCTGCGCCACACCCTCCGGCGGAGCCGGCGGCGCCGCCTGCACCTGCGGCAGCGGGGCACGCACCGGCGCCGGCCGGGCGGGCCCGTCGGCGACCTGGTGCAACTCGCCCTGATGCGCGAGCAGTTGCTGCATACCCTGCTGCCGGCTCGCGTGATCCGTGCCGTACGGCGCAATGCTCGTGATCCGCGCCTGCGGCCACTGCTCCCGGATCATCCGCGCACAGTACGCACCCGGCAGCTCACACGACTCCAACTCCGTGTGCAGCTCCAGCACCTGGTCCGGCGGCACGTTCATGGCCCGCAGCTCATGGAAGATCTGCCACTCCGGGTGCGGCGTCCCCGGCGCCGAACGCCGGATCAGCTGCTGCTCGGACCCGTCCTGAGCGCGGTAGCGCAGGACGGCCTGGTAGCCGGGGCCGACGGTGGGCTGACCGGTGGGCTGGTGGGGGTAGCCGTAGGCCGGGGGTTGGGCCGGGCCCTGGCGGCCGGAGGCCGGGGGCCGGCCCTGTCCCGGGTGGCCGGGTGCGGAGGGCTGGCCCTGTCCCGGGTGCGCGGGCTGGCCTGGCTGGCCAGGCGGTGGTGGTACGGCCCCTGGCGACATGGGGGGCTGTGGGGCGGCCGGGGGCATGCCGGGGGCACCGGGCATGCCGGGAGGGGCGGGCGGGGCTGCAGCGCCGGGGGCGCCTGGCATGCCGGGAGCGCCGGGGCCCGCGGGAGCACCTGCAGCGCCGGGGGCGCCCGGAGCGCCGGGGGTGCCTGGAGCGCCAGGGGTGCCTGGAGCGGCAGGCATACCGGGAGCACCGGGGGTGCCCGGAGCAGCAGGCATACCGGGAGCACCGGGCGCCTGCGGCGGAGGCGGAACCCCGGGGCCGCCCACCGGGGGCGCGGCCAGCACCGTTTCCGCGTGGTGAACGGCACCGGCGGCGTCGCCCGCGGAGCCCGGGGCGCCTGGAGCGCGGGGAGCGCCGGGCGGCTGTGGGGCGCCCGGCGACTGCGGAGCACCCGGAGCACCGGGGGCACCGGGGGCACCGGGAGGCTGTGGAGCGCCAGGCATGCCCGGGGCGCCCGGAGTGCCGGGCGGGTTGGGGATGCCAGGCGGGTTCGGCCCACCCGGAGCGCCGGGCGCCCCAGGGGCACCCGGAG
Organism: Streptomyces sp. NPDC107522; assembly: GCF_055657525.1. Taxonomy (NCBI): domain Bacteria; kingdom Bacillati; phylum Actinomycetota; class Actinomycetes; order Kitasatosporales; family Streptomycetaceae; genus Streptomyces; species Streptomyces sp. NPDC107522. Next base: position 492,551 of record NZ_JBVKAU010000006.1, on the reverse strand, counting down.
GCTGCGGAGGACTGCCCATCTGACCCGGGTCGGCCAGCACCGTGGCGGCATGATGCACACCGCCGGGCGCACCGGGCGGAATGGGAGCACCCGGCGGATTCGGGACACCGGGAGGATTCGGCGACCCGGGAGCACCCGGAACACCGGGCGGCTGCGGAGCGCCCGGCGCGTTCGCGCCCCCCGGCCCCTGCGGCGCACCCGGACCGGCAGCACCCTCAGGCCCATCCGGCCCCAGCGCCGACACGAGCTGCGTCGGAACGTACCCACCCGCCGGCGTACCCGGCGTCCCCGGAGCGGACGGCGGCGGAGGGGTACTCCCCGCCCGCGCCCCCGGCGTCCCCGGGGCACCCGGCGGAGGAGGCGGCGTCGCCCCACCCCGCGCGCGCGACGGAGGCGCCGCCTTGCTCGTCGCGGCATCGGCGATGTCCTCGGCATTCGGCGCAAGCGGCCGCCCCGGCACCCCGGGAGCACCCGGACCCTGCGACCCACCCGGACCACCGGCGGGCCCGCCCTGCGGGTAGCCGTACGACGGCGCGGGCGGCGGCATGGCACCTGGCACGGGAGCGCCCGGCGGGGGCGTACCCGGCACACCGGCACCCTGCGGATACCCGTATGACGACCCACCCGGCCCCGGCGAAGACGGCGGCGTGGCACCCGCACCCGGAGCACCCGGAGCACCCGGAGCACCCGGAGGCGGCGTACCCGGCACACCCGCCGCCTGCGGATACCCGTACGAAGCCCCACCCGGCCCAGGCGGAGGCGGAGGCATGCTGCCCCGCGGCGCACCACCCGGCACGCCCTGCGCGTTCGGCTCGTCGAGCGGCGGCTCGATCGCCGTCGGCGGCAGCTGGCTGCCGCCCGACATCAGCGCCGTCTTGGCATCCGGCGGCGCGGTGTCGTCACCGCTCAACGGCGGCGCGAACACCGTCTCCGGCAACGGCACGGAACGGTCCTCGAGGGCATCCGCACTCGTGTCCGTCCCGGCCCACGGAGTCGCACCCTCAGGCACACCGGCCGCAGCCGCGGCAGCACCCGAGCCGGCCGTCGCCGTCCCCGCCGGAACCCCGCCCGGCGTCTCAGGAAGCGCCCCGCCGCCAGAGGCGCCCGCAGACGCGCCACCGGAGGCAGCCGAACCCGCCCCACCATCAGAACCGGCACCATCAGACCCGGCCCCCGAACCCCCGTCCCGCCGATCCGAGATCCCCAGCCTGTCCGCCGCCTCCTGCAACCACTCCGGCGGCGTCAACAAGAACGACGTCTGATTCAGATCCACCCGAGCCGGAGCAGCCGGCACCGGCTCGGCCGCCGCGTCGGCACGGCCGTACTCCTCCTCGTACCGGCGAATCACCTCACCCACCGGCAGCGAAGGCCACAACGTGGCCTCCCCGCTGTCCCGGGCGATCACCAGCCGCTGCTCGCCGCCGCCCGAACGCGGCCCGTCGGCGCGGTCCTCGGCCCACACCACGAACCCGAGCTCGAACTCCCGCACCCGCACCTCACGATGCTGGTACGACGGCACATCCCCGTTGACCCACTCTTCCGCGCGCTCCTGCGCCTGCGCGAACGTCACCATCGCGAAGCTCACTCCCCAGCAACCGGAACGGACCGTGCGAACCCGCCGTCCACCATCAGATTCGCCACCGTCTCCAACTCCGGCGGAGAACCCGCCAGCCGGGACAGAAACGCATCGAAGTCCTCACCGCACGGCACCAACAACCGCTCCACCCGCTCGGCCGGCGACCACCCCGGATCCACATCCCGCGCATCGTCGTACGCGCAGAACCACACCGAACCGATCCGGTCGCCCTTCACCTTCAGCGCCAGCAACCCGCCCTGCACAAACCCAACACCCAAGTAATCCTTGGTCAGATGGTCCCGCAGGCACTTGTTGACATAGACCAGGTCATTGACCGCCGCCTCGTCCCGCACCGTGAACAGCGGCTGGTCCACCAGCAGACCCAACTCCGGATCCAGCGCCGTCCCCACCGGAGCACACCCGCCCGCCGCCTTCAGAAACGACCGATACGCACCCGGCAGCCGATACCCGAGATCCTCCTCGACCCCCAGCACCTGCGACTCCGTCACCGCAACACCCGACTTCGGCAACCGGAAATGCGCAGGCCGCGTGTCCTGCAACGGCCGCGTCCCCCGCTTGTCGTGATCCACCGCCGACGTCGCGATCCCACCGTGATGCCGCAGCAACGCCTTCACCTCGACCGGAACCAACTCCAGCCGCCGCGAACCCACCACGTGATGCCACGTCCAGCCATGCGGCGTCGCCACCGCCGGCACCGTGTCCCACAGATCGTGCCCCGACGCCGCGAGCGCCGCGTTCGCCGACACATAGTCCGTCAGCCGCAACTCGTCGACACCGAAACCCTCCGGCGGCTCCGCGATCTCCGCCGCCGCCCGCGCATACGGCGAGAAATCGGGGTAACCCCGCTCATCGACCCGTACTCCTCTCGGGTGACGCGACGCCCGAACCGGATCCGGGAAATGCACGACCTGCCCGGCGTAGGCCGCGTTCGGCGGCGCGGCTTGCTGCCCGAGCCGACCTGTCGTCATGGCGGTTGCCCCCTGCGGCGTTCTGACACGGCCCGCCATGACCACTGACGGTCACAACGCCCCGCATCGGCTGTCTCATCTGCGTCCACACGTCACCGCATGGAAAGCGGTGCCGACAGCCTATGCGGTACGACGACACCGGTCACCGGCGCCGGTCACGACCCCCTCCGCTTCCGTGACCAGCCGTCACCCCGCCGTGACAGCCCGCCCAAACCCGGGCGTGTCACGCCGCCCCAGCTTCCGCACCCGCCACGGCATTTGGCACTCTGTGACGTCCAAGAGCATGCCCGGGGGATGCTCGGGAGGGGATGACGAACATGAACGCGACGCAGACAGGACCACACTCAGCCAGGTCCGGGTCCGGCGACCCCCGCATCGGCTGGAGCGCCACCGACGCCCCCCACGCGCCCACGCTCCGCCACCGCCGCGACGGCATACTCCCCACCGTCGCCGCCGCCCTCTCCGTCCGCGGCGCCACCCTCACCGGCACCGCCGCCCGCGGCGACCAGCCCCCGCCCCTGCACCACCTCGTCCAGGACTTCCTCGACACCCTCACCAGCGGACAACGCGACCGCTTCACCGGCCGCTGCGCCGAGACCATCCTCATCTCACGCCACATCGCCGCCGCCGACGCCGCCCGCAGCAAACGCGCCGCCCGCAAACCCATGACCAACGGCGAAGCCCGCAAAGCCCTCAAACAAGCAAAACTCACCGCCCGCCGCATCCGCGAGGACGGCGACCCCCTCCACGGCAGCTTCGCCACACCCTGCCGCGCCTGCACCGCCCTCAGCGCCCACTTCGGCGTCCGCATCGTCGACCCCACAGCAGCAGACGACTGACCCCCCACACCGAGCAGCACAACCAGTAAGACCGCACCCCGCCGGGCGGCCACGCACCACCACGCCCCCCGGCGCACTCGACGAACGAAGGGCAGATGCACACCGACCGCACCTCCACCACCCGCTTCCCCGTCCCCGTCGACGCCGCCCTGCGCGCCGCCGGCTGGCAACCCGGACGCTGGGACATCAAACAGGCCGAAATCTGGGCCGACGCCCTACGCGACCACGTCTCCCCCGCCGGCCACCGCCACGCCGTCTTCCCCGCCGCGGTCGAGGCCTGGGCCGAATTCGGCGGCCTCCACCTCAACCCCACCGGCCCCGGCCGCCAGGTCGCCCCCGCAACCGTCCACTTCGACCCCCTCCACGGCCTCCACATGGCCCGCACCCTCGGCGACCTCGGCCGCGCCCTCGACACCGAGGTCTGCCCCCTCGGCGCCGAAACCGACACCCAGGCCCTCCTCGCCATCGACACCGAAGGCCGCGTCTACACCCTCGACCACACCGGCGACTGGTACCTCGGCCCCGACATCGACCAAGCCCTCGCCGGCCTCGTCGCAGGCATAGAACCCGTACGACTCACAGCCGGCTGACACACGAAAACGGCGAAGGCCGCGCCTACGCCGCCGGAATCACCGCCGACACCCGAAAACCCCCCGCATCCGTCGGCCCCGACACAAACACCCCACCCAGCGCCGAGACCCGCTCCTTCATCCCCACCAGACCGTTGCCCCCCGACGGCAACCGCGCCGACGACGCCGACGACACCTCCGGCGGCGGCTCGTTCTCCACCTGCATCGCGATCTCCGATACCCGATGCGCGAGCCGCACATGCGTCTTCGCCCCCGCCGCATGCTTGTGGACGTTCGTCAACGCCTCCTGCACCACCCGATACGCCGTCTGCTCCACCTCCGGCGCATACGACCGCGACTCCCCCTCCACGGACAGATCCACCACCATCCCCGCAGCAGCCGACTGCCCGATCAACTCATCCAGCTCCGAAAGACAAGGCCCCTCGGCAGCCGCCCCCTCGTCCCCGCCGCCGGACCACTCCCGATCAGCAGCGGCAGCAGCAGCGGCCCCCACCGCCGCAAGCGGCACCACAGCCCGCCGAGCCCGCTCCGCCTCACCACCCCCACTGCGCAACACCCCGAGCATCTCCCGCAACTCGGTGAGCGCCTGCCGCCCCATGTCCCCCACCAGCGCCGCATTCTTCACGGCCTTCTCGGGATCCTTCCGGGCCACCGCCTGCAACGCCGCGGCATGCACGACCATGAGGCTCACCCTGTGGGCCACCACGTCATGCATCTCCCGAGCGATCCGGGTCCGCTCCTCGCCCCGCGCCCACTCGGCCCGCTCCTCCGCCCGCTCCGCGAGCAACTGAAGCTCCCGCTCAAGACTGTCCGCCCGCTCCCGCAGACTCTCCATCAACCGCCGCCGAGCCCCCACATACAACCCCAGCAACAGCGGCGGCGCGGTCACACCGAGAGCCGTGGTCAGCGAAGCCAGCGGGACAACCCACTCCCCGAACGTCAGATCACCGCTCGCCACGCCCTGCCGCACCCACACGAACGTCACGATCAGCATCCCGACGAACGACATGCCCGCCAGCGAGGCGATGATCCGCCGCGGCAGCTCCGAAGCGGCAAGGGTGTACAGACCGACGATGCCCATCAGGAACCCCATCTGGGCGGGCATCACGGCAATCGACACCAGCACGACGGCGATGGGCCACTGCCGCCGCAACACCAGCACCGACCCCGCCAGAACCCCGAACACCACCCCCGAGGCCTCCGGAATCCCGGCATCCCGCGCGAACCGAACCCCCTCGCCCCCGCACTCCACCGCCGACACGACCGCCAGACCCACGTCCAGCACCGCACTGCGCACCCTGGCCCACCACCACGGCCCCGCCCCCGGTGGCGGCGCCTCTGTGTGGGCTTCCCCCGTCGTGGTCATGCCTCCAGCCTACGGGCGCCCCGGCCCGGTTTTCCGGCGAGTTTTGCGGACTGGCCTACACCACAGCGCGTAACCGAACGTAAGCGAAACCGCCCGATATCCCTCGAACTGCTGAATCGCACACTGTTCGACCCCGGAACCGATCATTCCGGCCGGACGGTATGCCTATGGCACATCCACAGGGCAAATACGCCGACTTCGAAGGACTGCGGGAGCAGGCGGTGTCGCTGCAGCGGCGGGGCTACAGCCTTCGGCAGATCCGCGACGAACTGAAGATCTTCAACAACGACATCCTCAACCAGCTGGTGAAGGGGGAGCCGCCACCGGAGTGGACGAAGCGGCCGCGAGCGAAGGACGACCTGCGGGCGAAGGCACGGGAGCTCCGGCTACAGGGTTGGACGTACGACCAGATCGAGGCGGAGCTGGGGTGCTCCAGGAGCTCCGTCTCGCTATGGGTACGGGATCTGCCGAGGCCCGAGCCTCGCTACACGCCGGAGGAGCAGCGGGCACTCATGAATGCAGGGCTGGAACGCCTCCGTAACGCACAGGACGAGGAACGGCATCGCACGAAGGAAGAGGCGAAGCAAGCCGTCGGCAGCCTCTCAGACCGCGAGCTGTTCTTGGCCGGGGTGGTTCTCTACTGGGCCGAGGGGGCCAAGGACAAAGCTCACAGCACCCAGCGCCGGGAGATCCTGCAGTTCATCAACAGCGACCCGAACGTCATCCGCTTCTATCTGCGCTGGCTCGAGTCCTTGGATGTAGAGCGCGAGCGGATGCGATTCCGCGTCAGCATCCACGAATCAGCAGACGTGAGCGAAGCCGAGGCCTTCTGGGCCGACCTGGTCGGCGTGGACGCTTCAACCTTCCAGCGAGCCACTCTCAAGAGGCACAACCCGAGGACGGTTCGCAAGAACATCGGCGACTCCTATCGAGGTTGCTTGGTCATTTATGTCACCAGGAGCGCCGAGTTGTACCGTCGCATGGAGGGCGCCTGGTACGGCATAGTGTTGGGTGCCGACTCGGCGACCTGACCAAATGTCCGGTTTAGTCGAGTTTCATCCCCCATGGTGTAATCAGGCAGCACTGAGGGTTTTGGTCCCTTAAGTTCAGGTTCAAATCCTGATGGGGGAGCTCTCTGCCTCCGGGCCCTGACAGCCAAGTCAGGGCCCGCTCCCATGTCCCCCACGAAACCCCCCGGTATCCTGCGGATGTCACCCCACCCCATCCACAGCCGAAGGGCATCCCGTGAGCGCCATTCGCCCGGCAGCCGTCGTCGTTCTCGCAGCGGGTGAGGGCACCCGTATGAAGTCGGCCACACCCAAGGTCCTGCACGAGCTGTGCGGACGCAGCCTCGTAGGCCATGTGCTCGCCGCCGCGCGCGAGTTGCAGCCCGAGAACCTCGTCGTGGTCGTGGGGCACGCGCGGGAGAAGGTCACCGCGCATCTCGGGGAGATCGACCCCGGCGTGCGGACCGCGATCCAGGCGGAGCAGAACGGCACGGGGCATGCCGTACGGATGGCTCTCGAGGAGCTCGGCGGTGGCGTCGACGGGACCGTGGTCGTCGTCTGTGGCGACACTCCGCTTCTGACCGGCGAGACCCTGACCCGTCTCGCCGCCACGCACTCCGCCGACGGCAACGCGGTGACCGTGCTGACCGCCGAGGTGCCGGACGCGACCGGGTACGGGCGGATCGTGCGGGACGGGGTTTCCGGTGCGGTCACGGCGATCGTCGAGCACAAGGACGCGACGGAGTCGCAGCGGGCGATCCGGGAGATCAACTCGGGTGTCTTCGCGTTCGACGGGCAGTTGCTCGCGGACGCGCTCGGCAAGGTGCGTACCGACAACAGTCAGGGTGAGGAGTACCTCACCGATGTGCTGGGGATTCTTCGCGAGGCCGGTCATCGTGTCGGCGCCTCCGTGGCCGCCGACCATCGCGAGATCGCGGGGATCAACAACCGTGTGCAGCTCGCCGAGGCGCGCCGGATTCTGAACGACCGGCTGCTGACCCGGGCCATGCTGGACGGCGTGACCGTGGTCGATCCCGCTACCACCTGGGTCGACGTCACGGTCACGTTCGAGCAGGACGCGGTTGTGCACCCGGGCACTCAGCTGCATGGTTCCACTCATGTCGGTGAGGGCGCGGAGGTGGGGCCGAACAGCCGGCTCACGGACACGCGTGTCGACGCCGGTGCTCGTGTGGACAACACCGTGGCCTACAGCTCTCACGTGGGGCCGGGTGCGTCGGTGGGGCCGTATGCCTATCTGCGGCCCGGTACGCGGCTGGGGGCGAAGGGCAAGATCGGGACGTACGTCGAGACGAAGAACGCTTCGATCGGTGAGGGGACGAAGATCCCGCATCTGTCGTATGTGGGTGACGCGACCATCGGTGAGTACACGAACATCGGTGCCGCGAGTGTCTTCGTGAACTACGACGGACAGGACAAACACCACACGACGGTCGGCTCGCATTGCCGTACCGGTTCGGACAACATGTTTGTGGCGCCTGTCACGATCGGGGACGGTGCGTACACCGCTGCCGGCTCTGTGATCACGAAGGATGTGCCGCCCGGTTCGCTCGCTGTGGCCCGTGGTCAGCAGCGGAATATCGAGGGTTGGGTGGCCCGTAAGCGTCCGGGCAGTGCGGCTGCGAAGGCGGCCGAGGCGGCCTCCCGGCAGGGGGAAAGCGAAGACTGACCGGAAACGGGTGCGTCGGACACGGCGTACCGTGATAAGTGCACACCCGCACCCCACCAGCTGAGACGGCTCGTCGCGCCCAGCGGCGTGGTCTCTCGACACCCAGCTGCGACACCTCTGAGGAGACAGTGCTGTGACCGGGATCAAGACGACCGGCGAGAAGAAGTTGATGTTCTTCTCCGGCCGCGCCCACCCCGAGCTTGCCGAGGAGGTCGCCCAGCAGTTGGGTGTCGGGGTTGTCCCGACGAAGGCCTTCGACTTCGCCAACGGTGAGATCTATGTCCGTTATCAGGAGTCGGCGCGTGGTGCGGACTGCTTTGTGATCCAGAGCCACACGGCTCCGATCAATCAGTGGATCATGGAGCAGTTGATCATGATCGATGCGCTGAAGCGTGCGTCGGCTCGCTCCATCACGGTCATCGTGCCGTTCTACGGTTACGCGCGGCAGGACAAGAAGCACCGTGGGCGTGAACCGATTTCGGCGCGTCTGATCGCGGATCTTATGAAGACGGCGGGTGCGGACCGGATCCTGACCGTGGATCTGCACACGGACCAGATTCAGGGCTTCTTCGACGGGCCGGTCGATCACCTCTTCGCCCTTCCGCTTCTGGCGGACTACGTGGGCGACAAGGTCGACCGGGACAAGCTGACGGTCGTGTCGCCGGACGCGGGTCGTGTGCGGGTGGCCGACCGGTGGTGTGACCGGCTGGGTGCTCCTCTCGCGATCGTGCACAAGCGGCGGGACAAGGACGTGGCGAACCAGGTGACGGTCCACGAGGTCGTGGGTGAGGTCAAGGGCCGCGTGTGTGTCCTGGTCGACGACATGATCGACACGGGTGGCACGATCTGTGCGGCGGCGGACGCGCTGTTCGCGCACGGTGCGGAGGACGTCATCGTGACGGCGACGCATGGTGTGCTGTCGGGGCCTGCGGCGGACCGGTTGAAGAACTCGCGGGTGAGTGAGTTCGTGTTCACGAACACGCTGCCGACGCCGGGTGAGCTGAACCGTGAGCTGGACAAGATCACTGTTCTGTCGATCGCGCCGACGATCGCGAGTGCGGTGCGTGAGGTGTTCGAGGACGGTTCGGTGACGAGCCTGTTCGACGAGCAGTGAGCCGTTAGCGGACCTGGTTGATCGCCCGCGCCCGGAGGGCGCTCAAGGTCAACTTCTCTACGGCCTCCCCTGCCGAGTAGACTGCTGCAGTTGCTCGGCGAGGGAGGCCGTACCGCTTCATGGGAAGTCGTACGGCGATCCGTTATCGACGCGCTCTTCGTAGCAGGCCGTTCGTGGCCGGGTAACCACGTCCGTCCTAGCTTCTACGAGGAGTGATCATGTCCGAGGTCAAGATCTCCGCCGAGACCCGTACCGAGTTCGGCAAGGGCGCTGCCCGTCGTATCCGTCGTGACAGCAAGGTTCCCGGTGTCCTGTACGGGCACGGTTCGGACCCGCTGCACCTGACCCTGCCGGGCCACGACCTGCTGCTGGCGCTGCGTACGCCGAACGTTCTGATCTCTCTGGACATCGACGGCAAGGGCAACGAGCTGGCGATTCCGAAGGCCGTGCAGCGTGACCCGCTGAAGGGCTTCCTGGAGCACGTCGACCTGCAGCTGGTCAAGCGCGGCGAGAAGGTCACGGTCGAGATCCCGGTGCACACCGAGGGCGAGCTGGCCGCGGGTGGCAACCTGCTGGAGCACGTGCTGAACGCGCTGCCGGTCGAGACCGAGGCCACGCACATCCCCGAGTCCGTGACCGTCTCCATCGAGGGCCTGGAGGCCGGTGCCTCCGTCCTCGCCAAGGACATCACGCTGCCGAAGGGCACGACGCTGGCCGTCGAGGAGGACGCTGTCGTCCTGCAGGTTCTGGCCGCGCAGGCCGAGGAGGCCCCGGAGGGCGAGGCCGCCGAGGGCGAGGAAGTCGCCGAGGCCTGATCCTCAGCTCTGGCAGAGGCGTGATCGTCGGCTCTGTCATCGGTTTGTCAGCCGCTGTTCCCGTTGGGGGCAGCGGCTGGCTGCTGCGGGTCTGGGGGTCATCCCCCAGAAAGCACAGCAAGGAGACATGGACGTGACCACCGACCCGAGTGCCCCCTGGCTGATCGCCGGCCTGGGCAATCCCGGACCTGAGTACGCCAAGAACCGGCACAACGTCGGGTTCATGGTGGTGGAGCTGCTGGCCGAGCGGATCGGGGGGAAGTTCAAGCGGGCCGGTAAGGCTCAGGCGCAGGTCGTGGAGGGGCGGATCGGGCCGCCGGGGCCGTTGAACCGGCGGGTGATTCTGGCGAAGCCGATGTCGTACATGAATCTGTCCGGGGGTCCGGTGAACGCGTTGCGGGACTTCTACAAAGTGCCGGTCGCGAACATCGTCGCCGTACATGACGAGTTGGACATCGACTACGGCACGCTGCGGCTGAAGCTGGGTGGCGGTGACAACGGGCACAACGGGCTGAAGTCGATGACCAAGGCGATGGGTTCGGACTATCACCGGGTGCGGTTCGGGATCGGGCGGCCTCCGGGGCGTATGCCGGTGGCGGACTTCGTGCTGAAGGATTTCTCGTCGGCGGAGCGCAAGGAGCTGGACTACTTCGTGGACCGGGCGGCGGATGCGGTGGAGTGTCTGGTGATCGAGGGGTTGGAGCGGGCGCAAAGCACGTACAACTCCTGACTTGTCCGGTCAGTCGAACGGGCCGAGGTTGACCGAGCGCAGGGGCATGGCCAAGGATCGCGGCCATGCCTTCTGCCGTTGTTTCCAGTCAGGGCGCTGTCGCGGTGCTGCGGTTCGGGCGGTTCGCGGCGATGGGTACGGTCGCGCTGCTGATTCTGATCGCGGGTGTGTGGGGGTCGTGGGGCACCGCGCATCATGTGATGCTCACGAAGGGGCGGGAGAGCGGCACGATCGAGGTGACGCGGTGTGGTGCGGACACGTGCAGTGGGCCGTACACGCCGATGTCGGCGGGGTCGCGGCCGCGGGAGTCGGTCGTCATCGAGAAGAACGTGGCCGTGCGCAAGGGGCGGACGTACACGGTCGTGGTGAAGCCGGGCAGTGACGATGTCGTGCGGTCGGGGCCGGCGGGCGTTCTCTATGCGTGGGTTCCGATGGGCGGAGCGCTGTTGCTGGCTTCGGTGGTCGTCGCGGGTGGGTTGCGGCGGACTCGGGTGGCGTGGGTGCTGGCGGGGTCGGGGTTGGCCCTGCTCACGGCGGCTTTTGTGACGATCTGACGGCCGCGTCGTTCTACCGGTCTGTGGAGGAATTGAGTGTTGTCTGTTCGTGATTGACCTGTGGTCAGTGCGAGCAGGATGCTGAGCCGCCCCCTCCACATCTTCCCGTTCGTTTCACGAAGATGGACTACTGCCTCATGCGAACCCTCACCCGCGCCGGCGCCCTGTCCGCCGTCGCCGCGGCCGCTGTTTTCTCCGCACCGGCCGCCGCCCACGCCACCGCTCCCGGTGACAACGGGACCGTCAAGATCCATGACGCCACGACCGGCGAAGAGCTGCGCAAGAACGAGCCGCACGTGTGCGAGTTCTACCTGGACGCGTTCGGTTTCGACAGCGTTCAGAAGGTCGACTGGCACATCGAGGCCTGGGCGCCGACCGCCGCTACAAAGGGCGAGACGGTGAAGTCCGGTGCCATCACCCTGGACGGCGAGGGTCATGGCCGTACGCAGGACATGACGCTGCCCGACGGGCACTACAAGCTGTTCTGGAACTTCGAGGGCGAGAACGGCTCGGCCAAGCACAAGGTGTTCTGGACGGACTGCGAGGACGAGGAGGAGGGCGGCGGCAGCACGGCTTCGCCGTCGGCCTCGGAGTCGGAGGCGCCGGGCGAGTCCACCGCCGAGCCGTCCGCGAGCCCGTCTGAGTCCGCCGAGGCCGCTGCGTCGTCGTCGCCGTCCGCGCAGGGCGGTGACAGCGAGGGCGACCTCGCCGAGACGGGCAACGGTGCGCCGGTGGGCCTGCTGTCCGCGGCCGCGGCGGCGCTGCTGGGCGCGGGCGGATACCTGGTGTTCCGGCGTCGTAAGGCCTGAGCTGGGACTTGTCCGACGTAGGGGCTTGTCTGCCGTAGGGCTGTGAACGAGCGGTGCCCCCGTGCTTCGTGTGAAGCGCGGGGGCACCGTCGTGTGCGGGGTGCTCAGCCGGTGTTGCGCAGGCCGGCTGCCACGCCGTTCACGGTGAGGAGCAGGGCGCGGGAGAGCAGCGGGTCGGCTGTCTCTCCGGCGGCCACGGCGTCACGCTGGCGCTTGAGGAGGGCGACCTGGAGGTAGGAGATCGGGTCCAGGTAGGCGTCGCGGATGGCGAAGGTCTGCTTGAGGACGGGCTGGGCGTCGAGGAGTTCCTGCTCGCCGGTGACCTTGAGGACCTCGGCGACGGTCAGGTCGTGTTCGGCGCGGATGGTGTCGAAGACGTGCTTCAGCTCGTCCGGCACCAGCGTGTCGACGTAGTGGGCGGCGATCCGCAGGTCGGTCTTGGCGAGCGTCATCTCGACGTTGGAGATGAAGTTGCGGAAGAAGTGCCACTGTTCGTGCATCTCGTCGAGCACGGTGTCGAGGCCGGCCTCGCGCAGCGCCTTCAGCCCCGATCCCACGCCGAACCAGCCGGGGACGATCTGCCGGGACTGGGTCCAGCCGAAGACCCACGGGATGGCGCGCAGTCCGTCGAGCGAGACGCCCGAGCCGGGGCGGCGGGAGGGCCGCGAGCCCAGGTGCAGGTCGGCGAGCTGGTCGACCGGCGTGGAGGCGAGGAAGTACGTCGGCAGGTCGGGGTCTTCGACGAGCTTGCGGTAGGCGGCGTGGGCGGCGTCGGAGACGACGTCCATCGCGGCGTCCCAGCGGGCGAGCGCCTCGACCGACTGGCGCGGGGCGGTGTGCAGCGCGGAGGCCTGCAGCGTCGCCGCGACGGTCAGCTCCAGGTTCTCCCTGGCGAGGGAGGGCACGAGGTACTTGTCGGAGATGACCTCGCCCTGTTCGGTGACCTTGATCTCGCCCTCCAGGGTGCCCCAGGGCTGGGCGAGGATGGCGTCGTGGGAGGGGCCGCCGCCGCGGCCGACGGTGCCGCCGCGGCCGTGGAAGAGGCGCAGGCGGACGCCGTAGCGGTGGGCGACGTCGCGCAGGCGGCGCTGGGCGCGGTGGATCTCCCACTGGCTGGTGGTGATGCCGCCGAACTTGGAGGAGTCGGAGTAGCCGAGCATGACCTCCTGGACGTCGCCCCGCAGTGCCACGAGCCTGCGGTACGACGGGTCGGAGAGCATGTCCTCCAGGATGGTGTCGGCGGCCTTGAGCTCGTCGGTGGTCTCCAGCAGCGGCACGATGCCGATCTTGGCCCAGCCGGCGTGCAGGTCGATGAGGCCGGCCTCGCGGGCGAGGACGGCGGCGGCGAAGACGTCGTCGGCGCCCTGGCACATGGAGATGATGTACGACTCGATGACCTCGGGTCCGAAGACCTCCAGGGCCTTCTTCACGGTCTGGAACACGCCGAGCGTCTTCTCACCGGCCGCGTCGACGGGCGCCGGGGTGGGGGCGAGGGGCCTGCGCGAGCGGAGCTCCTTGGCGAGGAGCTTGGTGCGGTAGTCGCGGGGCATGTCGGCGTAGCGCCAGGACTCCTCGCCGAGGCGGTCGAAGAGCTGGCCGAGGGCGTGGTGGTGGGCGTCCGCGTGTTCGCGTACGTCCATGGTGGCGAGCTGGAGGCCGAACGCGGACAGGGTGCGGATGGTGCGGTCCATGCGGCCGTCGGCGAACAGGCCGCCGCGGTGTTCGCGCAGCGAGGCCTGGATGAGGGTGAGGTCCTGGAGCAGCTCGCTGGTGCCGAGGTAGTCGCGGCCGGGCTCGTGCGGGATGTTCCTGGCCAGGCGGGTCTTGGTGTTCTCCAGCTTCTGCCGGATGCAGGTGGCCTTGAGCCGGTAGGGCTCCTCGGCGTTGAGGCGCTTGTAGCGGGGGCTGATCTCGGGGAGGTTCTCCAGGTCGGCCTTCAGCGACTCCAGGAGCTCCTCGGTCGCGCCCGTGTAGCGGATGGAGTTCGACAGGAAGCCGCGCAGCTCGTCGATCATCTCCAGGGCGTCGTTGATGCCGTGCTCGTGCTGGAGGATGAGGACGTCCCAGGTCACCTGGGGGGTGACGTTGGGGTTGCCGTCGCGGTCGCCGCCGATCCAGGTGCCGAAGGTGAGGGGGCGGGTGGCGTCGGGGAGCTTGTAGCCGACGCGTTCCAGTTCGGCGGTGAGGTCCTCCAGGACGTCGCCGACGGCGCCGGCGTGGAGTTCGTCGAGGTAGTAGATGGCGTTGCGGGCCTCGTCGGCGGGCTCGGGACGGACGACGCGGAGCTCGTCCGTCTGCCATACGAGGTCGATGTTCTCGGCCAGTCGGGTGTCGTGGCGGCGGCGGTCGCCTTCGAGGACCGGCTCCTCCAGGAGGGCGGCGATGCGCCGGAGCTTGTTGAGGACCGAGCGGCGTGCGGCCTCGGTGGGGTGGGCCGTGAAGACGGGGCGGACGTTGAGGTGCTGGACCGTCTGGCGCAGGTGCTCGGGGTCGGCGTCCTTGAGGCGGTCGGCCGTGCGGGCGAGGAGGCCGCCCTCGGCGGCGCGCTTGGCGCGCAGCTCGCGGCCTCGGTGGACCTGCTCGGTGACGTTGGCCAGGTGGAAGTAGGTGGAGAAGGCGCGGACCAGCTTGGCCGCGGTCTCCAGTTCCGTGCCGCGCAGCAGCTCGGCGGCGGCTTCGCCGTCCTCTCGGGTCAGGCGGCGGACCTTCTCGACGAGGTCGAGGAGCTCGGGGCCTTCCTGCCGGACGAGGGTCTCACCGAGGAGGTCGCCCAGTCGGCGGATGTCGGCGCGCAGCTCGCTGCTGGTCGTCGTCTGGTCGTCGGCACTGCTCACAGGTGCGGCTCCTTGCAGTGTTGAAGCTCGTCTGGGAGGGGAACCCGGCGCTGGGGGCCGCGCGGCGGGTGCCGCATACGGCTCCTGGCATCCGGGAAGAATTCAGAGCGGACCGCGCTGTCCGACCGACTCCAAGGATAGGTGTCCATGCGGACGCGCAGTCTCACGGGCTCTTGCCGCCGGGCGGCGCACTGCCATACTTACGACGCCGTAGGTTACGGAACCGTAGGGACCGTTGTGACGGAACCTGGGAACAGTTCCCGAGACCCCGGCACTTGCCTCAACCCTCGACCCCACAGGGGACGCCCATGACCACGAGCTCCGATGTGATCGAAGACGCCCCGAAGGCGAACGACGACACCCCTACGCCCTCCGCCACGCTGGGCGGTGAGCAGAAGCGCTCGCTCGAGCAGATCACGCTTCTCCTCTTCATCATCGTCCCGTTCCTGGCGCTGCTGGCCGCGGTGCCGCTGGCCTGGGGCTGGGGTGTGAGCTGGCTGGATCTCGGCCTGCTGGTCTTCATGTACTTCCTCGGCTGCCACGGCATCACGATCGGTTTCCACCGCTACTTCACGCATGGTTCCTTCAAGGCCAAGCGGCCGCTCAGGATCGCGCTGGCGATCATGGGGTCGCTGGCGGTCGAGGGCCCGCTGGTCCGCTGGGTGGCGGACCACCGCAAGCACCACAAGTTCTCGGACGCGGAGGGCGACCCGCACTCTCCGTGGCGTTTCGGTGAGACCGTCCCGGCCCTGATGAAGGGCCTGTGGTGGGCGCACATCGGCTGGATGTTCGACGAGGAGCAGACGCCGCAGGACAAGTACGCGCCGGATCTGATCAAGGACAAGGCGATCCGGACGATCTCCCGGCAGTTCGTGCTGTGGACGGTCGTGTCGCTGGCGCTGCCGCCGGTGATCGGCGGTCTGGTGACGATGTCCTGGTGGGGCGCGTTCACCGCGTTCTTCTGGGGGTCACTCGTCCGGGTGGCTCTGCTGCACCATGTGACGTGGTCGATCAACTCGATCTGCCATGCGGTGGGCAAGCGGCCGTTCAAGTCGCGTGACCGCTCGGGCAACGTGTGGTGGCTGGCGGTCCTGTCGTGCGGCGAGTCCTGGCACAACCTGCACCACGCCGACCCGACCTCCGCGCGGCACGGTGTGATGCGCGGGCAGATCGACTCCTCGGCGCGCTTCATCCGCTGGTTCGAGATGCTCGGCTGGGCCTACGACGTGCGCTGGCCGTCACGCTCGCGTATCGATTCGCGCCGGAACACCGAGGAAGGCGGCTCCCGGCGCCGGAAGGAGCCTGCGAAGGCGGCATGATTGACGCCGTGGCGACCGACTCCAGCAGTACCCCCGGCAATGAGAAGCAGCGGCGGACGCGCCGTACCCGGATGACCGGTGCGGAGCGGCGTCAGCAGCTGCTGGAGATCGGTCGCACCCTCTTCGCCGCGAAGGGCTTCGAGGGCACGTCGGTGGAGGAGATCGCGGCGAAGGCCGGAGTGTCCAAGCCGGTGGTGTACGAGCACTTCGGCGGCAAGGAGGGGCTGTACGCGGTGGTGGTGGACCGCGAGATGCGCCGTCTGCTGGACATGGTGACGAGTTCCCTCACGGCCGGCCATCCGCGTGAGCTGTGCGAGCAGGCGGCGTTCGCGCTGCTGGACTACATCGAGGAGTACACGGACGGCTTCCGCATCCTGGTCCGTGACTCGCCCATCCCCCAGTCGACGGGTACCTTCGCCTCGCTGATCTCGGACATCGCGACCCAGGTGGAGGACATCCTGGGCCGCGAGTTCAAGAGCCGCGGCTTCGACCCCAAGCTGGCCCCGCTGTATGCGCAGGCCCTGGTCGGGATGGTCGCCCTGACCGGTCAGTGGTGGCTGGACGTCCGCCGCCCGAAGAAGGCGGAGGTGGCGGCCCATCTGGTGAACCTGGCCTGGCACGGGCTGGACGGCCTGGAGCCGAAGCCGCGGCTGATAGGGCACCGCAAGAGCTGACGCACCTCGGGTGCCCGCGGACTCAGCCCTTGAAGGTGTCCTTCCCCTTCTCCTTCATCTGGCGGGCGTTGCCCTTCCTCTTCTCGCTCTTGCCTTCGGCGGTCAGCCCCTCGTTGCCGACCGTGCGGCCCATGGTTTCCTTGGCCTTGCCCTTGAGCTGTTCCTTCTTGCCCCGGGCCTTCTCTTCCTTCGCCACGTCCCTCACTCCTCGCAAGGCTTGACGTCGGGGTCCAACCAGCGGGTGACCCTCCGGGGTGGAACTCAAACAGTGAGCACCGGCTCCAGGAACTCCAGCCGGTTCCCCACGGGGTCCCAGGAGTAGAACCGCTTGTGCCCCGGCAGGTTCTCGTCCCACTCCACCTGCGCTCCACGGGCGGCGAGGGCGGCCCCGTACCGCTCGATTCCGATCACCCGCAGCCCGGGGTGCGCCTTCCTCGCGGCCCGGCAGTGACATTTTCCGCCTCCGGCGGGGGCGCTCTCGATCCCCAGATGCAGCTGCACACCCCCGGCCTGGAACCAGCAGCCCCCGCGCGCGGCGAGCACCGGCGGCTTCGGGATCTCGGTCATGCCGAGGACGTCCACGTAGTACGCCCGCAGCCGCTCCTCCGAGCCGGGCGGGGCCGCGAGCTGGACGTGGTCGACGGCGGTGATCATCACGCCTCCTTGTGGGCCACGGCGAAGATCCGGCGGAACGGGAAGGGAGTGCCGTGCGGGCCGGGCGGATACGCCTCGCGCAGGGCCGCCCGGTAGTCGTGCAGGAAGGCTTCGCGCCGGTCAGGCGTGTCGGCGAGGGCCGTCAGGACGGGGCGCAGACCCGTGCCCTTCACCCAGTCGAGGACGGGGTCCTCGCCGGTCAGCAGGTGGATGTACGTCGTCTCCCACACGTCCGCCGTGCAGTCCAGGCCGGTCAGGCGGGCCAGGTAGTCCTGCGGGGACAGCACGGCGTCGGAGTGGCGCAGGGTGTCGGTGAGGCCGTGGCGGTCGGCGAGGTCGCGCATCAGGCGGTGGCTCGGGGCGTCGAAGTTGCCGGGGACCTGGAAGGCGAAGGTGCCGCCCGGGCGCAGGCCCCGCACCCAGGCGCCGAAACGCTCCACATGGCCCGGCACCCACTGCAGCGTGGCATTGCTGACGATCAGGTCGTACGGCTCACCCGGCTCCCACGTCCGTACGTCGGCGTGCGCGAAGTCGAGGCGGCCGCCGCCCCTGGTCGGGCCCTCGTGCTCGACGTGGGCCTTGTCGAGCATCTCGCCGGAGTTGTCGTAGCCGGTGATGTGCGCGGTGGGCCAGCGCCGCGCGAGCAGGGCGGTGACGTTGCCGGGGCCGCAGCCGAGGTCGGCGATACGGGGCTGCTCGCCGGGGAGGTCGGGGACCCGGGCGAGGAGGTCGGTGAAGGGGCGGGCACGGTGGCCGGCGTGGCGCAGGTACTGGGCGGGGTCCCAGGTGGGGGCGGCGGCAGCGGACATGGCGGGGCCTCCTGTCTCTCGCTGTCCAGCCTGCCTCCCGAGATATCTTGACGTCAAGAGACTTCACGTCGACACAACCACTACACTGATCGTCATGGAGGACGAGGTCGATCGGCTGGTCGCAGCGTGGCGCCGGGAGCGCCCGGACCTCGACGTGGAACCGCTCGAGGTGCTCAGCCGGGTGAGCAGACTGGCCCGGCATCTGGACCGCGCACGCCGGCTGGCCTTCTCCGAGCACAGCCTGGAGCCCTGGGAGTTCGACGTGCTGACCGCGCTCAGACGCGCCGGAACGCCGTACCAGCTCTCCCCGGGGCAGCTGCTCACACAGACCCTGGTCACCTCGGGCACGATGACGAACCGCATCGACCGCCTGGCCAAGAAGGGCCTGGTGGAGCGCCTTCCCGACCCCAGCGACCGGCGCGGTGTGCTGGTCCGCCTCACGGACGAGGGCCGCGACCGGGCGGACCAGGCGCTCGCCGGGCTGCTCGACCAGGAGCGCGCGATCCTGGCGGAGCTGTCGCGGGCGCAGCGGGGTGAACTGGCCGGTCTGCTGCGGCAGCTGACTGCGCCGTTCGACAACATCCCCGGCTAGGCGCTCCGCTGGGAGAGCCGTTTGGGTAGTGCCTCGCTATGCCGTCGGTTGTCTGCAGCTTCGTCGCGGCTGGTCGCGCAGTTCCCCGCGCCCCTTAGGGACGTTGCTGCTCACCGGCATCTGTCACGCGCTGCTGCTTTCCTCCGGCAGGATTCGGCCGGCCGGGCCCAGGTCCACCGGGCCGACCCCGGCGCGCCGCGCCAGCGCGACCGCGGCCAGCGTCGAGTGGACGCCCAGCTTTCCGAGGACGTTCTGCATGTGGGTGCGGACCGTGTGCGGGGAGAGGTAGAGGCGCTCGGCGACCGCCTTTCTGCCCAGGCCGGCGACCATGCAGCGCAGGACCTCGCGCTCGCGCGGGGTCAGCGACTCGACCAGCCGCTCGCTCTCGGTGCGGTGCTTGCGCGCGGCCGTCAGCTCCCGCAGGACGCCCGTCAGCAGGGCCGGCGGCAGATGCGTCTCGTCGCGCAGTACGCCACGGATGACGGTGAGCAGCCGGGACAGCGAGCAGTCCTTGGCCACCCATCCGGAGGCCCCGGCCTGCAGGGCGAGCGCGGCCCGGCGTGGATCGTCCTTCTCGGCGAGGACGACGATCCGTACGGCCGGCTGCGCCGAGCGGACCCCGGCGACCAGCGATATGCCGTCGACCAGCCCGTCCTCGCCCACCTCCTGGACGGGCACGGCGGGCCTCACGCCCGGCACACTGCCGCCCAGGTCGGCGTCGACGAGCAGGACATCGAACCGGCGCCCCTCGGCGGCCGCGCGCTCCAGGCTGCGCAGCGCCGCCGGACCGCTGCCCGCGGCGGAGACGTCGACGTCGGGCTCGGCGGCCAGGGCGGCGGCGAGCGACTCGGCGAAGATGCGATGGTCGTCGACGACCAGGACTCGGATGCGAACCACGAAACCCCCTTCCCCAAGCTCTCGAAGAGCAGGGGATACCCCATCGTCATGAGGACGACACCGGGAGACGAACACGGTTGCGGGCACGACGCCCGAAGCACGGATGGCCGCACGGCCGCCGCCGTGCAAGAACTGCTACCCCCACTTCGGGCATCGAACCCGACTTGTCTCGCCCCCTGATCAGCACCGGCCCCCACCGGTGCTGTCCATCAGAGTACGGGCGGGCGGCAGGAGCGGAAGGTAATTTGCAGAACTGGCCGTCCGACGCGTTTATGGTGAGCCGCATGTTTCGTCTGGAGACAGAAGTCGACAAAGCCCGGCAGGATCTTCTTCGCCGGCGGCTGCGGGACACCAACACCGCGGCCTCCCCGATCCTGCGCGCCCTGCGCGGAACCCCAGGAGAACGCGAACTTCCGCTCCAGGTCTGGGCGTTGCACGACTCCGGCGCCCTGGCCGGCGGCCTCGTCGGTCACACCTGGACCAGCTGGCTCCATGTCACGTACCTCTGGGTCGACGAACGCCACCGCGGGGCCGGTCTCGGTTCGCAACTGCTTGCACGTGCGGAGAGCATCGCCCGCGACGAGCGGGGCTGCACGGCCGTACGCCTGGAGACATGGGACTTCCAGGCGCCGGAGTTCTACAAGAAGCAGGGGTACGACGTGGTGTGCGTGATCCCCGACTATCCGCCGGGGATCACGGAGTACACGCTGACCAAGCGGCTGGGGTGAGCGAGCCGGTCACCTCACCCGCCGCGCGTCAGCTCACGCGCCGTGCGTCAGCTCACCCGCCGCGCCCCGGCCGCAGGCACCGCCTCGAAGACGCGCGGTGCCGTGAACCCGGCCGAGGCGAAGGCCTCTTCGACGGCCTTGGTGATGGTCTCGACGCCGGCCGCCTCGGCCAGCACGATCGCAGAGCCGCCGAAGCCGCCGCCCGTCATGCGGGCGCCCAGGGCGCCGTTCGCAAGGGCGGTGTCCACGACCAGGTCCAGCTCCGGGCAGGAGATGCGGAAGTCGTCCCGCAGGGAGGCGTGGCCCTGCGTCAGGACCGGGCCGATCGCGCGCGTCTCGCCCGACTCCAGCAGGGAGACGACCCGCTCGACGCGCTGGTCCTCCGTGACCACGTGCCGGACCAGGCGGCGGACCTCCTCCTCGTCGCCGAGGCGCTGAAGCGCCGCGTCCAGGTCGTCGTACGCGATGTCCCTGAGCGCGTCCACGCCCAGCAGCGCAGCGCCCTTCTCGCAGCCCGCGCGCCGCTTGCCGTACTCGCCCTCGCTGTGGGAGTGCTTGACCTGGGTGTCGACGACCAGCAGGCGCAGCCCCAAGGCGGCCAGGTCGAAGGGGATCTGCCTCTGGGAGAGGTCCCGGGTGTCCAGGAACAGGGCGTGGCCGGCCTCGCAGCACGCCGACGCCGTCTGGTCCATGATCCCTACCGGGGCGCCGACGTACACGTTCTCCGCGCGCTGGCACAGGCGGGCCAGCTGCCAGCCCTTCTGGCCGAGGTCGTACAAATCATTGAGCGCCAGCGCCACCACGACCTCCAGCGCCGCCGACGAGGACAGGCCCGCGCCCGCCGGGACCGTCGAGGCCAGGTGGATGTCGGCGCCGGTCACCGCATGGCCGGCCTGGCGCAGCGCCCAGACGACGCCCGACGGGTACGCCGTCCAGGCCTGGTCCGACTCGGGGGCCAGGTCGTCGACGCGCAGTTCGACGACCCCGCCCTCGACGTCCGACGAGTGCAGCCGCAGCATGCCGTCCGTGCGACGCGAGACCGCCGCGACCGCGGTGTGCGGCAGCGCGAACGGCATGACGAAGCCGTCGTTGTAGTCGGTGTGCTCGCCGATCAGGTTGACCCGGCCCGGCGCGGCCCACACCCCTTCCGGCTCGGCCCCGTACAGCTCCCTGAACCGCTCGGCGACCGCGGCTGCCGTGTCGACGCTCATCCCCTGACCCTGACCTTCCCTGCTGAACCGGCCGAAGCGACCGGTGAGTTGACCGGCCGAACAGCCGTAGAACTTAGCCTGCGCGCCGCTGCGCGAACTCCCACGCGTCCGCGACGATCCCCACGAGGTCCGCGCGGGACGGGTTCCAGCCGAGCCGCTCGCGGGCGGTGTCGGCCGAGGCGACCAGGACCGCCGGGTCGCCGCCGCGGCGCGGGGCCACGACCTCGGGGATCGGGTGCCCGGTGACCTGCCGGACGGTCTCGATGACCTGGCGGACGGAGAAGCCGTTGCCGTTGCCGAGGTTGCAGATGAGGTGCTCGCCCGGCCGGGCGGCCTTCAGCGCCAGCAGATGGGCCTCGGCGAGGTCGGCGACGTGGATGTAGTCGCGCACGCAGGTGCCGTCCGGCGTCGGGTAGTCGTCGCCGAAGACGTTGATCGCGTCGCGCCTGCCCTGGGCGACCTGGAGGACGAGCGGGATGAGGTGCGACTCGGGGTCGTGGCGCTCGCCGTACTCGCCGTAGGCGCCCGCCACGTTGAAGTAGCGCAGGGAGACCGCGCCCAGGCCGTGGGCGGTCGCCTCGCCGGTGATCATGTGGTCGACGGCGAGCTTCGAGGCGCCGTACGGGTTCGTCGGCTGCGTCGGCGCCGACTCGACGATCGGCACCTGGCGCGGCTCACCGTAGGTGGCGGCCGTGGAGGAGAAGACCAGCTTGCGCACGCCCGCCTCGCGCATGGCGCCGAGCAGGGACATGGTGCCGCCGACGTTGTTGTCCCAGTACTTCTCCGGCTTCACCACCGACTCGCCGACCTGCGAGGACGCGGCGAAGTGCAGGACGGCGTCGAAGGAGGGGTCCAGCCACTTGGCGGCGTCACGGATGTCGCCCTCGATGAAGGAAGCCCCGGCCGGCACGCCCTCGCGGAAGCCGGTGGAGAGGTTGTCGAGGACGACGACCTCGTCACCCGCCTCCAGCAGATGCTGGGCGACCACGCTGCCCACATAGCCGGCGCCACCGGTGACCAGGTACTTCCCACTCATGAACTCGCTACCTCTCGCAGTCGCTCGGCCGCGGCCTCCGGCCGGATGTCGTTGATGAACACGCTCATGCCGGATTCGGAACCCGCGAGGAACTTCAGCTTGCCGGAAGTGCGGCGGATGGTGAAAAGCTCGAGGTGAAGCGCGAAGTCCTCACGCACGACGCCCTCGAAGTCCTCCAGTTGCCCGAACGGCGCCTGGTGCCAGGCGGCGATGTACGGCGTCGGAGGCTCGTCGGTGCCGAAGATCCGGTCGAAGCGCCTCAAGAGTTCCAGATACACCTTGGGGAACTCTGTGCGCGCCTCCTCGTCCAGCGCAAGGAGATCGGGCACGCGGCGCTTCGGGTACAGGTGGACCTCGTACGGCCAGTGCGCGGCGTACGGCACGAAGGCCACCCAGTGTTCACCCTCGAGGACGACCCGCTCGCCGGCGAGTTCACGCTCCACGATGTGGTCGAAGAGGTTCTCGCCGCCGGTCGCGTCCTTGTGCTCCGCGGCGGAGCGCAGCATCAGGGCGGTGCGGGGGGTGGTGAAGGGGTAGGCGTAGATCTGCCCGTGCGGGTGCTGCAGCGTCACGCCGATCTCGGCGCCGCGGTTCTCGAAGCAGAACACCTGCTCGACGGAAGGCAGAGATGACAGCTCGGAGGTCCGGTCGGTCCAGGCGTCGAGGACGAGCCGCGCCTGCTCCTCGGTCAGGTCGGCGAAGGACGCGTTGTGGTCGGAGGTGAAGCAGACGACCTCGCAGCGCCCGGAGTCGCCGGCCAGCGAGGGGAAGCGGTTCTCGAAGACGACGACGTCGTACGACGAGTCCGGGATCTCGCTCAGGCGGTCGCCCTCGGACGGGCACAGCGGGCACTCGTCGGCCGGCGGGTGGTAGGTACGCCCCTGCCGGTGCGAGGCGATGGCGACGGAGTCGCCGAGCAGGGGGTCCTGGCGCACTTCGGACGTGGTGACGGTCGGGTCCAGCGGCCGCTTGTCGACGGCGTCCCGCACCGAGTCGTCACGCAGGTCGTAGTAGATCAGCTCGCGACCGTCGGCCAGCTGGGTCGAGGTCTTCTTCACGCCGGACTCCCTATTAGGGCCACTCAACCACTCAACATAAGTAAACACATCGAAACACAAGCCACCACCAGCGTCAACATCACAATCAAACAAAGAGCATCAACAGACATGTTCAATTACTGAACGCAAAGGCGTAGGTTCCGCTCTGTATCGGTTCGCGCAACGAAGCGAGTACTTATGCAAACCCCCACAGAAGTACCCATCCAGCTGGCTGCCGAGCTACGACTCCCCACGAACTGGCTCGACTACACGATCCTTGCCATCTACTTCGTCGTCGTGCTGGGCATCGGCTTCGCCGCCCGCCGCTCGGTGAAGACCAGCCTCGACTTCTTCCTCTCGGGCCGCTCCCTGCCCGCCTGGGTCACGGGTCTCGCCTTCATCTCCGCCAACCTGGCCGCCACCGAGATCCTCGGCATGGCCGCGAACAGCGCGCAGTACGGCGCCTACACGGTCCACTGGTACTGGATCGGCGCCATCCCGGCCATGGTCTTCCTCGGCCTGGTGATGATGCCCTTCTACTACGGCAGCAAGGTCCGTTCGGTCCCGGAGTTCCTGCTCCTGCGCTTCGACAAGTGGGCGCACCTGCTCAGCTCGGTCCTGTTCGCCTTCGCGGCCATCCTCATCGCCGGCGTGAACCTCTACGCCCTGGCGATCGTGGTCGAGGCGCTGCTGGGCTGGCCGCAGTGGGTGGCGATCGTGGTCGCGGGTTTCTTCGTCCTCGCCTACATCACCCTGGGCGGCCTGTCCTCGGCGATCTACAACGAAGTGCTCCAGTTCTTCGTGATCCTGGCGGCCCTCATCCCCATCACCGTGCTCTCCCTGAAGAAGGTCGGCGGCTGGGACGGTCTGACCGACTCCCTGACGAAGACCCACGGCGGCGACTTCGTCACGGCGTGGGGCGGGACGGGCATCGGTGAGGCGAACCCGCTGGGCGCGAACTGGCTGACGATCGTGCTCGGCCTCGGCTTCGTGCTGTCCTTCGGCTACTGGACGACGAACTTCGCCGAGGTGCAGCGCGCGCTGTCCGCGAAGAACCTCTCCGCCGCCCAGCGCACCCCGCTGATCGCCGCGTTCCCGAAGATCTTCATCGTGTTCCTGGTGATGATCCCGGGCCTGGCGGCGGCCGTCCTGGTCCCCAGGATCGGAACATCGGGCTCGGACCTCCAGTACAACGACGCGATCCCGTACCTGATGGAACAGCTCCTGCCGAACGGCGTGCTGGGCATCGCGGTGACCGGCTTGCTCGCCGCCTTCATGGCGGGCATGGCGGCGAACGTCTCGTCCTTCAACACCGTGTTCACGAACGACATCTGGGGCCGGTACGTGGTCAAGGGCCGCGAGGACGACTACTACGTCCGCTTCGGCCGCCTGATCACGGCGATCGGCGTGCTGGCGTCGATCGGCACGGCCTTTCTGGCCTCGTCGTTCTCGAACATCATGAGCTACCTCCAGACCCTCTTCTCCTTCTTCAACGTGCCGATGTTCGTGGTCTTCATCGTCGGCATGTTCTGGAAGCGGGCATCGATGAAGTCGGGCTTCTGGGGCCTGCTCGCGGGCACGACCGCCGCCATGGTCAACTACTTCGTCCTCTACAAGCAGGACGTCATCTCGATCCCCTCCGACCAGGGCGCGAACTTCGTGTCGGCGATCGCGGGCTTCGTGGCCGGCGCGGTCGTCATGGTGGCCGTATCCCTCTTCACTGCGCCCAAGCCGGCGGAGGAACTCCAGGGCCTGGTCTACGGCACCCGTTCGCCCGGTATGGCCGAGCCGCCGGCGCCGGGGGACGAGGCCTGGTACCGGAAGCCGGCGCTGCTGGGGTGGGGTGCGGTGGTGCTGGCGGCCGTCTGCTACGTCCCGTTCTCCTTCTGACGACCGGAGGTCGACCGACCATGACCGAGCACTCCGACCGCCCCGAGCACTCCGAGTACTCCGAGAGGGACGTCCTGCGGGAAGTCACGGAACTGGAGGGGAAATCCGCGACAGCCGCCCGTCTCTTCGACATCCGGCGCATCATCGGGGGCCTCTTCGTGATCTACGGCGTCATCGTCACGATCACCGGGCTGACGGACTCCGACGCCGCGATCGACAAGGCGGAGGGCGTCAACATCAACCTGTGGACAGGGCTGGGCATGCTGCTCCTCGGCCTGTTCTTCCTGGTGTGGCTGAAGCTGAGGCCTACGGCGCCGCCGCCACCGGATGTCGTACCGGGTGACGAGCCCAGCGAATAACGCCGGTGGGGGCGAGCCGGGCCTTCCTCGCCCCCGCCGCCCCTACCCGTCCCATCCTGAAGGGGCTCCGCCCTTCACCCCGCCAGGGGGCTCCGCCCCCGGGACCCCCGCTCCTCAAACGCCGGAGGGGCTGGATGCCCCGAGATCACGCCTCGGCACGCGGCACCCCGCCCTCCCCCGCCGACGCCGGCGGCACCGGGCCCGCCCGGTCCAGCAGCCCCGTCCGGGCCGCCAGCGCCGCCGCCTCCAGCCTCGAGCCGACTCCCAGCTTCATCAGGACCCGTTGGACATGGGTGCGTGCGGTCGAGGGGGCGATGCCCATGCCTGCGGCGATCAGGCGGGTGTCCTCGCCGTCGGCCACGCGGACCAGGACCTCGACCTCCCGGGGCGTGAGCATCTGCAGCAGCCTCTGCCCCTCGTCGTCCGGTTGCGCCGCCGGGTTCAGCAGCTCGCTGAACGCGCCCTGCAGCAGTTGCGGCGCCACCGCCGCCTCCCCCGCCCGCGCCTTCATGATCGCCCGCTCGACACCCTCGATCCGCTCGTCGTGCCGCACATAGCCGGAGGCCCCCGCCGCGAACGCCGCCGCGATACCGCGCGGACTCGGCACGGGACCCAGCACCAGCACCGCCACCTGCGGACGTTCCCTCTTGATCTTCAGCACCGGGTCGAATATCCCCGGCTCCGCCGGCGTCGCCGTCCCCAGCAGGCACACCTCCGGCGCCCGCGTGATCACCAGCTCCGCCGCCCCCGCGGCAGGCGCCGCCGCGGCCAGCACCCGGTGCCCCCGCAGCTTCAGTGCCGAGGCCAGCGCCTCGGCGAGCAATCGGTGGTCGTCGACCACCATGAGCCGCACTCCCATCGAGCAACCCCCCAGTCCCCCCAATGGATCCCCATCACTGCCGAGGACCGGCCGCGCCGGTCCGGATGCCCCACTATGGATGCCCACTGGTCCGCGCGGACAGAAGCCCCCTCCCGGCTCCCCCGCCCTTCATGCCCCCGGAAGCTACACGCTTGTTCGACATTGCGCTCCCCCTCCCGGGCAGAAGTGCCCCGGAACGGCGGATTTTCTGGCTTTCCCCGCATTCGAGGACGATGAGCGGTAAGCACACGGCCCCGCTCCTGACCAGGAACGGGGCCGTCACATCTCGACCGCTTCGTCAGCCTTCCGTACGGCCGAACGCGATCACGTGGTACTTCTTCTGGAACGAACTGCCCAGATCACTCGCGAACTTCTCCGCCATGTACAGCCGCCCCTGCGCATAGACGATCTCGGCGGACTCCGGTTGCATGCGGGTCTCCACATCGCGCACCGTCCTCGCGGCCGGGTTCTCCAGCAGCTTCGTCTCCTTGAAGCTGCCGCCGTCGATGCTGACGATCTGCCCGCCCTTGTCGTAGGGCGGCCGCTTGTACGCGATGATGTTGCCGCCGTCCATGCGCAGCGGCGTGATCGTGTACCGGTCGCCCGCGTCCGCACGCTGCCCGGTCTGCTTGCCGGTGGCCAGGTCGAAGGCGACGATCTCGTTGGTCCGGCCGTACTCGCCGCCGCCCTGGTGCTCCTCGGTCTCCACATAGAGCCGGTCGTTGCCGACCACGACTCCCGTGCAGGCCTCGATGGCGGTGGCGCCGGAGCAGCGGGCCGCGAACTGGTCGCCCGGCACGGAGATGCGGATGCGGAGTTTGCCGGTCTTGTTGTCGAGGGAGAAGACGTCCGTGATGCCGATGGCGTCCTTGGACTGCCCGACCTCGGCGGCCACGACGAGCGGCTCGGTGGAGATCACGCTGGCGTAGTCGACGCCCTCGGCCATCTTGTACTCGGAGATCACCCTCCCCGTCTTCTGGTCGATCGTCTGGATGTGCAGCTGGGGATTGGTGTAGCCGCCGCACTTGCCGACCGCGACCAGCTTCTCGCCGCCCGCGTACCCGAGGTCGTAGCAGCTGTTGTTGGGCTTCGGGACCCACAGCTGCTTGCCTGACCGGATGTCGAAGGCGGCGCCGCCGCTGGTGCCGCCGGCGGCGACGGTGTCACCGCTGACGGTGATGTTGTCGAACCGGATCGGTTCGCCGTCGACCTCGGCGGTCTTCGTCCACAGCTTCTTGCCGGCGTCGAGGTCGATCGCCGCGACCTGGGTGCAGCCGTGCGAGGGCTTCTCCTTGGTCGGCTTCGCGGGCTCGAAGGCGATGGCCGTCAGGTTGTCCTCGTTGGTGCGCCTGCTGGCCTGGCACACGGGGCCCGGCAGGGGGATCGTCCACAGCTCGGTGCCCTTTTCGGGGTCGTAGCCGACGATCTCGTGGACACCGCTCTTGACGTACGCCTTGTCGGTCAGCCAGGAGCCGGCCACGGTGATGACGGTGTCGTCGGGGACAGCGGGTGCCGGGGTCTGGAAGAGGACCTGGGAGTTGGGGTCGGCCGGCACCTTCTCCTTGCCCGGGGCGGTGCTGCCGCCGCCCCCGCCGTTGTCGTCCCCGCCGCCGGTGCCGCCGCTGGAGTTGGCGGTGTCGTCCTTGCCGCCCTCGTCACCGGACTGCTTGTACAGCACGACACCGCCGATGACCAGCGCGATCGCGACAACGGCCGCCACAATGACAGCGAGTTGCGTGTTGAACTTCCGGCCGCCGCCGCCCGGCCCGCCGGACTGGGGGTGCATCGGCATGGTCGGCTGCGGATAGCCGTAGCCCGGCGGCTGCTGGCCGTACGGGTTCTGCGGCTGACCGTACGCACCGGGCTGCTGTCCGGGATGGCCGTACCCGGGCGGGGCGGCGGGCGGAGGGGTCTGCGGGGCGCCCTGGGGCGCCTGCGGGTAGCCGTACGCGGGCTGCGGCGGCGTGGGCGCACCCTGAGGTGTCTGCGGGTAGCCGTAGCCCGGTGCCCCGCCGGGCGGTGGCGCCTGCGGAGGCTGGGCCGGCGCCTGGGGAGGCTGCGCGGGCGGCTGCTGCTGCGGCTGTGGGGCGCCGAAGCCACCCGGTTGCTGCTGGGGCGGCTGGTCCTGCGGCGGGCCGAACCCTCCCCCGGGCGGGGGCTGGTGGGGCGGCGGAGGCGGCTGGGTCATGGCGTGGGTACCTCGGGGGACGGGGCGGCGGACGCGGTGGGGCGGCGTGGGGGAAGGGAGAAGGGGACGGCGGGCGCACGCCTCACTGGCCGAAGGCGAGCATCAGCTTCTCCTTCGCTTCGTCGTTGCCGCTCAGCCGGGTGCTCGCGAGGTAGAAGCGCCCGTCGACCCAGTCGTACGCCCGGGAGAAGAAGCCGTTCTCGATGTTCGCGGTGCCCGCCGGGTTCTGCAGGAGCTTGTCCGGCTGGTGGCTGCTGCCGGTCACCGGGATCGACAGCACCTGGCCGCCCGCGTCGTACGACGGCTTGGCATAGGCGATGAGCTTGCCGTCCTCGACCTTGATCGGCAGCATCGGCTCGTCCACCGGCGACTTCACACGCCACTTCTCCTTGCCGTTGGAGAGGTCGATCGCGACGATCTCGTTGGCGCTGGTGGTCGACTCGGTGGGCAGGTACAGCGTGTTCGCGTCGGCGGCGACACCGGCGCAGCCGCGCAGGTTGCGTTCGAGGATGGCCCAGCCGCACTCGACGCCGATCTTCAGGTCGACGCCGACCTCCGAGCGGAACTTGCCGCCGGAGCCGAGGGTGGAGATGTTCCAGGCCTTCTTGTCCTCGTTGGTGCTGTAGACGACCAGCGGGTCGATGGAGAAGACGCGGGCGATCTGCCAGCCCTTGTCGTACTTCTGGGTCCACTTGGCCTTGCCGGTCGCCGGGTCGAGCTCCTGGATCTCGTCGTGCTCGTTGGTGCCGGTGGCGTCGCAGGAGGCCACGGCGATCAGCTTCTCGCCGCCCGCGAAGGCGTCCGGGAAGCACTTGTCGCCGTACCGCTTCTTCTCCCACAGCTTGTCGCCGCTGTTCACGTCGTACGCCGTGCCGGACTGTGCGCGGCCCACCATCAGGGTCGTGCCGGTGATGGACAGGTCGATCTTGATGGTGTTGTCGAACAGCTCGCCGTTGGAGACGGTGTCCTTCCAGCCCTTGGCGCCGGTGGTGAGGTCGATCTGCTGGAGCTGGTTGCACTTGGCGCGGTCGCTGGTGCCGCTCTCGTACGCCACGACGATCTTGTTGTCGGACGACGCCTGCGGGGTGACGGCGCAGATCTTCTGCGGGAGGCTGATCGGGGCCCAAGTCTCTTCGCCGTCGGTGATGTTGTAGGCGAAGACCTGCTTGTACGCCGCCTTCACGGCCGCCTTGTCGGTGATCCACAGGCCGGGGGCGTCGGCGCCGGACTTGGGCGCGTCGGGCGCCTGCTTGTACCAGAGCACCTTCGCCTCGCCGGGCTGGCGGCCGCCGTTGAGGTTCTCCGGGTCGGCACCGCCGCCGCTGTCCTCGGACGCGCTCGGGGACTCGGAGCCCTTCGGGTCGTCACTGCCCTGTGCGACCGGCTTCTTCGGGTCGTCGTCGCCGCCGAGGCTGGTCACCGCGAACACGGCGCCGCCGATGACGACCAGCCCGGCGACGGCCGCGCCGATGGCGAGGGCGGGCTTGCCCTTGAAGGGGTTGCGCGAGCCGGAGCCGGGCGCGCCCGGGTACTGCGGCTGGGGCGGGTAGCCGTAACCCTGGGCGGGCTGCTGGCCGTACGGGCCGGGCTGCTGCGGATAGCCGTACGGCCCCGGCTGCTGCTGCGGCTGGGCGTACGGGCCGGAGGCGTACGGGTCCGGCTGGCCGTAGGGGTTGGCCTGCCCCGGCTGCCCCGACTGCTGGGGCTGCGGCGGCTGTTGCGGGTAGCCGTAGCCGGGCTGCGGGGCGGCGGGCGGCGGGCTCTGCGGGGGCGGCGGCGTCTGGGGCGGGCCCTGCGGCGGCGGGGGTGCCTGGGGCGGGCCCTGCGGCGGGGGCGGGGTCTGCGATGCGCCCGGCTGCGGGGGCTGCGGCGCTCCGAAGCCGCCCTGCCGCGGGTCCTGCGGTGCCCCGAAACCGCCCTGCGGCGGCTGGTTGGGCGGCTGGCTCATGAGCGGTTCCCCCTTGTGGCCGGTGTGGTGCCACGTCCTGTGCCGTCGCGTTTCCGCCACACCAGCGTTTCTCAGACTGTTCTCAGGCGGCCCTTTCTATCACCCGCCACCGACAGCGCACCGGGCCGCATCCACCCCTGTTCCCAAGGGAGGACCGGCCCGTGATACCGCCGTTATGAGTCTTCACAGCCCTTTCACGACGGACGGTTCGGCAGCGTCCTAAGGGGCGCGGGGCTGCATCGACATGCGGCTACCGCCGCGCGGGCGCGACCGACCCCAACGGCGCCGCAGCCACACGACGTCCCCTCGTGGCACCCCCTATGAAGCGCTCACGCGTCCTCGGCCAATTCCAGCCACCGCATCTCCAACTCATCTCGCTGCCCCGCCAAGTCCCGCAACTCCGCATCCAGTTCGGCAACCTTCGCAAAGTCCGTCGCGTTCTCGGCGATCTGCGCGTGCAGCTTGGTCTCCCGCTCGGAGATCTTGTCGAGCTGCCGCTCGATCTTCTGCAACTCCTTCTTCGCGGCCCGCAGATCGGCCGCGCTCCGCTCCGGTACGGCCTTCTCGGCGGCCGGAGTGGCGGCCGCGGCGGCGACCTGCGCCTCCATGCGGTGGCGGCGCTCCAGGTACTCGTCGATGCCGCGCGGCAGCATCCGCAGGGTGGCGTCGCCGAGGAGGGCGAACACCCGGTCCGTGGTCCGCTCGACGAAGAACCGGTCGTGGGAGATGACGATCATCGAGCCCGGCCAGCCGTCGAGGACGTCCTCGAGCTGGGTGAGGGTCTCGATGTCGAGGTCGTTGGTGGGCTCGTCGAGGAAGAGGACGTTGGGCTCGTCCATGAGCAGGCGCAGCAGCTGCAGCCGGCGCCGCTCACCGCCGGACAGGTCGCCCACCGGCGTCCACTGCTTCTCCTTGTTGAAGCCGAACGTCTCGCACAGCTGCCCGGCGGTCATCTCGCGCCCCTTGCCGAGGTCCACGCGCTCACGCACCCGCTGAACGGCTTCCAGCACCCGCCAGTCGGGGTCGAGCTCGGCGACTTCCTGCGACAGGTAGGCGAGTTTGACGGTCTTTCCGACGACGACGCGCCCACCGGCCGGCTGCGCCTCGCCGTCCGTCCGCGCCGCCTCGGCCATCGCCCGCAGGAGGGATGTCTTGCCCGCGCCGTTGACGCCGACGAGACCGATGCGGTCGCCGGGCCCGAGCTGCCATGTCACATGCTTGAGCAGCACCTTGGGGCCGGCCTGGACGGTCACGTCCTCCAGGTCGAACACCGTTTTACCGAGCCGGGAGGAGGCGAACTTCATCAGCTCGCTGCTGTCCCGGGGCGGCGGTACGTCCTTGATGAGCTCGTTGGCCGCCTCGACCCGGAAGCGCGGCTTGGAGGTACGCGCGGGCGCGCCGCGCCGCAGCCAGGCGAGCTCCTTGCGGACGAGGTTCTGCCGCTTGACCTCCTCCGTGGCCGCGATGCGCTCGCGCTCGGCACGCGCGAAGACGTAGTCGGAGTAGCCGCCCTCGTACTCGTAGACCGTGCCGCGCTGCACGTCCCACATGCGGGTGCAGACCTGGTCGAGGAACCAGCGGTCGTGCGTGACGCACACGAGCGCCGAGCGCCGCTCCCGCAGGTGCTGGGCGAGCCAGGCGATGCCCTCGACGTCGAGGTGGTTGGTGGGCTCGTCGAGGACGATCAGATCCTGCTCGTCGATGAGGAGCTTGGCGAGCGCGATACGGCGGCGCTCGCCACCGGAGAGCGGGCCGATGACGGTGTCGAGGCCCTGCGGGAACCCGGGCAGGTCGAGCCCGCCGAACAGCCCGGTGAGCACGTCCCTGATCTTGGCGTTCCCGGCCCACTCGTGGTCGGCCATGTCCCGGATGACCTCGTGCCGGACGGTGGCCTCGGGGTCGAGCGAGTCGTGCTGCGTCAGCACGCCGAGGCGCAGTCCGCCGGAGTGGGTGACCCGGCCGGTGTCGGCGTCCTCCAGCTTGGCCAGCATCCGGATCAGGGTCGTCTTGCCGTCGCCGTTGCGCCCCACGACGCCGATGCGATCGCCCTCGGAGACGCCGAGCGAGACTCCGTCGAGCAGGGCACGGGTGCCGTACACCTTGCTGACGTTCTCGACATTGACCAGGTTGACGGCCATGTTTCTCCTGCCCAGGGGGCTGTGTCGACGTGCGGCTCGGCCGCGGGGGTCAGCCTCCCAGCCTAATGTGCGCCGCTCGGTGGCCGATCCCCGCACAGGTCAGCGGCGCATCAGCGGGCAGCGGCCGCGCGGACCTCGGTGAGCAGGTCGTACATGACCTGGCCCGGACACTCGGTGGCGAAGTAGTCGCGGTGACCGCCGACCGTGTTCGTGTCCTTCTTCGTGCCGTTGACGGGGTTGGTGTACGTCACCCTCGCCTGCGGGTCCAGGCCCTTGAACCGGGATATCACCCTGATCAGCCGGATCAGGGAAGCCTTGGCCGCGTCCGTGGGGGGCTGCTGGTCGAGGGTGCCGAGCAGGGCGATGCCGAGGGCGCCGGAGTTGTAGCCCACGGAGTGGAAGCCGGTGACGAGGTCGCCGTCCGGGTTGAAGGCCGGGATGCCGTCGTCACCGGAGTAGCGGCCCTCGTAGATGGTGCCGGCCTCGTCGATGAGGAAGTGGTAGCCGATGTCCCCCCAGTCGTTGGTGATCGCGTGCAGCTCGTAGATCGCGCGCACCGTCGCGGCCGGGTCGGGATCGTCGTTCGGCGTCGCGGTGTGGTGGACCGTGATGATCTGGAGCGGGTAGTACGTCTCGGGCGAGTTGACCTTGCCGTCCTTGTACCGCTTGGACTCGTCGGCGCCCCACGCCGGCCGCGAGAGGTAGCGCACGCCACGCACGCGCGTGGGCTCGCTCGGCACACGGAAGGTGCGGTCGGGGCCGTCGGTGGTGTCGATGGCCAGCGAGACCACGCCGTCGATGTCGCTCGACGCCTTCACCTCGTACGCGGTGGCGTTCCGGGCGGCGACCAGGGCCGTGCCGCCGTCCTCGGCGGTCGCGCAGCCGCTCTTCAGCGTCTGCCAGTCGCCGTCCGCGAGCCGGATGGCGGCGCCCTCCTGCGCTCCGGACCAGCGCACCCCGACGTAGGAGGCGGCGAAGGCGGTGGTGGCCTCGCCGGTGCCGGTGGCGGCCTCGGTGCGGGTGGCGGGGAACTTCTCGGGCGTCGTACCGGAGTCGCCGGAGCCGGAGGCGGAGCCTGAACCGGAGGCGGAGCTGTCCGCCTCGCCGGAGTCGGTGGACGCGAACACCATCGGCGTGAGCGCGGCTCCGGCGGCGACCGCCCCACCGGCGGCGATCGTGCCGCGCCGGGACAGGGAGCGCTTTCTGCGGTGGGACGGCTGGGCGGGGGTGGGGGATTCGGACACGGGGGTGTCCCCTTCCAGAAGGGCACTTGACGGCGCGCCGGAAGACCGAGACACGGCGCTTGAAACGTCAAGCGACCCTAACCGCCCCACCCGTCCCACGTGTACTGCGATCGCAGTACATCGGTGTGGAGATCGCGCGAAGAACGCTTACCTATGAGTAGCGCTTGCTTATGAGTACGGCGTCACGCGCGGGCGCCGTTCAGGACCGTGGCCCCCGGCGCGGGCCCGGACGCCGTGCGCACCGCTCGGCAGGTGCCGGAGGTCCGCAGAGTCTCGGCCACCTTCTCCGCCGTCTCGGGGTCGCGGGCGAGGAAGGCCGTGGTCGGGCCCGAACCGGAGACGAGCGCCGCGAGTGCGCCGGCGGCCCGGCCTGCGGCAAGGGTGTCGGCGAGCTGTGGGAAGAGGGAGAGGGCGGCGGGCTGCAGGTCGTTGGAGACGGCGGTGGCGAGTGCGTCGGGGTCGCCCTTGGCGAGGGCGTCGAGGAGCGGCTGGGAGGCGACGGGATCGGGGATGTCCCTTCCCTCGCCGAGCCGGTCGAACTCACGGAAGACGGCGGGCGTCGACAGTCCGCGGTCGGCCATCGCGAACACCCAGTGGAAGGTGCCGCCCACGTCGAGCGTCCGCAGCTTCTCGCCGCGCCCGGTGCCGAGGGCCGCCCCACCGACCAGGCTGAACGGCACGTCGCTGCCCAACTCCGCGCAGATGTCGAGGAGTTCCTCGCGGGAGGCGTTCGTGCCCCACAGCGCGTCGCAGGCGAGCAGCGCGCCCGCGCCGTCCGCGCTGCCTCCCGCCATACCGCCGGCGACGGGGATGTCCTTGGCGATGTGGATGTGCACGTCGGGCGTACGGCCGTATCGCGCGGCGAGCGCCTCGGCCGCGCGGGCGGCGAGGTTCGTACGGTCCAGGGGGACCTGGTCGGCGTCGGGACCCTCGCAGGTGACACGCAGGCCGTCGGGCAAGGGCGTCACGGTGACCTCGTCGTACAGGCCGACGGCCAGGAAGACGTTGGCCAGGTCGTGGAAGCCGTCGGGACGGGCGGCGCCCACCGCGAGCTGGACATTGACCTTGGCGGGGACGCGGACGGCGACGCTCGCGCTCACTTACTCGGACTCCTTGTGCTGGGCGGCGGCTTCCTTGTGCTCCGCGATGCGCGCGAACTCCTCGACCGTCAGGGCCTCTCCGCGCGCCTGCGGCGAGACCCCGGCCGCGACGAGCGCCGCCTCGGCGGAGGCCGCGGAGCCCGCCCAGCCGGCGAGCGCGGCCCGCAGCGTCTTGCGGCGCTGGGCGAAGGCCGCGTCGACGACGGCGAAGACCTCGCGCCTCGAGGCGGTGGTCTTGAGCGGTTCGGCGCGCCGGGTCAGGGAGACCAGGCCGCTGTCGACGTTCGGCGCGGGCCAGAAGACGTTGCGGCCGATGGCACCGGCCCGCTTGACCTCGGCGTACCAGTTGGCCTTCACGGACGGCACGCCGTACACCTTGGAGCCGGGTCCGGCGGCGAGGCGGTCGGCGACCTCCGACTGCACCATGACGAGGGTGCGTTCGATGCTCGGGAAGGTCTCCAGCATGTGGAGGAGGACCGGGACGGCCACGTTGTAGGGGAGGTTGGCGACCAGGGCGGTGGGCGGGCCCGGCAGCTCCGTGACGTGCATCGCGTCGGAGTGCACCAGCGCGAAACGGTCGGCGCGCTCCGGCATGCGGGCGGCGATGGTGGTGGGGAGCGCGGCGGCCAGTACGTCGTCGATCTCGACGGCGGTGACGCGGTCGGCGACCTCCAGCAGGGCGAGGGTGAGGGAGCCCAGCCCCGGTCCGACCTCGACGACCACGTCGTCGGGGCGGACCTCCGCGGTGCGGACGATACGGCGGACCGTGTTCGCGTCGATCACGAAGTTCTGGCCGCGCTGTTTGGTGGGGCGCACGCCGAGGGCTGCCGCCAGTTCACGGACGTCGGCGGGGCCCAGAAGGGCGTCGGAGGTGGGGCTGCTCACCCGACAAGGGTACGGGGCGGTAGGGCGCCGTCGTGCAGGCGCAGCCTGCCCCCACCCGCCCCCAGCACCGACACCGGGCAGCGGGACGAGCTGGAATCACCGATGCAACCGCCCCCCGCAATGCGGCCAAGGACTCGCCCCCTGCCGCACATACAGCTTCTTCGCCCGCTGCGTCTGTTCCGCCGCCGGTGCGTCCTGTGGCCGTCCCTTGCCGCCGAGGCTTCGCCAGGTCTGGGTGTCGAACTGGTACAGGCCGCCGTACGTCCCCGACGAGTCCACCGCGTCCGGCCGCCCGCCGGACTCGCACGCCGCGAGCCCCTGCCAGTTCAGCCGGTCCGCGCCGCGCACGGACGTCGGCAGTGGCTTCGTCCCGACCTTCACGATCTGCGTCCGGGGCTCCCGCACCACCTCGGACCTGACCCGGCGCGGCCTCTGCTTGACCCCGTTGACCGTGCGGAGGGAATACGTCACGCGTCGCAGGCCCGGCACCCCGGCCCGCTCGACGATCTCCGTGCCCCGGAAGACCGACGGATCCTCGATGCGCTCCACGGCGAACGCGATCGCCTCGTCGCGGATCTCCTTCCGGCCGGTGATCCGCAGGACCGTGACCGTCTGCCCGTCGCGTGGAAAGGTCTCGAGCGGGACGGACGTGGTGTCCTGCCCGCGCAGGATGATGCCGGCCTGCTCCACGACCTCGCGCACGGTCGCCGCGTTCGTGCGGATGGTGCGAGCGAGGCCGTCCGCCATGATCGTGACCGTGCGCTCGGTGCGCACGTTCAGCGCAAGCCCCTCGCGCCCGATGCGCCGGGAGCGCGAGGTCGACACATACGCCCCCTCCGCGCGCACCCCCAGCTGCCGGAGCGCCGCCTCCACGGTGTGCGCCGTCGTCCACACCTCCCGATGCTGGCCGTCGATCGTGAGCCGCACGGGCCGCCCGTAGCGCACCGCGACCTCGTCACCGCTGGAGAGGGCCGCGTCCCGCGCGGGCGCGACCACGTCGTGCGCCCCCACCTCCACGCCCTCCTCGGCCAGCAGTTCGGTGACGTCGTCCGCGAAGGTGTGCAGAGTGCGCTGCTTGCCGTCGACGCTCAGCTCGACCGCCTTGTCCTTGGCGACGAAGGCGGTCGTCCCGCCCGCGAGGAACGCGACGACCAGCGCCTGCGGCACCAGCCGGCGCATCGTCCCGTCCCCCCGCTCGGCGGCGCGCGCCCTGCGCCGGTGCGCGGCCCGCCGACCGCTCCTCGGGCGCACGACGGGCGTGTGCGCCGCCGCGTCGGACACCTCCTCGTACGCGGGCCGGTACGTGTCCTCACGGCCTCCGCTTGCCTCATCGACTCCATAGGCTCCGGAAGACCCAGACGCCCCGGAGGACCCGGAGGCTCCGAATGCTCCGGAGGACCCGTAAGAGCCATAAGCCCCGTGGGACCAGTGAGACCCTTGGGGCTCGTGCATGGCGTAAGGCCCGTGCGCCTGGTAAGCGGGTACGTACGTGTCCGTACTCGTACGCATTCCGTACGCCCCCTGCGCCCCGTGTACCCCGTGCACCCCCACTGCCCCATATACCCCCTGCACCCCATACCCCAGCGTCTGAGCGCTGTACGGGTCGAAGCCGCCGTACGCCGGTGGCTCGTGGGCCGGGCTCGGGCCATACGTCTCGAACTGCGCGTTGCTCACGACGACACGCTCCAGCGGAGGAGTCCGGATCGGAGCCCCAGAACCTAGCGGAGGGGTGGTGACTCTCCAAAGCGACGCGACTACACACAGTCGCAGCCGGGCACGCCGAGTAGCCGTGCGAGCGTTATCCGGCGGTTATCGGTCAGTAGCCGAAGGCATGTGCCGTGTTCGAGCCGAGGGCCGCCGCCAGCACGTCCTCCTCGATCCCCCGTACGGCCGCCATGGCGCGCACCGTGATCGGAATGAGATACGGCGCGTTGGGCCGTCCGCGGTACGGCGCCGGCGTGAGGAAGGGCGCGTCGGTCTCCACGAGGAGCAGCTCCAGCGGGGCCACGGCGACCGCGTCCCGCAGGTTCTGGGCGTTCTTGAAGGTGACGTTGCCGGCGAAGGACATGTAGTAGCCGGCGCGGGCGCACACCTGGGCCATGTCGGCGTCCCCCGAGTAGCAGTGGAACACCGTCCGCTCGGGGGCGCCCTCCTCCTTCAGCACCCGCAGCACATCGGCGTGAGCCTCGCGGTCGTGGATGACCAGGGCCTTGCCGTGCCGCTTGGCGATCTCGATGTGGGCGCGGAAGGAGGCCTCCTGCGCCTCCTTGCCCTCGGGCCCGGTGCGGAAGTAGTCGAGGCCCGTCTCGCCGACGCCCTTCACCTGGGGGAGCGCGGCCAGGCGGTCGATCTCCGCGAGCGCCTCGTCGAGCGCCCGCGCGCCCCCGGGCTCGCGCGCCCCCTGGCGGGACCAGCCGTCGGGGTCCCCGTGCACGATGCGCGGAGCCTCGTTCGGGTGCAGGGCGACGGTCGCGTGCACGGCGTCGTACTGTGCCGCCGTCTCGGCCGCCCATTGCGAGCCGCGTACGTCGCAGCCCACCTGCACGACCGTCGTCACGCCCACCGACGCCGCCTTCGCCAGGCCCTCCTCCACCGTGCCGGACTGCATGTCGAGGTGGGTGTGGGAGTCGGCGACCGGCACCCGGAGCGGTTCCGGGAGGGGCGGGGCCGCGTGCTTGTCGGAGGCGTTCGAAGGCATGCCCCGATCCTACGAAAGGGGCATGCCCGCCCCGACGGCGCTCGGCTGCTCGGCGGCCGGTCCGGCGTCCGGCTCAGCTCGCCTTGCGGTGGAAGACGTGCAGGAGATCGGACAGATGCCAGTGGTGGTCCGCCTCGCCGGCCGCCGACTCGGGCTCCGGCTCCCCCTGCCGCGGGACGGCGCGCGGGCGGTGCAGTGAGTTCTGCACGGAGGACACCTGCCCGGGCCGCATGATCCGTACGACGTGGTTGTCGCAGTTCTCGCACGTGGGCCGGCTCAGCGGCGACGGGACGACCTGGCCGTTCGCGATGTACATCACGAACTCGTGGCCGTCACCGTCGATGTGGTGCTCTATCTCGTACGACTGCTCCCAGCCGTGCCCGCATCGCATGCAGGCGAAGGAGTAGGACTCGTGGACGACGGCGGTCGCGGCGCTGCGAAGGCCCGTGGTCTGCTGTGCGATCTCGCTCATGCCAGCTCCTGTGGTCCGCTGGTGGAACGGGTTGCGTCCCTTCGTCCAGTGGACTCCTCCACAGGAGCGAACGCACGTCATCTGCCCAGTATTGGGGGCGACTTGGGCGTTCCTTGCCGAAAGGCCCGGGTCCCTTTACCCCGGCATGGGGCGCGCGCCCATTCGAGATACGCCCTGCTCACACGGCATTTCACGCCCCCGCGTTCTTCGCCGCCACGACCGCGTCGAAGACCTCTCTCTTGGGCACCCCGGCCTCCGCCGCCACCGCCGCGATGGCCTCCTTGCGCCGCTCCCCCGCCTCTTCACGCACGCGAACGCGCCGCACGAGTTCCCCGGCGTCGAGCTCCTCGGCCCCCTTCTCGGGCGCCCCCTCGACCACGACGGTGATCTCCCCGCGCACGCCCTGAGCGGCCCACGCCGCGAGCTCCGCCAGCCCGCCCCGCCTGACCTCCTCGTACGTCTTGGTCAGCTCCCGGCACACCGCGGCCCGCCGCTCGCCGCCGAACACCTCGGCCATCGCGGCGAGCGTGTCGTCGAGCCGGTGCGGCGCCTCGAAGTAGACGAGTGTGCGCCGCTCCTCGGCGACCTCCCGCAGCCGCGACAGCCGCTCCCCCGCCTTGCGCGGCAGGAACCCCTCGAAGCAGAACCGGTCGACCGGCAGCCCGGACAGCGCGAGCGCGGTGAGCACGGCGGACGGCCCGGGCACGGCGGTGACGCGGATGTCCTTCTCCACGGCCGCCGCGACCAGCCGGTAGCCGGGGTCGGACACCGACGGCATCCCCGCGTCGGTCACCAGCAGCACCCGCGAGCCCTCCAGGAGGGCCTCCACCAGCTCGGGCGTACGGGCCGACTCGTTGCCCTCGAAGTACGACACGACCCGTCCGGCCGGCTGTACGCCCAGCGCCTGGGTGAGCCGCCGCAGCCGCCGGGTGTCCTCGGCGGCGACCACGTCCGCGCCGGCCAGCTCCTCGGCGAGCCGGGGCGGGGCGTCCTTGATGTCGCCGATGGGGGTGCCTGCCAAAACAAGGGTTCCTGTCACGTTTCCATCCTCGCAGGGCGCATCCACGGGACTCCCACAGACGTGTTCCCTACGATGGCGCGGTGACCAGTACCGCGTCCTCCATGGACACCCGGCAGGACCAGGCACCGCACGAGCAGCGGCCGTCGTGGCAGCAGCGGCTGCGCCGCTTCGGCTACACGGCGACGCCGAGAAGCGATGTGCGGGACCGCCTGGTGCCGCCGTACGTTCGGCCCAGCCCGCGGATGTGGCAGTTCCTCGGCGTCCCGCGGGCGCTCGCCGAGCGGATGGTGCGCTGGTCGGGCTGGGGCGGTCCGCTGCTGGTCACGCTGCTGGCTGGGGTGCTTCGGTTCTGGAACCTCGGCAGCCCCAAGGACGTGATATTCGACGAGACGTACTACGCCAAGGACGCCTGGGCGATCGTCCACCGCGGCTACGAGGTCAGCTGGGACAAGAACGCCAACGACGTCATCCTGAAGATCGGCGATCAGATCCCGATCCCGACGGACGCGGCGTACGTCGTGCA
This sequence comes from Streptomyces sp. NPDC107522, assembly GCF_055657525.1. NCBI lineage: Bacteria > Bacillati > Actinomycetota > Actinomycetes > Kitasatosporales > Streptomycetaceae > Streptomyces > Streptomyces sp. NPDC107522. Next base: position 451,359 of record NZ_JBVKAU010000006.1, on the reverse strand, counting down.
TCCGCCGGTCGGGAAGTACGTCATCGGGCTCGGCGAGCTGATGTTCGGGTTCAACCCGTTCGGCTGGCGGTTCATGACGGCGCTGCTCGGCACGCTCGCGGTGCTGATGCTGTGCCGCATCGGCCGCCGTATCTTCCGCTCGACGTTCCTCGGCTGCCTCGCGGGCGCGCTGATGGCGGTGGACGGGCTGGCCTTCGTGATGGCGCGCACCTCGCTGCTCGACGGGGTGCTGATGTTCTTCGTGCTGGCGGCGTTCGGCTGCCTGGTCGTCGACCGGGACCGGGCGCGCGCGAAACTCGCGGCCGCACTCCCGGCCGACCCCGACGGCCGGGTCCGCCCCGACGCCCGCACCGCCGAGACCCTGCGCCTCGGCCTGCGCCCCTGGCGCTGGCTGGCCGGTCTGATGCTGGGCCTGGCCATCGGCACCAAGTGGAACGGCCTGTACTTCCTGGTCGCGTTCGGCCTGCTGACGGTGTTCTGGGACGTAGCCTCCCGCCGGGTCGCCGGCGCCCGGCACCCGTACACGGCCGTCTTCAAGCACGACCTGGGCCTCGCCTTCCTGGCGACGGTACCGGTGGCGATCGTCACGTACATCGCGTCCTGGACCGGCTGGATCCTCTCCCCCACGGACGGCACCGGCGGTTACTACCGCGACTGGGCGTCCGCGAACGGCCGCACCAGCAGCTGGTCGTGGCTGTTCCCCGACTGGTGGCTGAGCCTGTGGCACTACGAGCACCAGGTGTACGAGTTCCACGTCGGCCTGTCGTCCCCGCACACCTACCAGTCCAACCCGTGGAGCTGGATCGTCGACGGCCGCCCGGTGTCGTACTTCTACGAGTCCCCGCTGCCCGGCAAGGACGGCTGCCCCGTCGACGCGGGCGAGAAGTGCGCCCGCGAGGTCCTGGCGATCGGCACGCCACTGCTGTGGTGGGTGGCCGCCTTCGCGGTGCTGTACGTCCTGTGGCGCTGGCTCTTCCGCCGCGACTGGCGGGCCGGGGCGATCGCCTGTGGTGTGGCGGCCGGTTACCTCCCCTGGTTCCTCTACCAGGAACGCACGATCTTCTTCTTCTACGCCGTCGTCTTCCTGCCCTTCCTCTGTCTGGCCGTGGCGATGCTCCTCGGCGCGATCATCGGCCCACCGCGTTCGAGCGACACCCGCCGGGTGGCGGGCGCCACGGGCGCGGGTGTGCTGGTGCTGCTGATCGTCTGGAACTTCATCTACTTCTGGCCGATCCACACGGGCACGGCGATCCCCGTCGACCAGTGGCGGTCGCGGATGTGGCTGGACACCTGGGTCTGAGGTGCGTGACAGAGGGGCGTAACAGGGGGAGTCGGTGATCGTTCATACAGGCATGAACGTAACTAAACGGACACTTGCTGTCATCGCCCTCGCGGGGGCCGCGGCCATGTCGACCTCCGCCGTGGCCCACGCCGACACCCTCGACCCGCGCCCGCAGAAGTCGGTCTCGTACCTGGTGTATCCGTACCAGGGCACCTACCCGCCGGGCATCCTGCCCTTCGCGGCGGCTGTTCCCACGGCCGCCCTCCTCGGCGTCAATCCCTTCAGCATCGTCTGAGGGTCGCCTCCCGCCGAGCGCTGCGGCCCGCCCGACCGGTCGGCCCCAGCGCTCGGACACCTCTGGCGGACACATCTGCCGGGCACCGCTGAAATGGCCAACAAGAGAAAACCCTCCCACTGGCGCCCCTCCCGCCACTTACAGTGCGTTGGACCGAAATGGGGAACGGGGAGGGGACCATGTCCAAGGGGGTCAAGGCCGCCGTCATAGGCGGGGTGTTCGCCGTGATGGTGGGCGGTGCCGGGTACGGCGCGTACAACGTCATGTCCGCGCTGAACGGCGGCGGGGCGACGGGGGCGGCATCACCGAAGAGCGGCCCGCCCAGCAGCGACGAGGTCGAGGAGACCACGGCGAAGTTCTTCGCGGCCTGGGAAAAGGGACAGGCGGCGCAGGCGGCGGCACTCACGAACAACGACGCGGTCGCCGAGACGGTGCTGACGTCCTACGGCGAGAAGGCCCACATCACCGGCGTGAAGATCACGCCCGGCAAGACGAAGGGTGCCACCGTCCCCTACACGGTGAGCGCGAAGGTGTCCTACGACGGGAAGTCCAAGGCACTCTCCTACAAGAGCGAACTCACGGTCGTGCGCGGGCTCACCACCGGAAAGGCCCTCGTCGACTGGCGACCGGCCCTGGTCCACCCGCAGTTGAAGAAGGGCGACACCCTCGTCACGGGCGAGGCCGCGAGCCCGCCCATCGAGGCCGTGGACCGCGACGGCACCGTGCTGACGAAGGAGAAGTACCCCTCCCTCGGCCCGATCCTGGACACGCTGCGCGAGCGGTACGGCGATAAGGCCGGCGGCGCCCCCGGCATCGAGCTGGCGATACAGCACGCCGACGAGTCCGCGGACACCTCGCTGCTGACCCTCGCCAAGGGCAGACCGGGCAAGCTGGAGACGACGCTCAGCGCGAGCGTGCAGGCGGCCGCCGAGAAGGCCGTGAAGAGTCACGCCCAGTCCTCCGTGGTGGCCCTCAAGCCGAGCACCGGCGAGGTGCTGGCCGTGGCGAACCATCGCGACGACGCCTTCAACGCGGCCTTCGAGGGCAAGGTCGCCCCCGGCTCCACGATGAAGATCATCACCGCGGCGATGCTCATCGACAACGGCGTGACCTCGATGAACGGCCCGGCCCCCTGCCCCTCCAGCGCCACGTGGCAGAGCCAGACCTTCACCAACCTCAAGGGCCTGGAGCCCAACGAGACCGCGAGCGCCACGCTCGCCGACGGCTTCCTGCGCTCCTGCAACACGGCCTTCATCAAGCTCGTCGACGAGGATCCGCTCACCGACGCCTCGCTGACGGCGGAGGCCGAGGAAAGGTTCGGGCTCGGCCGCGGTGACTGGAAGACCGGCATCACGTCCTTCGACGGCAGCGTCCCCGCCTCCGCCGGACCGGACCGCGCCGCCAACGCCATCGGCCAGGGCGGCGTCCAGATGAACCCGCTCAACATGGCCTCGGTGACGGCCACCGCGATCACCGGCCAGTTCCGGCAGCCGTACCTGGTCTCGCCCGAGCTCGACGACCGGCCGATCGCCACCGCCGAGGGGCTGCGGGCGAGCACCGCCGCCCAGCTGAAGCAGATGATGCGGCTGGCCGCGACCGCTCCCCGGGGCACCGCCGTGCAGGCCATGTCCGGGCTCAGCGGTGACATCGGCGCCAAGACCGGCTCCGCGGAGGTCGACGGGAACGCCACCTCCGACAGCTGGTTCACCGGTTTCCGCAATGATGTGGCGGCCGCCGCCATGTCCCAGCAGGGCGGCCACGGCAGCGACGCGGCGGGCCCGATTGTCGCAGCCGTGCTACGAGCGTCCGCGTGAAGTTAACCCCCACAGGACGGGACTCTAGGGTGTTCCTCGTCGTTGGTATGCGTGAGGTCGGCGGGGCGGCGGGGGCCCCTGGGATACGCGAGGGAAACGGACAGCAGTGGGTAACAGAAGACGCGTCGCCGAGCGACGGAAGACCAGTCCCGCCGTGCTCGGCGGGATGATCGCCGTGGTCGTCGGCGGCGCGGGGTTCGGCGTCTACGCCCTGTACGGCGGCGGAGCCGCGGCCGACAGCCGTACGGAGACGACATCCTCCGCTGCCGACCAGAAGGCGAAGAAGGTCAAGACCGGCCCGCTGTCGGCCAAGGAGGTCACGACCGCGGCCGAGACGTTCCTCACCGCCTGGCAGCAGGGCAAGGTGGACCGGGCGGCCGCCGCCACGGACGACAGCGCGGCCGCGCAGGCCCTGCTGACCGGCTACACCAAGGACGCCCACATCAAGGACGTCACCCTCACCGCCGGCGCCCGCACCGGCGACAAGGTCCCCTTCTCCGTGAAGGGCACGGTGTCGTACCAGGGCACCAGCAAGCCGCTCACGTACGACAGTTCGCTGACCGTCGTCCGGCGCGCCGAGGACGGCAAGCCGCTCGTCGACTGGCACTCCGCGGTCGTCCACCCCGACCTGAAGGACGGCGACACCCTCGTCACCGGCGCGTCCGGCACCCCGCCCGTCAAGGCGCTGGACCGGGACGGCGGCGAGATCACCGAGGACAAGTACCCGTCGCTGGGCTCGGTCCTGGACGGGCTGCGCGAGAAGTACGGCGACAAGGCCGGCGGCAAGGCGGGCGTCGAGCTCCAGGTGATCCGGGGCAAGGAGTCCAAGAAGGCCGAGCTGTCCGACAAGACCCTGCTGGAGCTGAGCAAGGGCACGCCGGGCACGGTGAAGACGACGCTGAGCCCGACGCTGCAGGCCGCGGCGGAGCAGCAGGTGGCGGCGAAGTCGAAGGCGTCGGTGGTCGTGCTGCGCCCGTCGACCGGCGAGATCCTGGCGGTCGCGAACTCCTCGCACGGCTTCAACACGGCGTTCCAGGGCTCCCTCGCCCCCGGCTCCACGATGAAGGTCATCACCTCCTCGCTGCTGATCGAGAAGGGGCTCGCCTCGCCGGACAAGCAGCACCCCTGCCCGAAGTACTTCACGTACGGCGGCTGGAAGTTCCAGAACGACGACAAGTTCGAGATCAAGGGCGGCACGTTCAAGGCGAGCTTCGCCCGCTCCTGCAACACGGCCTTCATCAGCCAGGCCGGCAAGCTGGACAACGACAGCCTGACCAAGCAGGCCCAGCAGGTCTTCGGGCTCTCCCTCAACAACTGGTCCGTCGGCGTCCCGACCTTCGACGGCTCCGTCCCGGTCCAGTCCCAGGCGCAGATGGCGGCCTCGCTCATCGGCCAGGGCGGGGTGCGGATGAACCCGCTGAACATGGCGTCGGTCTCGGCAACGGTCAAGACGGGCACCTTCAAGCAGCCCTACCTGGTGGCTCCGACGGTCGACAACCGCACCCTCGCCACGGCCTCCCGCAGCATGTCGGCGGCCACCCTCGCCCAGCTGCGCGAGCTGATGTCCTACACGGCGGCCTACGGCACCGCGGCCGAGGCGATGGCCGGGGTCACCGGCGACGTCGGCGCGAAGACCGGCTCGGCGGAGGTCGACGGCCAGAAGAAGCCGAACGGCTGGTTCACCGCCTACCGGGGCGACCTGGCCGCGGCGGGCGTGGTCCAGTCGGGCGGCCACGGCGGAGAGACGGCGGGCCCGATCGTGGCGGCACTGCTGAAGACGGGCGGCTGAGCCCGAGAGCCTGTGGCACAGGCTCTCAGCGGCTCACGGGTGCGGCGGCGGCCAGATATGTCCGCCGCAGGAACCTCATCAACGCCTTCGACTCGAACTGCACCACGGAAACACCGTCGGCCGAGTGGAACTCCACCACGGCCTGTACCCGCCCACACGGCCACACCCGTATCTCGCCGCTCTCGGCCGGCGCCCGCAGCCCCTGTTCCAGCAGGGACCGCGAGAACGTCCACTCATGGGCCTCACGCCCGGGCAGCCGGATCCGCACCGAGCGCGGGTCCGTCTCGGGGTCGTAGCGCAGGACCACCGGGACGGCGTCCTGCTCCTCCGCCAGGATGTCCGCGTCCGTGACGATATGGGCTCGCGCGTACTGCTCGACTACAGACATCGGACGGCCCCTTACGCTGCGTGACCTATGCGAAAGCTGTACCTCCGCTCCCCCTCCAATGTCGCATATCTTCCCGAATGCGCCCGCGGAAGCGGGCGTATATCAGCTGTGCGATACACAAGCCCCTCGCTCTTGCAACTCATTCGCATTAAGCCACTATCATCGAACGGTGCACGTACCTGACGGATTCATAGACGCCCCCACCTCGGTCGCGACCGGAGTGGCCGCCGCTGCCGCCGTTGCCGTGAGCCTGCGCGGCGCGCGCCGTGAGCTCGACGAGCGGACCGCGCCGCTGGCCGGTCTGGTGGCCGCGTTCATCTTCGCGGTGCAGATGCTGAACTTCCCCGTCGCGGCGGGCACCAGCGGCCATCTGCTGGGCGGCGCGCTCGCGGCGATCCTCGTCGGCCCGTACACGGGCGTGTTGTGCATCTCCGTCGTCCTGCTCATGCAGGGCATCCTCTTCGCGGACGGCGGGCTGACCGCGCTCGGCGTGAACATCACCAACATGGCCGTGGTCACGACGGTCGTCGCCTACGCCGTCTTCCGCGGCCTGGTGAAGGTGCTGCCCAGGAGCCGCCGCTCGATCACCGCCGCCTCCTTCGTCGCCGCCCTGCTGTCCGTGCCGGCGGCCGCACTCGCCTTCACGCTCATGTACGCGATCGGCGGCACCACCGACGTCGCCATCGGCAAGGTCGCCGCCGCCATGGTCGGCGTGCACATCCTGATCGGCATCGGGGAGGCCGCGATCACCGCGCTGACCGTCGGCGCCGTCGTCGCCGTACGCCCCGACCTCGTGTACGGCGCACGCGACCTGCGTCAGCGTCTGCAGCTGCGGGTCAACGGCGAGCTGGTCGACGCCCCCGCCGCCGAGCCGGTCCCGGTCGCCGCCCGCTCCCCGCGCAAGGTGTGGGCCGTCGGCCTCGTCATCTCCCTGGTCCTCGCCGGGTTCGTCAGCTTCTACGCCTCCGCGAGCCCGGACGGTCTGGAGAAGGTCGCCGCCGACCACGGCATCGACAAGAAGGCCGAGGACCACGCGAGCGCCGACTCCCCGCTCGCCGACTACGGCGTCAAGGACATCACCGACGCCCGCCTGTCCGGCGGTCTGGCGGGCGTGATCGGCGTCGGTGTCACGGTGGTCGCGGGCAGCGCGGTGTTCTGGACGGTGCGCAGGCGCCGTACGGACGACGTCTCCCCGTCGAGCACGGCCTCGTCCGCGAGTTCGAGCGTCTGACATGGGCGCAGGGCACGCGCACCGGCTCTACCGGCACGGGCACTCCCCCGTGCACGTCCTGCCGCCGCACACCAAGCTGGCCGCGACGTTCGCGTTCGTGCTGGTCGTGGTGTCGACGCCGCGGGAGGCGATGTGGGCGTTCGGCCTGTACGCCGTCCTGCTCGCGCTCGTCGCGTACGTCGCCCGCGTGCCCGCCGGGTTCCTGCTCAAACGGCTGCTGATCGAGGTGCCGTTCGTCGCGTTCGCCGTGCTGATGCCGTTCGTGGCGGAGGGCGAGCGGGTCGAGGTGCTGGGGATGTCGCTGAGCGTGAGCGGGCTGTGGGGCGCGTGGAACGTGCTCGCCAAGGGCACGCTGGGCGTCGCCGCCTCCGTCCTCCTCGCCGCCACGACCGAACTGCGCGAACTGCTCCTCGGCCTCCAGCGGTTGAAGCTCCCGCCGCTGCTCGTGCAGATCGCGTCCTTCATGATCCGGTACGGCGATGTCATCACCGACGAGATGCGGCGGATGCGGATCGCCCGTGAGTCGCGCGGCTTCGAGGCGCGGGGTGTGCGCCACTGGGGCGTGCTCGCCAAGTCGGCGGGCGCGCTGTTCATCCGCTCCTACGAACGCGGCGAGCGGGTGCACCTCGCCATGGTCAGCCGCGGGTACGCCGGTTCGATGCCGGTCATCGACGAGGTGACCGCGTCCCGGGCGCAGTGGTCGTACGCCCTCGCACTCCCCTGCGCCGCCCTCGTCGTCTGTCTGCTGGGATGGGCCCTGTGACACCTTCACTGGAAGTGGCCGGACTGGCCTTCGCGTACCCCGACGGCCACCAGGCCCTGTTCGGGGTGGACTTCTCGATCGCGCGCGGCGAGCGGGTCGCGCTGCTCGGCCCGAACGGCGCCGGCAAGACGACCCTCGTCCTCCACCTCAACGGCATCCTCTCCGGCGGCACCGGCACGGTGAAGGTCGCCGGACTGCCCGTCGGCAAGCAGCACATGGCCGAGATCCGGCGCCGGGTCGGGATCGTCTTCCAGGACCCGGACGACCAGTTGTTCATGCCGACGGTGCGCGAGGACGTCGCCTTCGGTCCCGCGGCCGCCGGGCTGAAGGGCGCCGAGCTGGAGGAACGGGTCGACCGGGCGCTCGCGCGGGTCGGCATGGCGGAGTTCAAGGACCGCCCGCCGCACCACCTCTCCTTCGGGCAGCGGCGCCGGGTCGCGGTGGCGACCGTGCTGGCGATGGAGCCGGAAATCCTGGTCCTCGACGAGCCGTCCTCCAACCTCGACCCCGCCTCGCGCCGCGAACTGGCCGACATCCTGCGCTCGTTGGACGTGACCGTGCTCATGGTCACGCACGACCTGCCGTACGCGCTGGAGCTGTGCCCCCGCTCCTTGATCCTCAGCGACGGCGTGATCGCGGCGGACGGCAAGACGGGTGAGCTCCTGGCCGACGAGGAGCTGATGCGCGCGCACCGCCTGGAGCTGCCGTTCGGCTTCGACCCGCGGTCCGTGACAATGGGCGCGTGACGGGTCAACACGACGAAGAGGCCGCCGGGTCGCTGTCCCTGGACGACCAGCTCTGCTTCGCGCTGTACGCCGCCCAGCGGGCGATGACGGCTGCCTACCGCCCGCTCCTCGACGAACTCGGCCTGACCTACCCGCAGTACCTCGTGCTGCTGGTCCTGTGGGAGCGCGGCGAGGCGACGGTCAAGGAACTCGCCGCCGCCCTGCGGCTCGACTACGGCACCGTCTCCCCGCTGCTGAAGCGGCTGGAGGCTGCGGGCCTGGTACGCCGTGAGCGGTCGGCGCGGGACGAGCGGTCCGTGCTGGTGGCCGTCACCGGGCGCGGGGAAGAACTGCGGGAGCGGGCGAAGTGCGTACCCGGCGCACTGCTCACGGCGACGGGGCTCGACGCAGCGGGGGTCGCACGGTTGCGCAAGGAGTTGTGGGCGCTCGCGACAACAGCGCACTCGACTGCGGACCACCCTCGCTGATCTCGCGTTACCCCCGGTTGCCACCCCCTGGTAACAGAAGTCACCTTACCGGCCAGTACCTTGTGCACGATGCATTTGTGCGCGCCTTTATGGGGGAGGGCCAACCATGACCGAAGAGAGCATCGCCGTGGACACCCGTCCGACGAAGATCATGTACGTCGCCGAGGCCACCGCGCATGGCGGCCGGGACGGCTATGTCACCAGTCAGGACGGCCAGATCGACCTCAAGGTCGCGATGCCCCCGGAGCTGGGCGGCGACGGCAACGGCACCAACCCCGAGCAGCTCTTCGCCGCCGGCTACAGCTCCTGCTTCCACAACGCGCTGATCCTGGTCGGCAACCGCGAGGGCTACGACCTCACCGGATCCACGGTCGCCGCCAAGGTCGGCATCGGCCCCAACAAGCACCGCGGCTACGGCCTCGCGGTCGCCCTCAGCGTCTCCCTGCCGGTGCTGGACGCGGACCTCGCGGCCAAGCTGGTCGACGCGGCGCACGACGTCTGCCCGTACTCCAACGCGACCCGCGGCAACATCGACGTCACGATCCTGCTCGGCTAGCGAGACGTCGGCCACACAACGGAATCGAAGGCCGCGGACCCATGTTGGACTGACTGTCGCAGGCACGACAGTGGGTGAGGAGCACGGGCGTGGACGTGAACGGCACAGTGGCCGAGGGCTTCGAGCCGGTCAGGGAGGCGTTCGTACGGAACTTCGCCACGCTCGGGGAGCGGGGCGCCGCCGTCACCGTGTACCGGGACGGGCGCAAGGTCGTCGACCTGTGGGCGGGTACGAAGGATGTCGACGGCGGGGAGCCGTGGCAGCACGGCACCGCGCAGGTCGTGCGCTCGGCGACCAAGGGCGTCGCCGCCGCCGTACCCCTGCTCCTGCACCAGCGTGGGGAGCTGGACCTGGACGCGCCGGTGGGCGAGTACTGGCCGGAGTTCAAGGCGCACGGCAAGGAGCGGCTGCTGGTGCGGCACGTGCTGAACCATCGCGCCGGGCTGCCGGTCCTCGACCGCCCGCTCACGCCCGAGGAGGCGCTGGACCCGCATCGCGGCCCCGAGGCGGTGACCGCGCAGGCGCCCGTGTGGGAGCCTGGCACCGACCACGGCTATCACGCGCTGACGTACGGCTGGCTGCTGGACGAGCTCGTGCGCCGGGTGACGGGTCAATGGGCCGGCGAGTGGCTCGCGGCGGAGATCGCCGGTCCGCTGGGCCTGGATCTGTGGCTGGGGCTGCCGGAGTCGGAGGCGGGCCGGGTGGGCCGGGTCGGCCGGGTGGAGGGGCCCGAGCCGGTCGGCGGACTGCGTTCGCGCCCGAAGCGCTCGGTCACCGCGGCCTACGACGACCCGGACTCCCTCACCCGCAGGGCCTTCGCCGCGATCACCCCGTTCCCCGACCAGAACGACCCCGCCTACCGCGCCGCCGCCCTCCCCGCGACGAACGGCATCGCCACCGCCGACGCCTTGGCCCGCTTCTACGCGGCGCTGATCGGCGAGGTCGACGGCGTACGGCTCTTCGAACCGGCGACGGTCGAGCTCGCCCGGGCGGAGGAGTCGGCGGGGCCGGACCGCGTCCTGGTGGTCAACACCCGCTTCGGCCTCGGCTACATGCTGCACGGCACCGCGTCCCCCTTGCTGGGCCCGGGCTCCTTCGGCCACCCGGGGCGCGGCGGCGCCCTCGGCTTCGCCGACCCGGAGACGGGCATCGCGTTCGGTTATGTGACGAACGGCTTCCGCAAGACGGTGACGGCGGATCCGAGGGCGCAGGGGCTGGTACGGGCGGTGCGGTCGGTCCTGGCGTAGCCGCCGCGTCGGCCCGCTCGGGGTATCGGCCCGCTTGCTCGGTGTATCGGCCCGCTTGGTGACAGCCGCACGCGTCCGTCGGCGCGTGCGGCTGTCGGGCTGTCAGATGTGGATCGGGTGCGAGGTGCGCCCGGATGCCTGGTCGATCTCCCCGTGCGCCTTGGTGAGCATCTGCATCGCCAGTTCGTTCAGTGCGCGTGCGCCGGCGATCTCCTCACCGACGCGTGGCTGATTCGCGTCGGTGTGGTGCCGTGTGGCGTGCCCGTGGGCCCGTACCTCGGTGCCGTCGGGGAGCCGTACCAGCGCCACCGCCCTGGTGTGTGTCTCGTCCTCCTGGAACTCCAGCTCGACGTGCCATCCCACTGTGGTTCGCATCATGACGATCACCTCCGGAACATCTGCTTCCAGGGTGCGCCTCGGAGTGGGCCGCCGACTAGTCGGGCTCGGCGAACTCCTCGGGACGCGGGGCCGGAGTGGGACGTTTGGTGCGGGCCGGGGCGCTGAGGGCGGTCACCCGGTCGGCCAGTGCGGCGATCCGCTCGGTCGCCTCCGTCACCAGGTCGGTGCGCAGCCTGCGCTGGTGGCGGTGGCCGAGCTCCAGGGTTGCCAGCGCCAGACCCACGCCGATCAGCACGACGGCCACCAGCGCCAGATGGACGCGGGGCCCGCCCTCCCCGACCGCCTCGAAGGCCACCCCGGACGCCAGGGCCAGGGCCGCGATCAGCGTCAGGCCCACGGCATGGCCGCCGAGGAGCCAGGGGTGGTCCTCGCGCAGCCACGCCGCCCGGGAGCGCCCGGCCTCGTCCGCCACCCGGCGCACCGCCGCGCGCAGGTCGTCCAGTTCCCACCGCGCCTTCTCCCGCTGCTCGCGCGAGAGCGGCGCCCGCGCCCCGGCGAGCCGCAGGTCCAGCCGCGCGATCGCCCGGCGCAGCACGACCCGGGTCACCGGTGTGGGCAGGGTCTGCGGCCAGCGCGCCCACAGGTCGGCCTCCTGCCGCGTGATCCGGACGTGGGCGGCGGCCGTGCGCCCGCCGACCAGCCCGAGCGCCAGCAGCAGCACCAGGGCCGCGAACTCGCCCCCTTCGTCCCACGCGGACACGGCGCTGAACAGCACGAAGACCACGAGTCCGGCGATCACCGGCCAGGTCTGCCGGATGTACGTCCGGTGCTTGACCGTATGCAACTCGCGCTCCCACCGGTCGACGGGGCGCCGCAGCGGAAAGCGGACGACGGCCACCGCGACGAGCGGCGCGCACAGCAGCAGGCAGGACGCCAGCGCGGCGTACAGGGTCCAGGGCAGGTCGCCCCGGCGGTACCAGCCCTCGTCGCGGGGCAGTGCCGGGACCGTGAGCAGCAGGGCGCCGCACAGCAGTGCTGTGACGGCACCCAGCAGGCGGCCCGGCCGGTACCCCGGCTCCGGTGGCGGGATCGGCCGCCAGCTCCGGGCCACCTCGGTCTCCAGGACGGCGATCAGTTCCGCGAGGTCGGCGTCGAAGCGGGCGGTGCGCAGGAACTGGGCGTTGCGGTGGGCCAGGTCCCGGACGGGTTCGGGGAGTTGGCCGGGTCTCGGCGGGGTGGCGCCGTCCAGCAGCAGGGGGATGACGGTCTTGCCGGTGTGCAGCGCCTGGTCGATCTCCCGGCGGACCCAGTCCGTGGGGTCGTCCAGCCGCCGCTCGCCGGACTCGCCCCGCGCGTCCGCCCACCCCCGGTGCACCACGACGAGCAGCACCTCGCAGTCCGCCACCCGCTCCCGCAGCGTGTCGGGGTACCGCTGTCCCGGCACGATCGAGACGACATCACGGAAAACCTGGTCCTCGCCGAAATGATGTTCGAGTCGGTCGTACAGTTCCCGCACGACGTCTTCGTGATCGCCCCTGCGGTAGTTGATGAAGATGCCGCCCACGCCGCACACCCTAGAGCGACCGGGAGGCTCCATGAACGCCCGTGAACAGGCTTGCCCCTTCTGTGAGATCGCCTCCGGCACCGGCAAGGCGCGCATGGTCTACGAGGATGCGCACACCCTCGCCTTCTTCCCGCTGGCGCCGGCCACCCGGGGGCACACGCTGGTCGTGCCGAGGGTGCACTCGGCGGACCTGTGGGCGATGGGCGAGGCGGATGCCCAACGCCTGTTCGACACCGTGATGGTGGTGGGCAGGGCGCTGCGCGCGCTGCTGAGCCCCGACGGCATGAACGTCATCAACTCCGCGGGCGCGACGGCCACACAGACGGTGTTCCACACCCATGTGCATCTCGTGCCGCGCAGGCCCGGGGACGCGATGGGTCCCATCTGGCCGCCGAAGGGCGCCGGTTTCCGTGCGGGTTCCCGGGACGAGGACGACGCCGCCGCCGACGCGCTCGCCGCCCGCCTCTCCGCGGCGATCGGCCGCACGACGCGGTGAGTTCGCCGGGCGCGGTGAGTCCGCCGCGCGCGACGGTGAGGTCACAGGCTCACAGGCTCACAGGCTCACAGGCTCACAGGGCGAGAACGACCAGCGCGAGGTCGGCGAGCAGCAGAGGCGTGTAGAACAGCAGCAGCGTCGGCGTCAGCCAGACCTCCGGCCAGGGCATCCGCGCGAGATACGGCCCCACGTCCATGGACAGCACCTCGACCGTGCTGCCGGGGCGCCGGGCGTCGTCGTAGAGCCTGCGGTAGGCCCTTTCCTGGCGCAGAAAGAAGCAGTCCAGGTACCAGAAGCAGAGCAGCGGCACCGCGCCGACGGTCGCGAGCTGCCAGCTGAACCGGCTGGCGGAGAGCGCGAGCAGACCCGCGGCCAGGGTCAGCGTCCAGCCCTTGACGAGAAACGAGTTGGTGCCGAGGCGCGTGATCGTCGCCTGGATGAACTCCAGCTGCTTGATCCGGTCCGCGTCCAGCGGCACCCTGCCGCCGGCCTCCGCGTCCGACCCCTCGCTCAGCGCCGTCACAGACCTGCCCCCTCGGTGCACTGTCGCCGCGACGATCATAGTGCGGGCGCAAAGACCGCAACTCGGGATCAGTGAGACTCGGCACACTCGCTTCGGTGACCGCCTTCGCCCTGCTTCCATGGAGATGTCGCGTTCCGCGGAGATGTCGCGCGCCGGACCTGGCCCCGCCGCCACCGCCACCTCTCCCGTTCACCGCCCTGGGCCACATCGAGGACATGCGCTGCTGCTTCTCCGCCCACCTCCCCGCTCTCGCGGCCCTGTCTGCCTTCCCGGGCCCCTGCGAGGTGCTGCGCTCCGGTGCCCGCCTCGCCCCCGCCCTGCTGCGCACCGCCTCCGCCGCCGTGCAGCGGGCGCGCTCCCATCACCCCGACGACCTGGCCGCGGTCAACCTGGAACTGGTCACGCTCACCGAGGACCGCGCCGTCGTCACCTGGTACACCGGCATCCCGGGCACCAACGACGGCCTGGGCCACCCCCTCCCCGCGATCACCGAGGGCGAGGTCGTCTACGGCACCCACCCCTCCCGGCTCAACCGCACCGCCTCCGAGGGCCGGCCGACCGCCCACCACCAGGTCGAGCTCACGGACCTGGAACCGGGGCAGACGTACTACTACCAGGCCCGCTCACGCGGCGTCGCCGCCACGCCCACCCCGCTGCACCTGGTGCGCGGCAACGCGGTGGGCACGTCGACGTTCGGGTTCGGCACGCGTGGCGGGCCGTACTCCTTCACCACCCCGCAGCCGCCGCCCGGCCGGCACCTGCTGTCGATCGCGCTCTGCAACGACCTGCACCTCGGCGAGACCACCGCGGGCCTCGTAGGCGGCCTGCCCCTGCCGCGCGGTGTGTCCCAGCAGCCGGGGCGTGCCCCGTATCCGGAGCTCATGAGCCGGGCCCTGGTCGAGGAGGCCCGGCGGCGCGGGGCGGACGTGCTGCTGGCCGGGGGCGACATCTCGGCCGGCGGGGCGGCCCACGACCTCGGCGAGGCCCGGCGGATCCTGGACGGCTTCGGCACGCACGGGCGGGACTACTTCGTCGTAAGCGGCAACCATGACCGCGCCGGGACCGCCCTGGACGGGGACAACGCCTTCCACGCCGCCTTCCCGGGCTTTCCGGGCGTCGACGGCCCCGGGTACTTCGCCCGCGACCTCGGCGGGCTGCGGATCATCGGCCTCGACACCTACGTCAAGACCGGCAACGGCGCCGACGCGGGCGGGCTCGGACCCGAGCAACTGGCCTGGTTCCAGGCGCGTCTGAAGGAGGCCCCGGACCAGCCGACGCTGGTGTTCGGCCACCATCCGCTGACCGTGCGGGACTCGGTGTTCCCGGTGACCCGCGGCCAGTGCCTGGAGCGCCGCCAGGCCCGCGCGCTGCTCGACGCCTATGCGCAAGCCCCCGGCGTCTTCCTCCACCACGCAGGCCACACGCACCGCAACAAGCGCACCGTGCTGCCGCGGGCCCCGCACGTCACCCAGCAGGAGGTCGCCGCCGCCAAGGAGTACCCCGGCGGCTTCACCCTCCTGCGCATCCACTCCGGCGGTTACGCCCTCAACCACTACAAGGCCGACGACCCGGCGGCCCGCCAGTGGAACGAGCGCAGTCGCCGGGTCGCCGCGGGCCTGTGGCCGCACCACGCCCTGGGCCGCTCGGTCACCGACCGCAACAGCGTGACGGCGCACGACCTGTCCGGCGTCGCACAGCGGGCACAACAGGGCGTGACGAGCGGGCGACGGTGAGTGTCCGTAGCATCGGAGCATGGCGACCCTCTGGGAGCTCATGCGGGACTGCATCCCCGACGACCACGCGCGCCAGGTCACCTCGCGCTACTACCTCGACGAGGTGATGGGCGCCCCGGGCGCACCCGGGCTGGTCGTCGATCTGGGGTGCGGACGCGGCACCTCCGCCGAGCTCTTCCGCAAGCACGACCCGGATGTGCGGTGGGTCGGCGTGGACATCCGCGACTCACCGGAGGCCGGACAGCGCACGCCCGGCGGTGACCCGGTGGTGCACTACGACGGCGTCCACCTCCCCCTCGGCTCGGACTCGCTCCCGCTGGTCTACTCGCACCAGGTCTTCGAACACGTCGCCCGCCCACGCGAACTGCTGGCGGAGATCGCCCGAGTACTGGAGCCCGGTGGGCTTTTCATCGGATCAACATCCCAGTTGGAGCCGTACCACTCCTTCAGCCTGTGGAACTACACGCCGTACGGCTTCCGCGTACTGGTCGAGGAGGCGGGGCTCACGCTGGAGGAGATCCGGCCCTCGCTCGACGGAGTGGCCCTGATCATGCGGAGTTACCTCGGCCGGCCGGCCGAGTACAGCCGTTACTGGGACGAGCAGTCCCCGCTCAACACCGAGATCGACGGGTGGGGGAAACAGGAGCGGCGCAGAACGGCCTTGGTGAACCTGCGGAAGCTCACGTACTGCGGTCAGTTCGCCTTCCGGGTCGGCAAAGATCGCAAAACTCGGCGCGCCGCAGGATGATTTGGGGCATTTCTTACATAATCCCCCTTAATCGTAAGGGCTCACCCCTCACGCATTGCATCCACCTCACTCCACCGGAGATGACATGCACAAGCTTCGCAAGGCCGCTGTCCTGGTCGCCGCCCTCAGCAGCGTCGCGCTCGTGGGCGCGGGCACGGCCCACGCCGACGGCCGGGGCAACGACGTCAAGGTCGGGCAGAGCACCAGCTGCAAGTCCCACGACCTGAACATCGACATCCTCGGCATCGTCGGGGTCCTCAACGGCGTCCTGGGCAACGGCCTCAACGGCGAGGGCAACTCGGGCGGCCAGGCCAACCACCTCGGTTCGACGATGGGCTGCAACAACGCCGCCTTCGACAAGTGACCGACTGAGCGCATGACCGCCTGACCGGCGAGGGAGCCCCGGCCCACGGCCGGGGCTCCCTAACTCGCGTGCAGCATCATCCCGATCCCGACGACCAGCAGCGCCGCGGCGGCGATCCGGGGCGCCCCGAAGCTCTCCTTGAAGAAGACGGCCCCGATCGCGGCCCCGACGATGATCGAGGACTCCCGCAGGGCGGCGATCGGCGCCAGCTCCGCCTTGGTCTGCGCCCACAGGACGAGCCCGTACGCGGCGACGGACAGCGCCGCACCCAGCAGCCCCACCCCGGCGAACGGCCGCAGCACGGCGACCGTCTCCCGGCGCCAGCGCCAGACGGCGTACGCCGGGATCGCGAGGCCCTCGGCCATCATCAGCCAGGCGATATAGCCGACGGACGACCCCGAGGCCCGTACGCCCAGCCCGTCGAGGACGGTGTACGCCGCGATGCTCAGCCCGGTCGCCAACGCCGCGCCGATCGCCGCCCGGTTGGGCCGGTGCCCGCGCAGCCCCCACAGGGCGACGCCGGTGAGCCCCGCGCAGGACAGGGCGATGCCTGCGGCCGCCCATCCGTCCGGCACCTCGTGCGCCACGAAGGCGGCGAGTACGGCGACGACGAGGGGCGCGGTGCCGCGCGCGATGGGGTAGGCCTGCCCGAAGTCGCCCAGCCGGAACGACTTCATCAGCAGCACGAAGTAGACGACATGGACGAGGGCCGAGGCGGCGAGATACGGCCACGCCCCCGCCGCCGGGAACGCGGCGAAGGGCGCGATAACCGCGCCGATCAGCACTCCGCCGCCCGCGATGAGCGTGAAGGCGACCAGCTTGTCGGTGATCTTGTGGGCGATGGCGTTCCAACTGGCGTGCGTGACGGCCGCCAGCAGGACGGCGGCCGCGACCAGCGGGGTCACGAAGTCTGCTCGCGCACGTCCACGAGGGCGGCACCGGCGTGCGCGACAAGTTCCTTGGGTTCCATGGGGAAGACGGTGTACGGCGTGCCCGCGGCGGCCCATACGACGTCGTGCTCCAGCAGCGACCGATCGGCGAGCACACGTGTCTTCGTACGGTGCCCGAAGGGCGGTACGCCCCCGATGGCATACCCCGTCGTGTCCCGTACGACGTCCGCCTTGGCCCGCGTGACCTTCTCCGCCCCGAGCTCCTGCCGCACCCGCTCCACGTCCACCCGGGACGCCCCGTCCATGAGCACCAGCACCGGCACCCCGTCGGCGGCGAAGATGAGCGACTTGCAGATCTGGCTGAGCTCGCACCCGATCGCGGCGGCGGCCTCGGCGGCGGTACGGGTGGCGTCCGGGAAGCGGCGGATCCGCGCGTGCAGTTCACCCAGGCCCAGCTCTTCGAGGGCGGCGGCGAAACGGGGGTGGGCGGCTGTCGTCATGCAGGGCACGGTAGCGGTGGATGTACGGGGCACGCGACAGGGTTATCGGGACTGCGAGCGCACGATCCGGAGCACTGGTTCCAGCGACCCGACGACCAGCTCGGCTCCGGCATCCCTCAGCAGCTTCGCCTTGCGGTCGTTGCGCGCGTAGCCGAGGAACGGCACCCGGGCCCGACGGGCGGCCTGGTAGTCCGTCGGCTCGCCGCCGATCACCAACGCGTGCCGCGGTGCCGCGCCCATGCCGTTCAGCGCGCGGTTGAGCACGTGCGGGTCGGGCTTGAGGAGATGGAGGTCCAGGGTGCGGCCGTAGATGTATGGGGTGAAACAGGACATCAGGCTCCGAGACTCCAGATATGCGCGGACCGCACGCCGGGAGTTGTCGGTGGTGATGGCCAGCCGTGCGCCCATGGCACGCCACGTGTGGATGAGCGGGTCGGCATACGGCGTGGGATATGCCGAGGAGACGGCCTTCAGTTCTTCCTGCGTGACGTACTCCTCCAGCTCGGTGACGAGATCGCTGCCAGGATGCCGGCGGTCCACCGCGCGCAGTACGACCTGAGGGTCGAGGTACTCCTGTTCGGCGTCCGTCAGCAGGCCGTGCAGGCCCCGGGCTTCCAGCCATTGCACCAGCGTGCTCGCCGCCCAGTCCGCCGAACGCCCGGCGAACAGGCGGCAGATCGGCCCGTCGAAGTCCCAGAGCACCACTTGGGCACGGGTGATGGCCTCGCGTAGATCCCCCGTTGGATCCCCGGCTGGGTCGTGCGGAGTACGGACATCCGAGACGGCGGTGAGCAGCGGGCTGGCGGACATCGCGGTCCCCTCGCCCTCGCCCCCCGGCCTCGGTTGCTGTGGCTGCGTCGTCGGGCCGTTCTCAGCCGACCGCGCCCGTGCCCTCGCTCGTTCCCGCTCCTCCCGCCGGGTTCGTTCCCGCTCGATCCGCTCCCGCTCCTCCTGATCCGCTCGGGCGCCTATCGTGATCTCGTGGGCCTTCAGAAGCGCCTCGCGTGCGGCCCTGGCCTGTGGATGCCGTGCCCCGAGCAGACTCGCGGACCGCTGGACTGTCACGGCGAGGACATCGGTCAACCGCTCCAGGGCGGCGATGTCACGCTGCGCCGCGGCCTCCGCGTGCTGCGCCACCGTCATGATCACGAGGGCTTCCAGCGCCCGGGGATGGTCGTTCCCCCAGCGGTCGATCTGCCGGTCGCAGACGTCCACCAGTTCCCGCACCAGGCCGGGCAGCCTCCCCTGGTACCGCAGTGGTCCGCCGTACTCGATCAGGAACAACGTGTGGGCCGACCGCATCCGTACGTCGAGCCACGCCGCCGAGTCATCGGCCTCGGAGACAAGTCCGGCGGCCCGTTCGGCGTACTCCCGGGCGGCAAACCGCCCCTGCAGCCGGACGAACACCGCGCTGAGCTGGGCAAGGGTGTACGCCTCCTCGAGCGGCGTCCGGGCGGCCTTCAACGCCCCGCGCAGAGCCCAGCGGGCCTCCCAGTCGTATCCGCTCTCGGCGAGGACGGTGGCGATCCGGTTGTGCACCGCGCACCGGTGCTCCATGGGAACGAGTCCGTCATTCACCCATCGCGTGATCGTGTCCACCGTGACGCCGTACTCCCGCTCGGCCGCTTCGCCCAGTTCACGCAGCAGGGCGAGGAAATACGACGTCTCCGCCGCGGCGGCCGGGGTGTTCAGCAACTGGTCGTCCTCGGGGAGCCGGCCGACCTCGCGCCGCAGGGAGTCAAGGGCGTCCTTGTCCCCCTCGACCGCCCGCTCGGCGAGAGCGATCCTGCGCCGCCAGGGCTGTACGGCGGTCTCAGGCATCAGGGTCGCCTCCCAGGGCCCGGTCGCCGAACGTCCGCAGTGTGCGCCCGCGCTGCTCCTGCGCCTCCTCCGGCGTGATGTACCCGGCTTCCTCCCACTGGCGCAGCGCCCTCAGGACGACTTCGGCGTCCCGAACCACGTTCCGCTCGGTCGCCTGCTCGGCCGGCTCGCAGGCCTCCGCGGGATCCCGGCCTCCGTTGCGCAGGGAGTCCGTGCTGAAGTGCGGGAACAGTTCCATGGCGTGGCGTACGGACGCGGCGATGAGCACCTCGCTGCCCTGGTCGGGGTCCGCACGGCGGTACTGCTGCTCCATGAGGATGCCCACCACGGCGGGGGCGGTGTCCACAGGGCTGCCCGAGTACCCCGAATAGTCACCCAGGCCCTGCTCCACCGTCAGCTGAATTCCCGTGAACTCGCCGCCTTCGACGCTGCGGTAGGTGATGGGCGCGTGGGACACGAGTCCGCTGAGCTGTGTCTGCTCGTCCGGCGGGCAGTAGGTGCCGCGCCATCGCACATCCGGCCGCGGCCAGTCCGTAGGTGGGGCGAGGGGCAGATCGTGCTGGTGCGCATCCTCGATGTGTATGAGGGCGAGGTCCCTGTCTTTCACCGAGTCGCACAGGCGACCCGTCAGCGCGCGCCCGTCCGCCAGTTCGAGATCGAGGCGGCCGTACTGCACGCGCGCCGCCCGGAGACAGTGCATGGCCGTGAGTACGTAGACACGGGTCAGGAGGAGGCCTGCGCCCAGAGGGCTGCCACCCTCACTGATCCGCACCCAGTAGGGGCCACCGGTCATGGCGCGCCCGAGGTCCGTTCCACGGTGAGCGTCACCTCGAAGGATGCCTCGGCCGACGCCTTCGAGAGGATGACACCGGCTTCGGCGGCCAGGGTGATCCCGAAGGTCACCTCCATGCTGGTGACCGACCAGCCATGCCGCTCGGGAACCTGGGCCAGCGAGTCCTGCGCGATCGTCGACGCCTGCCGGATGGCGTCCCGCAGCTCGTCCTGCCGGTCGGCCAGGGGCGCGGACCGGCGCGTCCTGCTGCCGATCTGGCGGGCACCGTTCCCGTTGAGCTCGACGGTCTCAACTCGTACGGGCGGTAAGGCAATTGCCGGTTGCTCCGTCACGACCTCAGGGTAGCGAAACGTGAGCCACGAAGCGGGTCCAAGCGGTCGGGGCGACGGTGAGGTGGGGGGGCTCGGGGGTCTTGGAGTCGCGGATGTGGATGGTGGCGGGGGTGGTGGCGACCTCGACGCAGTCGTTGCCGTTACTGCTGTCGCTGTAGCTGCTCTTGAACCAGTGGAGTTCCGGGGTGCTCATAGTTCTCCCAGCGCTTGCTCGATGAAGGCCAGAGACTCCCCTGGCGTGAGCGCCTGAGCCCGGATAATGCCATACCGCAGGTCAAGAAGCCGGAGCTGCCTCGGGTTGGAGACTGGGCGACCCCCGAAGTCGCCGTCGGTGCGCCCAACTCCGGTGCCGTCGGCGAACTTCAACACCTGAATCCGGCCCCCTGTCCCGGGGTGGTTCGCGCGGGAGGTCGGCATCACCTGAAGCTCCACGAAAGGCAACTGGGCCACCTCCAGTAGGTGTTCGAGCTGTCGGCGCAACACCATTGTGTCCCCGATGGGGCGCCGCAGCGTTACCTCTTCCTGGACAAAGCTGAGCTCTGGTGCGGGGGACCGGTCGAAGATGGACTTACGAGCCATGCGTCCTGCCACCATTCGCTCCAACTGGTCGGACGAGTAGGCCGGACGCCACGTCGCAAGCAGTGCCCGCATGTACTCCTGGGTCTGCAACAGGCCGTGGAGATTGTGGTTGCCGTACATCAACAGCTCGACCGCACGCCCCTCCAGGTCCGCCAGTTCGCGCACCTTCTTGGGATACCGGGCCTGCTCCATGTCCCGCATGAACGCCTTGAGATGCCCCTGCGCCCTCAGGACATCGTCCGCCCTGTCCAGGAACTCCGGCCGGGGAATCCGCTGCCCCCGCTCCATCTTGCGGATCATGTCCTCGCCGTAGCCCATGACCTCCCCGAACTCGGCCGCCCGCATCCCCGCCGCCTCCCGGCAGACCTTCAGCAGCCGCCCCACCGCCTGGACCACCGGCTCGATCTCGTCCCCCGGTTCGACATCCCAACCCGCCTCGTCCGCAACCTCGTTCATGCCCCACCTCCGACGCGCACTCGTACCCGTACAACCCCCGAGACAGCCGAGACAGCACGAGACAAAGTCGGAAACGAACTCACCTCCCCCATCCGAAACTTCAGCGTGCTGCTGTCCCCCGCACCCCGCGGCGACCTCCCGCCCCGGCGCACGCCGACGGCCCCGGACGCCGAGTCCGGTCGGGGCCTGCTCCTGGTGGAGGCGCCGGCACTCGCACGATCATCGTGTCGGCCGGCAGGTCCGGACCGTCGTGGCGGTCGGCGAACCGCCGCCAGTCGGCCCACCGCTCTGCGGCCTCCAGGGCCGCCTCCGCCCGGTCGACGTCGAGGTCGAGCAGCCCGCGCGGCCCTCCGTGGCACCGCGACCGGGGCAGGTCCTCGGACGGTTCGGTCCACTCGTGGTGGCGGACGAGCCGGGGGTCGTCCTCGTGTCCCGGAAGGACGGCGAACCCGCACCCGGCGCCGGAGATGAACCAGTAGTCCCACTCCCCCACCCGGTCCGGATGGGGGATGTCCTCGCGGTTGTAGTCGTACGGTGCCATGGCCCGTCCGACAGCCCGGCGCAGCGACTCGGGGTCCTCCGGGTCGCGGGGTGGGAGAGAGACGGTGTCGCCCTCGTACGTCGCTCTCGTACGTCGAAGAGCGCCCGTGAAGACAGCCGGTGAGGGCACCCCGTCCCCACGGAGCCCTCACCGGCCGGCTTTCTTCAATGGTGACCGGTCAGACGCGTACCAGCGCGCGGTCCTCGTCGGGGTCCGCGTTCTTCCTGGATTCGGCGGCCGTGCGCAGGCCCTCGCCCTCCACGTCCACGTTCGGCAGGGCGCGGTCCAGCCACTTCGGCAGCCACCAGGCCCGCTTCCCCAGCAGCGCCAGGACCGCCGGGACGATGGCCATCCGCACGATGAAGGCGTCGAAGAAGACCGCGGTCGCCAGGCCGAAGCCGATCATCTTGACCATGGACTCGGACGAGCCGATGAAGCCCGCGAAGACCGCCATCATGATCACGGCCGCGGCCGTGACGACCCGCGCGCCGTGCTTGAAGCCGGTCACCACCGCCTGGCTCGGCTTCTCGCCGTGGACGTACGCCTCGCGCATCCGCGTCACGAGGAACACCTCGTAGTCCATCGCCAGACCGAAGACCACGCCCACCATGAAGATCGGCATCATGGACATCACCGGGCCGGTCTCCTCCACGCCCATGAGCCCCGCGAGCCAGCCCCACTGGAAGACCGCGACCACCGCGCCCAGCGCCGCCATCACGCTCAGCAGGAAGCCGAGCGCCGCCTTGAGCGGGACGAGGATCGAGCGGAAGACGACGATCAGGAGGAGGAAGGCCAGGCCGACCACCAGGGCGAGGTACGGGATCAGCGCGTCGTTGAGTTTCTCGGACACGTCGATGTTCATCGCCGTCGTGCCGGTGACCAGCACGTTCGCGTCCGTGTCGGCCTTCACCTCCGTGCCCTTGTCGCGGATGGCGTGCACGAGGTCCTCCGTCGTCACCGACGACGGCTTGGCGTCCGGGATCACCGTGATCGTCGCCGTGTCACCCGCCTTGTTGGGCGTCGCCGGGGTCACGGTCACGACGTTCTTCAGGCCCTTGATGTCGTCGCCGACCTGGCTGAACACGGCGTTCGGGTCGTTGCTGCCCTTCGCGTCGACCACGACCATCAGCGGGCCGTTGAAGCCCGGCCCGAAGCCGTCGGAGAGCAGGTCGTACGCACGGCGCTGGGTCGTGGACGTCGGCTGCGAGCCGTCGTCGGGCAGGCCCAGTTCCAGGGAGGCCGCGGGGACGGCGGCCGCGCCCAGGCCCACGACGCCCAGCATCAGCACGGCGATCGGACGGCGTACGACGAAGCTCGCCCAGCGCGTGCCCATGTTCGGCTTGGCCTTGCCGGAGGCCGCCTTCTTCTCGGCCCGGTTGCCGCCCATCCACCGGCTCTTCTTCCCGGCGGGGCGCACCTTCTTGCCGGCGTACCCGAGCAGGGCCGGGATCATCGTCAGGGCGATCAGCACCGCGATCACGACCGTGCCGGCCGCCGCGATGCCCATCTTCGTCAGCATCGGGATGTTGACGACCGACAGGCCGACCAGCGCGATCACGACCGTCAGGCCCGCGAAGACCACCGCCGAGCCCGCGGTGCCGACGGCCCGGCCGGCCGCCTCCTCGCGGTCGCGGCCCTCGGCCAGCTCGGCGCGGTAGCGGGAGACGATGAACAGGGCGTAGTCGATGCCGACCGCGAGGCCGATCATCATGGCCAGCGTCGAGGTCGTGGAGCCCAGCTCCAGCGCGTTCGCCAGGGCGGTGATCGTGGAGATGCCGATGCCCACGCCGATCAGGGCGGTGAGCAGCGGGAGCCCTGCCGCGATCAGGGAGCCGAAGGTGATGACGAGGACGACCGCGGCGACCGCGATGCCGATGATCTCGGTGGCGCCGGTCTCGGGTGTCGTCTGGAGGGCGTCACCGCCGACCTCCACGGTCAGCCCGGTGTCCCGCGCGTCCTGCGCGGCATCCTCCAGGGCCTCGCGGGAGGCGTCCTTCAGCTCCATGCCGGAGACCTCGTACCTCACCGACGCGTACGCGATCGTGCCGTCCTTGCTGACGGCGTTCGCCTTGTACGGGTCGGCGACGGAGGTCACCTCGGAGCCGTCGGACAGCTCGTCGACGGTCTTCTCGACGGTCGCCTTGTTGGCGGCGTCCGTCATCTTCTCGCCCTGAGGCGCCTTGAAGACGACCCGGGCGGTGGCGCCGTCGGCGCTCATGCCGGGGAAGCGCTGCTCCAGCAGGTCGAAGGCCTTCTGCGCCTCGGTGCCGGGGATCGAGAAGGACGTGGACCCCGCGGCGGGCGCGCTCGCCGCGCCCACACCGGCGAGGGTGAGCAGCGCGACCCATATCAGGGCGACGAAATGGCGTCGCCTGAAGGCGAGCCTGCCGAGTTTGTACAGGAATGTGGCCACGAAGGCGTCTCCCGGTCAGTCGTGGGGTCGGGGCCACACAGGCCCCAGGGCAGGGGTGATCAGCCCGACGACGTGAGCGGATACGTCAGGTGGAGGGCTTGCTTGGGGAGACCGTCAGCCGAGGGGACTCGTCAGCTGACGGGTGCGCCGAGGGCGGGGAGGACCACGGCGTCGATGTACGAGGTGAGGAAGGCCCGCGTCGGCGGCCGCTCGTCGAGGATCGTGCAGGTGACGAACGCGCCGAGCATCATGTGCACCACGAAGTCCAGCGCCGGGCAGTCCGGCCGGACCTCGCCCCGGTCGACGGCGCGCTGCAGCACACGGCGGAACGCCACGATCTCCGGTTCGACGATCTGGCTCCGGAACTCCCGGTGGAGGTCCGGGTTCGCGTGCATCGCCATGGCGAGCCCACGCATCAACGCGCTGTTCTGCGCCATCTCGGCGTCGTCCACATGCGCCATCAGCGCATGGAAGTCGCCGCGGAGCGACCCGGTGTCGACGGCGTCGACGTCCTTGCCGGGCTTTGTGTGCCGGATGGCCTTTACCACCAGCTCGGCCTTGCCGCCCCACTGGCGGTAGAGCGTCGCCTTGCTGGACCGGGTGCGCGCGGCCACGGCGTCCATGGTGAGGGCGTCGTAGCCGACCTCTCGGAGCAGGTCGAGCACGGCCTCGTACAACTCGGCCTCGCGCTCGGGAGTGATACGACTGCGACGCGGCGCTGCGACCTCAGTCATGACCCTCTCCACCTTCCCGCTCCGAACGACACGGTTTCGTACACGACGAATGTACCCCACCCCCTAGCGAAACGAAACGGTTTCGTTCGTGTCGTGGGTCACGCGCCGCCCGATCGTGGGTCACGCGCCGCCCGATCGTGGGTCACGCGTCGCCCGGTCGCGGTCACGCACCGCCCCGCACTCCGATGGCCGACCTGTTATGGCACGACTTGCCCCCATCCGCCCCCGGGCAAAGCATGGGGACGTGAGCTACCTGCGCCTACCGCATCTGAGCGGCGAACTGCTGTGCTTCGTGGCCGAGGACGACCTGTGGCTGGCCCCGCTGGACCGGCCGGGCCGTGCCTGGCGGCTCACCGTGGACCGCACCAAGATCGGCCACCCCCGCTTCTCCCCCGACGGCCGCCACATCGCGTACACGAGCTGGCGCAGCCTGACCCCCGAGATCCACCTGGTCCCGGTGGACGGCGGCCCGGGCAGACAGCTCACCCACTGGGGGTCACCGGACACCCAGGTGTGCGGCTGGACACCGGACGGCATCATCCTCGCCGTCGCCTCCCACGGCGAGCCCTTCTCCCACTTCACCTGGGCCTACAAGGTCAGCCTCGGCGGCGACCCCGGCCGCAAGCTGCCCTGGGGACCGTGCTCCGACATCCAGGTCGCCGACCTCGACGGCGAGCGCAAGACGCTCCTGCTGACCGGCACCCCACCGCACGAACCGGCCGCCTGGAAGCGCTACCGGGGCGGCGCCACCGGCCGCCTCTGGCTGCACGGCGAGCGCCTGCTCGCGGACATCGGCGGCCACCTGCACTCCCCCATGTTCGTCGGCGGCCGTATCGCCTTCCTCTCCGACCACGAGGGCGTCGGCAACCTCTACTCGTGCGCCTACGACGGCTCCGACCTGCGCCGTCACACCGACCACGACGCCTTCTACGCCCGG
The DNA here is from genome assembly GCF_055657525.1 of Streptomyces sp. NPDC107522. Classification (NCBI taxonomy): domain Bacteria; kingdom Bacillati; phylum Actinomycetota; class Actinomycetes; order Kitasatosporales; family Streptomycetaceae; genus Streptomyces; species Streptomyces sp. NPDC107522. The sequence goes on along the minus strand of NZ_JBVKAU010000006.1, from coordinate 425,018 downwards.
CACGCCTCCAGTGACGGCACCCGGGTGGTGTACCAGTGCGCGGGCGACCTGTGGATCGTGGACGACCTCGCCGCGGACAGCAAGCCGCGCAAGCTGGAGGTGCGGCTGAGCGGGCCGCGCGCCGGCCGCCGGACGTACCAGGTGCCGGCCGCCCAGCACGTCGACGGCGTCTCCGTCGACGAGACGGGCCGCGCGAGCGCCGTGGTCGTGCGGGGCAGCCTCTACTGGCTGACCCACCGGGACGGTCCAGCACGCACGATCACCGACACGCCCGGCGTACGGATCCGGCTCCCGGAGATGCTCGGCTCGTCCGGCCAGGTCGCCTACGTGACGGACGCGGAGGGCGAGGACGCGATCGAGATCGCCTACCTGCCGAGGGCGACCGGCGACCGGGAACCCCGCCGCCTCGCCTCGGGCGAACTGGGCCGTGCCCTGGAGATGGTCGCCGACCCGGAGGGCGAGCGCCTGGCGATCGCCTCGCACGACGGACGGCTGCTCCTCATCGACGCAACGGAAGACTCCAACGGCGAGGTCACGGAGCTGATCCGGTCGATCAACGGCCCGGTGCGGGACCTGGCCTTCTCGCCGGACGGCACTTGGCTGACCTGGTCCCATCCCGGCATCGGCCGCTCCCTGCGCCAGATCAAGCTGGCCCGCATAAAGGACCGGCTGATCGTCGACGTCACCAACGGCCGCTTCGAGGACGAGAACCCGGTGTTCACCCGGGACGGCCGCTATCTGGCCTTCCTCTCCTGGCGCGGCTTCGACCCGGTCTACGACGTCCACACCGGCGACCTCTCCTTCCCCCTCGGCTGCCGGCCCTACCTGGTCCCCCTGTCCTCCGCGACCCCCTCCCCCTTCGCCCTGAACCCGGAGGGCCGCCCGGCCGCCGGTGGCCTGGACCCGGTGGAGGACGAGGAGGGCGGCGAGGGGGGTGCGACGACCGTGGAGATCGAGGGACTGGAGAACCGGGTCACCCCCTTCCCGGTCGCCGCCTCCAAGTACTCCGCGCTGCACCCGGTCGCGGGCGGCGGACTGGTCTGGCTGCGCTGGCCGATCTCGGGCGCGCTGGGCGAGACGTTCGCCAACCCGGACGACATGACCGGGCGGCCGACCCTCGAACACTTCAACATCAGCAAGGCCAAGAAGTCCGAACTCGTCGACCACCTGGACTGGTTCGCGGTCAGCGGCGACGGCACCCGCCTCGTCCTGCTCGACGAGGGCGACCTGCGGGCGGTGCCCGCCACCGAGTCCGGCGACAGCGACACCACCGTGTGGATCGACGCGCGCCGCATCCTGCACGAGGTGGATCCGACCGCGGAGTGGCGGCAGGCATACGAGGAGGCGGGCCGGCTGATCAGGGCGTACTTCTGGGAGCCGGACATGTGCGGCATCGACTGGGACGCGGTCCTGGCCCAGTACCGTCCCCTGGTCGACCGCGTGGCCTCCCCCGACGAGTTCGCCGACCTGCTGCGCGAGGTGCTGGGCGAACTCGGCACCTCCCACGCCTACGTCGCCGCCGCCCGCCGCAACGAGGGCCCGCCCCACTACCAGCGCTGGCAGGGCCTGCTCGGCGCCAACTTCGTCCGCAGGGACGAGGGCTGGATGGTCAGACGCATCCTCCCCGGCGAGTCCTCCGACTCCAAGGCCCGCTCCCCGCTGGCAGGCACCGGCATCCGGGAAGGCGCGGTGCTCACCCACGTCGACGGCCGCCCGGTGGACCCGGTCGCGGGCCCCTATCCCCTCCTCGCCGGCTCCGGCGGTACGACGGTGGAGCTCACCTTCACCCCGGCGGAGGGCGAGGCAGGCAGGTCACGCCGGGTCGCGGTGGTCCCCCTGATCGACGAACGCCCCCTGCGCTACCAGGACTGGGTCGCCAAACGCCGGGCCGTCGTACGGGAGTTGAGCGGCGGCCGCTGCGGCTACCTGCACATCCCGGACATGGGCGGCTCGGGCTGGGCCCAGTTCAACCGGGACCTGCGCATGGAGATGTCACGCCCCGCACTGATCGTCGACGTACGCGGCAACGCGGGCGGCCACATCAGCGAGCTGGTCGTGGAGAAGCTGACCCGCACGATCCTCGGCTGGGACCTGACGAGAAACGCCCAGCCGGTGTCGTACGCCTCCAATGCCCCGCGGGGACCGGTGGTCGCCCTGGCCGACGAGGCGACGTCCTCCGACGGCGACATGATCACGGCGGCCTTCAAACTCCTCAAACTGGGGCCGGTCGTCGGCCAGCGCACCTGGGGCGGAGTCGTCGGCATGACCGGCCGCCACCGCCTCGGCGACGGCACGGTGATCACGGTCCCGATGAACGCGGCCTGGTTCGACGCGTACGGCTGGAGCATCGAGAACAAAGGCGTGACTCCGGACGTGGAGGTCCTGCGCACCCCCTTGGACTGGGCGGAGGGCCGCCACGCCCAACTGACGGACGCGGTGGAACTGGCCCTGGAGCTACTGGAGACAAACCCCCCGGCAACGCCCCCGGACTACGCACACGTCCCGGACCGCTCGAGGCCGCAATTGCCACCGAGGAACCAAGAAGGGGCAACGCCAACGCCCTGAGGGGCGCGGGGAACTGCGCGACCAGCCCCCACCGGCCGGCACCCGAAAACGCTGAACGCGGGGCACCCACCGAACAGGGGGCACCCCGCGTTCTCAGCTACTGTCGAGCGAACGACTACCGGTCGTAGTCCTGGTCGAAGCGCTCCTCGTCCTCACGCAGCGGCGACCGCTCAGGGTCCTCGTCACGGTCGCGCTGACGGCCCCGCTCCCGCGCCTGCTGAGCCTTCTGTCGCGCCTGCTCCTGCAGTCGCTCGGACTTCTCCTGGAACTGGTCCTTCATGCCCATGTGGGTTCACTCCCGTACTGGGTGGGGGATTGGCCCCTCGTTGGGGCCTCGACCAGATTCACACGGGCGATTACACCACGCATGTCGATCAGTTACTCCCCGTAGTCCGCCCAGTTCGCTCCTGCTCGTCGGCGGCGCCCCCCGCCCCGACCAGCCCCGTCCGCATCCCCTCCAGCCGGTCCGCGAACCGCCGCATCTCCCGCTGCCCGACGGTCCCGATGATCCCCGGCAGATACCCGCGCACGCCCTGCATCCCGCGCAGCCACCACTGCCCGTACACATGGCTCGACCGCCGCTCGATCCCGGCCACGATCCGGTCGACCGCCGGCCCCAGCGGATACGTCTTGTTGGACGGCCAGGGCAGCCGCTTCCTCAACTCCCGCATCACGTCGTCCTGATCGGCCCCGCGCACCATGTCGGTGTCGGTCCACGACAGATACCCGACGCCCACCCGTACGCCCTTGTAGCCGACCTCGGCCCGCAGACTGTGCGCGTACGCCTCCACACCCGACTTGGACGCGCAGTACGCCGTCATCATCGGCGCCGGAGTGATGGCGGCCAGCGAGGCGATCTGCAGCAGATACCCCCGGCTCTCCATCAGCACCGGCAGAAACGCCCGCGCCGTCACGGCCGATCCGATGAGGTTGACCTCGATGACCCGCCGCCACGCCTCCGGATCGGAGTCGACGAAGGGCCCACCGGTGGCGACACCGGCATTCGCCACCACGATGTCGACCTTCCCGAACCGCTCCTTCACCTCGCGCGCCACCCGGGCCATCGCCTCGTGGTCCGTCACGTCGGCGTACCAGTGGTCGCTGTCGCCGTGCAGCCGTTCGGAGACCTGCTTGAGCTCGTCCGGCTCCAGCCCGACGAGCGCCACGCTCGCCCCCCGCGCGGAGAGCTTGCGGGCGAGCAGCTCACCGACGCCCCGCGCCGCCCCCGTGACGACGGCGACCTGTCCTTCGAGGCTCACCCTGCTCATGCGCCCTCCTTGACCTGCGTGTACGTGTCGGCCTGCGGGTACGCCCGATCGTTCTGCGCGTACGTCGTGACGAGTTCCCGTATCCGCCCGGTCACCAGCTCGGGCGCCTCGACCGGCGTCATGTGCCCGAGGCCGGGCAGTTCGGTGACGCCGAGGCAGTTCGGCAGCGCGGCGGCCAGCGAGCGGGCGTGCACGGGCGGGGTCAGCCGGTCGGCCGTGCCGACGATGACCGCGGTCGGCGCCGCCAACTCCCGTACGCCGTGGTCGAGATCGAGCAGGTCGAGCACCTGCGACCAGGCGTACCGCACCTTGCGCGGACACGCGTGCACGATCCGCGCGCACGCCTCGACCATGTGCGGGGCCGAACCGGGGCCCATGGTCGCGTACTTGAGGATCGCCCGGGCGACCGGCGTGACCGGCCCGAGCGGCGCGCGCGACCCGAGGATGTGCTTGGTCAGCCAGGTCCGCAGCCGCCCGGGACGCAGGGGTACGACCGTGGACTCGGCGACCAGCCGCGCGGCGCCCGTGCTGCACAGCAGGACGGCGGCCGCGTGCTCCCGGAACCCCGGGCGCGCGGCGGCGGCCATCACCGTCATGCCGCCCATGGAGTGCCCGACGATCACGGCCTTCTCGCCGGACGCGAGGGTCTCCTTCAGTACGGCTTCGAGGTCGTCGGCGAGCGCGTCGGCGCTGCAGGCCGGGCTCGCCGGGCTGCGTCCGTGGCCGCGCTGGTCGTAGGCGATGACCCGGTGGTCGGCGGCGAGGTCCCGTATCTGCGCCGCCCAGAAGGCGGTCGAGCAGGTCCAGCCGTGTGCGAGGACGACGGCCGGCGCGTCCTCGGGGCCGTGCACCTCTATGTGCAGCCGGGCGCCGTCGGCGGAGACGGCGGTGAGCTCGCGGGTGGGGGTGGGCGGGGCGTACGGCCCGGACGTCACGTGCATCAGACGGCTCACGCGGTCACCTCGACACTTTCCATGTCTCCCTTGTCTTTCTTGTCCTTCTTGGCTTCCTTGGCTTCCTTGGCTTGCTTGGTTTTCTCGACGGACGACCGGACGACGGCGTACTCGCCGAGATCCACCCGCCGCGTGGCCCGCCGGAACTCGGATGTCGTACCGGGCCAGATGGTGGTGTTACGGCCGTTCGCGTCGAGGTACCAACTCGTGCAGCCGCCGGTGTTCCACACCGTCCGCTTCATGCGCTCCTGCACCCGCCGGTTCCAGGCGGCCACGGCGCTCGGCCGTGCGTCGAGGGCCACGCGACCGCCCAGGACGGTCAACTGCCGTACGAAGTCGGCCATGTAGTTCAGCTGGGACTCGATCATGAGGATCATGGACGAGTTCCCGAGCCCCGTGTTGGGCCCGATGATGGACATCCAGTTCGGGAACCCGGCCGCCGAGGCACCCCTCAGGGCCTCCATCCCGCCCTTCCACACCTCGGCGAGAGTCTTCCCCTCCGCGCCCACGACCCGCTCGGCGATGGGCATGTCGGTGACATGGAACCCGGTGCCGAAGATGATCGCGTCGACCTCGGCCTCACTGCCGTCGGCCGCGACCAGCGTGGAGCCGTGGACCTCGCTCAGACCGCTGGCGACGAGGTCCACATTGGGCTGGGCGAGCGCCGGGTAGTACTCGCTGCTCAGCAGGATCCGCTTGCAGCCGATGCGGTAGTCGGGAGTGAGCTTGGCGCGCAGGGCGGGGTCCTTGATGGACCGGCCCATGTTCCGCTTGGCCAGCTGCTCTACGAGCCCCAGCTCGTTGGGATGCTTGGTGAACGCCTGGACCTGCAACTCCCGGATGCCCCAGAGCAGTCCGCGGCGCAGCTGTGCGGTGAAGGGCAGGGCCCGGTGCAGGGCGCGCTCGGCGCCGCTGATCGCCCGGTCCATGCGGGGCATGACCCACGCTGGCGTGCGCTGGAAGAGCGTGAGCCGCTCCACCTCGGGCTGGACGGCCGGCACGATCTGGATGGCGGAGGCGCCGGTGCCGACCATGGCGACGCGCTTGCCGCGCAGGTCGTAGTCGTGGTCCCAGCGGGCGGAGTGGAAGACCTTGCCGGGGAAGGAGTCCAGCCCCGGGATGCCGGGGATCTTCGGGTCGGACAGCGGCCCGGTGGCCGAGACGACGATGTCGGCCGAGAGCTCCCCGCTCGCCGTCTCGATGTCCCAGCACACCCGCTCGCCGTTCCAGGTCATCCGCTTCACCTCCGAGTCGAAGCGGATGTGGGGACGCAGCCGGAAGACGTCCGCGACGTGTTCCAGGTAGGCGCGGATGTGCTCCTGCCCGGAGAAGGTGCGCGGCCAGTCGGGATTGGGCGCGAAGGAGAACGAGTACAGATGGGACGGCACATCGCAGGCGCATCCGGGATAGCTGTTGTCCCGCCAGGTGCCGCCGACGCTGCCGGCCCGCTCCAGGACGACGAAGTCGGTGACGCCCTCGCGTCGCAGCCGTACGGCGGCCCCCAGCCCACCGAACCCGGACCCGACCACCGCGACCCGCACATGTTCGCGTTCGGCCATGCCTGTGCCTCCATGCTTCACCCGGAACCTGGAACCGTGCCAGTGAACACTGGCGTAATGGGGAGAGTAGAGGAGGTCCGTACCGACCGGTAGGGGTCGAGCGAGGAAAGTTACCGCCGGTACGAATTAAGGTTCCGGAGTGACCGAGAAGCGTGAGTACCGCATGGAAGAGCTGGCCCGTCTGGCCGGCATCACGGTGCGCACCCTGCGCTTCTACCGGGAACGCAAGCTGATCCCGCCGCCCCGCCGCGAGGGCCGTATCGCCTGGTACGACGACCATCACCTGGCCCGCCTGCGCACCATCGCGGCCCTGCTGGAGCGCGGCCACACCCTCACCGGCATCGCGGAACTGGCCGAGGCCCTCGACCACGGCCGCGACGTCGCCGACCTGCTGGGCGTGGAGCCCCCCTCGGAGGAAGAGCCCGTCCGCCTCACCCCCGAGGAACTCGCCGCCCGCTTCGAGGGCCAGGTCACCCCGGAGAACCTCGCCGCCGCCCTGGAACTCGGCTACCTCGGCACCGACGGCGACGAGATCGTCCACATCAGCCGCCGCCTGCTGGACGTCTCCTCGGCCCTGGTCCGCGAAGGCATCCCGCTCGCGGACGTCCTGGCGGCCGGCAAACGCGTCCGCCAACACGTGGACGACCTGGCAGAGATGTTCGCCGAGCTGGTGCTGCGCCACGCCGGCGAGGACGACCTCCACCGCTTGCGCCCGCTGGCCCGGAGCGTGGTGGAGGCGGAACTGTCACTGGCTTTGGACCGCCGCCTACGCAAGCAGTGACGCCCCAGGGGCGCGGGGCTCTGTTTGATGTGCGGCTACCGCCGCGCGGGCGCGACCAGCCACGACGACGCGGCAGCCGACCGGCGACACACTGCGACACTCTCGCAGTCGTGGACCGCTCAGTGGCCGTACACCACCGTCACCGGCGCATGATCCGACCACCGCTCCGCATGCGTCGCCGCGCGCTCGACGTACCCCTTGAGGGCCTTGGTGGCGAGCCCGGGCGTCGCCACGTGGTAGTCGATGCGCCATCCCGTGTCGTTGTCGAACGCCCGCCCGCGGTACGACCACCACGAGTACGGCCCCTCGACGTCCGGATGCAGCGCTCGTAGGACATCGACGTAACCACCGGCGGTCGGCTCGAACACCTGCGTGAGCCACTCCCGCTCCTCCGGGAGGAAGCCCGAGTTCTTGGTGTTGCCACGCCAGTTCTTCAGGTCCGCCTGCTGGTGGGCGATGTTCCAGTCGCCGCAGACGAGGACCTCGCGGCCGTCGGCGGCGGCGCGTTCGCGCAGGTCCTTGAGGTAGGCGAGGAACTCGCCCATGAAGCGGACCTTCTCGTCCTGCCGCTCGGTGCCGACCTCGCCGGAGGGGAGGTAGAGGGAGGCGACCGTCACACCGGGCAGGTCGGCCTCGACGTAACGCCCGCTGTCGTCGAACTCACTCGACCCGAAGCCGACCTGGATGCGGTCGGGCTCACGGCGGCTGTAGAGGGAGACGCCGGCCCGGCCCTTGGCGGCGGCGGGCGCGTGCACGACGTGCCAGCCGTGGGGCGTGCGGACGTGCTCGGGCAGCTGCTGCGGCTCCGCGCGCACCTCCTGCAGGCACAGCACATCGGCTTCCGTACCGGCGAGCCACTCAACGAAGCCCTTCTTCGCGGCGGCGCGCAGCCCGTTCACATTCACAGAGGTCACAGTGAGCACCCGGGCACGATACCGGCACACTGGACGTTGTCCGATTCTGGAAGCTCTTGATCTTGAATTGATATACGGTATCCAGCATGCATATACGTCGCATCTCCTTCGACCACCCCGACGCCGTCAAGCTCAACGACCAGGTCCAGGCCGAGTACGGCGTCCGCTACGGCGACGGCGGCGATGCCACACCCATGGACCCGGCGGACTTCGAGCCGCCGAACGGCCTGTACCTGATCGCGTACGACGAGCTCGGCACCCCCGTCGCCTCCGGCGGCTGGCGCACACAGGACGAGAACGGCGAGGGCAACCGGGACGGGGACGCCGAGATCAAGCGCATGTACGTGATCGAGCAGATGCGCGGGCGGGGCCTGGCCCGACGCGTTCTGGCCGCGCTGGAGGAGGACGCGCGGGCGGCGGGCCGCAGGCGCATGGTGCTGGAGACCGGGTCCAAGCAGCCGGAGGCGGTGGCGCTGTACACGTCCAGTGGGTACGAGCCGTGCGAGAAGTTCGGCTACTACCGCTTCCACGAGCTGAGCCTGTGTTACGCCAAGGCGCTGTGAGCGGTCAGTTCCGCACAGCGTTGATGCGATACACGTCCCGCACACAGAGGTTGAGGACGGCGGCGACGACGACCAGACCGGCGCAGGCCACCAGCACCGTCCGGTTGTCCCACGTGCCGGCCGCGAGCGCGGTCAGCAGATAGCCGAGGGGGATCGCCAGCCGCTCCCCCACGCCGTTGAACGCGCTCATGCGCCCCAACTCGTCCTTCGGCACGTGCTGTTGGAAGGCGGAGGTCCACGCGACGACCGAGACGTCCAGCGCGATGCCCGCGAGCAGCGCGGCCAACAGCACCCAGGGCAGCGGCAGTCCGTATCCCAGGGCGAGCAGCGGCCCGGCGAGCGGCAGGCAGGCCACGACGGCCACCGTGAGCAGCCGGTACGGCCGCCAGCGCAGGCACACCACCGTCCCGGCCAGCAGCCCCGCCGCGAACGCGCCCTGCACCAGCCCCCAGTCACGCGCCCCCGCGTACCGCTCCGCCGCGACGACGGGCCCGAGCAGCTGGAACCCGGCCAGCCAGGCGGCGACGAGGACGGTTCCGGCCGCCGTATAGGTCCACAGCCAGGTCCGCGACCACAAGCCGGACCATCCCTCGCGCAGATCGCTCAGCGCACTGGTGACGGCGACGGGCGCGTCCAGGCGCAGCCCGAGCAGCAGCACGGCGGCGACGGCGAAGGTGAGCGCGTCCCAGGCCAGCGCCCAGGCCGGGCCGCTGACCGCGACGACGACTCCGCCGACGGCCGGTCCGAGCACCTTGACCGCGTTGTCCGGCAGCCTGAGCAGGGCGTTGGCCTGCTGCAACTGCTCCGCGGGCACGATCTGGGCGACGGCTCCGTGAGCGGCGGGCACGGTGAAGGCGACCGCCGTTCCCGAGACGAAACCGCAGACCGCGATGGAGGCGGTCGTGGCGTGGCCGGTGGCGACGGTGACCGCGAGCGCCCCTTGGGCGGCGGCCGCCAGCAGATTGCCGAGGAAGAGCAGCCGGCTCCGGGACACACGGTCCGCGAGCACTCCGCCGACGAGGAGGAAGACGACGATCGGAACGGTGTTCGTGGCGAGCACCACACCGAGGGCCCGGGCTCCTCCGCCCTGGTCGATCACGGAGTACGCGAGTGCGAGGGGCGCCATCGCCGATCCGGTGGCGGAGATCAGACTGGCGGTCACGTACCTCCGGAAGGCCGCTGTCCGCAGGGGCGCCGCACGCCGGGAGGGTAACTCCGCGGTGACCTTCTCCACACTCCCCCTCATGCCGCCGCCCCTTGGGCACAACGAAAGATCCCGCCCGATCAACCGATCGGACGGGATCTCGCCAACTCCCCAAGTTCCCTTGGAAAGTCGTTGCTGTGGACCTGAGGGGATTTGAACCCCTGGCCCCCTCGATGCGAACGAGGTGCGCTACCGGACTGCGCCACAGGCCCTTGCAACGAGTGAAACTTTAGCACCCCGATCGGCCTGCTTGGAAATCCGTTCCCTGGTCGGCCGAGGTGGCCGTGAGGGCCGCCCGGCCCGCCACGGGGCCGGCCGGCTACTCGTTCGCCGCTCGCGGCCGGTCGCCGTCCTCGTACTGATCGAACAGTGGCGTACGGCCCCGCTCGCGGGCCCGGCGGGCGGAAGCGGCCCGGCGGGCGTCGCTGCGGCCGTCCCCGTCGGGCTTCTCCTCGTCGCGCGCCGCGTCCGCCGGCTCCGCGCCCCGTGGGGCACCGTCCCCGGCGTCGGCGCCCGCGTCGCGGTCCCGCGCGACGGAGCTCGACCGGGCGGAGCTCCAGGCGTCCGGCGCCCCGAGATCCACGTCGGAGGTGGCTCGCGGAGCGACCGGCGCGGTCACGTACGTCGGCAACGGCACCGGGACCGGGTCCCAGCTGTCCCCGTGCCCGGGCCGCCGCTGCCGCTCGCGCTGCTGGTCGACCCACTCGGCGTGGTCGGTCTGCTCGACGAGGGCACGCCGGTCCGCGGCGAGAGCGGACAGCCCGGTGTCGGTGCCTGATTCAGGCCTCTCGTCGGGCTCGTCGATGCCGTCACCGGCGTCGGCGGCGCCCCGCCTGCGGGACTGGCGGGCGTGCTCGCGCAGCCGCTGCGCGGCGGCCTCGGCCTGCCGCCGGTCCATCTGGTAGGCGAAGCGGCGGCGCTCCTGGGAACGCAGGTACGCGATGTACCCGCTGAGCAGCACCGCCGGGATGCCGGGCGCCCACAGGAACGCGAGCCCGCCGACCGCGGCGACGACCGCGCCGAGGGTGAAGGCGAGGAAGAGGACGACGGTGGTGCGCCTGCGCCGCGCGAGCACCTTGGAGCGCCGGGCGCGTGCCGCGGCCGCCTCCTCCGAGGGCGAGCGCCGGGCGGCGGGCACGCGCGCCCGTGCCTTGCGTGCCGAGCCGGGGCCCGGTTCGGGCGCGGATGCGGTGCCGCGTTCGGGTGCCGGTCTGGACGCCTGTTCCGGCACCGAATCCGGGCGTCCCGGCGCCTGTGCCTGGACCGTCACCTGGGTCTGCGGACGGGTCGGAGGCACGGCGAAGGCCCGGACGTCCACCGACTCGGTGACGTCGCCCGGGTCCACGGCGCTGGGCTCCCCCTCGTCGGTGGAACGCGCGCGCAGGTCCTTGGCGTACCGGCGCTCCATCCCCGCCCGTCCGGACAGCAACCGGATGGCTGTGCTGAAGCGTTCCGTCGGACGGGCCTCGTTCAGCTCGTCCTGCCTACGGAGCCACATCGGCACCAGGTAGGCGGCCCAGGCCCCGACAATGACTGCGTAGATGAGGCCGCTGCTGCTCACGCCTCACACGGTAGAGGGGTTTGCGTGAGGCCATCTGCCAATTGAGCCGGTGTGTCGCACGATCTGGCTGATATTTCGAACTTTTTTTGTGACCGATGCGATCAGCAGCCCACCGAGGGAGCGAATTTAATGCCCCGAGCCGGTCATCCGGCATCAATTTCGAACACTTATTCAATTTCCGGAGCGGCTGCCGGGACGACTTCCGCGCTACGCGGGATTCCCCTGGGTGTTCTGCGGGTTCGTGCGCGGCGTCTGCTGAGGGCGTGCCCGGTGCCAGCGGCCGAGCAACCCTTCCGGCACCTCTTCCGCCGTGAGCGCGAAGACGAGATGGTCCCGCCAGGCTCCGTCGATGTGGAGATAACGCGGACGCAGCCCCTCCTCGCGGAATCCGAGTTTCTCCACGACCCGGCGGCTGGGCGCGTTCTCGGGGCGAATGCAGACCTCGATGCGGTGCAGACCGACGGTCCGGAAACAGTGGTCCACGACGAGCGCCACGGCGGTCGGCATCACCCCGCGACCCGCCACCGCCTCGTCCACCCAGTAACCGACGTGCCCCGAGCACATCGAGCCCCAGGTGATCCCGGCGACCGTCAACTGCCCGACCAGCCGCCCCTGGTACTCGATGACGAACGGCAGCATCCGGCCCGCGTTCGCCTCGGACCGCAGATGCCGGACCATCTGGCGGTAGGTCGGCCGGTGTGCGATCGGCCCGCTGGGCGTCGGCGGCGGAATCGTCGCCTCCCAGGGGCGCAGCCAGTCGCGGTTGCGCCGGTTGACCTCGCGCCAGGCCCGTTGGTCGCGCATCTTTATCGGCCTCAGGACGACGTCGCCGTCCCGCAGCACGACGGGCCAGGATGGGCTGTTCAGCTCGCACCCCCGCTGCTCGGTCTGGGGTGGTCACCGCCGCGGATCTGGTCGACGGCGTGCGTCAGGAGCGGTTCCAGGACGGCCAGGCCGTCCTTCACCCCGCCGCTGGAGCCGGGCAGGTTGATGATCAGCGTGCGCCCGGCGACTCCGGCGAGCCCCCGGGACAGCGCCGCCGTCGGCACCTTGTCCCGTCCGAACGCCCTGATCGCCTCCGCGATGCCCGGCACCTCGTGGTCGATCACCGCACGGGTCGCCTCGGGTGTGCGGTCGGTCGGCGAGATGCCGGTGCCGCCCGTGGTCACGATGACGTCGTACCCGGCGTCGGCACCGGCGCGCAGGGCGGCCTCCACGGGGTCTCCGTCGGGCACGACCTGCGGTCCCTCGACGTCGAAGCCGAAGCGCTTGAGGCCGTCGGCGATCAGCGGACCGCCCTTGTCCTCGTAGACCCCGGCGGCGGCCCGGTTGGAGGCGGTGACCACAAGAGCGCGATACGTCATGCCCGGCTCCAGTCGCCCGACTTGCCGCCCGTCTTCTCCTCGACCCGTACGTCCGTGATGACCGCTCCCTTGTCGACCGCCTTCACCATGTCGATCACGGTGAGCGCGGCGACGGAGACCGCGGTGAGGGCCTCCATCTCGACGCCCGTGCGGTCCGTCGTCTTCACGGTGGCGTGGATCTCCACCGCGTCGTCCGCGACCGACAGGTCCAGTTTCACACCGGACACCGCGAGCGGGTGGCACAGCGGGATGAGATCGGGGGTGCGCTTGGCGCCCATGATGCCGGCGATGCGCGCGGTGGCGAGGGCGTCGCCCTTCGGTACCCCCTCGCCGCGCAGCAGCTCGATCACGCGGGGTGAGACGAGGACGCGTCCGCTGGCGCGGGCGGTGCGCGCGGTCACGTCCTTCTCCGACACGTCGACCATGCGGGCCGCGCCCGCCTCGTCGATGTGCGTGAGTCGGTCCTGGATGGGTCGGTCCTGCTCAGGGGCTCCGGGGGTCTCCCCCCGGGAAGGCTCAGTCATGCTGGTGTGGCGCTCCCGGTCCTGGCCCGTCGCGGTGCGGCGCACGGGCCTGCTGTGCGCGACACGGTACCCCCAAGCAGCGGTGCTCAGCCGAGCAGGACCACCTCGACCTCGGTGCCGGGCTCGACGCTCTCGACGTCCTCGGGGACCACGATCAGCGCGTCGGCGTGCGCGAGGGCGGCGATCAGATGGGATCCGGCGCCGCCGACCGGCCGCACCTCGCCGCCGGCGTACGTCCCGCGCAGGAACTGTCTGCGGCCCTTGGGCGAGGTCAGCGCCTTGTCCGCGGTGAGCGTCGCGGTGGTGCGGGGCCGGTGGACGTCCTGGAGGCCCATGAGCGTGCGGATCGCGGGGCGCACGAACAGTTCGAAGGAGACGTACGACGACACCGGGTTGCCCGGGAGTGCGAGCAGCGGGATGTGGTCGGGGCCGATGGAGCCGAAGCCCTGGGGCTTGCCGGGCTGCATGGCGAGCTTGCGGAACTCGATGCCGCTGCCGGCCTCGTCCTCGTCGGCGACGTGGGACAGCGCCTCCTTGACGACGTCGTACGCCCCGACGCTCACGCCGCCGGTGGTGACCATGAGGTCGGCGCGCACGAGCTGGTCCTCGATGGTGTTGCGCAGGGTCTCGGCGTCGTCGGCGACGGCGCCCACGCGGTAGGCGATGGCGCCGGCGTCACGGGCGGCCGCGGTGAGGGCGAAGCTGTTGGAGTCGTAGATCTGGCCGCTGCCCAGGTCCTCGTCGGGCTGGACGAGTTCGCTGCCGGTGGACAGGACGACCACGCGCGGGCGCGGCCGGACGCGTACCGTGCCGCGGCCGATCGCGGCGAGCAGGGCGATCTGCGGCGGTCCGAGGACCGTACCGGCTTCGAGCGCCCGGTCGCCGGCCTTCACGTCGCTGCCCGTCGCCCGCACATGCGCGCGTGCCTCGGCCGACCGGTACACGTGCACCTCGCCGTGGGCCCCCTCGGGGGCCAGGCTGCGCGCGCGCATCCCGGTCACCGGGCCCTCGCCGAGGCCCCCGTCGGTCCACTCCACCGGAACGACGGTCTCGGCGCCGGGCGGCAGCGGGGCACCGGTCATGATGCGGGCGGCCTGGCCGGGGCCCACGTGGAGCAGTCCGGCCTGGCCCGCCGCGACGTCCCCGACGACCTCCAGGACGGCGGGGAACTCCTCGCTCGCGCCCGCGACATCCGCGACCCGTACCGCGTACCCGTCCATGGAGCTGTTGTCGAACGGCGGCAGGGAGACCGGCACCGTGACGTCGTCGACCAGGACGCAGCCCTGGGCGTCGAGCAGTTGCAGCTCGATGGGTTCGAGGGGGCGGACGGTGGTGAGGATGTCCTCCAGGTGTTCGTCCACCGACCAGAGGTGGTCCTGGTCGGCGGGGCGGGGCGCGGCGGTGCTCAAATCGCTACATCTCCTCGGCTACGTAACTGCGAAGCCAGGTCCGGAAGTCCGGGCCCAGGTCTTCACGTTCGCATGCGAGTCTGACAATGGCACGCAGATAGTCGCCACGGTCGCCGGTGTCATAGCGGCGGCCCTTGAAGACGACGCCGTGCACGGGGCCGCCGACCTTCTCGTCCGCGGCGAGCTGCTGGAGGGCGTCGGTGAGCTGGATCTCACCGCCGCGGCCGGGCTCGGTCTTGCGCAGTATGTCGAAGATGTGCGGGTCGAGGACGTAGCGGCCGATGATCGCGTAGTTCGACGGGGCGTCCGCCACGGCCGGCTTCTCGACGAGGTCGTGCACCTTGACCACGTCGCTGTCCTCGGTGGGGTCCACGGCCGCACAGCCGTAGAGGTGGATCTGCTCGGGCGCGACCTCCATGAGCGCGATGACGCTGCCGCCTCGCTGCTCCTGCACCTCGACCATCCGCTTGAGCAGCGGGTCGCGCGGGTCGATCAGGTCGTCGCCGAGCAGGACGGCGAAGGGCTCGTGGCCGACGTGCGGGGCGGCGCACAGGACGGCATGGCCGAGGCCCTTGGGGTCGCCCTGGCGCACGTAGTGCATGGTGGCGAGGTCACTGGACTCCTGGACCTTGGCGAGCCGTTCGCCGTCGCCCTTCTTCTCCAGGGCGGACTCGAGTTCGTAGTTGCGGTCGAAGTGGTCCTCCAGGGGGCGCTTGTTGCGGCCCGTGATCATGAGGACGTCGTCGAGGCCGGCGGAGACGGCCTCTTCGACCACGTACTGGATCGCCGGCTTGTCGACGACCGGCAGCATCTCCTTGGGAGTGGCTTTGGTGGCCGGCAGGAAGCGGGTACCAAGGCCCGCTGCGGGGATGACAGCCTTGCTGATCCGAGGGTGCGACTGAGTCATGCCCGCCACCTTATCCGGTGCCTTTGTAGGGAATCTGAGGCTCCGGTTATTTGGCTCTCATATGAGCGCATTGGGAAGGGTACGGGAAGCGACTGGTGAGTCACATCGGACGTCCGGGCGAGACTGACAAGCGAATGTTGCGGCGAGAGCTCCTCGCGGTGAGAAGCAGGTTGACGGCGGATGACGTGCGGGCATCGTCGGCCGCGCTGGCCGAGCGGGCACTTCAGCTGCCCGAGTTGGCGCAGGCGCGCACGGTGGCGGCGTACGTCTCCGTGGGCAGCGAGCCCGGCACGCTCGCGCTGCTGGACGCACTGCGCGCGCGGGGCGTGCGCGTCCTGCTTCCCGCCCTCCTGCCCGACAACGACCTCGACTGGGGCACGTACGCCGGGGAGGACTCCCTCGCCCGGGTCCAACACGGCGGAAAGATGGCCCTCTTCGAGCCGAGCGGCGAACGCCTCGGCCCGGACGCCGTGACCGGCGCCGACGTCGTGCTGCTGCCGGGCCTGGCGGTCGACGCGCGCGGGATGCGCCTGGGGCGCGGCGGTGGGTCGTACGACCGCGTCCTCGCCCGGCTGGAACGCGCGGGTGCCCGTCCCGCGCTCGTGGTGCTGCTGTACGACTCCGAGGTCGTCGAGCGCCTTCCCGAGGAGCCGCACGACCGGCCGGTGCACGCGGTGGTGACGCCGTCGGGTGTGCGCCGCTTCGCGGATGCCTGAGCCACGCCCTTGAGGCGAACGGGCCCTCCACGCGCGCGTGGAGGGCCCCTTCAGCCGTTCGCCGTCAGGGGGTCACGGCTTGAGCACCAGGGTGTCGCTCGTGCTGTCGTCGACCGCGCCGTCGGAGAAGGACCAGTCGAGCAGTTCGCCGTCGGCCCACTTGTCCGTCTGGTCGGTGTAGTGGGCGTTGTAGGCGTGCCCGGAGGCACCGGTGAGGTTGATCCACTTGGACTTGTCGAGGTCGGCGAGGTTGACCACCATCCGCATCGACGGCACCCAGACGACGCCGTAGCCGCCCGCGGCGTTCCAGCCGGTGGCGTTGACCGTGGCCTCGCCGCCGCTGAGCTTCCAGGGGCCGCGGTTGAGGATGTACTGCAGGAAACCGGGGCCCTCGGTGCCGAGGGTCTGGTTCTTCAGGAACAGGCGGTGCAGCCGGCCCCAGCTCCAGGTGTCGATGTCCTTGCCGAGCTTGGCGGTCAGCTCCCAGCGGGCGTCGATCATGGCCCGCTTGAACAGCTGGTCCCGGTTGACGGCCGCGGGGCGGTTGCCCGACTTCGGCGTGGTCCACCAGTAGCTCTTCTCGTCGTCCATGAGGCTGCGCACGACCTCGAACCAGCGGTCGCCGCCGTCCGGCTGCGCCTGGTCGGCGTCGCGCTCACCGCACTCGCGCACCTTGTTCGTCTCGTCCGCGGGGCCGGTGGTGTTGACCGGGTCGACCCACAGGCACTGGCCCTTGACCCGCAGCTCCTTGGGCAGCTTGTTGCCGAAGGCGAGCTTGAGGATGTTGCGCCAGACCGAGTTGAAGTAGGCGGCCGCCGCCGAGTCGGCGTCCTGGGTGTAGTCCCAGCCCTCCAGGAGCTCCTGTGCGTCCCGCACGTCCTTCGCGTCCCGGACGTCCTTGTCATCGATGTTGATCTTCAGCAGCTGGGGCACGAGCAGCTTGGCGATCTCGCTGCTGTTGTCGAGCTGCATCTGGCGCATGTCGTCGGTGGAGATCTTGCCGCCGTCGTCGATCTTCGACTGGATCAGGTCGGTGATGCGCTGGCTGCGGGTGCCGTAGCCCCAGTCCGTGGTGAGCGTGTAGGGGTACTTGTCCTTGTCGACCACCGCCTGGTTGGCGGTGACGATGTAGCCGCGGGCCGGGTTGTACTCGTACGGCAGCTCGTCGTCGTCGATGTAGCCGGTCCAGCGGGACCTGGAGTCCCAGCCCGGCGCCGGGACGGAGCCGTCGTAGCCCTTCGCGCGCGTGGGGATCTTTCCGGGCAGCGTGTAGCCGATGTGGTCCTCGGTGTCGGCGTAGATCAGGTTCTGCGAGGGCACGTCGAACAGGGTCGCCGCGGCGCGGAAGTCGTTCCAGTCCGCCGCCTTGTCCATGGCGAAGACGGCGTCCATGGAGGTGCCCGGGTCCAGCGCGGTCCAGCGCAGGGCGATGCCGTAGCCGTCGCCGCGGTCGGGGGCGGCGGTGTCGACGGTGGCCTTCTTGCCGACCTTCACCAGCTCGGAGCTGCGGTCGGACAGCAGGGGGCCGTTGTTCGTCTCGCGGACGACGATCTTCTTGGACTCGCCGCCGGCGACCTTGATGGTCTCCTCGCGCGTCTTGAAGGGCACCGTCCTGCCGTCGAGCTGGTAACCGTCGCCGGAGAGCTTCTCCAGGTAGAGGTCGGTGACGTCGACGCCGGAGTTGGTCATGCCCCAGGCGATGTTCTGGTTGTGGCCGATGATCACGCCGGGCATGCCCGCGAAGGTGTAGCCGGTGACGTCGTACTGGCACTTGCTGGAGACGCTGCGGCAGTGCAGGCCCATCTGGTACCAGACGGACGGCAGCGACGCCGACAGGTGCGGGTCGTTGGCCAGCAGGGGCTTGCCGGTGATGGTGTGCTTGCCGGAGACGACCCAGGAGTTGGAGCCGATGCCGTTGCCGTTCACGCCGACGGCCGTGGGGAGGTCGTCCAGGACGTTCTGCAGGCCCGCCAGCTGGCTCTGCAGGCCGGTCGTGCCCGAGGAGGAGGCCGTGCCCGCCGTGCCGCCTGCGGAGCCGACGGTGGACGAGCCCGCGGTGGACGCGGAGCCGCTCTGCTCGAACGTCTTGGTGGTCTCGTCGTACTGACCCGCCTGGACGATCGCCTTGTTGCGGCCGTACGGGTACTGCGGGTACAGGTCCGCGATCTCCTTGGGGCCGAGGCGGCTGGTCATCAGGGCGCGGTCGATCTCGTCCTGCATGTTGCCGCGCAGGTCCCAGGCCATCGCCTTCAGCCAGGAGATCGAGTCGACCGGGGTCCACTTCTCCGGCTTGTAGTCGTTGGTGAAGCCGAGGGCGGCGTACTCCAGGGAGATGTCCTTGCCGTCCTTGCCGTCCAGGTAGGCGTTGACGCCCTTGGCGTAGGCCTGGAGGTACTTCTTGGTGGAGGCCGACAGCGTCTTGTCGTACTCCTGCTGCGCGATGCGGTCCCAGCCCAGGGTGCGCAGGAACTCGTCGTTGTCGACCTGGCTCTTGCCGAACATCTCCGACAGGCGCCCGGAGGTCATGTGCCGGCGCACGTCCATCTCGTAGAACCGGTCCTGCGCCTGGACGTAGCCCTGCGCCATGAACAGGTCCTCGTCGGAGGAGGCGTAGATCTGTGGGATGCCGTAGCCGTCGCGCTTGACGTCGACGGGCCCGGACAGGCCGGCGAGCGTGAGCGAGCCCTTGGTCTGCGGGAAGGAGGCGCGGACGGTACTGATGGACCAGTAGGCACCGCCGGTGACGCCTGCGATCACTGCCAGCACCAGCACGAGGACGATCAGACGGGCTTTGCGCCCCTTCTTCCTGCCGGACTTGCCGGGCTGCTGACCCGTGGAGGCGGTGGTATTGGGGGGCATCGCTGTCCTTGCTGTCCTAACGCGAGCGGCAGGGCCGGCTGTCCTTTTGAATGAGCGCTGGAGCAACCATAGGCGCAGGGCCCGGTCCCGCTTGACGCGGAGTGGTGAACCAGCGCGGACGGACGTTCGATCATGCCTCTCGGAGCGTCAAGAAATCGTCAAGAGTTAGGTAAGGTAACGAAGTAGTTGGGTGCGGAGAACCGCCACTTCGTGTCCTATGTACGTGACCCACGCGCGCATGCGCGCGGGCCAGGGAAAGGGAACGGCCGCTGACTGTCCACGACCTCAACCAGCTCCTGCTCGTCTGCTCGCTCGTCCTGCTCGTCGCCGTCGCAGCGGTCCGGATCTCCTCGCGCAGCGGGCTCCCCAGCCTGCTCGTGTACCTGGGCATCGGCGTGCTCATGGGCCAGGACGGCATCGGCGGCATCCGCTTCGACGACGCCGAGCTGACCCAGGTCATCGGGTATGCGGCGCTGGTCGTGATCCTGGCCGAAGGTGGTCTGGGCACGAAGTGGAAGGAGATCAAGCCGGCCCTTCCGGCCGCGTCCGCGCTGGCGCTGGCCGGCGTCACGGTGAGCGTCGGGGTCACGGCGGCGGCCGCGCACTACCTGGTCGGGCTGGAGTGGCGGCAGGCGCTCATCATCGGGGCGGTCGTCTCCTCGACCGACGCCGCGGCGGTGTTCTCCGTCCTGCGCAAGATCCCGCTGCCCGCGCGCGTGACGGGCACCCTGGAGGCCGAGTCCGGCTTCAACGACGCCCCTGTGGTCATCCTGGTGGTCGCCTTCTCCGAGCACGGCCCGATCGAGCACTGGTACGTGCTGGCGGGCGAGATAGCTTTGGAGCTGGCCATCGGTGCGGCCGTCGGCATCGCAGTGGGCTGGCTGGGCTCCTGGGGCCTCAGGCACGTGGCGCTGCCCGCCTCGGGTCTCTATCCGATCGCCGTCATGGCCATCGCCGTCACCGCGTACGCGGCGGGCGCCATGGCCCACGGCAGCGGCTTCCTGGCCGTCTATCTCGCCGCGATGATGATGGGCAACGCCAAGCTGCCGCACTGGCCCGCCACCCGCGGTTTCGCCGACGGGCTGGGCTGGATCGCGCAGATCGGCATGTTCGTCCTGCTCGGCCTTCTGGTCACCCCGCACGAGCTGGGCGACGACATCGTGCCCGCCCTCCTCATCGGGCTGGCGCTGACCATGGTGGCGCGCCCGCTGAGCGTCGTGGTGTGTCTGACGCCGTTCCGCGTCCCCTGGCGGGAGCAGGCGCTGATGTCCTGGGCGGGGCTGCGCGGCGCCGTACCCATCATCCTGGCGACGATCCCGATGGTGGGCGGTGTCGAGGACAGCCGGCGCATCTTCAACATCGTCTTCGTCCTGGTCGTCGTCTACACCCTGGTCCAGGGCCCGACGCTGCCGTGGCTCGGCCGCACGCTGGACCTCGGCCGGGGCCCCGAGGCCGCCGACCTCGGCATCGAGTCGGCGCCCCTGGAGCGGCTGCGCGGGCATCTGCTGTCCGTCGCGATCCCCGAGGGCTCGAAGATGCACGGCGTCGAGGTCAACGAGCTGCGACTGCCCGCCGGGGCCGCGGTCACCCTCGTCGTCCGCGAGGGAAAATCGTTCGTTCCGCTGCCGACGACAGCGCTGCGGCGCGGGGACGAACTGCTCGTGGTCGCCACGGACCCGGTACGCGACGCCGCTGAGCGCCGGCTGCGCGCCGTGGGTACGGGGGGCAAGCTGGCCGGGTGGCTGGGGACGAACGGGACGGTCTGACGGGACGGTCTTACGGGGCGCCGGGGCTGCCCTACCCGGGTCGCCCGAATCGCAGGTGAAGCGCCGTATGGTGCTCATTTTCACAGGATCGGCAGGCGCTGCTCCCTGTACTATGCAGGCGTCACCCAGATCAAACCAACTCTGCCTGACGCAGAGCTGGCGCGACCGTATGGCGGCCGGGACGCCCTTCCTCAAGTGGGCGCCGGTATCTACCGCAGTTCCGCGCAAGAGGACAGCTCTCGGCGCCGCCCCCCACCCGAAGGGGCCGCGCTACCAGGCGGCAGAAAGGCACGGCCGTGGCGGCCACGGTCACCACGTCGAAGGCGCCGAAGGACTCCGCGCCCTCTTCCCGCCCGGGATACGGACAGCTGCTGCGCACCCGCGGCGCCTGGACGTTCCTGCTCCCCGGCTTCGCGGCACGCCAGCCGTTCGCGATGCTGACCATCTCCATCGTGCTGCTCGTGCAGCACACCACCGGCTCGTACGGCGCGGCAGGTGCCGCCGCGGCCGTCACCGGCGTCTCCATGGCGCTGTTCGCCCCGTACAGCGGCCGCCTCGCCGACCGCTACGGACAGCGCGCCGTCCTCATCCCCGGCGTGCTGATCCACACCCTGTCGGGCCTGACCCTGACCGCGCTCGCCCTGGCCCACGCTCCCCTGTGGGCGCTGTTCGCGGCGGCCGTGCCGACCGGTGCCTCGGTGCCGCAGGTCGGGCCCATGGTGCGGGCGCGCTGGGGCGTGAAGCTCCAGGGCTCGCCCCTGATGACGACGGCCGCGGCCTTCGAGTCGGTCACCGACGAGCTGACCTTCGTCGTCGGTCCGCTGCTGGCCACCGCCCTGTGCACCGCCGTCGACCCGGCCGCGGGCCTGGTGACGGAGGCCGCGCTCACCCTGCTGGGCGGTCTGCTGTTCGCCGCGCAGAAGAGCACACAGCCCTCGGTCACCGTCAGCGGGCACGCGCGCGTGGAGCACGCTTCCGCGCTGCGGATCCCCGGGGTGCGCGTGCTGATCGTGACCTTCCTCGGCATCGGTTCCGTCTTCGGCGGCATGCAGGTCTCGCTGGCCGCCTTCACCGAGTCGATCGGCGAGCCCGGCCTGAACGGCGTCCTGTACGGCACCTTCGCGGCGGGCAACATGCTCTCCGGCATCGCCTGCGGCGCCATCGCCTGGAAGGTGGCCCCACAGCGCCGCCTGCTCATCGGTTACGCCGCCCTCGCGCTGGCCGCGTCCGGCCTGTGGGCCGCGCACTCGGTGCTCGTCCTGGCCGGCCTCGGCCTGCTCGTCGGCATGTGCATCGCGCCCGCGCTGATCACCGGCTACACGCTGGTCGAGAGCCTGGTTCCGGCGGGTGCCCGCACCGAGGCGTTCACCTGGCTCACGGGCGCGGTGGCGCTCGGCCAGGCGGCCGCCGTCACGGTCGCCGGGCAGCTGGAGGACCGCTTCTGGGGCGGTGCCGGGTTCCTGGTGCCGATGGGCGGGACCCTGCTCGCCCTGGCGACCCTGGTGGCGCTGCGCTCACGGCTGGTGGTGCGGCCCCGCGGCCGTACCGTCGCACGTGGCGTCGGTCACCGCGTGCCGGTGGCAGTGGACTGAGCGGCTGGAATACGTCACTATGGTTCGTCGTTAGCACTCATCGAGTGAGAGTGCCAGGAGGAAGACAGTGCCCACCTATCAGTACCAGTGCACCGAGTGCGGCGAGGGCCTCGAGGCGGTGCAGAAGTTCACCGACGACGCCCTGACCGAGTGCCCCAGCTGCCAGGGCCGCCTCAAGAAGGTGTTCTCCGCGGTCGGCATCGTCTTCAAGGGCTCCGGCTTCTACCGCAACGACAGCCGCGGCGCCTCGTCGAGCAGCTCGCCGGCGTCGTCCAAGTCGTCGACGTCCTCCTCGTCCGACTCGTCGTCCTCCTCTTCTTCGTCGTCCTCGGACTCGAAGTCGTCGAGCGCCGGCACCTCCTCCAGCAGCTCCGCGGCGTAAGGCCGACGTCCTACGCGCGCGTAGGGCCCGCTTCTCTTACGGGACCCTGTCGTCATCCGGCGACGGGGTCCTCGGCGTTTCCGGGTCCGGTTAGGGTGCGGGCATGGCGAACAAGGCGAACGTCGAACTCGGCGTGATCGGCGGCTCCGGTTTCTACTCGTTCCTCGACGACGTGACCGAGATCCAGGTGGACACCCCCTACGGGCCGCCCAGCGACTCCCTCTTCCTCGGCGAGATCGCCGGCCGACGGGTCGCCTTCCTGCCCCGGCACGGCCGCGGTCACCATCTGCCGCCGCACCGGATCAACTACCGGGCCAACCTCTGGGCGCTGCGCTCGCTCGGTGCGCGCCAGGTCCTCGGCCCGTGCGCGGTCGGCGGCCTGCGGCCCGAGTACGGGCCGGGCACGCTGCTCGTGCCGGATCAGCTGGTCGACCGTACGAAGTCCCGGGTGGGGACCTACTTCGACGGGCTGCCGTTGCCCGACGGCACCGTGCCGAACGTCGTGCACGTCTCCCTGGCCGACCCCTACTGCCCCACCGGGCGGGCGGCCGCGCTGAAGGCGGCGCGCGGGCGGGACTGGGAGCCGGTGGATGGCGGCACGCTGGTGGTCATAGAGGGCCCGCGTTTCTCGACCCGTGCCGAATCGTTGTGGCACCAGGCCATGGGCTGGTCGGTGGTGGGCATGACCGGCCACCCCGAGGCGGCGCTCGCCCGTGAACTCGAGCTCTGCTACACGTCGTTGACGCTGGTCACCGACCTCGACGCGGGCGCCGAGACCGGCGAGGGCGTCTCGCACGACGAGGTGCTGCGGGTGTTCGCGGCGAACGTGGACCGGCTGCGGGGCGTGCTCTTCGACGCGGTGGCCGCGCTGCCGGCGAACGAGGAGCGGGACTGTCTGTGCACCGGGGCGCTGGGTGGGATGGATCCGGGCTTCGAGCTGCCGTAGGGGGATCTCGGGGGCGGAACTCCTCGTTCGGAGGGCGGAACTCCTCGTTCGGGTGGGGGAGTTTTCCACAACCGGGCGGTAGTCCACGGGCTCCGGCGGGCGGCGGCGAAATGCCTCATCGTGGCGTCGCAAGCCGTTCCGTCGTCGCAGGTGGTGGTCCTCATGTCCGTTGCTCCGTCGTCCCGCTCCTGGTCCTCTCCCGCAGTTCCGCTCCCGCCGGGCCCGGACACTCCGGCCACGTGCGAGGTGCCGCACTTCGCCCCGGTGCGGGTGCGGGGCGGGCGGTATTCGCTGCGCCGGCTGGTACGGCATCGCAGGCGGGCCGTGGCGGCCGGGCTGGCCGTGACCGCGGCGGCGCTCGTGGCGGCGGGTCCGCGCGAGGCGGCTCGGGAGGCCGACCGGGCGCGCGGGCATCCGGTGGCGGAGCCGGTACGCCAGCACCGGGCGGTCGAGCGGGTGTCCGCGCCGGTGCGGATCGCCGACGGGGCCACCGTGCGGCTGCTGCGGCCCGGTGACCGGGTCGACGTGATCGCCGCCGAGGAGACCGCGACAGGCGGCGACGCCCAGGTGGTCGCGCGCGGGGCGCGGGTGACGAAGGTGCCGGAGCCCCTGGACGCCGCGAGCGAGAGCGGAGCGCTGGTCGTGCTCTCGGTGCCGCGCGCCACGGCGGCACGCCTCGCGGGGGCGAGCGCGACGGCACGGCTGGCGGTGACGCTGTGCTGAGCCGGGATTGGACAGGGTGGCGTGGCGCTGACGTAGGTTGCGGAGCGGTCTGTTCCACAACGTGTGCGTCCGAGGGGTGGCTCCGAAGTGAGCGAGAAGAAGGATCCGAGCGTCTGGCAGGGCTTCAAGACCTTCCTGATGCGCGGGAATGTCGTCGATCTGGCCGTGGCGGTGGTGATCGGAGCCGCGTTCACCAACATCGTCAACGCGGTGGTGAAGGGGATCATCAACCCCCTGGTCGGAGCGATCGGCACCAAGAACCTCGATCACTACAGCTCGTGCCTGAGCTCGACGTGCGAGGGCGAGCAGGGCATCCAGATCCTGTGGGGCTCGGTCCTCGGCGCGACCCTCAGCTTTGTGATCACCGCGGCCGTCGTCTACTTCCTCATGGTCCTGCCCATGGCGAAGTACCTGGCCCGCGTCGAGGCTCGGCGCAAGGAGAAGGAGGGCGCCCACGAGGTCATCGAGGTGACCGAGCTGGAGGTGCTCAAGGAGATCCGCGACGCCCTGGTCGCCCAGCGCGGGGCGGGGAACAACCAGCCATGACGGCGGCCGGCCGGGCTCAGAGGTGGTGGGGCGGCTTCTCGTCGAGGAAGCGTTTCAGGTCGGCCGCGCTGTCGCCGTCGCTGCCCGGCCGCTCGCCCCATCCACGGTCCGTGTCGTCCGAGGACTGCTGGTCCAGCGGGTCGTCGAAGATCAGCGCGGGCTTGGGCTTGCGCGGCTCGGGGGCGGGGGCGGTGCTCATGCGTCCAGGGTACGGCCCGCCCGGCCACGGACCTCGCGGCCACGGCCCTCGCGCCACGGCCTTCCCGGCTGCGGGTGAGGGCCGTGGGCACCTGTGAATCGCTGGGCAAGAAATTCCATGCCCCATCTGCTGTGCTTGATCCCATGACGTCCCGTTCAGCTCCCGCGCCGGACTCCCCCCGCGCGCCACGGAGCCCTCGCCCGCTGCGCAGGCTCACGGCCCGTGGCCGTGGTGAGGCGCACCGGACCGCCACTCCGCTGGAACTCTTCTTCGACCTGTGCTTCGTCGTGGCCATCGCCCAGGCGGGCTTTCAGCTGGTGCACGCCGTCGCCGAGGGGCACGCGGGCGAGGGGATCCTCGACTACGCGATGGTCTTCTTCGCCATCTGGTGGGCCTGGATGAACTTCACCTGGTTCGCCTCGGCGTACGACAACGACGACGCCCTCTACCGGGTCGTCACCCTGATTCAGATCGCCGGTGTGCTGGTGCTGGCGGCCGGGGTGTCCCGGGCGTTCGAGGAGCACGAGTTCCTGGCGGTGTGGCTGGGCTACGTGATCATGCGGGTCGCCCTCGTGGCGCAGTGGCTGCGCGTGGCGAGATCGAGCGAGGGCGCGGAGAGAACGATGGCCCTGCGGTACGTCGCGGGCGTACTGCTGTGCCAGATCGGCTGGGCGGGTCTGGTGGTCCTGCCCGAGGACAGCAGGGCCTGGGTCTTCCTGGTGATGGCGATCCTCGAGATGTGCGTGCCGCCGTATGCGGAGAAGGACCATCCCACGTCCTGGCATCCGCGCCACATCGCCGAGCGGTACGGGCTGTTCACGATCATCGTGCTCGGCGAGACCATCGCCGCGGCCACGGTCGCCGTGAAGACCGGCATCGACGAGAACGACGCGCTGGGCGACCTGCTGCCGATCGCGGCGGGCGGGCTGCTGATCATCTTCGCCGCGTGGTGGATCTACTTCGTGGTGCCGATCCACGGCCATCTGCGCTCCAACAAGCAGGCGTTCCTGTGGGGCTACGGCCACTACCTGGTCTTCGCCTCGGCGGCCGCGATCGGCGCGGGGCTGGAGGTGGCGGTCGAGCAGGCCGTCGGCAAGGCGCACATCTCGACGCTGGCCGCGTCGGCCGCGGTGACCCTGCCGACGGCGCTCTATCTCCTCACCGTCTGGGCGCTGCACTCCCGCTACTTCAAGGTGGGCATCGCCCAGCAGCTGGTGCTGCCGACGACGGCACTGCTGGTGATCTGCTGCACCTTCCTGGGCGAGTGGGCGGTACTGGCGGCCGGCCTCGTCTCGGCGGGGGCGGTGGCGACCGGGACCACGCTGACGGCCCGCATGACGAGCCGGGAGAAGAGACAGGCGGTGCAGGCGCCGGTCTCCTAGGGGCCGACGGAACGTCTCCCGGCGGCCGGCGGAACGGCCGACGAGGTCGTGGGACGGCGCCCGTCGCTGCACGAGACTGGGCGTATGACAGTTGACGCTCTGACAGACGTCGCGGGGCTGCGGGTGGGGCACGCGACGCGCATCGGCGACGGTTGGCTCACCGGCACCACGGTCGTCCTCGCGCCCGAGGGCGGGGCCGTCGCCGCCGTGGACGTACGTGGCGGTGGTCCCGGGACCAAGGAGACCGACGCGCTCGATCCGCGCAACCTCGTGCAGAAGGTCGAGGCGATCGTGCTGACCGGCGGCAGCGCGTACGGGCTCGACGCGGCGTCCGGGGTGATGGCCTGGCTGGAGGAGCAGGGGCGGGGGGTGCGCGTGGGGCTGGATCCGGCGCATGTCGTGCCGGTGGTGCCCGCCGCCTGCGTCTTCGATCTGGGCCGGGGCGGCGACTTCCGCGCGAGGCCGGACGCGGCCACCGGCCGGGCGGCGGTCGAGGCGGCCGCGGCGAGCGAACCCGGCACACCCGTGCGGGAGGGATGCGTGGGCGCCGGCACCGGAGCCACGGTCGGGCCGGTCAAGGGCGGGATCGGCACCGCGAGCACCGTCCTGGACTCGGGGACCACGGTGGCCGCCCTGGTGGTGGCGAACGCGGCGGGGGCGGCGGTGGACCCGGAAACCGGCGTGCTCTACGGGGAGTTGTTCCAGGGACGGGTGAACTACCCGGAGGCACACGTGCACGAGGCCGCACACCGGCGCCTGGCCGAGGCCGCGGCCAAGAACGCACCGCCCCCGCTGAACACCACGCTCGCGGTGGTCGCCACCGACGCGCAGCTGTCCAAGGCGCAGGCGCAGAAGCTGGCCGGCACGGCGCACGACGGCATCGCACGCGCCGTGCGGCCGGTGCACCTGCTCAACGACGGGGACACGGTCTTCGCACTGGCCACCGGGGAACACCCGCTCGACGCGGAGCACCCCCTCGCGCTGAACGGCCTTCTCACGGCGGGCGCGGACGCGGTGACCCGCGCGATCGTGCGTGCCGTGCGCGCGGCCGAGTCGGTGGACGGGCCGGGTGGAGCGTGGCCGTCGTACGGGGAGTTGTACGGGGTGCGCTGAGCGCGACCGGGCAGCTGACGCGGTGGCACCTTTCCCGTGTGTTCGATTGTCGCGGTTCTGTCACGTGACGGCATTCACCGCGAACGTCGGGAACCCGGTCCCGTGACGGTGGCCTCTTCCACCGTGGAACGGAACGGATCCCGCAGATCACACGAAGATGGAGCAGATCGTGACAACGCCGGACATAGCAGCGCGGCGCGCACTGGGGGCCTGTGCCGCCCTGATGATCGGCGCCCTGACCCTCACCGCCTGCGGTGGGAGCGCCAACGCCGACAACGAGGACAGGAAGGGCGGCAAGGACTCGCCCAGGACCTCCGCGGCGAAGATCGTGATCTCGGCGAAGGACGGCTCGACGGGGGCGTCGATCAACTCGACCGGCGTGAAGGTCAGCGAGGGCAAGCTGACCGAGGTGAAGATGACGGAGGCGGACAGCGGGCAGGCCGTGCCCGGTTCCCTGTCCGCCGACGGGGGCAGCTGGAAGCCGAAGGAGCAGCTGGAGCGGGGGACGAAGTACGAGATATCGGCCACCGCGAAGGACGCGGACGGGCGTACCTCCAACGCCGACTCGACCTTCACCACGGTCTCCAAGGCCAACAGCTTCATCGGGACGTACACGCCCGACGGCGGCACGACCGTCGGCGTCGGCATGCCGGTGTCATTCACCTTCGACAAGGCGATCAGCGACAAGAAGGCCGTGCAGTCGCACATCACGGTCACCTCCAGCAGCGGGCAGAAGGTGGTCGGGCACTGGTTCGGGACGCAGCGGCTCGACTTCCGGCCCGAGGAGTACTGGAAGGCCGGATCCAAGGTCACGATGAAGATCGACCTGGACGGCGTCGAGGGGGCAAACGGCGTCCACGGGGTACAGAAGAAGACCGTCACCTTCACCGTCGGACGCTCGCAGGTCTCGACGGTCGACGTGAACACGCAGACGATGACGGTCGTGCGGGACGGCAAGACGATCAAGTCGGTGCCGATCTCCGCGGGCAGCTCGGAGTTCTCCACCTACAACGGGCAGATGGTGATCTCCGAGAAGTACCCGCAGCTCCACATGGACAGCCGCACGGTCAACCTGGCCGACGCATACGACATCAAGGACGTGCCGCATGCGATGCGCCTGACCCAGTCGGGCACGTTCATCCACGGAAACTACTGGTACAACAAGGGCAATCCGCCCTTCGGCCGCCAGGGCACCAGCCACGGCTGCGTCGGTCTGCAGGACGTGAAGGGCGGGCAGGGGGACACGCCCTCCAAGTGGTTCTACGACAACTCGCTCCTCGGCGACGTGGTCATCGTCAAGAACTCCCCCGACAAGAGCGTGACGCCGGACAACGGACTCAACGGCTGGAACATGTCATGGAGCGAGTGGGTGGCGGGCAGCGCCGCGTGATCCACTGAAACCCCCTCCCAGCAGGGATTCTTGACGGTTCGTCGGGCCGCGCGGGAACTTCTCGCGCGGCCCGCGCGTTTTACCGGACGTACGTTTTCTCGGTTCCCGGACATGATGTCCGACCGAGGGGCTACGGTATGCACCCACAAGGTGACATGCAGCAACGCCGGGAGAAACCTTGAGCGTTCCGTACGAGACGGCAGCGTACGAACCACCCGAGTCGCCGGAGTCTCCGGAGGAGCACCTCGCGCGACTCCTCGGCCGCGCCCTGAACTCCTTCGAGCTGCCCGACGAGACGATACGGCGGCTCGACTGCGCGCTGGCTCACGACAGCTCGCTGCACTCCGCGCACCACAGCGCGGGGCTGCACCGCGAGACGTACCGGCACACCTGGCTGCTCGCCGACGGCTCGGCGCTCACCCTGTGGGAGCTCGTCCACAACACCGCGCGGGGCGGGCTGGCGCAGCACGAGGTGTACGTCGACGAGGAGGAGCTGCGCGCCGCGACCTCGCGGCTGCCGCTGCCGCCGGACGCCCCGGACTTCGAACTGCCGGTGACGGTGCAGCTGTCGCCGATCCCCGCGCCCCGGCACGCGTATGCGCCGGACGACTCGCCGGATCACGCGCGCAGGCTGCTGCGCCGGGCGGAGAACGCCGACCGGCCGGGCGCGGAGACGGCCGCGCTGCTGGCTACGGCCTTCGCGCACCAGATCACCCAGGCGTTCGGGCGCCCCTGCCGAGTGGGACGCGCCGGGCTGTGCTTCTCGCTCTACGAGCACGCCTTTCTGCTGCGCGACGGCAGGGAGGTCTCGCTGTGGGAGGTCGAGCACACGGCGACGCCGGACGGACGGCACATGTGCGAGGTGTACGTCGACGAGGACACGGCGCGTGATGCGATGGAGCGGCGGGCGGCGCAGGTGTCGTAGCCCTGTCCCCGCTGTTCGGCGCACGTGTCGTGGCGCCGGCCCCGCTGTTCAGCGGCCGTACAGCTTTCAGCGACCGTCGTTGAGCTGTCGTACGAGTCCCGCGAACGCGTCCCGTTCCGCCGGGGTGAGTTCGACGGCCTCCAGCTCGGGGGCCGCCTGCCGCTGGTGCGGGAGCGCGGAGAGTATCGGGCGCGAGTGCCTCGGCGACTGCTCGGCACGGACGTTGCGCAGGACGCGGGTCAGGCCGATCACCCACAGCACGGCCGCCAGGGCCAGGACGGCCGCGCCCAGCAACTGGAGAAACGAGACGTGCTCAGGCATAAGCCCCAGTAGACACCACGGTCCGGGCCTTTGGGCCCGGACCGTGACGTATCTCGCAGGTGCCGTGAACAACTCACAGCGCCTCAAAGGGACAAGCGGCTCTCTTGGTGCCTTACGCCGCCACCGGCTGCTTCGCCTCCGCGGCCGTGGCCGCCTGGGACTCGGCGGCCGAGCCAGTCTCCGGGGCCGTCTTGCGCATGCCCTTCAGGAGGATGACCAGGCCGGCCGTGACCGCCGTACCGGCCGCGATGGCCAGCAGGTACAGGAACGGCTTGCCGATCAGGAAGGTGACCCAGATGCCGCCGTGCGGGGCGCGCAGGGTCGAGCCGAAGGCCATGGTCAGCGCACCGGTCACCGCGCCGCCCGCCATGGAGGCAGGGATCACGCGCAGCGGGTCGGCCGCGGCGAACGGGATCGCGCCCTCGGTGATGAAGGAGGCGCCCAGCACCCAGGCCGCCTTGCCGTTCTCGCGCTCGGCGGTGGTGAACAGCTTCTTGCGGACCACGGTGGCCAGGGCCATGCCCAGCGGCGGGACCATACCGGCGGCCATGACGGCGGCCATGATCTTCATCGCTGAGTCGCTGGGCGCCTGCACGGCGATACCGCCGGTGGCGAAGGCGTACGCGACCTTGTTGACCGGTCCGCCCAGGTCGAAGCACATCATCAGGCCGAGCAGGATGCCGAGCAGGACGGCGTTGGTGCCGGAGAGGCCACTGAGCCAGTCGGTCATGCCCTTCTGCGCCTCGGCGATGGGTTTGCCGATGACGACGAACATCAGGAAGCCGACGATCATCGAGGAGAACAGCGGGATCACGACCACCGGCATGATGCCGCGCAGCACCGGCGGGATCTTGATCCGCTGGATGGCGAGGACGACCGCACCGGCGATCAGACCGGCGGCCAGACCGCCGAGGAAGCCCGCGTTGATGTCGGCGGCGATCATGCCGCCGACGAAGCCGGGCACGAGACCGGGCCGGTCCGCCATGCCGTAGGCGATGTAGCCGGCGAGGACGGGGATCAGGAAGCCGAAGGCGACGCCGCCGATCTGGAACAGCAGCGCGCCCCAGCTGTCGACCTGGAGCCAGTCGAAGTGCTCGGTGACCGGCTTGGCCTCGTTGATCTGGTAGCCGCCGATCGCGAAGCCGAGGGCGATCAGCAGACCGCCCGCCGCGACGAACGGGACCATGTAACTCACGCCGGACATCAGCCACTTGCGCAGCTTGGTGCCGTAGCCCTCGCCGGGCTCGCCGCCGCGCTCGACCGGGGTGCTGCCGGTCCGGGCCGCCGCCGTGACCTCACCGCGGGCCGCCTTCTCGCGGACCTCGGCGATGAGTTCGGCGGGGCGGTTGATGCCCGCCTTCACACCGACGTCGACGGTGGGCTTTCCGGCGAAGCGGTCCTTCTCCCGTACGGACACGTCGTGGGCGAAGATCACGCCGTCCGCCGCCGCGATGACGGCCGGGTCGAGCCGGGTGAAGCCGGCCGAGCCCTGCGTCTCGACGACGAGTTCGACGCCCGCCTCCCGGCCCGCGTTCTCCAGCGACTCGGCCGCCATGTAGGTGTGCGCGATGCCGGTCGGGCAGGAGGTGACGGCCACGATACGGAACGGGCGCTCGCCGTCGGCGGAAGCCGGGGCGTTCGCGCCCTCGGCGTGCGCGCCCGGCGCCGGGGCCGTGGTGCCCGTGGCGTCGTCGGCGGAGGCCGCCACCGACGACGCCACGGAGTCTGCGGAAGCGGCCGCCTGGGCCGCCTGGGGCTCCTCGCCCCGGATCAGCGCCGCCGCCGACGCCGCGTCGCCCACCGACCGCAGCGCGTCCGTGAACTCGGCGTTCATCAGCTGGCGGGCCAGCGACGACAGGATCGTCAGATGGGCGTCGTCCGCGCCTGCCGGAGCCGCGATCAGGAAGATCAGGTCGGCGGGGCCGTCCGCCGCACCGAAGTCGATGCCGGCGGCGCTGCGCCCGAAGGCGAGCGTCGGCTCGGTGACGTGCTCGCTGCGGCAGTGCGGGATGCCGATGCCGCCGTCGAGACCGGTCGGCATCTGCGCCTCGCGGGCGGCCACGTCGGCGAGGAAGCCCTCCAGGTCGGTCACCCGGCCCAGGGCCACCATGCGCTCGGCGAGGGCGCGCGCCGCCGCTTCCTTGGTGTCGGCGGACAGGTCGAGATCGACCAGGTCCGCGGTGATCATGTCGCTCATCGCGGGCTCCTTCGCACGCGTATCGCCCGGGGAGTCTGGTGGGCGGAAGAGGGGACGGGGGTGCCGTGGGGGGTGGGGTGAGTGCGGTGGGGGGTGGCGTGGGTGCGGTGGGGGGTGGCCTGGGTGGGGGAGGCGAGGTCGGGGAAAGCCCGCCTCCCCCGGGCGGCAGAGCGGCTCAGGAGGCCCTGCCGTCCGTCGGCGGGCGCGAGTAACGCCGAGCTTCGCCGCTTGCGGACCGGATCGGCAAGAAGTGTGACAACCACGACATTCGTCATGACACCGGCTCCTTCAGGACGCGATCCACCGGCACCTCGGCCGTGACCGTCACCGCCGCCGGGTCCAGGTCGCCCGGGGCCGGCATCACGCTGCCGGGAAGCTGTACGGCCGCCGCGCCATGGGCGACGGCCGAGGCGAGGGCCTCCGGGCCGCTGCCGCCGGCGATCAGGAAACCGGCCAGGGAGGAGTCGCCCGCGCCGACATTGCTGCGTACGACGTCGACGCGCGCACTGCCGTACCAGGCGCCCGTGCCGTCCACCAGCAACTGCCCGTCGGCACCCAGGCTCGCGAGCACGGCCCGCGCGCCCATCTCGCGCAGCTCCTCGGCCGCCTTCATCGCGTCGCCCACCGTGGCCAGGGGGCGCCCGACGGCCTCCGCGAGCTCCTCGGCGTTCGGCTTCACCACGTCGGGCCGCGCACGCAGGGCTTCGAGGAGGGCGCGCCCGGAGGTGTCCAGCGCGATCCGCGCGCCCCCCGCGTGCGCCCTGGCGACCACATCGGCGTACCAGGACGGCGCGAGCCCCCGGGGCAGGCTCCCGCAGCAGGCGATCCAGTCGGCGTCGTGCGACTGCTCGCGCACCGTCTCCAGGAGCAGCTCCTGTTCGGCCACGGACAGCTCGGGACCGGGCGCGTTGATCTTCGTCAGCACCCCGTCCGACTCCGCGAGCGCGATGTTCGAGCGGGTGGCTCCGGCGACCCGCACCGCCGTGACCTCGATGCCCTGCGCGTCGAGCAGGTCGGCGACGAGTGCGCCGGGCGCACCCCCCAGGGGCAGGACCGCGATCGTGCGCCGCCCGGCGGCCGCGACGGCACGCGAGACGTTCACGCCCTTGCCGCCCGGGTCCATGCGCTCGCCGGTGGCGCGGATGACCTCGCCCCGGTCGAGGGACGGGACCTCGTAGGTGCGGTCCAGGGACGGGTTGGGGGTGACGGTGAGGATCATGCGCGTACTACTTCCGTGCCGCCGCGCTCGATCGCGGTGGCGTCTTCGGGGCTCAGCCCGCTGTCCGTGATCAGCAGGTCCACATCGCTCAGGTCGCCGAAGCGGGCGAAGTGCTCCTGGCCGTGCTTGGAGGAGTCGGCGAGCAGCACCACGCGGCGGGCAGCTGCCACGGCCGCGCGCTTCACGGCGGCCTCGGCGAGGTCGGGGGTGGTCAGACCGTGCTCGGCGGAGAAGCCGTTGGCCGCGACGAACAGCACGTCGGCGCGGATCTCGCCGTACGCGCGCAGCGCCCAGGCGTCCACGGCGGCGCGCGTACGGTGCCGAACGCGCCCTCCGACCAGGTGGAGCTGGATGCCCGGGTGGTCCGCGAGGCGGGCGGCGATGGGCAGGCTGTGCGTGACGACGGTGAGGGACGCCTCCAGCGGCAGCGCGGCGGCGAGGCGGGCCACCGTCGTACCGGCGTCGAGGATCATCGTGCCCTCGGTGGGCAGCTCGGCGAGGGCCGCCTTCGCGATCCGGTCCTTCTCGTCGGCCGCCGTGCCCTCCCGCTCGGCGAGGTCCGGCTCGAAGTCCAGGCGCCCGACCGGGATCGCACCACCGTGCACCCGGCGCACGAGCCCGGCGCGGTCGAGGGCCTTCAGGTCCCGGCGGATCGTCTCCGCCGTCACCTGGAACTCCTCGGCCAGCGACAGGACGTCCACTCGGCCGCCGTCACGGGCGAGCCGGAGGATCTCCTGCTGCCGCTCCGGTGCGTACATGTCCGTTCGCCTCCGAACTGTGCCCGAACTTGTGGTTTCGCTGGGAGGCTACGCCCGGATTTCTGGAAAGTAAACAGGTTCGGGCGCAGGACGGACACAAACAGGCATCGAGAGAGATGGCTCCACCCACTCGCTCCTGCCTCGCCGAACCCCTGACGCCGTGTCACCGCGTCCGTATCCTGGACCTCGGGACACAGCTTCTCGGGGGGTGTTGTGGACACAGACGACTCGAAGCGCCCCGCCCGTCCGGACCACAGCTGGCAGACCAGGATGGTCGACGCGCTGCTCGACTCGCCGAACACGACCAGCCCGCAGGCGCGGGCGCTGCTGATCGAGCTGATCGGTGACCTGCTCGGGCGCCGGCTCTCCTTACGGGAGCAGTCCACCGCGCACCTGCAGCTGCTCGAGCTCGTCCGCTTCTGCGTCCAGACCAAGGACGGGCTCCCCGCGCTGACCTCCGCCGTGCACCTGATCGAGGGCTCCAGCCGGGCGGCCGAGACGGTCGCCCGGCTCGCCGCCGAGTGGGAAAGCCCCGAGGAGCGGGGCGACGGCGAGCCCGCGGTCCGGGAGACACCGGGAGACCACCGCTCCACCTCGCCTTCCGATCCCGTTCTCCCGCCCCCTGAGGGGAGTGGGGACCGTAAGGACTTCTTCGTCTCGTACACCTCCGCCGACCGTGCATGGGCAGCCTGGATCGCCTGGCAGTTGGAGGAGGCCGGTTACCGCGTGCTGGTCCAGGAGTGGGACTTCGTCCCCGGCAGCAACTGGCAGTTCGTCATGGAGAAGGGGGTGACCGAGTGCGAACGGATCGTCGCCGTGCTGTCCCCGGCTTACCTGCGCTCGGTGTACGGCCGCCAGGAGTCGCTCGCGGCGCAGGGCGAGGACCCGACGGGCGTGGCCCGCAGACTCGTACCGGTCCGGGTCGCGCCCTTCACCCCGCGCGGCCTGCTGGGCGGTGTGGTGTACATCGACCTGGTGGGCCTGCCCCCCGAGGAGGCCCGCACGCGCCTGCTCGACGGCATCGGCGGCGCCCGCAGCGGCCGGTCCAAGCCGCTCGCGCCGCCGCGGTTTCCCGGCTGAGCGGGGCGGCGGTGACGATCAGCGTCGGCATCGTGTCGCGCGGCAGCGGGCAGGCGGGCCCGGGGCAAGGGGTGACCGAGTGCGAACGCGCCTTCGCGGGGCCGTCCCAGGGCCGCGTGCGCCGGCTGCACGGCCGGCGGGACCGGCGGTCCGACAGACGCGCGGACGCCTCCGCCGCACCCTCGCCGTTCCCCGGCCTAATGGGGCCGCGTTGACGATCGAGAACGATGCGACGGCAGCCAGGTCGGCCCTGCGCATACAGGAACGGATCCGTCAGGAGACCGTCTCCGCGCTCCTCGACGTGCGCACGCTGCGGGACCGTCCGGCCCGGGCGCTGCTGGTCGAGCTGGTCGGAGAGGCGGTGGGCCGCCGGGTCGTGCTGCGCGAGCAGGCGACGACACAGCTGCAGTTCGTGGAGCTGTTCCGGTTCTGCGCCGCCGAGGAGGGCGGGCTGACCGGGCTGGCACGGATGCTGTCGGACCTGGAGCAGGACTGCCCCCAGGCCGCTGTCGTGCAACGGCTGGCCGACGAGTGGGCGGCCGTGGCCTCGGTGACGGGTCTGCCCGAGGTCACCGACTCCTGGCAGTTCCTCGCCGCTGCCCTCGGGCCGCTGCAGATGTCGTACGCGACGCGCCTCGCACTGGTCCGGGCGGCCACGGACGACCGGCTGCCCGCACCGCCGCCGCACGCCGAGACCCCCTGGCACGACTTCCTGCACGTGGCCGGGCAGAACGCGGCGCCCGGTGGGCTGCCGCCATGGATGGTCTACCTCGACCGGAGCACCGCGCAGATGGATCCGCGCACCGCGACCGAGGTCATGGCGCGCAACCGCCAGTGGGCCCTCAAGTGCGAGCTGGCCGCGCGGCTGGACCAGGAGCGGGCCAGATCGCGGCCGGCGGCGGTCCCTTCCAGGCGCCACCAGGAATATCTCGCCATCCACATCACCCCCGACCCACTGGAGGACGGGTTCTACACCCTCACGTACGCCTTCATGTCGGACGCGCGCGGCCTGGACTGGGAGCACGGCGACACTCCGGTCAGGGTGCCGGCACAGGGGCTTCAGCCCACGGTGAGCCGGATCATCCGGCAGGTCGAACGGGTCGGCGGGGACAGGTCGGCGCACCTGTGGCTGGAGTTCGTGCTCCCCTTCGAGCTGCTCAATCTGCCGGTGGACTGGTGGCCCCGGGACCCCGGCGAGGTGCCGCACGTACCGCTCGCGGTGGACTACCCCGTCGTCATCCGCAGCCTGGACCGGCTGCAGAACACCGCCTGGCACCGGTTCTGGCGCCACCGCTGGGAGCAGCTCGCCGTCGGCGAGCACGCCTCGGAGTCGGTGTACATGAACGTGGCCCGCAGAAACGGCGACCATCTGCGCGGCCTGGAGGCCCGGTTGGGCGACAACGAGCACTTCGTGGCCCTGGTGCTGAGCGAACCGCCGTTGCCCGGCCGTGAGTGCGGGCAGCGGGAGCTCCAGGCGGCACTGCGCAGCGGGCTGCCCGTGGTGATCTGGCACCGCGCGAACCGGTCCACCCAGGAATTCCGGGACGTCCTGAGCACGCTGCTCGACGAGGGCCTGCAGCGGTTTCCGGCCAAGGTCGCCGCCTACCGCCGCCGGGCGGCCATCGACGGCGAGAACGGCACGCACCCGGGCCGGCATCTGGCGGTCCTGTGGGACGACCCGGACCGCAAACCCGTGCTGCCGGACGTACGGTGAGCGCCGATCGCCGGTCCGGGAGGGGAACAACCACAGAGCGAGCCACCGACCCGAGGGGACGCCGCTGATGCCTGCGAACAGCGAGCCGTGGGGGATCTACCGGGGCACCGGCTGCCCCGGCACCGGCTTGGACGACTGGCCCGATCCGCCTGCCTGGCGCAGCTTCGGTGGCGGCCCGGACCTGCCGGCGCCGCAGGCCGACGACCCGTACGCGTCCGTCCTGCTCGGCGACCCGGCGCACCCGCTGCCGCCGGTGCCGGAGGAAGTGGACCGGGTCAACGCGGCACTGTTCCTGAGCCGCCCGCTGCTCGTCACCGGCGAACCCGGCACCGGCAAGTCGGCCCTTGCGTACCGCATCAGCCGCGAACTCGGCCTCGGCCGCGTCCTGCGCTGGCAGATCACCAGCCTGAGCACGCTCCACGAGGGTCTGTACGCGGGTGCCGCCCGGCTCGGACCGCTCGGCACCGCCTTCCTGCCCCACCGCACACCCCGGGTGCTGCTGATCGACCGGCTGGACCGGGCCGACATCGCCCTGCCCGAGGACCTGTGCACGGTGCTGACGGCCGGCGGTTTCTCCCTGCCCGACACCGCGCCCGGGGGCGAGGCACGGCTGGCGCCGGACGACGATCCGGCGGCCAGGGTGCCGTTGTCCGGCGGGGTGGTGCGCTGCGATGCCTTCCCGGTCTTGGTCATCACGACCGCGGGTGACCGGGATCTGCCGTACGACCTCGTGTCCCGCTGTGTCTCTCTGCGGATGCCGCGGCCGACTCCCGAGTTCCTGCGTGCCGTCGCCGCCGCCCGCTTCCCCGACGGCGACTCGGCCCGGGCGCCCGCACCGGACGTGGTCGACGCCTTCCTGGAACGGGCCGCCGACGCCGAGGGGCCCGTCGTGGAACGGTTCCTCGATGCCCTCCAGCTGGCCGTCGACGGCGTCCTGCCGGCCATCGCCGCGGACGGGCGCAGCTGGCAGGAGGCGGTCGACACGCTGTGGCGGTGGACCGCGGCGGAGGAGCCGTGACGGCGGCCGGTTCCTTTCCCCCGGCCCTCCCCGAGGGCCTCCCGGACGCCCTGCGCCGCCTCGGTGCGGCGCTCGGACCGAGCCGGGCGGCGTGTGGTGCCTGGGACGTGGCGGTGGTGGCCGATGCGGGGCCGACCATGGGCGTCTGGGAGGAGACGGTCCGTGCGTTCGCCGTGGCGCTGCACCGCTGCGGCGCGTTCGGGCGGATCACCGTGCACCGGCTGCCGTACGACGACACCTGTCGGCGGCTGCCGTACGGCGGCGACGCTGCTCCGGCGACGCTGCAGCGCCGGGCAGACCGCCGGCTGACCCTGCTGCTCACCGACGGTGCGGGCCCGCGCTGGCGCACGCATGCCGTGGAGCCGCTGCTGCGTCGCTGGGGGCAGGCCGGGCCGGTCGCGGTGGTCGACCTGCTGCCGCACCCGGTGTGGGCCGGAACGGGGCTGCAGCACTGGCAGGTACTGCTGCGCTCGCCCGCGCCGGCCGTGGCCAACCGCCGGCTGCGGTGGCGCGCACGGGGCCTGGGTCCGGACGTGGGCGGGCTGCCGCCGGGCAGGCGCCCCGATGTGCCGATCCCGGTGCTCGAACTCAGCCCTCGCTGGCTGGACGCCTGGTCCGGCCTGCTGGGCGCGGCGCCGCCGGGGTGGCTGCCGCTCACGGTGATGTTCCCCCGCGCGCGCATGCCCGCCCCGGTCGGTGACCCGGAGCCGCCCGGGGATGCGGCGGCGCAGGTGGCGCGTTTCCGCTCCGCGGTGCCCAGGAACGTGTTCACTCTGGCGACGATGCTCGCCGCGGTCCCGCTCGGCCCGCCGCTGATCGGCGAGGTTCAGGACGCTGTCCTGCCGGACGGTTCGCTCGCCGACTTCGCGCAACTGCTGGTGCACGGCCTGGTCAGGCCCGCCGACAGATCCGCCGCCGCCTTCGGGTTCGCCACCGGGGTGCGCGAGGAGCTGCTCGCCGCCGGGCGGCGTTCCGATCTGGTGCGAGTCGTCGAACTGGTGGGGGATCGGCGGGGATCCGGCGGGGAACACTTGTGGCGACTGCCCCGGTTGCTGCGCGGGGCCGCCGTGCCCACGGTCCCGCCGGTCGACGAGGAGTCCGAGCCGTGGCTCAGCGCGGAGAGCGCCGTGCTGCACGCGCTGTCCGGGCCGTTCCTGAGGTCGGCGAACGAGGTGGACGCAGCACTGGCGGCCCACCGGGAACACGTACGGCACACCGCGCACCGGGGCACCACCGCACCCGCAACACCCAGCCATGCCGTCGTCCGGGCCCCGGACGGCGCCGACCGATCGACGACTCAGACGACTCAGGGGAAGAGGAGGCCGGTGATGCCGCATCAGGCCCCGGCGAGCACGGTGGGCAGTGAACGCGCCAGCAACACACCCACGGTGTGGGGGAACATTCCGCCGAGGAATCCGAACTTCACCGGCCGCGAGGCCCTCCTCGACGAACTTCACCAGCGGCTGCTGCGGGAGCGGGCGACCGCCGTGCTGCCGCACGCGCTGCACGGCATGGGCGGGGTCGGCAAGAGCCTGCTGGCCATCGAGTACCTCTACCGCCGTATGACCGAGTACGACGTGATCTGGTGGATCTCCGCCGAGCGCACCGCGCAGATCTCCCTCTCCCTGGTCGAGCTGGCCCCACGGCTGGGACTGCAGCCCGGCTCCGACGCCGCCTCGACGGTCGCCGCGGTCCTGGAGTCGCTGCGCATCGGAGTGCCCTACGCCAAATGGCTGCTGGTCTTCGACAACGCCGAAAGCCCGGAGGCGGTACGGCCGTTCTTCCCGGTCGGTGGGCCCGGCAACATCCTGGTCACCTCCCGCAACCCCCAATGGGCCTCCCTCGCGCGGCCGTTGGAGGTCGACGTCTTCATGCGGGAGGAGAGCAAACAGCTGCTGCAGGTGCGCGGGCCCGGGATCAGCGACGAGGATGCCGACCGGCTCGCGGAGGCGCTCGGCGACCTGCCGCTGGCCATCGAGCAGGCGGCCGCCTGGCACGCGGAGACCGGCATGCCGGTGGACGAGTACCTGCGCCTGCTCGCGGAGAAGCGCCTCGACCTGCTGCGCGGCACCGCTCCCCTGGGCGACCAGCACCCTGTGATCGCGGCCTGGAACATCTCGCTGGACCAACTGGAGGCCAAGAGCCCGGCCGCGTACCAGCTGTTACAGGTGTGCTCGTTCTGCGCGCCCGAACCGATCGCGCGCAGCATGTTCACCCGCATGCCGCCCGGCTCCATCACCCCCGAGCTGGACGCCGCCCTGGAGGACCCGATCCGGCTCGGCCAGGTCATCCGCGACATCGGCCGCTACTCACTGGCCCGCTTCAACCACCGCACCAACTCGCTGCAGATGCACCGGCTGGTGCAGGCCGCGCTGCAGTTCCGGATGACCGAGGAGGACCGGGCGGTCATGCGGCGCGGCACCCATCTGCTGCTGGCGGCCAGCGACCCCAACGACCCCGACGACGCGGTGCGCTGGGACCGTTACGGCGCCCTGTATCCCCATGTGGTCGTGTCGGAGGCGGTGCTGT
Organism: Streptomyces sp. NPDC107522; assembly: GCF_055657525.1. NCBI lineage: Bacteria > Bacillati > Actinomycetota > Actinomycetes > Kitasatosporales > Streptomycetaceae > Streptomyces > Streptomyces sp. NPDC107522. The sequence goes on along the minus strand of NZ_JBVKAU010000006.1, from coordinate 384,071 downwards.
CCGACGAGAGGCGGGCGCGCAACCTGGTGGTGAACGAGGTCAGGTGCCTGCTGCGCCGGGGCGACTACGAGTCCGGCCTCGAGTTGGCCCGCACCGCGCACGAGAACTGGCGCAGGCGGCTGGGCGAGGAAGACACGCAGACCCTCGCGGTCGCCCGCTATATGGGGTTCCTGCTGTTCAACATGGGCCGCTACAAAGAGGCGGCCGAGCTCAACACCGAGGTGCTGGAGGCTTATCTACGGTCGGTCGGTCCCGACCACCAGGACACCATCGAAGCGCTCGGCAACGTCGCCATAGACCACCGGGTGCGGGGCGCGTTCGAAGAGGCGCTCCGCCTGGCCGAGTCCGTGCACGAGAAGTACGTACGGCTCATAGGCCCGGACGACCCGGACACGATGCGCGCCGCGCACAACCTCGGTGTGAGCCTGCGTCTGGTCGGCGACTTCGACCGGGCCCGACGGCTGGACGAGCGGACCTACCACGACCGCACCCAGGTCTTCGGCCAGGACCACGTCCTCACCCTGCTCACCTGGCTCGGCCTGGCCATCGACATCCGCGAACTCGGCGATTACTGCACGGCGTTGACTCATCACCGCGAGATCACCCAGCAGGCCACTTCCCTGCTCGGCGACACCAACCCGTTCGCCCTCTCGTGCGTCCGTCACCTCGCCGTCGGGCTCCGCAAAGCCGGCCGGCACCAGGAGGCCGCCATCACGGCGGAGCGGATCCGCTCCGAACTCGTACGCCGATACGGCGACCACAACCCCGAGTCCATGGCCGCCACCCTCGAACTGACCATCCACCTGCGGCACCGGGGCAGCCTGGATGAGGCGTTACAGCTGGGCAGCGACATCTGCCGGCAGTACGAGGCGACGTACGGCAAGCACCATCCGCACGCCCTGTCGGCCGCCGTGAACCTCGCGGTCACCCACCGGCAGCTGGGAAACGCGGCGGGCGCGCGGTACATCAACTCCGTGGCGCTGGAGGGACTCACGGCTGCCGTCGGCGAGAACCACCCGTCCACACTGGTGTGCCGCACGAACCTCGCCAGCGATCTGCACGCGCTCGGCGACGTGTCCGGCGCCCTGGAACTGGACACCGAGACACTGCGCCGCTCCCGTGAGGTCTTCGACGAGGACCATCCCTCGACCCTGGCCTGCGCGGCGAATCTGGCGATGGACATGCGGGCGATGGGCCGCACCGAGGAGGCGGAGTCCCTGCGCGGCGACGTCCGCGAACGCCTTGCCCGCAAGCTGGGCAGCAGCCACCCGGCGGTCGCGCAGGCGGCCGACTGGGACCACCGCGCGGACTGCGACATCGACCCGATGCCACTGTGACCGGGAGCGGCACAACCGTACGACGGTCCCGCCGTGCCGAACGGGCCGGCCGGAGCGGCCCTACCCGGCCAGCCAGCGTGCCAGCGCCACCGGGTCCGGCGGCACGGGCAGGGACCGGCTGACGGCGACCGCGAGTTCGGGGTGGCCGGTCAGGGCCGCTCCGGCGTCCCGCTCACCGCACTCGGCCAGCGCCAGCCCCAGCCCGGCCCAGGCCGCGGGCCGGGCTCCGGGAACGGTGAGCTCTTCGGCGTACAGCTTCACCGCGGTCTGAGCATCGCCCCTCACCAGGGCCAGATCCGCCGAACCGGCTCCGGGCACGCGGCTCGCCGGGTCCGCCTCGTCGCACAGGGCGTCGAACTCGGCAGGGGCGATGAGGCTGAGGCGCGCCAGGAGCGCCAGGGTGTCGAGTCGGCAGGCCCGGGGGTCGGCGCGCAGTTCGGGCTGGGGGCGCGTACCTGCCTCCTTGCGCTGCCCTGCCACCCATGCGTCCGCGAGCGCCTCCGCGTAGGCCGGGCTGGTGCGCAGGTGGTGGGCGCGCCAGGTGGCGTGGTGGTGTACGGCCGCCAGGTGGGCGAGGCGCAGTTCGCGCGCCCCCACCGGCTCCTCGTGCCAGTGCGCGGTCTGCTCTGCGAGCGCTTCGAGCAGCGCGCGCCCCAGTGGAGTGAGCGCGGGATGGTCGTGCAACGCCTCGAGCACGGAGCGCACGGCTCTCGCCCACAGGGCGAACTCAAAGCCGGCGAGCCCCTCCGTACCGCGCGTGCGCCAGTAGTGCGCGACACCCGAGAAGGCATACGCCCCGTGTACCAGCCCTCCCAGTGGCCGAGGATCGTCGCGCCAGGGGGCGTGGAACAGGTCGTCGTGCTCCTCGAACAGCGGCGCCAGAAAGATGAGGCCGTTGAGCAGGGTGTGCCGGAACTCGTGGACGAGGGCCACACCGAGCTGCGCCGGGAGCACCTCGTCCTCGTCCGGCTCGGACAACAGCAGGCACCCGAACGCATCACTGGACGACGCCGCCCGCGCACGCAGTCGCTCGCCGCGAGGCAGTGGGACCACGGACCGCAATCCGGCGGCCAGCGCCCGGGCACTGGCCGGGTGGCCGTCCACCAGCATCGACCACATGCGCCCGAACCAGCGCCGCCAGGAGTCGAACTGCGCGGTGGAGAGTCGTCCGGCCGTCGGCAGCGCCGCCACCGTCAGATACGGCCCCAGGTCGTCGAGCGTGAGGGTGAGGGTCACCCCGGCATGCTCGGTGCGGAGCCTGCGCAGCCCTTCCCAGCCCGGGGCGTCGCCGTCCGTCTCGTCCGGCAGCGTCACTGTCGTACCGCCCGCCGCGAGGCGGACCACGCCCTCCCGCGCCCACACCTCGGCGGTGCCCCAGGGATCACCGCCGACGGTCGCCCGGCCCAGACCCGGCAGGAAGACCCGACCGTCCCGGACGGGCACGTGCGCACGGAAGTCGGCTCCGGCCTCGATGAACACCGCCGCCGCCAGCTGGCCCAGGAATCCCAGCTCCACGCGCAGCGGTGCCTCGCCCTCGGCGGCCGCCGGATCCGGCCTGGTCAGCCTGCGCAACAGCGTCGCCGCCCACACCCCCACCTGCGGGTCGAGCAGCGCCGCACCGAATGCCACTCGATCCACCCGCTCGGCAGCCTCCAGCAGCTGCCAGTCCCGGTGCAGGCCGGCGGTGTCGCTCGGTGCCGCCTCCGCCGCACGGTCCAGGATCATCCGCAGCAACAGGAGCCGACGGCTCGTCTCCGCGTCCAGCAGGAAGGCGACGGCTTCTTCGTCCTCGGTGACGGAGGCCAGCGATCGCAGGACATCGGCGGAGAGGTGATGAAGGGGCATCGGCACGCGCCGCACCTTAAGCTATGGGATACGGTGACGCCATGTCATCGAGGGAACACCGCACCCCCCAGGAACCGGCGTCTGAGGTGGCGCAGTCCTGGCTCCCCACGCTGTCGGGCCTGTCGTTGGGGGAGCTGGCGGCCCTTGATGGAGCGGCGCTTCAGCCGTCCGGTGAGCGGCTGCGACGCCTGGTCGACCGGCCTCTGTCCACGATCGCGGGCAGTGACGGCAGTTAGGACCAAGGCCTTCGCGGCGTAGCAGCGCGGTGCGCCCGCGGTCCGACCGGACAGCGAGCGCACGCTCCACCACTCATCCCGCGAGGACCGGCTCCTTGGCCGCCCCCTCCCCGGCGTCCTCCGAGGCAGGGGCGCCCTCCACGTGCTGGGCCGGACGCTTCGGCAGTGCGAACATCAGCAGGAAGATGACGGTCATCACCGCGGCCACCCAGCCCAGCGCGTTCTGGAAGGCGTCCGCGAAGGCCGGGCCCACCTGGGCCGGGGCGAGGCGGTCGCTCATCGTGCCGAAGAAGACCACCGACACCAGACCGAGGCCGAGCGCGTTCCCCATCTGCTGCACGGTGTTGATGAGGCCCGACGCCGAACCCGCGTGCTCGCGGGGCACCTCGGAGAGGATCGCGTCCGTCAGCGGGGCGACGATCAGGCCCATGCCGACGCCCATGACGACCAGGGGGAGCGCCATCTGCCAGGGGGCGATCGTCAGGCCGTAGTGCTCGGACTCCCACATGTAGAGCAGGACGCCCGCCGCCAGCACCAGCGCGCCCGCCTGGAGCACCTTGCGGCCGAAGCGCGGGACCAGCTTCTGGACGGACATGCCGGCCGCCGTCGAGACGGCGATGGAGAACGGGATCCCGGTCAGGCCGGCCTTCAGCGGGCTCCAGCCCAGGCCGATCTGCATGTACAGCGTCCAGACCAGGAAGAAGATGCCGAGTGCGATGCCGAACACGGTCTGCACGGCGATGCCGGCCGCGAAGCTCTTCACCTTGAACAGGGACAGTTCGACCAGCGGGGAGCCGTCGCGGGCGGTCTTGCGCCGTTCGTAGGCCACCAGCGCCGCGAAGACGACGAGTGCGCCGGCCATCGAGACGTACCCCCACAGCGGCCAGCCCAGCTCGCGCCCGCGGGTGAGCGGGTAGAGCAGCATCAGCAGGCCGACGGTGACGAGGACGACGCCGACCAGGTCCAGCTTCAGCGCCTTCGGCGCCTTGGACTCGGTGATGAAGCGGCTGCCGAGGATCAGGCCCGCGATGCCGACCGGGAGGTTGATGAGGAAGATCGGGCGCCATTCGAGGCCGAAGAGGTTCCACTCCGTCAGCAGTGCGCCCAGCAGCGGGCCGGTGACCGCACCGAGGCCGACGACCGCACCGAACATGCCGAATACCTTGCCGCGTTCGTGGGCCGGGAAGGTGGCGTGCACGATCGACAGGACCTGCGGGACCATCAGCGCCGCCATCGCGCCCTGCAGCAGGCGGGAGGCGACCAGCATCTCCGGGTTCGCGGCGAAGCCGCACAGGGCCGAGGCGACGGTGAAGCCGCCGATGCCGATCAGGAAGAGCCGCTTGCGGCCGTGTATGTCGCCGAGGCGGCCGCCGGTGATCAGGCCTGCGGCGAAGGCGAGGGCGTAGCCGGCGGTGATCCACTGGATCTGGCTGAAGGACGCGCCCGCGTTCTGCTGGATCGACGGGATCGCGATGTTGACGATCGTGACGTCGACGAGGTCCATGAACGCCGCGGTCATCACGATGGCGAGAGCGAACCAGCGGCGTCGGTCGGCCGTGGGAGCCGGAGCGGACGGCGCCCGATCGATGAGGGTCTCGGTGGAGGTCATGGCTCGAAGGTAGACCCGCATTAGGTCAGATCGTGTCCTACTCGTGCGGCATCCTCGGATGCATGACGACGGACACTCCGGCACGGCTCCTGACGCTCCTTTCCCTCCTCCAGACGCCTCGCGAATGGCCCGGTGGCGAGCTCGCGGACCGGCTGGGGGTGTCCCGGCGCACGGTGCGGCGGGACATCGACCGGTTGCGGGAGCTGGGGTATCCCGTGCAGGCGACCAAGGGGGCCGACGGCGGGTACCGGCTCGTCGCGGGCAAGGCGATGCCGCCGCTCGTCCTGGACGACGAGGAGGCCGTGGCGATCGCGGTCGGGCTGCGGGCCGGGGCCGGGCACGCGGTCGAGGGGGTGGAGGAGGCGTCGGTGCGGGCGCTGGCGAAGCTGGAGCAGGTGCTGCCGTCGCGACTGCGGCACCGGGTGTCCACTCTGCAGGCCGCGACGATGCCGCTGACCAGCGGGGACGGGGCGAGCATCGCGCCGGATACGCTGACCGTGATGGCGTCGTGTGTGGCGGGGCATGAGCGGTTGCGGTTCGCCTACCGGGCGGGGGACGGGGCGCAGTCGCGTCGCTCGACCGAGCCGTATCGGTTGGTGTCGACGGGGCGGCGCTGGTACCTCGTCGCGTACGACCTCGACCGGGAGGACTGGCGGACGTTCCGGGTCGACCGGGTGAGCGAGCCGTTCGCCACGGGGGCGCGGTTCGCTCCGCGGGAGTTGCCGTCGGGGAGTGCGGCGGAGTATCTGCGGCAGTCGATGTGGCGGCGGCAGGAGACGTACGAGTTCTCCGTGACGTTCGATGCGCCCGCGGAGTTCGTGGCGGCCCGGTTGCCGGGGTGGGTGGGGGCGCCCGAGCCGATCGACGACCGGCGGTGCCGGCTGCGGGGTACGGCTGGGGACTCCGTGGAGTGGATGGCGGTTCGGCTGGCGATGGTGGACTGCGAGTTCGTGGTGGAGTCGCCGGAGGAACTGGTGCGGTGTGTACGGGAGTTGGGGGCGCGGTTGAGCCGGGCGGGTGCTTCTGCCTCCGGCGGTTGAGGCGGGGGGCTTGCGACGGCCTGTGCGCGCGGCTGGGTGGGGGTGCGCGTTGATGCCTGCGGCGCCTGTGCGGGTTCGGTGGGGGTGCGCGTAGCGCCTGCGGTCGGTTTGTGGGTCGGGGCCGTGCCGGGGGGTGTCCGTCCTCGGACCGGCGGCCGGGGTCGGGCAGGGAGGTGCCGTTTCTTGACGCCGGCCACTGCGGGCGGACACCCCCCGACACGTCCCCTTCCCGCCGTACGCGACCGCGGGTGCGTGGGGGTACGCGCCCTCGCCGCATGGCCGCAGCAGCGTGCCTGGCCGCGGGCCCGCGCGGGGTACGCGCCAGCGCCACGTGACCGCAGCAGCGTGCCCAGCTGCGGGCAGTCGTGCCGCTGGGGCGGCTCCCGACCCACAGAGGCGGCACCCCGCCGGCGCGGGCGAGCGCACCCACCGCCGCCCAGCCTCCACGCCGTGCAACCTCTCAAGCGGGCGGCACCACGATGTCGCCCCACGGGAAGTCCCTCAGCGCCTCCAGATTGCGCACCGCCAGTGCCGCCGGACCCTGCGGCCCGTCGGCCGCCCCCTCCCCCGCCGCCCAGGTCTCGACGGCCACGCGTACGGCCGCGGCGGCCACGGCGGCGGCGAAGCGGAGGTCTGGAGACTCCGCCGGGGCGGCTTCGGCAACGTTGTCGGAGCCGGCTCCGGGGTGGGCGTTCCTGCCCGCCAACACCTCCGCCAGCCTCGCCTCCCCCTCATGGCAGACCTCCGCCCACACCTTCCGCAGTGCGGGGCTCGTCGTGGCCAGGCGGACCAAGGTGCGGACCCACTCCCAGGAGGCCGGGGACACGCCCGCGCCCGGTGTCAGGGTGTGCCGGACGGCGTGTTCGAGAGCCTCGGGTACGGACAGCTCGGCGGGGGCGTTTCGGACCGCTTCCGTCCAGCGGTCGGCGCCCGCCGTGTAGAGCGGGGCCACCGCCTCCTCCTTGGTGGCGAAGTAGCGGTAGAAGGTGCGCGGCGCCACTCCGGCGGCCTGGGCGATGTCCTCGGCTCGGGTGGCCCGCAGACCCTGCTGCACGAAGAGGCCGGCCGCGGCGCGGGCGATCTCCATGCGGGTCGCCGCCTTGCGTCGCTCCGTCAGTGAGGGGGACGGAGCGGAGGAGGGCTGTGCGGGGGTGGGGCTGCTCACGCTCGGCAGGGTATGCCCATGTGGCACAATCTGCCATCCGGGTGGGCCACCCCGTGGTTCAGGTACGGGGTGACCCACCCGCCCAGCTTGCCGGGGTTCCGGAGCCAATTCCGGCGGGTGGCGCCGAAGTCCATGGCCGGCGTGGCCCCGGGAGACCGTGAGCCTCTCCCGACCTCAGCTCCCCATCACCCTGTCCGGGCCAGGGCCAGGGGCGCCCGGTCTCCCCGGAAGCCAAAGGAGCCGGGCCCCGGCACCCAGGGGGGATAGGCGCCGAAGCCCGGCTCAGGGAGAGTCCCGGCGCCGGGGGGAGTGCGTCGGGACTTGGTCTGCTGGTGGTGGGTCAGGTCTGTGGTGGTGCGTCCGCGGTGGATCCCGTCGGGGCTCGGGGTCGGGCACGAGGCCGGAGACCGTAGCCCGCAACGCCGGGGACCTCAGGGTTCGAACTCCCTTGCCCTGAGGTCTTGTTCCCGGGGGCCAGTCGGTTGAAGCGGCGTTACATCGCCATGTTTGCGCGGTCTTTCGCCACCCGGCGTACGCGCCCGCCACCGGTCGCACGCCCCCGGACGGCATCCCGGCACGGCACTCGACCATGCTCCACCGGCCCGCACCGCCCACGGCGCTGCCGCCGGAGGCGTTACGCCGCCGCGTCGAAGCCGGTGCTGCGCGCCAGCTTCTTCAGCTCCAGCAGGGCGTGCTTCTCGATCTGCCGGATGCGCTCGCGGGTCAGCCCGTGCTCCTTGCCGACCTCGGTCAGGGTGCGCTCGCGGCCGTCCTCGATGCCGTACCGCATCTTGATGATGGACGCCGTGCGCTGGTCGAGGCGGCCGATCAGGTCGTCCAGTTCCTCGCTGCGGAGGAGGGTCAGGACGGACTGTTCGGGAGAGACCGCGGACGTGTCCTCCAGCAGGTCGCCGAACTGGGTCTCGCCCTCGTCGTCCACCGACATGTTGAGGGAGACCGGGTCGCGGGCCCAGTCGAGGACGTCCGAGACGCGCTCCGGGGTCGAGCCGAGCTCCGCGGCGATCTCCGCGGGCTCCGGGTCCCGGCCGTTCTCCCGGTTGAACTCGCGCTGGACGCGGCGGATGCGGCCCAGCTCCTCGACCAGGTGGACGGGGAGGCGGATCGTGCGGGACTGGTCCGCTATCGAGCGGGTGATGGCCTGACGGATCCACCACGTCGCGTACGTCGAGAACTTGAAGCCCTTGCGGTAGTCGAACTTCTCCACCGCGCGCACCAGACCGGCGTTGCCCTCCTGGATCAGGTCGAGCAGGGGCAGGCCGCTGCGCGGGTAGCGGCGGGCCACCGCCACGACCAGGCGGAGGTTGGAGCGGATGAAGATGTCCTTGGCCCGCTCTCCCTCGGCCACCAGGGCCTCGAGTTCTTCACGGGTGGCGTCCGCCTTGGACTCCTCGTATCCGTCGAGGACCTGCCTTGCGAACACACCCGCTTCGATGATCTGCGACAGCTCGACCTCTTTGGCGGCGTCGAGCAGCGGCGTACGCGCGATCTCGTCGAGGTACATGCCGACCAGGTCGCGGTCCGCGATCTCGCCGCCATGGGCGCGAACACTGCTTGCCGCGTCGACGGCCTCGCCGGTGGCGGACTGACGACGGGCGACGGCACGGGTTGCCATGCGTGCTCCCTTGCGATGTGGGCTGGCGGGTGGTCCGTGAACGCTTGGGACTCTTCTCGAGTGCCCGGCATTCGATGGAAACAACGACTGGAATCAGGACAGAATTCCCAACCCGCCCCCCTATTTTTCTGATCTTGCAGTACCCTGTCCGGCCACACGAGGAGGCCCGATGCCGTCGGAACGTACAGAGGTGCAGGTCAGGCCAGGAGTCGAAAGCGACCTCGAAGCCCTCACCGACATCTACAACCACTACGTACGTGAGACGCCCATCACATTCGATACCGCGGTCTTCACACCGGAAGAGCGCCGCCCTTGGCTGCTCTCCCACCCTGAAGACGGGCCGCATCGGCTGATGGTTGCCGGGGCGGCGGACTCCTCAGGGAACTCTCAGGAAATCCTGGGGTACGCCACATCCAGCGCCTTTCGGCCGAAGCCGGCGTACGAGACCTCCGTGGAGGTCTCGATCTACCTCGCCCCGCGCGTGGGCGGCCGCGGCGTCGGCACACTCCTCTACAAGGCTCTGTTCGAGGCTCTCGCCGACGAGGATCTGCACCGGGCCTACGCCGGGATCGCGCTGCCCAACGAGGCGTCCGTGCGGCTGCACGAGCGGTTCGGGTTCCGCCACGTCGGGACCTACCGCGAGGTGGGGCGCAAGTTCGGCCGATATTGGGACGTCGCCTGGTACGAAAAGGACCTGTAGGTCAGCCGAACTGCACCGACCGCTTCGCCAGCCCCATCCAGAACCCGTCGATCACGGACTTCTGGCCGTCCAGCTCGCCCGTCGCGTCCGCCGCACCCATCGTCACGAACAGCGGGGCGAAGTGCTCGGTGCGCGGGTGCGCGTAGCGGCCGGCCGGGGCCTTGTGGAGGAAGTCCAGCAGCCCGTCCCAGTCACGGTTCTCCAGGGCCCGGCGGCCCCAGTCGTCGAACTCCACGGACCAGGCGGGGATGCCGCCCTGGCGCAGGGCGGCCAGGTTGTGGGTGAAGAAGCCGGAGCCGACGATCAGGACGCCCTCGTCACGCAGGGGAGCCAGCTTGCGGCCGATCTCCATCAGCTTCAGCGGGTCCAGGGTCGGCATGGAGATCTGCAGGACAGGGATGTCGGCCTCGGGGTACATCTCGACGAGCGGGACGTAGGCGCCGTGGTCGAGGCCGCGGTCCGGGAAGTCCTGCACGGGTGCGCCGGGGGCGCGCAGCAGCTTCCGTACGGATTCTGCGAGTCGGGGAGCACCGGGCGCGCCGTACCTCACCTGGTAGTAGTGCTCGGGGAATCCCCAGAAGTCGTAGACGAGAGGAACGGTCTCGGTGGCACCGATGGCGAGCGGGGCCTCCTCCCAGTGGGCGGAGACCATGAGGATCGCCTTGGGGCGCGGCAGGCCGGCCGACCAGGCGGCGAGCTCACCGGGCCATACGGGATCGTCCGCGAGCGGCGGGGCGCCGTGGCTGAGATAGAGAGCGGGCATGCGCTCCTGCGTGGCGGCGGACATGGTGGTGACTCCCTCCGAGGGACCGAGGCCCTACTCGCTTCACTGGAACTACTTGCTTCAAATCTAAAACTTCTCTTGTCACGACCGTACGCCCAGGTAGTTAAAACTTCAAGGAGAGCTCTCGTACAGTGGAGTACATGAACACGGCATCGACCTCCGCGCCCCCGGCGTCCGACCCCGCCTCCGGGGAGGAACCACGCTGGCTCACCGACGAGGAGCAGCGCGTCTGGCGCTCCTACATCGACGCGACCACGCTGCTCGAGGACTACCTGGACCGCCAGCTCCAGCGGGACGCGGGCATGCCGCACGTCTACTACGGCCTGCTCGTCAAGCTCGCCGAGTCTCCGCGCCGCCGGCTGCGGATGACCGAGCTGGCGATGTACGCGAAGATCACCCGCTCCCGGCTCTCGCACGCCGTCGCCCGGCTGGAGAAGAACGGCTGGGTCCGGCGCGAGGACTGCCCCGACGACAAGCGGGGCCAGTTCGCCGTGCTGACCGACCAGGGCCTCCAGGTGCTGAAGCAGACGGCCCCGGGCCATGTGGAGGCCGTACGCCAGGCCATGTTCGACCGGCTCTCCCCCGAACAGCAAAGGGCCCTCGGCGAGATCATGCAGATCGTCGCCGAGGGCCTGCAGCCCAGCGAAGCGGGTGCGGACCTGCCCTGGCTCCGCTGAACCGCTCGTTCAGGAAGCCGGGGCAGGTCCTTCGAGGCCGTACGTACGGAGCGTCCCCATCCCCGTACGTACGCCTGGTCCCAAGGGGTACGGCCGTACGGTCGTCGTCGGCTGTCAGTGCGCGACGACCGGCACCGCCACCTCGTCCTCGACGTCCTCCTCCGAGGACGCCACCGTCGTACCGCCCGGACGGCCGGCGTTGACGAAGGTCACGACGATCACCGCGGCGAGCACCAGCATGCCGACGGCGAACCAGATCGCGTTGGTGTAGCCGTGCACCTGGCCCTGCAGCGCCACCAGCTGCTGCTGCGACCTGGAGGTCGCGGAGCCGATGTGGTCGGCGATGTAGGAGGTGGTGGCCGAGGCGGCGATCGTGTTCAGCAGGGCCGTGCCGATCGCGCCGCCCACCTGCTGCGAGGTGTTGACCATCGCGGAGGCGACACCGGCGTCCCGGGGCTCGACGCCCAGGGTGGCCAGGGACATGGCCGGCATGAACGCCGTACCCATGCCGAGACCGAGCAGCAGCATCGACGGCAGGATGGTCGAGGTGTACGACGAGCCGATCTCCAGCTGCGTCATCAGCAGCATGCCGATCGCGGCGACCAGGAAGCCGGGGCCCATCAGCAGGCGGGCCGGCAGACGGGTCATCAGGCGGGTGCCGATCTGGGTCGAGCCGACCATCATGCCGACGATCATCGGCATGAAGGCGAAGCCGGTCTTGATCGGCGAGTAGCCCTTCACGATCTGCAGGTAGTAGGTCAGGAACAGGAAGGTGCCGAACATCGCGATGATCGCGATGCCGAGGGAGAGGTAGACGCCGCCGCGGTTGCGGTCGGTGACCACGCGCAGCGGCAGCAGCGGGGCCTTGACCTTGGCCTCGGTGACGACGAAGGCGAGCAGCAGGACCGCGGAGGCGACGAACATGCCCACGGTCACGGAGTCGCCCCAGCCGTCGGACTCGGCGCGGGTGAAGCCGTAGACCAGCGCGACCAGGCCCAGGGTGGACAGCAGGACGCCGGGGATGTCGAGCGGGTTGCGGTTACGGCCGCCCTCCGGCTCACGGATGACGAAGTACGCGCCGAGCGCGGCGACGATCGCGAACGGGATGTTGACGAAGAACGTCCAGCGCCAGTCCATGTACTCGGTCAGCACACCACCGAGGATGAAGCCGACGGCACCGCCACCACCGGCGATGGCGCCGTAGATACCGAACGCCTTGGCACGTTCCTTGGCGTCGGTGAACATCACGGCGAGCAGCGAGAGCGCGGCGGGCGCGAGCAGCGCGCCGAAGACACCCTGCAGGGCGCGGGCACCGAACATCATCGCCTCGTTGGTGGCCGCACCGCCGAGCGCGGAGGCACCGGCGAAGCCGATCAGGCCGACCACGAAGGCGCGCTTGCGGCCCCACAGGTCGGCTATCCGGCCGCCGAACAGCAGCAGACCGCCGAAGGCGAGGGCGTAGGCCGTGACGACCCACTGGCGGTTGCCGTCCGAGATGCCCAGGTCCTGCTGGGCGGAGGGCAGGGCGATGTTCACGATGGTCGCGTCGAGGACGACCATCAGCTGGGCGAGCGCGATGAAGACGAGCGCTTTCCAGCGGTTGGCGTCACCGGATGTCGCCGGTGTGCCGGGAGCCTTTGCGGCTGTTTCAGACATGGGGGTACCCACTTCGGGACTTCGTGACGGAAAAAGTGAAAGAAAAGGGGACGGCTCGTCGGCTGTGACGGCCGGTGAGAATCGTCGAGGTGATGACTGCTGTTGTGCTCTGAACTAATCGGTCTGAACTAATCGGTCTGTACTGATCGGGCGGTACTGATCGGTCCGTACTGATCGGTCAGGCCTGGCGCAGGTCCTCCATGGTCAGTGCCGTGCCCGGCAGGACCGAACGGGCCGGGGCCCGCAGTCCGTCCAGGAACAGCTGCAGATGGCGGTGGACGAAGCGGTCGGCGATCTGGCACCCGGTCCCGGCCGGGGGCCGGCTGAGCTGGGCCGCGGCGAGCATGAGGTCACCGACGTCCACGTCGGAGCGGAGCTGGCCGGCCGCCTTGGCGCGGTCCATGATCTCCGCGACCAGCTGCTCCACCCGCTCGCGTGCGGCTTCCAGATCCGGGTGGTGCTTGTCGAAGGTGCTCTGGACCATCGGGCACAGCGCGCTGATCCGCTCGTCGGCGGCGGTGTGCACGAAGCGCTCCAGGGCCTCGAAGGCATCCCCGGTCTCCGTGAGCGCGCGCTCCGCCGCCGCGGCCGTGCGCTCCATGACGGAGCAGACGACCTCGCGGACCAGCGCGTCGCGGTCGGGGAAGTTGCGGTACACCGTGGCGTTGCCGACGCCGGCCCGGCGGGCGATGTCGTCCAGCGGCACGTCGGGGCCGAGTTCGACGAACATCTCCCGGGCGGCGGTGACGATCCGCTCCCGGTTGCGCAGGGCGTCGGCGCGCGGCCGGCTCGCCTTGCGCGCTACGGGGGTCGCGGTCTGCACGGCGTACTCCTGAGTTCCAGTGGGAGGCGATCCGGGGAAGCTGTCCCCGTTTCGCTCGGACACATGGCTAAACGGGGAAGGGATCCCCGGTTATTTCCCGCCTCCCGAAAAGTTTCATGTGACCTGAATCACAAGTCTCTGTTCGCAAGAACCCACGTTCGGTCTCTTCCAACGCGCGCCCGCGCATCCCTCGACACAGGGTGATCGAGAGGGCGCAGTGCGCGGTCGGCGGGCTGCCATGGACGGAAGGGCCCCTGCATGCAGCCGAGCCGTCGGATACGCCCCCGCCGTGCGGTTGCCCTCGCCTCCGTGACCGTCCTGACCCTGGCGGTCGGCACCTCGGCAGGCACCGGGCGCCACACGGCGGGCCCCTCGACGGCAACGCAGGCGGGACCGATCGCCCTGTCCCGTTCCTCCCCCCTCGGCCCCTGCATGATCAGCGGCCGGCCGACGGTCCAGATGTCGGAGGGCGTGCCCACGGCACGCGGCTACTCCCGCTCCACCGGCACCGTCCACGCCCTCACCGTGATGGTCGACTTCCCCGACGCGCCCGGCCAGGGCAAGGCGCTCGACCGTTTCGCGGAGTTCTTCCCGAAGACCCAGGAGTGGTTCCGCACCAGCTCCTACGGCCGCCTCGACTACCGCCCCGAGACCCCGATCCGCGACTGGCTGCGCATGCCCAAGTCCTTCCACGCCTACGGCATAGAGCGCGGCGCGCCCTTCGACCCGGGGTACCGGCAGCTGGTCCAGGACATCGTGGCCGCGGCCGACCCCGGGGTGGACTTCCGGTCGTACGACTTCCTGAACGTGCTGGTGACGCCGAACGCCGGCCCCTCGGCCCTGGACACGGTCCTGTCGGTGTCCTTCGCGGGCAACACCGAGGCCCCGGTGGCGGACGGCGTCTCGGTCGCGAACGCCTCCTTCGTCTACTCCCGCCAGGACGACGGCTCCGGCTCCTACCACCGCACCGGCTACCGGGTCCTCCCCCACGAGAACGGCCACGTCTTCGGGCTGCCCGACCTGTACACGGCCGAGGGCGGGAGCGCGGTCGGGCACTGGGACATCATGAGCGAGGACTGGGGGGCCAACAACGACCTGCTCGGCTGGCACAAGTGGAAGCTGGGCTGGCTGGACGCGGCGCAGGTACGGTGCGCGGCCGCTCCCGGGACCTCCGACCACGCCTTGACGCCGCTGGCCCGCGAGGGCGGCCCGAAGCTGGTGTTCGTACCGCTGGACCGCCGCAGCGGATACGCCGTCGAGGTGCGCACGCGCGAGGGCAACGACGAGACCGTGTGCCGGCCCGGCGTGCTGATCTACAAGGTCGACGCGGACGTGGACACCGGGATGGGCCCGGTGAAGGTCCACGACGCCCGGCAGGACAGCGGCGGCTGCACCCGCAGTCCGAACGTGCACGCCGAGCTCTCGGACGCGGCGTTCGTGCCGGGGGAGGAGTTCCGGGACACGAAGCGGGGGGTGCGGATCGCGGTGGTGGAGGCGGATGTGGCGGGGAGTTACCGGGTGCGGGTGACCCGGGAGTAAGGACGGACAGGCGTAGGGGTGGGCGCGGCGCAGGCGTGGCGTGGGCGGGGGCGTGCGGCGGATTACGGTGTGAGCCTGCTGCGAACGCCGTACCGGAGAGCCGATGCCCGCGAAGACGACCCAGGACGCCCCCGCCGTACCGGCGGAGGCGGTGACGCCGCTGATCCGCGGTGTCGCGGTGCTGTGGCAGCTGACGGAGGCCGGCGGGACGCTGAGCGCGAGCGGGCTGGAGAGGGCCACCGGGCTCGCCCGCTCCACGGTGGACCGGATCGCGTCCACGCTCGCCCGCATGGGGTACGTCCGTCTCGACGGCCGTGACGTGGTGCTGGCACCCCGCGTGATGGAACTCGGCAACGCCTATCTGGCCGCCCTGGGCCTGCCCGCCCTGCTCGCCCCGCACGCGGACGCGCTCGCCGACGAGCTGGACGAGTCGGTGTCGCTGGCGGTCGGCGACCGCGACGGCATCCGCTTCATCCACCAGGCGACGCGCCGCCGCGCGATGTCCCTCAGCTTCCGCATCGGCGACCTGCTGCCCGCCGAGCGCACCGCGCCGGGCCCGCTGTTCGCCACGCTGTGGTCGGACGCGGAGTGGCGGGCCTGGCGCGAGCGCCGTGCGGCGGATCCGCAAGACCGCGGCTTTCCGGCCGTACCGCCCCGGGAGCACGTGTCTTCCGACGAGGACTTCGAACGCCGGGCGGCGCGGGCGCGGGAGGACGGCTGGGCGCTGGACGATCAGTTGATCGAGCCGGGGCTGGTCGCCGTGTCCGTCCCGGTGCGCGATCCCCGGGCGGGCGGCCGTATCGCCTGTGTGGCGAACGTGGTGAGCCACACGAGCCGCCACACGGCCGCGGACCTGCGCGACACGCTCCTCCCCCGGCTGCGCACGGCGGTGGCGGAGATGGAACGCGAGCTGCGCGAGGCCCCGGAGCCGCGGCGCGAGGCGGCTCCGGCGGGCCTGGCGACCTGGACGGGCGCCTCCAAGCAGGAACTGGGCAGGGAGTTCGTCGAGTCGCTGGCGCGCGGACTGACGGTCCTGACCGCCTTCGGCGAGGGACGCGCCGAGCTGACCCTCACGGACGTGGCCCAGGCGACCGGACTGTCCCGGGCCACGGCACGCAGGGCGCTCATCACGTACGGGCATCTGGGCCTGGTCCGCCCGTGCGGCGTGCGTGCCTTCTCGCTGACGCCCCGTGTCCTGTCGCTGGGCTTTCCACCCCTGTCCCGTACGTCCTTGGCGCGGATCGCCACTCCCCACCTGGCCGAACTGGCCGACCGGGTCCACGAGTCGGCGTCCCTGGCGGTGCTGACGCCGTCCGGCGAGGAGATCCAGTACACGGCCCGGGCGGCCACCGCCCGCGTGATGAGCGTCGACATCGCGGTCGGCACGCGACTGCCGGCGTACGCGACCTCGCTGGGCCGGGTGCTCCTGGCTGACCTCCCCGCCGGGGAACGGCACTTGGGGGACCTGTCCCCGCTGACACCGCGTACGACCACGGATCCCGCGACGCTGACGGCCGTACTGGAGGACGTCAGGGCCCGCGGATACGCCCTGGTCGACGAGGAGTTGGAGAAGGGCCTGCGCTCGGTGGCGGTACCGGTGCGCGACCGCGGCGGCAGGGTGGTCGCCGCGGTGAACGTGGCGATGCATGCGGCGCGGCGGTCGGTGGAGGAGTGCGTACGGGACGTGCTGCCCGAGCTGGTGGAGACGGCCGGGCGGGTGGAGCGGGACCTGCGGGTGGCGGGGCGGTTCGCGCGGGTCGCGATGTCCTGAGGCTGTTGCGATGTGCTGAGGCCGAGTCGCTTCGGGTTCAGCCGTCGTACGGCCTGGCGGCGCGGCCCTCGCGCAGGGTCAGGCCCCACCAGGCGAGCTGGTCGAGGAGCACGGTGGCGGCCTTGGCGGTGCCGTCCTGGTCGTACGGGCGGCCCTCGTCGTCGAACCGCTCCCAGGCCATGGGGAAGCTGACGGTGTCGCGCAGGGTGACGGCGTGCAGCTCGGCGAAGACCTGGCGCAGCTGCTCGACGGCCCGCTGGCCGCCGGCCATACCGCCGTAGGAGACGAAGCCGACCGGCTTGGCCCGCCACTCGCGGTAGACGTAGTCGATGGCCAGCTTCAGGGCGGCCGGGTAGCCGTGGTTGTACTCGGGCGTGACGACGACGAACCCGTCGAGCCCACCGATGCGCTCGGCCAGGGTCGGGGCGTCGTCCGGGGCGGCGGAGCGCTCCAGGGTGAGCTTGAGCTCGTCGGTGAGGGCGGGTTCGGACAGGTCGATGACATGCGTCTCCATGTCGTCGCGCCGGCCGATCTCGGAGACGAACCACTGCGCGACCTTGTCGGCGAGGCGGCCGGGGCGGACGCTGCCGATGAGGACGCCGATCTTGAGCGGGGGCTGGGACATGGAGGTGCCTCAATTCCGTTGACTGCGCAGGGAGTTCGCGGATCACCTCGGGTGAGGCCCGCCAGAGCAACGTAAAATCTCAAGTTAACTCGAGGTCAAGTACGTCAGGACGCTCCCTGGACCGCGGTCGCGCGGAACCTGGCCCGGTACTCGCTCGGCGTCGTGGCGAGGCGGCGGCGGAACGCCCGGATGAGGGTGTCGACGGTGCCGAACCCGCAGCCGGAGGCGATGCGTTCCAGCGTGTCGTCGGTGGTCGCCAGCAGGTGGCCGGCCGTCTCGACACGGAGCGACTCGATGTAGGCGTGCGGGGTCGTGCCGAGTTCGGTCTTGAAGATGCGGGTGAGCTGCCGGTCGCTGACGTGCGCGTACGCGGCCAGCTCCGGGACGGTGAGGCGCTGGTCGAGGTGGTTCAGGATGTGATGCCGCAGGTCCTCGATGCGCCGTGTCGTGGACACCCGCTCCAGCGGAACGCTGAACTGGGACTGCCCGCCGGGCCGCTTCAGGTACATCACGAGCTGGCGGGCGACGCGCAGCGCGACCTGCTCGCCGAAGTCCTCCGCGACCAGGGCGAGGGACAGATCCAGGCAGGCGCTGATCCCCGCACCGGTCCACACCTCGCCCGCCTCGCGGATGAAGATCGGATCCGGGTCGACCCGCACCGCCGGATGGTCGGCGGCGAGCCGCTGCGCGGTCGACCAGTGCGTGGTGGCGCGCTTGCCGTCGAGGAGGCCCGCGGCGGCGAGGATGTGCGCGCCGACGCACACCGAGGCGACGCGCCGGGCGCGGGCGGCCAGCGCCTTCACCCGGGCCACCGTGCCGGGCTCGATGACGGGATGGATGCGGCGCTCGCTGTCCACCTCGACGGAGCCGGGCACCAGGAGGGTGTCGATGGCCCGTGCGGCGACGTCCTGGAACGTGGTGTCGGGCAGGATCCGTACGCCCGCCGCCGTCGTCACCGGCTCCAGGGTCTCGGCGGCCAGCACGACCTCGTAGCCGACGCGCTCGGTGGTGTCGTACGGAACCTCGCGCTGGATCTCGCGCGGGACGAGGGAGAACACCTCCGGCGGCCCGGTGACGTCGAGGAGGTCGACCCCTTCGAACAGCACCATCACCATCAATCGATTCACGGCCCCCACCCTGCAACCCCCTGCTTCCCTCGCAGACATGGGTGTCGGTTTCTGCATATAGCGCGTCATTGCCCACCCCCCGGTTCGGGCCATAGCGTCGCATACATGTTCAACAGAGTGTTGAACGGCCGGTGTTGCGCGGCCTGTGTCGCACGACCCGTGCCGCACAACCCCTGTCGCACCACCCGCTCACGCCCCCGGAACCTTGGAGAAGACCTGTGGCAAGCAAGACGCTGCGCGAACTCGGCGGTGCCGACCACACCCCCGCGGCCCTCGCGTCCTCGACGCTCGTCCTCGTCGACTACCAGAACACCTACACCCGCGGTGTGATGGAACTCGACGGCTGGAAGCCCGCCCTGGAAGCGGCGTCGGACCTGCTGTCCCGGGCCCGCCGGGCCGGGGCGAAGGTCATCCACGTCCAGCACGACGGCGGCGAAGGCTCGCCGTACGACATCCGCACCGAGATCGGCGCGATCCACCCCGACGTGGCGCCGGTCGACGGTGAACCCGTGGTCGTCAAGCAGGCCCCGGACGCCTTCCACGGCACCGACCTCGGCAAGCTCGTGGACGAGGCCGGCAACGACACGGTGATCGTCGCCGGGTTCATGACCCATATGTGCATCGCGTACACGACGGCGTCCGCGGCCCTGCGCGGCAACAGGCCGACCGTCCCCGCGGACGCGTGCGCCACCCGGTCGATCGTCGACGTGTCCGCGGACGAGCTGCACCGCAGTGCCCTGGCGGCCATCGCCGACGCGTACGGCGTCGTCGTCGCGTCCGGGAAGGAGCTGGCCTGACATGGCGGGGCCGGGGCGCGGCAGTGAGTCCCGCCGCGGGTTCCTGAGGGCCGGCGGCGCGGCCCTGGTCGGCGGCGCCGCGGTGTTCGGCGCCACCCGCCTGGGCGGCTCCCCCGCGCAGGCGGCGGACGCCGACACGTCGAGCACGACGACGCTGCGCAAGCTGGGCGGCCTGGCCGACAGACCGGCTTCGCTCGCCTCCGCCACCTTGCTCATGGTCGACTACCAGAACACCTACACCCGGGGAGTGATGGAACTGACCGGCTGGCAGGCGGCCCTGGACGCCGCGGCCGAGCTGCTGAGCGCGACCCGCGAGGCGGGCGGGAAGGTCATCCACATCGTCAATGACGGCGGCGCGGGTTCGCCGTACGACATCCGCCGACCGATCGGCCGGATCCACGACAGGGTCAAGCCCGCCGACGGTGAGAGGACCGTGGTGAAGAAGGCCCCCAACGCCTTCGTGAACACCGGCCTCGGCGGGCACGTCGACCGGGCGGGGAACGAGAACCTGGTCATCGCCGGGTTCATGACGCACATGTGCGTGACGTTCACCGCCGAGGGCGCGTTCCTGCGCGGGAACAAGCCCACCGTGGTCGCGAACGCCTGCGCCACCCGGCCGCTGCCTTCGGTCGGCGGCGGACTGTCCGCCGAGCAGATCCACGAGAGCGCGCTGGCGACGATCGCCGACCTGTACGGCGTGGTCGTCCCCTCCCCCACCGCGCTGAGCTAGCGCGCCCCGCAGTTCCCCCTCTCCGGCCTCCCTCCAGCCCCACGCCGCCGGAGAGGGACTCCCTCCTCGCATTGCTCCCCGCGTCCCGGCCCTTCGCGGCTCCCGGCGGGTCAGTTCCCCCCACACCACCGCTTCCCCCACGGCGGGAACACCTGACGACCCATTCGTTACGGAGAGCAAGCCATGGCAACACGCCGGACCTTCATCGGCAGCGCGGGCGGCATCGGCGCCGCGGCCTTCCTCGGCCATACGGCCGCCACGCCGACCGCGGCAACCGCCCTCGACGCCGCCCCCGCCGCCGAAGCGGTGAACCCACAGACCGCCGCCCGGGACTCCCTGCGCGCCGTGAACGCCGCGATGCGCACCAACTACGCGGCGCTGAAAGCCGACCTGGTCAGGAATCTCGGGCCCGTCATCGTGGTGCAGAACGACGCGAAGGGCGGCACGTTCACCCTCGTCCACCAGGGCAAGCAGTACGTCGAGCACCCGGTGGCCGAGGAGTTCGAGCTGGCGAAGTCCATCGCCCATGTGCCGCTGGGGATCTACTCCACGATCGCGGAGTACCTGTCGGACAAGGTCCCCAACGTCGCCAACGCCGACCGGATCGACGCCCACGACCTCGACATGGTGGCCATGAAGGGCCCCGGCACCGACGCGTGGACCACGCCGCTGCAGGCGTTCGCCGACAGGCTGACCACCGCGAAGAACAACCTCGCCGCGGCGAACCTGCCGCAGGAGCTGCACAACTCCTGCGCGAAGATCCTCGACGAGGCGCTGACCTTCATCGCCGACTCCGTCCGCGCCCGCGCCTTCGACATCGCCTCGTTCCAGGACTTCGCGCGGCGCGTCTACCCGTCGATCCGCGTGAACATGCAGCACGCCTCCGCGGCGCAGATCTCCGGCGTGCAGGGCCTGTGCAGGAAGTGGCGGGCACAGATCGGCGAGAACGCCTGGGCCGACCTGTACACGGTGGTGCTGTCGATCTGGACGACGTCGGTGCTGAACCAGGCGGAGATCATCATCAAGCCGATGATGAACCAGAAGAAGGTGGCCACCCACCTGATCGACATCCCCACGGCGCAGCTGCCGTCGGACCCGATCGGGGTGGCGCTGGACAACCTGGCGCGGATCGTTCAGGACAACATCGCCGCGGAGCTCGTGTTCGTGTCCGACGCGAAGGTCGCCGACGCCCTGAAGGGCAAGGAGGACCTGCTGTCCGACGAGATCCTGAGGCAGCTCGGCACGACCGCCTCCGGCGCGGCTTCCGGGGTGGCGTTCCGCACCGCGGGCAGGGCGACGTGTCCGGTCGACCACGGCATGAGCGTCTGACACGGCGCGAGCGACTGACGCGACGCGGGCAACTGACGCGGCGCGAGCGACTGATACGACGCGGGCGACTGACCGGAGCCCGAGTTGAAAGCCCGGCGGCCCTCTCCTGTGCGGAGGAGGGGGCCGCCGTCACGTCCACGGGGGACCGCACGCGCATGGGGGAACACACGTGAACACCAGGCTGTGGCTCATCGCCGGCCTGATTCTGCTGGCCGTCAATCTCCGCGCGGCGATGACCGGAGCGCCGCCGCTCATCGGGGACGTACAGCAGGCGCTCGCCCTGTCCGGCACCCAGGTCGGCGTGCTGGCGACAGCACCGGTGCTGTGCCTGGGCGCCTTCGCCTGGCTCGCGCCCCGGCTGTCCCGCCGGTTCGGGACGCACGCCGCCGTGTGCGCCGCCGCCACGGTCCTGGCGCTCGGCGCCGCGTTGCGCGCCGTTCCCTGGTCTACGGCGCTCTACGCCGGAACGGTGCTGTGCGGGGCCGGTATCGCCGTCGGCAACGTCCTCGTGCCCGCCGTCATCAAGGACCACTTCGCCGACCGGACCGGCCTGTTCACCGGCCTCACCATGACGCTCATGGCCGTCTCGGGCGCCCTCGCAGCCGGAGCCGCGGTGCCGCTCGCTGCCGCGGCCGGATGGCAGTTCGCCCTTGCGGTGTGGGCGGTACCGGCGGTGCCGGCCGCGGTGGTGTGGGGGCTGCTGGCCGCGCCTGGAGCGGACGGGAGACACCGCAGGGGGCCACGTCCTACACCGATGCCGAGGCCGAGAGTGACGGCGGGACCGAAAGCGACGGCGAGGTCCCAGCCGCCCGGCGGATCCTTACTGCGCTGCGCGCTCGCCTGGTGGCTGTCGGCGTTCCTCGGACTGGTCTCGCTGATGTTCTACGTACTCGTGGCGTGGCTGCCGCAGATCATGCAGGCGAGCGGCTACCCACCCGCCCAGGCCGGCCTGATGATGTCGGTGATGCTGACCATCGGCATCCCCCTGGGCTTCGTCGTCCCCCTTGCCGCCGCCCGCATGCGCAGCCAGCAGCCCCTGGTGGTGGCCGTGGTCGTGGCGAAGCCGGTCTCCCTCACGGGCCTGCTGCTGGCCCCCACGTACGGCTGGGTATGGGTATGCCTGCTCGGCGCGGCGACCGGCGCGGCCTTCCCCCTGGCCATGACCCTCCTCGGCCTGCGCACGAACAACCCGCAGACCGCCGCCGCCCTCTCGGCGATGGCCCAGACCACCGGCTACCTCCTCGCCGGCCTCGGCCCGCTGGCCATCGGCCTGCTGCACGACATCACCGACGGCTGGCGCGCACCGCTCACCGTCCTGACCGCCCTGGTCGTACCGGAAGCGATCACCGGCCTCCTGGCCGCCCGCCCCGGCCATGTACGCCCCGCCAGCCACCCATCCAGTCACTCCCCGCAGACCCCTCCTGACCTGCGGAAACCAGAACCTTCCCACTCTCGATCCCTTATCCGCTAGGCTAGTCGCCGGATCTCGCCGAGATCCTTGCCTTCGTAGCTCAGGGGATAGAGCACCGCTCTCCTAAAGCGGGTGTCGCAGGTTCGAATCCTGCCGGGGGCACCATGCGTTACCGCTCTGACCTGGGGAGACTCCCTCAGAGAGGGCTTCTGCTCGGCCTCGGACTTCTCGTCCGGGGCCGTTTGCGTGAGCGGGCGGAGAGTCGGCGTCGGCGAGCGAAGCGGTGATGAGCGCGGGCGGGGTGCCGCGGGTCGAGGCCTCGGCCACAGCGCGGCGGACCGCGGCCCGCCGATCAGGCCGGCCCTGCCGAGGGCGAAACCGTTGAAGGGCTCGGCGAGTTCGCGGTGTCCGCTGTCGCTTCGCGAACTCGTCGACGGTGCACGGGAGTTTCGTCAGCGCCCCGGGTGAGCGGCGAGGAGCCCGGGCCGCCTCGCGCCCTTGGCGGCGGCCACACGGGTGGTTCTGCGCGGAGCGCCTACGTCCGCGTTCGGCTGCGTGATGCCTTGGCCGTACAGGGGACTTGGGCCGGTCGCGGTGGCCGGTGCGCTTGCTCGCCGGTCGGACGATCCGGCGTGCCGACGAGCAGATATCCGGTATTTGCGCATTAACCTCTCGTCACCTTATGACGTGGCGGATCGCATAAGCGTCCGCTTCAACGCTCGGAGAAGACATGCGCAAGCCTCGCAAGATCGCTGTCGTGGCCGTCCTCCTCAGCGCCATCGGCTTCCTCGGCACCGGCACCGCCTACGCCGACGGGAAGGGGCACGGACACGGACACAAGCACGAGCAGGGACACAAGCAAGGGCACAAGCACGGCCACAAACAAAAGCAGGACAGCAAAGAGGGCAAGACGCTCCTCATCAGCCAGAGCACCTCGTGCTCGACGACCGAGGAGAACGTCGTCGTACAGGGCCAGTTCGGGTTCCAGAACGGCCGCGAGGGCAACCGGTCCAACGGCGAGGGCTCGCCCGGCTCGCAGACCATGGTCCTCGGCTCGACCCAGGGCTGCAACAACACCGTCGTCCTCGGCAGGTAGCTCACCCGGGGCCGACCTGCGTCGGAGTGTCGAACAGCCCGCCGGAAGCGATCTTCCGGCGGGCTGCTTTGTGCCTGGTGGGACACGGGGACAAGACGGAGGGAACACCGGCGCCGGGCGGGGCGGCCCAGGCGCACACTGGAAGCAGAAGGTCATGACTTCATGAGCCGGACGTGGAGGTGGCCATGAGCACCCTCGAAGAACACGTGGATGTCGGAGTTCCGATCGACACGGCCTGGGACAGCCTTCACCAGGTGGAGGACTATCCGCGCTTCCTGGCAGGGGTGCGCGAGGCCCGTGCGGAGGAGAGCGGTCGGACGCGGCTGGGCGTCGAGGCCGGGGGGCGGGCCCGGGAGTTCGAGGCCAGGGTTTCCGACCGGGCGGGGGAACGCGTGCTGGAGTGGCGCACCACGGGCGATCCCGGGCTGGCGGGATCCTTCTCGCTGCTGCCGATCGACGATGATCACACCCGGGTCCAGGCGCGGCTCGAGTACGACCCCGGCACGGTCAGGGAGACCTTCGGCGGGCCGAAGGGGTTCGCCCAGGCGAACGCGATCGAGCGGCTCGTCCGCAGCGATCTCGAGCAGTTCAAGGAGTACGTGGAGCAGGGGCGGTGACAGGCACACGAGAGGAGCGCATACGGCCCACCTCGCAGTACGCGGCGACCCGCTCGCGCCGCTGAGCCCTGCCTCCGAACGCCCCGCCCCCGACCGCCCCGTCTGCGATCGCCCGGCCCGTCACGGCTTGCGGCCCACCCCGCAGTACGCGTCGACCGCGGCCGTCGCCGGGTCCGTCGGGCCATGGGTGTCGGGGCGCCACTCGGGGACCTGGACGATGCCCGGGTCCACCAGGTCGAGGCCGTCGAAGTAGGCGGCGATCTCGCCGATGCTGCGCACGTGGTACGGCACGGCGCCGCTGGCGTTGTACGCCTCCGACGCGGCGATCATGCCCTCGCTGGTGGCCGTGCTGTCGCTGATCACCAGGTGGCTGCCCGAGGGGAGGCCGGCCAGGAGGCGGCGTACCAGGTCGCAGGCCTGGTCGTGGTCGGCGACGTGGCCGAGCGTGTTGAGGATCATCAGGGCGACCGGGCGGGAGAGGTCGAGCGTGCCCGCGGCGGCCTCCAGGACGCCTCCGGGGTCGTACAGGTCGGCGTCCAGGAACGTCGCCATGCCCTCGGCTGTGCTGGTGAGCAGGGCGCTCGCGTGGGCCAGCACGATGGGGTCGTTGTCGACGTACACGATGCGGGCGTCCGGCGCCACGCGCTGGGCCACCTGGTGGGTGTTGTCGGCGGTCGGCAGACCGGTGCCGATGTCCAGGAACTGCCGTACGCCCGCCTCGCCGGCCAGGTGGCGTACGGCGCGGCCCAGGAACTGGCGGCTGGTGACGGCCACGTCGACGAGGCCGGGGAAGATCTCCTTGATCTCGTCCCCGATCCGCCGGTCGACCTCGTAGTGGTCCTTGCCCCCGACGAAGTAGTTCCAGAAGCGTGCCGAGTGCGGCTTGGAGGTGTCGATCCGGGCCCGCGTCCGGGCGGTGGCACCGAGGGGGATGTCGGGGTCGGGCACGGTGGCCTCCTGGGGATCGGTACGAGTCGTCGCCGGTGGTCAAATCCGCAACCAACCTAGGTGAACTCCCCTTGTACGCGGGCTAGTTGGCGCGGATACGCCTCACGCGCCGTGAGGTTTTGGCCATTCCTGCGGGGAGACCCAGGGGTGCGGCGGTGGGCCGTGGGGACGCTGCTCGGTCCACCGCCGCGCTCAGTCGAAGAGGACGGTACGAGGACGCACCTCTCCCCGACTACCCGGTCCAGCGCACCGGCGGACCCAGGTGTCACAGTCCCCGCGAGCCCTCCGCTGCCACGAGCCCGCTCTCCTCCGCGTGCCGAAGCCTCGCTGCCGCCAGCGTCAGCGTCACCGCGATCGACGCCGCCGCCATCACCGTCATCGCCGTCGCCGGAGAGGTCAGTTGGGCCACGGAACCCGCCAGCGCCGCGCTCGCCCCCTGCATCGAGAGCATCCCGGAGCCGTGCAACCCCAGGGCATGACCGCCGAGTTCGTCGGGGGTCAGGGCCACCAGCCGCTCCTGCTGGACGAGGCTCGCGCCGAAGCCGACCGAGGCCACGGCCACGGCGACGGCGGCCACCGGCGCCGCCGGGCGCAGCGCGAAGAACAGATACGGGGCGGCCAGCAGGAGCAGCAGCGGTACGCCGAGCCGCGGGCGCAGCGCGGGCGGCACGAGACGGCCCACCGTCACATCGCCGGCGAACATCCCCAGCGCCGCGCAGGCGAACAGCGTGCCCGCCGCGTCCGGGGCGTAGGAGACGTACAGGGACTCGCAGCCGACGATCAGGCCGTTGGGGATCCACAGGGCGAGGAAGACCAGGCGGCGAGGCCGGGAGGACCACAGCAGGGCGTTGGTGTGCCAGGTCGCCGCGACCGACGGGCGGCCCTGGACGCGGGGCGGACGGGCGGTGAGGCCGAGGCGGAGCACGACCGCCGCCACCCCGTACAACGCCGCCGCCAGCAGCAGTGACAGGCGCGGCGACAGCAGCGCGACCAGGACGCCGCCCGTCGCGTACCCGGTGATCTGAGTGACCCCGGCCATCATGTTGAAGACCGAACGCCCCAGCAGGAAGCCGTCCTTGGTGAGGATCTCGTTCACCAGGCCCCAGCGGACTCCCCCGCCGAGCGACGCGACCAGACCCTGTCCGACGATGACGAGGAAGAGCGTCCAGAGGGGCAGTGCGGGCAGCGTGAGGACCGCCGTGGTGGCGGCGAGGACGAGGGAGATCCAGGTCAGCGCGGACCGCGGGGGCAGCCGGTCGGCGCCGGACAGCAGGAAGGTCGCCCCGAGCACCTGCGCCAGCGACGGGCCGAACATGCTCACCGCGGACAGCAGCGGCGAGTCGGTGGCCCGGAACACCAGGGTGCCGAGGGCGAGACCGCTGATCGTCTGGGCCAGGACGTTGGCCGAGGAGGCGAGGAAGAGCGGAGTGAACTCCAGGGTGCGGAAGAGCTGTCGGTAGCTGCGCATGCGCGGAGTCTGCGGCGGCCGGGAACGCGGTCGTTATTGTTTCGCCGGGGCGCGAAAGGTCGCTGGGAGGACTGGGCGGCCCACGGGGGAGGACGGGGCGGCCCATGGGCTGAACGGGCTGGAGGACTCATGGGCTGGTGGCAGATCAACGCCGACACCCTCGCCGGAAGCCGGTTCGTGCTCTCCCCGCTCGCCGAGACCTTCGCCGCGCTGAAGCTGCTGCACTCGGCCGCCGCCGCCCACCCCGGCGAACGCGCCTGGCTGGACGCCCATCTGCCCGGCTACCGGGCCCGTCTCGCCGCCGACCCGGTCACCGCGCGGCTGGTGCGGGCCGGGCTCGGGAAGGACTGGATCGCCGACTTCCTCACCCCGACCCCGAGGGACGGGGAGACCTTCGAGGAGGGCCTCGCCCGCGTGCGCGCGGCCGGCCCCGAGGCGGCCCGCGCCCACCTCACCGTTTCCCTCGCGGGGCCCCTCCCCGCCGTACTGGACCGGGACGACCTGCCCGAACGCGCCGCCGAGCTCCTCGCATACGTCTGGACGCAGACCGTACGCCCGGACTGGTACCGGCGCCGGCGCATCCTGGAGGCCGACGTGGTCGCGCGGACCGCGCGGGTGAGCCGGGGCGGCTGGGCGGCCGTACTGGACTCGCTGCGGCCGGGGAGCACACGCTGGCTCGGCGACAACCGGCTCCAGGTGAACCTGCACGAGTACCCGCCCCGCGAGATCTCCGGCGCCGAGCTGGTCTTCGTGCCGGTCACGCCGAAGGGCGGTTGGGTGTCCTGGGAGGAGCCCGACCGGTACGCCGTCGTCTACGCGTGCGCCGGAGCGCTCGCCGACCCCGGCGGGCGGGCTGTTCCCGCGAGCCTGGGAGCGCTGCTCGGGAACGCGCGGGCAGCGGTGCTCGTCCTCCTCGACGCCCCGCTCAGCACCACCCAGTTGGTCGCCGTGACCGGGCAGGGGCTGGGCTCGGTCGGCCGGCATCTGCGGGTGCTGCTGGACGCGGGGCTGGTGGAGCGGCGGCGGGCGGGGCGGTCGGTGCTGTATTCGCGTACGACGGCCGGGGCGGTGCTGGTGAAGGCGGCGGGGCCGGACCATGGGCCCGGTACCTACCGGAGCTAGCATCCGCTTTATGACTGCTGACACCAACGCATCCCCCCTCGACGTCGAGATCGGCGCCCTCCAGGGCGGTTCCGCGGACCTCTCCCAGTACGCCGGCAAGGCCGTACTGGTCGTCAACGTGGCCTCCAAGTGCGGCCTGACCCCGCAGTACACCGGCCTGGAGAAGCTCCAGGAGCAGTACGCGGAGCGTGGCTTCACCGTGCTCGGCGTGCCCTGCAACCAGTTCCTCGGGCAGGAGCCCGGCAGCGCCGAGGAGATCGCCGAGTTCTGCTCGGCGACGTACGGCGTGACCTTCCCGATGACCGAGAAGGTCGAGGTGAACGGCGAGGGCCGGCACCCGCTGTACGAGCGGCTCGTCGGCTTCGCCGACGCCGAGGGGCACAGCGGTGACATCCGCTGGAACTTCGAGAAGTTCCTGATCGGCCGGGACGGCGCGGTCGTCGCCCGCTTCTCGCCGCAGACGGAGCCGGAGGCGGCGGAGATCGTCACGGCGATCGAGGGTCAGCTGGCCGGTTGACCTTGCCCCTGGGGCAGGGCCGACCGTTCTTCGCACCGGGCGGAAGAGCCGCCCGGTGACGGAGGATGAGGCCGTGGACGACGAACTGCTCACCATCGGCGCGTTCGCCGCGCGGGCCAGGCTGTCGGCCAAGGCCCTGCGGCTGTACGACCGCCTGGGGCTGCTCGCCCCTGCGCACGTCGACGAGCTGAGCGGCTACCGCTACTACCGCGCCGACCAGATCGAACGCGCTCGCCTCGTGGCACTCCTGCGCCAGCTGGACATGCCGCTGGCCCGGGTCGCCGAGGTCGTCGAGGCCCCGGACGGGGCCGCGGCCGCCGACCGGCTCGCCGCGTACTGGGCGGACGTCGAGGCGCGGGTGGCGGGGCAGCGGACACTCGCCGAGTACCTCCGTGGACGACTGTCGGGGAGGAGCTCCGAGATGTACGGGAAGTTCGTGGTCGAGACGGTGGACGTGCCCGAGCAGGTGCTGATCACCGAGACGCGGCATGTGCTGGCGGGCGAGCTGCCGGCCTGGATCGGCGCGTCACTGGGACGCCTGGAGGAGGCGGCGAAGGAGTGCGGCGGCATCACCGCACCGCCGTTCGTCGTCTACCACTCCGACGTGTCGATGGAGAGCGACGGGCCCGCCGAGTCCTGTGTGCCGGTGGCCGACGAGGCGGCGGCCCGGGCGTGGCTGGAGAAGCAGGGCCGTACCTGGGAGACGAAGGTACGCGTGGAGCCGGCCCAGCGGCTGGCCTACACCCGGATCACCAAGGCCCAGGTGGCCCATCCGCAGATCCTGGCCGCCTTCGAGGCGGTCGAGCAGTGGATCCCGCGGCACGGGCTGTGGCAGGCGGGCCCGTGCCGGGAGATCTACTTCGCGGACTGGGACGCGGCGGGGGCCGAGGACCCCGTGTGTGACGTGGCGTTTCCGGTGAAGTGACCGGGGTTTGCGGTGAGGGGCGGGGCCGGGCTGCGCCGGGGCTCAC